>NZ_AP012324.1:600000-1200000 GCF_001025175.1 Bifidobacterium breve DSM 20213 = JCM 1192
TGTGGTGGTCTACTCCACCACCAAGTACATCGGCGGCCACTCCGATGTGGTCGGCGGTGCCGTGGTGCTTAACGATGAGGAAACCCGTGAGCAGGTGGCCTTCCTGCAGAACGCAGCCGGTGCCGTGCCTTCCCCGTTCGATTCGTTCCTTGACATTCGCGGCCTGAAGACTCTGGATTTGCGCGTCAAGCGTCACAGCGCCAACGCCCTGAAAGTGGCGGAATGGCTGGAATCCCAGCCTGCTGACGTGATTGAGCGCGTCTGGTATCCGGGCCTCGAATCCCACCCGGGCCACGATATCGCGGCTCGTCAGATGCATGGCGGCTTCGGCGGCGTGCTCTCCGTGCAGCTTGCCGGCGGTGCCGAGGCTGCCAAGAAGTTCGTGGACTACACCGAGATCTTCACGCTGGCCGAATCGCTCGGCGGCGTGGAAAGCCTGATCGAGGTGCCCGCCGCTATGACCCACGCCTCCGTGGCCGGCACCACCTTGCAGGTGCCCGGCAATCTGGTGCGTATCTCGGTCGGCATCGAAAACGCCGATGACCTCATCGCCGACCTCAAGCAGGCTCTCGACCGTCTGTGACGGAGACGCTGCGAGCCGTTCTCGGAACGTAACTTCGGTGATTCTCCATTTCAAGGGGCGGATTTGCGCTATCCCGGACATCTACTTCCGTTTCAAGGGGCTGTTGCCCAAGTAGACAAGGCGTGAAAACGGCGGAATGGCGTTGGGATAATGTCATTTGTATATGTGGTTTAGCTGATGACCAGCCCCTTGAAACGGAAGTAGATGTCCCCGAAACGTCCAATCCGCCCCTTGAAATCGATTTACGGATAATTGAACAGGCATACATGACTTGTGACCGCGGCAATGCGGTATGGTTGGGAAGCATGACGGCACATGAGGCGGCGCTGGGGGCGCTCAAGCAATACTTCGGTTACGATTCGTTCCGGCCAGGCCAGCAAGGCATCGTCGATGCTTTGCTGGATGGCCGGGACGTACTGGGCGTTATGCCCACCGGTGCCGGCAAATCCGTGTGCTACCAGATTCCCGCCGCGCTGATGCCCGGTGTTACCATCGTGATCTCGCCGCTGATCTCCCTCATGCGTGATCAGGTCGATGCCCTGAATGATCTGGGCTTGCCGGCCGCATTCGTCAACACCACCCAAACCCCGGATGAGCAGGCCGTGGTGTTCGCCCAGGCTGCGGCGGGTCAGCTCAAACTGCTGTACGTGGCTCCGGAACGATTGGAAACCGGCCGATTCCGCGACTTCGCCGCCCGCACGCCAATCTCCCTGATTGCCGTGGACGAGGCACACTGCGTCTCCCAATGGGGGCAGGATTTCCGTTCGTCATACCTTGGTATTGGCGACTTCATTGTCGGCCTGCCCAAGCGCCCGCCGGTCGGCGCATTCACCGCCACCGCCACCGAGCGCGTGCGCCGCGACATCGTGGGATTGCTGGGTTTGCGGAATCCTGCCGTCACCGTCACCGGATTCGACCGGCCGAACCTGTATTTCGACGTGGTCAAGCTGGAAACCAAATACAAGGCCGCGTGGGTGGCGAACTATGTGGCTGCCCACCCGGACGAATCCGGCATCATCTACTGTGCCACCCGCAAGACCACCGAGGCGCTCGCAGCTACGCTGAACCAGATGGGGCACGCGGCGGTCGCCTACCATGGCGGCATGTCGTCGGACGCGCGTGAAGCGGCGCAGCACGACTTCATCACCGACAAGGTGCCGGTGGTCGTGGCCACCAATGCGTTCGGCATGGGTATCGACAAGTCCGATGTGCGATACGTCATCCACCACAACTTGCCGGAATCCATCGAGGCCTATTATCAGGAGGCCGGCCGCGCCGGACGTGACGGCGAGCCCAGCCGCTGCACGCTGCTGTGGAACGAATCGGATATCGTGACCCGGCGCCGGCTACTCGACAGCGATTATGAGAACGAGCGCATGACCCCCGAAGATCAGGAAATCGTGCGGCAGTCCAAACGACGCCTGCTGGATGGCATGGTGGGCTATTGCCGCACCGCCGATTGTCTGCACCGGTACATGACGCGGTATTTCGGACAGGAAATCACGCCGACGGATGCGCCCTCGGATACGCATGAGGACAAGTGTGGTGCCTGCTCGAACTGCGAAAGTACTTTCGAGACCATCGACGTCACCAGCGTTGCCCAGGCGATCAGCCGGTGCGTGCATGATGTGAATCAGCGGGTCGGTTCCGGCAAAATCGTCAAGATTCTACGCGGCTCCAAAGCGCAGGACCTGGCATGGCTCAATCCGGAACAGATGCCTACGTTTGGCATGCTCAAGGATGTGAACGAGGCTCGCGTGCGCGATGTGCTGAGTCAGATGGCCACCGATGGCTACCTATTCATCGCCGAAGGGCGTATGCCGATTGTCATGTTTGGCGCGCGTGCTGCTGAAACCGCCGCGTCGGATTTCCATTATGAAATCAAACGTGTGGAGCGTAAGTCGGCTTCGGTAAGTAGTCGACATGGGGCAGTGGCCAGCGAATCAGCCAGTGCTTCCGCTGCAATGGAATCCTATATTCCTGACGATGACGAGGAAGCGCTGTTCCAGAAGCTGCGCGAACTGCGTCGCACCATCGCCCAGGAAATCGGCAAACCGCCGTACATCGTCTTTTCCGACAAGACATTGCGAGACATGGCCCGTACCAAGCCGATTACCAATGCGCAGTTTTTGGCTGTCAACGGTGTGGGCCAGCACAAGCTCGACCTTTACGGCAAGCGCTTTATGGAATCCGTCGCCTCGTTTAACGCCGGGAATGCGCAATAACCATTGCCTATAGCGAATCATGGGGTATTTCCGTGTATCCCCGTGTGGGCGCGACTACGATTGCTAAGCGATATGGCATGTGAACATGCAAATGTGTAGAAAGGAAGCCGAACATGGCAAAGGAAAAGGCTGAGAAGCCTGTCGTTGAATCATTCCAGCTGGATCACACCAAGGTCAAGGCGCCGTACGTGCGTTACATTGACACGGAAACGGGTCCTCACGGCGACGTGATCTCCAACTATGATCTTCGTCTGACCCAGCCGAACAAGCAGGCGATTCCCACCGGCGGCCTGCACACCATCGAGCACACTATCGCCGTGTTGCTGCGTGAGCGCATCCCCGGCTACATCGACTGTTCGCCGTTCGGCTGCCGCACCGGCTTTCACTTGCTGACCTGGGGTACGCACTCCACTGAGGATGTGGCCAAGGCGCTCAAGGAATCGCTGGAATTCATCGCCTACAAGGCCACGTGGGATGATGTTCCCGCTACCACCGAGAAGAGCTGCGGCAACTACCGCGACCACAGCCTGTTCACCGCCAAGGAATGGGCCAAGCAGATTCTCGAGGAAGGCATCAGCTCCGACCCGTTTGAGCGCAAGGTCGTCTGACCTGATTAGGTGTTATACGAACCCCTGTCCGCCATGTAACGCGGACGGGGGTTCTTGTGCCTATGGCATGGTAGGTTTACCGTCAGTTCCTGTACTGGTGATTGCCCTATGAGAGAGGTGGGAATGACTCAGCCGAACGCTGCGAACAAGGCGACGTCTCGTCGTTTCCGCCACGCCACCATGCGTGATTTGCCGCATATGCAGAAGATTTACGCGCGTGCCCGTGAGCTGATGGCGGCCAATGGCAATCCCACCCAATGGGGCAATGAGTTCCCCCGTGAATCCGTGATTGAAGACGATATTGCCAACCAGCGCACAGTGCTGCTGGTGGACACCTGCAACGGCCATGAGCGTATTCTGGCTCAGTTCGCATTGTGCCCTGGTGAGGATCCCACTTACGCCCACATCGATGGGGCTTGGCTGGATAATGATACCTATGTGACCATTCACCGCATCGCATCATCCGGTCTGGTGCGGCATGCGGCCCGTGACTGCATCAAGTGGGCTCTGAAGCATTATGGCAACGTCCGGGCTGATACTCACCCCAACAACAAGGCTATGCAGCATGTGCTGGAGAGTTCCGGCTTCGCCCGATGCGGCCTGATTCAATTGATTGATCGCCCGGTGGACACCACCAGAATCGCCTATCAGCGCCACGAGTGGTAACAAAATTGGCCCCCGAAGGGGCCAATCATAATCACTTAGTGAATCGCTTACTGACTTCAGTCCTTGGCGGCAGCCGTAGCCTCAGCCTTGGCTTTGTCTTCCAGCCCAAGCTTGGAGCGCTTGCGGCTGTAGCCGAAGTAGACTACCAGGCCCAAACCGAACCAGACGGCGAAACGCACCCAGGTCTCCCAGTTGAGGCCGGCGATGAGAATGAAGCAGAACACGATGGCCAGAATCGGCGTGACCGGTACACCCGGAGCGCGGAAGCCACGGTGTGCGTCCGGCTGGGTCTTACGCATCCACAGAATGCCCGCGGACACGATAATGAACGCCGACAGCGTACCGATGTTCACCAATTCGAACAGTACGTTGATGTTGATGAAACCGCCGGCGATGGCCGTTAGAATACCGAAGAACCATGTACCTTTGAACGGGGTGCGATACTTCGGGTGCACTTCGCCGAAGAACTTCGGGAACAGGCCGTCGCGGCTCATGGCATAGCAGATGCGGGACTGGCCGTACAGCTGCACCAGCATCACTGTGGTCATGCCGATCAGAGCGCCAAGATTGACAATGAACGCCAGCCAGTTGAGGCCGGTTTCGAGAATCACGCCGGCTACCGGAGCGTCGATGAACTTCGCGAACTCCTTGTATGGCACCACACCGGTCATGATAAGCGTCATGATGATGTACAGCACAGTCGACACGGCCAACGAAATGAGAATGCCGCGCGGCAGCGTCTTGTTCGGGTTGACGGTCTCCTCGGCGGAGGAGGAGACGGCGTCGAAGCCGATGAAGCTGAAGAACACGATCGACGCGGCCGGCACGATGCCGTACGGCTGGGTGGAGTCGGGCTGGAACGTGTAGATGCCATACGGGGAGAACGGCTGCCAGTTGGACGGCTTGACATACCACACGGCGCACACGATGAACAGCACGATGATGGCAAGCTTGATAAGCACCATCACGTCATTGGTGCGCTTGGTCTGGTTGATGCCGATGGACAGCACCCACGTGATGATCAGCACGATGACGAAGCCGGGCAGGTTGAAGTAGGTGGTGACGCCCGGCGTGGTGCCGTAGGCGGCGGTCAGTTCGACCGGCAAATGCAGGCCGAAGCCTTCCAGCAGCTTGTTGAAGTAGCCCGACCAGCCGGCGGACACGGTGGCCGCCTGCAGGGCGTACTCCAGAATCAGGTCCCAGCCGATGACGAAGGCGATGAGCTCGCCGAACGCCAGATAGGCATAGGAGTAGGCCGAGCCGGAAACCGGCGCCATGGCGGCGAACTCGGCGTAGCACAGGCCGGCAAAACCGCAGCAGACGGCGGCCAGCAGGAACGATACGGACAAGGCCGGGCCGGCGGTCAGCGCGCCCTTACCGGTGAGCACGAAGATACCAGTGCCGATGATCGCGCCGATGCCGAGCATCGTCAGATCGAAGGTGCGCATCGTGCGCTTCAGGGGAGTGGATTCGGCGACAAGCTGATCCACGCTTTTCTTACGAAACAGATCCATGTTCTTCTCTCATGAAATCTAGGATTATGGGGCTGAACCGGACGGATTTCCGGGATCCCGGCACGCCTCAACGCCGGGAATCAAAGGCGGTTTCTTATACAAAACCGCATATCGGTCATTAGTGTACGACTGCCACGCGAAAACAGACGATTTCGCCAATACGTCACATTCCTGCGCAACAATAGGTGCCTATGAGCATGAACGCAGCACCTGAAATCGCATTCTCGTCCGAGCAGGGCAAGGCCAACTATGCGGCCGCCCGCCGCCAATACCCCGCACAGGCCATCGTGAACCTCAAAACCATGCGTGACAACATGGCCCATTTGGTCTCCGTGGTCGGCGGTCCGAACTCCGGCACCGCGGTGATGGGCGTGGTCAAGGCCGATGCCTACGGCCACGGCCTGCTGCCTTCTGCGCTGGCAGCGCTCGCCGGCGGTGCCACCTGGCTCGGCACTGCGCAATCGCACGAAGCTCTGCTGTTACGCAAACTCGGCATCGGCCCCGACCGCTGCCACATTCTGACCTGGGTTTACAACGGCACCGAAGTCCCGTTTGACGAGCTGATTGCTGCCGACATCGACGTGTCCGTCGGCTCCCTGCCGGGTATCGATGCCGTGGCCGCCGCCGCGCGCAAACTCGGCAAGCCCGCTCGCGTGCACGTTAAGGTCGATTCCGGCTTTGGCCGCAACGGCTTCACGCCTGCAGGGTTCGCCGCCGCGCTTGCCGAGTTGGTGCCACTTGCCAAGGAAGGCGTGTTGCATATCGTCGGCCAGTGGAGTCACCTTGCCGTGGCCGATTCGCCTGACGTGCCTGAGTTCGTGGCCTCCACCGACCGCCAGATCGAAACGTTTAAGGACTTCACCGCACGTATGGAAAAGGCCGGAATTCCGCCGGAGATTCGTCATCTGGCCAACACTGCGGCCACTCTGGATCGCCCGGAAATTCATTTCGAGCTCACCCGCCCCGGCATCGGGCTATACGGCTACGAGCCTGATCCGGCCATGGGCACCCCGCGCGATTGGCATCTGACCCCGGCCATGCGCCTGCAGGCGCAGCTCGGCACGGTCAAGGATGTGGAGGCCGGCCATGGCATCTCCTACGGCCGCACGTACCTGACTCCAGACAACACGTCCACTGCCATCGTGCCATTGGGCTACGCCGACGGCATCCACCGCTCCGCCTCCGGATTCGATATGGAAGGTGCCAAGCATGTGGAGAAGCCGGGCGGGCCAGTGCGCATTATGACCACCGAGGGCCCGAAGCTCTACCGCGTCTGCGGCCGCGTGTGCATGGACCAGTTCATCGTGGATTTGCACGGTTCCGCCGCCGAACTCGGAGTTCACGAGGGCGACACGGTCGAACTGTTCGGCCCGGGTCGTGGTGAGCAGTTTGTGGAGCCCACTGCCGACGACTGGGCCCGTGCCGCCGATACCATCAGCTATGAGGTCTTCACTTGCCTGCGCAATCGCATTCCGCGTCTCTACGAGCACGCCGCCGAGGTGCTGCCCGCTGACGACCTCGCCAAGCTCGATCCAGCCACGCTGCTGTAACACTGTACGGCAGCCGATATATGGGCCTATGCTTGGACTATGGAAACAACGCAAGATGGGGAACGGGTGCTGAGCGATGAGGGCTACAGTGCCTTTGATGAAGAGCGTTGGGCACCTGAACCGCCGAAGTCCAAAGCCCGTACCGCTTTTGAGCGTGACCGCGCAAGGCTGATACATTCGTCCGCCCTGCGGCGTCTCGGCGCGAAAAGCCAGATTCTGATTGCTGGTACCGATGATTTCGCTCGCACCCGCCTCACCCACACGCTGGAAGTCGCCCAAATCGGTCGACAAATAGGCGCAATGCTTGGCTGCGATCCTGATGTGGTCGACTGCGCTTGCCTGGCCCATGATCTTGGCCATCCGCCGTTCGGGCACAACGGGGAGCGGGCGCTCGCCGAAATCGCGCGCAATATTGGCGGATTCGAGGGTAACGCGCAGACCATGCGCATTCTGACCCGTCTCGAACCCAAAATCTTCCATCCGGACGGCCGTTCCGCCGGTGTGAACCTGACCCGTGCAGCTCTTGATGCGGCGGTCAAATATCCGTGGACTTTGGCTGAGGCCGACCAGCATCCCAAGGGGGAGCGGTCCAAGAAGTTCTGCGTCTACCCGGATGATGAGCCCGTGTTCCGATGGTTGAAAATCGGCGCACCTGTGGCTACCAAGCCGATGGAATGCCAGATCATGGATCTTTCGGATGACATCGCCTATTCGGTGCATGATGTTGAGGATTCCATCGCCACTGGTGCCTTCGACCCGATTGTGCTCGCCGATTCACAGATTTTGGACCACATCATCGAGCAGACGCGCGGCTGGTATGGGACCAAGTGGGATGCGGATAAGCTGTTGGCAGCATTCATGAGACTCAGGCGTGAGCATATGTTCCCTGCGCATTTCAACGGATCACGTCAAGCTTTGGCGCAGTTGAAGAACATCACCTCCGACTTGATTGGGCGGTTTTGCTGGTCGGTGGAAACCGCCACTCGCGATACATACGGACCGGGACCGTTGACGCGTTACTCCGCCAATATCGTGATTCCCGAGGATACGAATTACGAGATTGTGGCATTAAAAGGCATCGCCGTGTATTTCGTCATGGCGCCGCGTGAGAGGGAGCCGTTCCACCAGGAGGAACTGAAAATCGTCGAGGACCTGATCGACGTGCTGATGGCCGATTCGCCGCAGCCCTCCGACGCGCTGGAAAGCCAGTTCCTAGCCGATTGGAATGAGTCCACCAACGACAATGAACGTTTGCGCGTGGCCATCGATCAAGTGGCGTCCCTAACCGACAATTCCGCCTTGGCTCTCCATTCCATCCTATGCTGAGGCTGTTCCGTGGCGGGCACCCTCAGTCAGTTGCGCTGACAGCTTTCCTCCCCTGAGAGAGAGCTATGACCTATCCCTTGGCTTCCCCCGGGTGAGGAGAGCTGCCTCCATAGGCGAGTGAGGGGAGCCAAGAAAGTAACGGTACATATCTACCGTGTCTCACACGTGGCGCTACTCTAGAGACTTATGGTCGGAATGATTAAGAAAGAAGATGTCGAGAAGGTGCGCGCCGCCGCGGACCTGTACGACATCGTATCCGCGACCGTAACGCTTAAGCCCTCCGGAACCGGCACATTCGTCGGCCTATGCCCGTTCCACGACGAGAAAACCGGCAGCTTCAACGTGCGCCCCTCGCTCGGCGTGTGGCACTGCTTCGGTTGCGGTTTGGGCGGCGACGTGTTCAAATACGTCGAACAATCCGAGAACATCGACTTCCGTGAAGCCGTGGAACTACTCGCCGACAAGTACCACATCGAGCTGCACTACGAGAACAGTGGCAACGGTCCAAACCGCGAGAACAATGGCTCCAAGCGCACGCGACTGCTGGAAGCCTGCGAGGAAGCCCAGCGTTTCTTCGTCTCCCAAATCCTGACCAAGGAGGCATTGCCCGCCCGCAAACTGCTCGGCGGCCGCAACTTCTCCCAAGCCGACTGCGAACGTTTCGGCTGCGGCTACGCGCCCCAAGGCTGGGATAATCTCGTGCGTCATTTGGCATCCAAGGGGTTTACACAGAAGGAGATCTTCGACGCCGGCCTGGCCCGCCAAGGCCAGCGCGGCATCTACGACTATTTCCGCGGCCGCGTGACCTGGCCCATCCGCGATTCGACCGGACGCACGCTCGGCTTCGGCGCGCGCAAACTGTATGAGGACGACCAGATCGCCGCCAAATACATCAACACGCCGGATACGCAGCTTTACCGTAAGACCCAGGTTCTCTACGGAATCGATTTGGCCAAATCCGCCATCGTCAAGAAGCGGCAGGTGGTAATCGTCGAAGGCTATACGGACGTGATGGCCATGCATCTGGCCGGCATTGACACCGCCATTGCTACGTGTGGTACCGCATTCGGTGCCGAACATGCCAAGATCGTACGCCGCCTTATTGCCGACGATTCTCTGGGTGCGGTGCAATTGGTCGGTCCGCTGAAGATCAAAGACCAGCCATTGAGTTCACGTATCGTATTCACGTTCGATGGCGATGCCGCTGGCCAGAAAGCCGCACTGCACGCCTTTGGTCTCGATTCGGCATTCCTTTCCCAGACCTTTGTGGCTGTGGCCGACAACAATCTTGACCCCTGCGATCTGCGTATCGAACGAGGCAATGAGGCGGTGCGCTCGTTGATTGCCAATGCCAAGCCGCTCTATGACTTCGTGATCGATGCCGCCATCGGCCGGTTTGACTTAACGTATACTCCCGGTCAAGTGGGGGCAATGAAAGCCGTGGCTCCGCTGGTGGCACAGATTCGCGACCGTTCCCTGTGGGATGCCTATGCGCGCAAGGCTGCTGGCCGTATCGGCGTGGATCTCGAGGTGATGCGCCGCGAGGTGATGGCAGCCCGCCGTCAGATGCACGTGCGCGACGAGGACGCCTATGCGCCCAAGCGCCGGTTCGACCGTGAGGAGCGTCGGGTGGAACCCGGCACTAATCCATATGCCAATCCGGCCGCCCGCAAGACTCTGGAGCGTCGCGATGCCGCCGAGCAGGCATACTTCAAGATTGATGATGCCGTGTTCATCGCCGAGCAACAGTTCATGGCCACACTGATTCAGGTGCCGCGCGCCATCGACCGTACCATGTTCGGCCAGCTGACCATCGACCATTTCATGACTTCGGTGTTCCGCACCCTGTTTCAGGTGATTGCGGCCGCCGGCGGACTGCCATCCGACAACACCCCGCAGGGTCTGTGGATGCACAACCTCACCAAGGCCGGCGGGCCTATGTTGAATCAGGTCATCAACGAGCTGGCCGTCATGCCGCTGCCTTTGCCCGGAGATGACAGCGGCAACGGTGCGCAACCTGTGCAGCCGAACGCGCCCGGTGACGCTGGTGCGCCTGGTGCCGCCGCCATGCAGCTACGACCCGCCACTGCGGAGGAGCAGCGATACGCCACCGAACTGCTCACCCGACTATTGGACATGGGCTTCATGCGCCAGATCGGTCTAGCCAAACGCCGCATGGCCCAACTGCCCGACGGCGAAGAGAAAATCACCCTCCTTGGCCAAATCACCCGCATGGAAACCGCCCGCAAAGACCTCCAAGCCCAAATCTATGGCAACACCGTTGGCTAATTGGCGTTTTCGGCGGCTCTCACATAGGGGCTTACTTGTTCTGTGCGCTTACTTCTTGGATGCGAGACGGCTGAGATATTCGATTGGTGTGACTGCGGCGATGGGGGAGAGCGCGAAATTCTTTATGTTGTTGGTAATAATGAAGTCGGCGCGTTCTCGTTCCGCGATGGCGGCAACGAAGGAATCCTCGGTGTCTTTGAAGTCGTATGACAGCCCTCGCAATATTGTGGCTTCATCCAACGCGGCGACATGGGCGATGCCGAGACATAGAGATAGTGCCTGACGCGCTTTGGCTCGATTTGCGTTTGCCTCTACGATATACGCGATAGTAGGTGCGGAATGTGCCGGCATAAGAATGTCGTATTCGGGGTGCGACGATAGGTCGAGTACACTTGCGGAGGCCTCGCACATAGGCTGTCGAGCCAGTATGACGTCAAGAAATACGTTGGTGTCAACGACGAGTTTGTTCATGAGTTCTTCTCCATGAGGTGCCATCGGTAGTCATTTTCGTCGGCGGGGCCTTGCCCGATGCCCATGAGCGCGCGAATCGACGGTGATAGCTGTGCCGTTGAATCCTCTCGCGTTAATGATTCAAGGTAGTCCTCCACGATGGAAGACAATGTGCGGCCTTGTCGACGGGCGTATAGTTTGCCCCTCTCGATGGTATGTTCGTCAATGCTGAGTGTGAGTTTGGTCATGGCCCTGCTCCTAGTCGCTGTACGTATAGTTTTTTCATTATATACGTATATCGGTTCGAGGAGCAATCAAGGTCAGATGTAAGTTGGATTGGATGGGTGCAGAAGTTGCGGATTGGCCCCATCCAAATTGGACTGGTTTGGGTGGGGCCAATCCGATCCGTTCAATAATGAAGCGCGATACCAAGCAGCGTCGAAACGAAGGGAAACTCATGACGCAGAATCGTGCGGAACTCAACCGTAATCTGGCCCAAATGCTCAAGGGCGGAGTGGTCATGGACGTCACCACGCCCGAACAGGCGAAAATCGCGCAGGATGCCGGCGCGTGCGCGGTGATGGCGCTGGAGCGCATCCCCGCTGATATTCGCGCCGCCGGCGGTGTCTCCCGTATGAGCGACCCGGCCATGATCAAGGGCATTCAGGAAGCCGTCTCGATTCCGGTTATGGCCAAGGTGCGCATCGGCCACATCGCCGAGGCCCGCATTCTGCAGGCCATCGAAATCGATTACATCGACGAATCCGAGGTGCTTTCCCCGGCCGACGACGTGTACCACATCGACAAGAACCAGTTCGACGTGCCGTTTGTGTGCGGCGCGAAGAACCTGGGCGAGGCGCTGCGCCGCATCGCCGAGGGTGCTGCCATGATTCGCACCAAGGGCGAGCCTGGCACAGGTGACGTGATTCAGGCCGTACGCCACATGCGCACCATGAACAAGCAGATTCGCGAGCTCGTCGGTCTGCGCGACGACGAGGTCTACGAGGCCGCCAAGCAGCTGGCCGTGCCCTACGACCTGGCCAAGTACGTGCATGACAACGGCCGCCTGCCCGTCGTGAACTTCGCCGCCGGTGGCGTGGCCACTCCGGCCGATGCCGCCCTGATGATGGAGCTCGGCGCCGAAGGCGTGTTCGTGGGCTCTGGCATCTTCAAGTCCGGCGACCCGGCCAAGCGCGCCGCCGCCATCGTCAAGGCCACCGCCAACTGGCAGGACGCCGACCTGCTCGCCAAGCTGTCCGAAAACCTAGGCGAAGCCATGGTCGGCATCAACGAGGACGAGATTCAGACCATCATGGCCGCTCGCGGCGAGTGACGGGAGCCGAAGCCGGAGAGGACAACATGGTTGTAGCTGTTGAATACATTTCCAAAGAAGAATCCGCAGACGCCGAAACCGCCACGCACGGCGTGACCGGTATTCTGGCCGTGCAGGGCGCGTTCGCCGAGCATGCGGCGGTGCTCGACAAGCTCGGCGCCCCGTGGAAGCTGTTGCGCGCGGCCGAGGATTTCGATGAATCCATCGACCGGGTCATCCTGCCTGGCGGTGAATCCACCACGCAAGGCAAACTCCTGCGTTCCACCGGCCTGTTCGAGCCGTTTGCCGCGCACATCAAGGCCGGCAAACCGGTGCTTGGCACCTGCGCTGGCATGATTCTGCTGGCCAAGAAGCTCGACAATGATGAGAACGTCTACTTCGGCGCGCTCGACGCTGTAGTGCGCCGCAATGCTTACGGTCGTCAGCTCGGCAGCTTCCAAGCCATCGCTGATTTCGGCCAAGCCGACGACCCACAGCGCATCGCGGACTTTCCACTGGTGTTCATCCGTGGACCCTACGTGGTGTCGGTCGGCCCTGAGGCTACGGTCGAAACCGAAGTCGATGGTCACGTGGTGGGCCTGCGCCAAGGCAACATCCTCGCCACCGCCTTCCATCCCGAACTCACGGACGACATCCGCATCCACGAGCTCTTCCTGTCGCTGTAGCCGATTCGTCTGCCGTTAGACTGGTATTCGACCGACGAATCAAGGAGACGATCTGCCATGCAGTTCACGCTGAACCGGCGCAGCACGGTGCCGATGTACCGGCAGCTGGCTGCTGAGCTGCGTGAACAGATTGTCTCCGGCGCAATGGCTGAGGGCTATCGTTTGCCGCCTGAACGCGAGTTAGCCTCACGCCTCGAGGTCAATCGCACCACGGTATTACAGGCCTATCAGCAACTCAAAGATGAGGGACTCATCGCCTCCAAAGTAGGCAAAGGCACGTTCGTGCTGCCGTTGCAGCATACTGAGACTGCCCGGATTCCTGTAGTGAGACATAAGCCGATTGACGAGGAGCCGAAACCGAGCGTTGTGCGGCCGCCGTGGTCGGTGTTGTTCTCCGACTATTCCAACCGATTCACCTACCACGACATTGCCTCGGCTGAGCGGGCGCAACGCGGCGATACCATCATCGACTTTGCCACCGGCTCGCCTAATCCGGCGGATATTCCCGACGATTTGTTGCGTTCAGTGAGCATTGAAGCGTTCGAATCGCGCGAATTCGACGGTCAGCCAGAATCGCCTATCGAAGGATTCGATGAACTCCGCGCATTACTTGCCGAGCATATGAGCACACGCGGCGTGCAGTGCGATGTACGAAACGTGATGGTGCTTTCCGGTTCCGAGCAAGGCATCGATCTTATCGTGCGCGCATTCGTCAATCCTGGCGACTGCGTACTGGTCGAACAATCCACGTTCTTCCCCGCATTGCAAACGTTCCGCTCGGCCGATGCTCGCATCATCGGCGTGCCGGTCGATGAACACGGCATGCGCACCGACCTGCTGGAAGGCTATTGTGCGCGATTCCGCCCCAAACTCATCTACACAGTTCCCACGTTCCAAAACCCCACCGGCACCACGCTGCCGCCCGAACGCCGCAGTGAACTCATCGACGTGGCACGACGCTACCAGTGCCTAATCGTGGAGGACGACGCCTACGGCGACCTGTGGTATGGCGGGAAGTCATCCGATTCGCATCGCCCCATACCGCTCAAGGGCATGGAGAACGCGGGATACGTGATGTACTTGTCCACGTTCTCGAAGACTGTTACGTCGGGCCTGCGCACAGGGTGGATTGTGGCCGACCCGCACGTCATCAACCGCCTGGCGGCTCTACGCCGCATGGTCGACCAGCATACGAGCACGTCATCGCAGCGTATTTGCTTGGAGCTGCTTAAGGAAGGTCGCATCGCCGAGCATATTCAAACGCTGACTGATTCCTATCGGCGGCGGCGAGACACCGCAATCGCGGCATTGCAACGATTCGCCCCAGACGGCGTGCGTTGGACTGTGCCGGCCGGAGGCTATTACATCTGGCTATCCCTGACGGAGGGCGTACGCTCACTTGACGTGCTGGAATCCTGCCGTTCACAAGGCGTCACATTCATGCCGGGCAGTGTGTTCGATGTTGACGAAATGGATGATTCCCATATCCGTCTCAACTTCGTGCGCCCGGATGCCGCCGATATCACCGACGGCATCCGAGTCATCTGCGAAGCATTAGAGCGGGTGATTCAGGCCAGCTGAGCGACGAGACTACGTACCTTATGCCAATCTGCGCGTAGAATAAAACAGGTGCGGTAACGGGAATGTCCATGGAGGAATGAATGCGGCGTTGGCTGGTCAATGTGGCCAAAAATGAAACGATTCTTGTCGTTGCCGCAATACTTGCACTGATTTCGTGTTTTGTAGTACCTCCGGATGATGAATACACCATGTACATCCATGCCAGCACCATCAGCCAGTTGATTTGCCTGATGATTGTAGTCTGCGGATTTCAGCGCATCGGCATCTTCCGCATCATTGGCTCCCGTCTGCTGCAACGTACTTCCACCATGCGCGGGCTGGTGCTCACCTTGGTGGCATTGACGTTCTTCTCCGCGATGCTCATCACCAACGATGTCGCCCTGGTCACGTTCGTGCCATTCGCTATTGCGGTGCTTATCATGGCGGGCCAAGAGGATAAGACCATACTGGTGGCCACGCTGATGACCATCGGCGCGAATGTGGGCAGTATGCTGACGCCGGTCGGCAACGCGCACAATCTGTACCTCAAAGCGCTCACCGAAATGTCGACGAAGCGATTTATCAGCATCATGGCGCCGTATTCCTTCACCGCAGCGATACTGCTGGTCATTGTGATATCTGTGGTGTTCGGCAGCAAACCAGTGGGCGATTTGGGCGATCTCGAAACCGGTGTGCTCGCTCCCGAACGCAGCAAACATCAGCCCGATGAGATCCGCATCACCGGTTACGGCGCCGGTTACGGCGGCTGGCGCACGGTCATCTATTCACTGCTGTTCATCGTCTGTCTGCTGGCTGTTTCCGGCACCATCCCGTTATGGGCCATGTGCGTGATTGTGGTCGTATCGTTCCTGTTCACCGACCGCCGCGTGTTCAAATATGTGGACTGGGGACTGCCGCTGACCTTCTGCATGTTCTTCATTTTCATCGGTAACATGCGCCGTGTGCCTGAATTCTATGAGCTGGCACGCACCCTGGTCGGTTCCCATCCGTTGGAAGTGGCGGTGGCGTCCAGCCAGGTAATCAGCAATGTGCCTACCACCATTCTGCTGTCCAGCTTCTGCAATCAATGGCGGGCGCTGATCATCGGCACCAATCTGGGTGGTATGGGCACGCTTATCGCATCCATGGCCTCGCTGGTGGCTTATAAGAACGTCACGCGCCAATACCCGGATAAGAAGGGGCGTTACCTCGCCGTCTATTCGGCGGTGAACGTGCTGTTCTTGGTGGTGCTGCTGACCTTGAGCTGGATTATCGAATAGAGCCTATCGGGCATACACGGTGGGAGAGCCGGACATCCTGCTCATGGCTGAAACCGGGATGTTGTGAACCTGGCTGATGGCCGCGTCCAGAGTGGAAGTCGCGGAAGTCGCTGACGTCATGGGGGATGAGTTGACGGCTTTGGCCATCGGGTGCTGATAGGAGTTGGAGTTGCGAGCCAGACGCGCCAATGCAGGACGCTGCCTGCGGAACAGATTCATAAACATGCCGCACACTCCTTCATCGTTGGCCGACGGTCTGGTGACCGTCGTGATTTCCATCATGGCTGCCCATATCGGCATCCGCTATGGGGGATATCCCCCATTATTCCCTTATTTCACACAATTTCCCCTCATCCTTAAGGGTGATTCTTTCGAAAATGTGCGGGAAAGCATGCGATAGCGGGCACGCGAGAATCTGTATGCCCGATGAAGCGGTGTATTACCGTGAAGTGACCAGCGTAACGCTATATGGTTCAATCTTCATCGCGAACAATGACGACGGTGTGGTCGTCGGTGTTACTGCTGGATTCCACGGTGATGCGCAATTTGCCGTAATCGGTGGTTTTTCCGCTGACTTTGGTGACGAATCGATACCAGCCTTCCGTGGTCACGATGATGGAGCCAGAGGGGACGCGGGGCGGTGATACGTACGTAACGGCTGTTGGCGTGCACCGGTGGTTCGGGGCAATCGGTGGTCATTCTCTGGCCATGTGCCCCACGGATTTCGGTGCCATAGCTGACGGCCGAGCAATTGTTGAAATCCCAGAATCGCAGTGGGTCTGCTTGGGTGCGCCAGCGGTCAGAGCCTGCGGCGCGCCAAGTGTGG
Source organism: Bifidobacterium breve DSM 20213 = JCM 1192 (assembly GCF_001025175.1). Lineage (NCBI taxonomy): Bacteria > Bacillati > Actinomycetota > Actinomycetes > Bifidobacteriales > Bifidobacteriaceae > Bifidobacterium > Bifidobacterium breve. Next base: position 616,876 of record NZ_AP012324.1, read on the forward strand.
TGATCGAGGTAGACGCCGTCGAAACTATAGTTGTTCACCATGTTGGCGTTCAATCCACCGTCTGCGCTGTGGTTGATGTCCTCGAAGAACACGCCGTACAGTCGTTCGCTCACTTGATGGGTGGAGCTCCCCACCGAAATCCGCACCATAACTCAATCTTACGTGTCTGATGTGCGAAATGCGGCGGAAGAGTTCAGGCACAGTTCATATTCCGGTCAGTCCTTAATGCCAAATCGCCGTTATACGGCCGGTACGCTCGAAAACAGAGGTTAACGTTAGAAGACGGGAGTATTGCTGTGCAGTCCTCGGTGGGAATACTCGAGCGCATCGACCATGTGTATCCGTCGTTGCGCCCGGCGGAGCGCGCCGTGGCACAGTACATTCGTGAGCATGCCGAAGAAGCCGCCGATCTGACTGTCGGCCAGATGGCGGATATCGCCCATGTCAGCCAGCCCACGGTAATCCGGTTTGCCCGCAAGCTCGGCTTCGGCGGATACCGTGAACTGCGCTATGTATTGCGGCATCCGGCCGCCGAACATCAGGTGACGTTCGACCCACTGTCCGGGTTCGATTTGAATCCATGGGACAATGTGGAGGAGATTCCCGCCAAGGCCGCCGAAGGTGCGAAAACGCTCATTGGCGAGATGTGTGATGCCTTGGATGTCAAGGCTTACCGTAAAGCAATCGCGCTGATTGCCGAAGCCGGTTTTATTGATATTTTCGGTGTGGAGAATTCGCTGACGCCTGCGACCGATCTGTTCACCAAGCTCGGCTATTTGGGACTCACTTGCCGTCTCAGCACCGATGCTTACCTGCAGCAGATCGGCGCCGGGCATATGCGCCATGGCGATGTTGCCATAGCGTTCTCTCACTCCGGAAGTTCGTCGGATACGGTCAAGGCGCTGCGATTGGCAAAATCGCATGGCGCAAAAACCATTGCGATTACCAATGCCGTAGGCGTGCCTTTGGCCAGTTGGGCCGATGTGGTGTTGCTGACCGGACGTGGTTCGCGCGCGATCTATGGCAATGCCATTTTCTCCTGCGTGGCAGATGCCGCGCTTGTGGATATGCTCTACATGGGAGTGATTTTGTCTAATTACGGCCGTTTCTCCGCGGCGCTGGATGAGTCAGGCCGCATGATTCGTGACCGCGTGTTCGAGGGCTGAGCCGTTAGCTCTAGGGCGATATACCGCGGAGCTTTTACACCCCTACGATTAGACTGATGCGAGTTTGGCCCCGTAGCTCAGCTGGATAGAGCATGTGACTTCTAATCTCAAGGTCGACGGTTCGAGCCCGTCCGGGGTCACGGAAAAGCCCTTGGAATCGTAATGATTCCAAGGGCTTTATGTATTAGCGAGCTTCGAGATTACTGGGTGCACGACAGGACAACGAACCGGGAAACGATGGAATCGGCAAAGACGGGAGATCCTGATGCAGAGCATATGGCAGACAATCACGGCACCGCCCGTGACCATACCGTTCTCGCTCATGTGGCTATGCGTGTTCGCACTCGAACTGATCATGCTGCCGGAACGTATACGATTGGCCAGATATGGCGGCTACTGGTACATGTGCCCCTACGACTACCGGACCACGCAGATGGTGTCGGGACGCAGGATATGGCACCGGTTCGCATCGGCGGCCGTCGCGGCGACGTGGATGTGGTACACGGCCATGGAACACAGTCCCTCTACTGGCAATCCGGACTCGTCGCTGGGCAGGGTCTTCGGATCGTACAGGAACACGGTCCAGTTCGATTGTTCCGTCATGACACATCACGGCACACGCAATCTCCGATATCGGTCGGGTTTTCGATGGTCCGGCCTCCATAGCGTAAGGAATAATCTTGGCGGACGTGTGCGGCGGGCGGGAACACCTCATCGAACCGGTTCGCAATCCTTCGTCCGATATCGTCGAAATCATCGAAATAAATTGGCGGGCTTGGAAGCCAGTCCGTATGATGTTGAGCTGTCGACGACACCGAAGATGACGCCGACGATTTCCGAAAAGGGACCCATAGGAGGAGACAATGAGGTTTTCCAAGACGGCCACGGCCGTGATCGCCATGATCGCCATGATCGCCCCCACGGCGGCATGCGGCACCGGCAACGCATCCTCGGACGGCAAGACCGAGATCACCGTATGGGCGTGGGACAACAATCTCAAGGCCAATGCGAAACAGTTCATGAAGGACAATCCGGACATCAAGGTCACGTTCGCCAACGCCGGCAGCAGCAAGGACGAGTACGTGGCCCTGTCCAACGCGATCGAGGCGGGCAGCGGAGCCCCCGACATCGCGCAGATCGAATACTACGCCATCCCCGAATACGCCATCAAAGGCGCGTTGAAGGACCTCACCGACAACGGGGCCGGCAAGTTCAAGGACTTCTACACGCCGGGCACGTGGAGTTCGGTCAACTACGCGGGCGGCATCTACGGGCTGCCCATGGACTCCGGCCCCATGGCGTTCTTCTACGACAAGGAGGTCTTCGACAAGGCCGGCATCGACGAACCGCCCGCCACATGGGACGAGTTCTACGAGGACGCCAAGAAGATCCGCGCGGTCGGATCCTACATCACCAACGACCCCGGCGACGCCGGATTCTTCAATGCCATGGTCTGGCAGGCCGGAGGCCACCCCTACTCCACGTCCAAGGACGGCAAGACCGTGACCGTGAACCTCACCGGGGACCCCGGCGTGAGGAAATTCACCAAGCTCTGGCAAAAGATGATCGACGAGGACCTCATCGAAACGAAGACCAAGGGCACCAGCGACGACTGGTACCGCGCCGTCGGCTCCGGCGAGTTCGCCGGCGTGATCACCGCCGCATGGGCGCCCGGCATGTTCCTCAACCAGGCGTCCGAAGGCGCCGGCAAGTGGCGCATCGCCCAGATGCCCGCATGGTCGGCCGGCGGACACGAGGTCTCCGAGAGCGGCGGCAGCTCCCTCGCGATCCTCTCCTCGTCCAAGAAGGCCGACGCCGCGTACAAGTTCATGGCGTACGCGCTCCACAACAAGGACGCGGTCATGTCCAGGGTCGACCAGGGAGGCTTCCCCGCCGACCTCGAATCCATGAAGAACGACAAGTTCCTCAACCAGACCACCATGGTCAACACCAAAGGCGAGACCGTCGAATACTTCGGCGGCCAGAAATTCAACGCCGTGTTCGCCGAGGCCGCCAAGAACGTGGTCACCGGATTCGAATTCCTCCCGTACGACGTGTACGCTCGCAGCATCTTCACCGACACCGTGGGCGCGGCCTACATGGGCCAGGGCACGCTGATGGACGGCGTCAAGGCATGGCAGGCCAAGCTCGTCGAGCAGGGCAGGAGCCAGGGCTTCACCGTCAAGGAAGGATAGGAACGCAAGACATGGTCGGAATCAAGGACGTGGCGGGCAAGGCCGGCGTGTCGATCAGCACCGTCTCGTACGTGATGTCGGGGAAACGACCCATCTCCCCGGCCACGAGACGCAGGGTCCTCGCCGCGGCGAGGGAGATCGGCTACGTGCCCGAGCCCGGAGAACACGCCGCCCGCGCGACGAGGACCCACTTCGTGGCCCTGAGCTCGCCCGTCCACGATTCGACCAGCTACACGAACTACTTCGCCTACTTCCTTCACTTCCTCAGACAGGCGCGATTCCACGGCTACGAAACCCTCCTGCTGACCGAGGAAAACGGCGGGGAGCAACTCGCACGGCTCATCGACACCGGACTCGTGGACGGGGTCGTGCTCATGGACGTCAACATGGATGACAGCCGTCTCGCCGTGGCCGCCGCCACGGGAGTGCCGTTCGTGTCGATCGGACTGCCCGGCGCGGACACAGGCATCCCGTGCGTCGACATCGACTTCACCCTTATGGGCGGCGGCATCATCGACCGGCTCGACCGGCTCGGACACTCCCGCATCATGTTCATCGGCGGCAAACACGTCGACTACGAACGCGGCGGGGGAGCGAACTACCTGGTCCGCCTGCGGTCCGCCCTCCTCGACAACGCGCGACGCCGGAACATCCGGGTCGACGAACAATACACCGACGAGGACGACTTCGACGCCATCGAAACCATCCTCGACATGGCCATGCTCAATGGGGACACCGCGATCGTGTCCCAAGGCGGCCCCATGTTCCTCAACAGCCTCGTCGCCGTGGCCCGCAAGAACGGAATCCGCTTCCCCGCGGACCTGTCCGTGATCTCCGCGGGAACCTTCACCGACCCGATCGGCAGGCGGCTGCGCATCGACGAATACCCGCTCCTGCCCGCGGACCTGTGCCGCATGGGCGTCGACATGATCGTCCGTCTCATGGACGGCGAACCATGGCGCGGCGATCGCGTCACGCTCATCCCGCCCGTCTACCAACGCCGCGGATCGCTCGGCGCGCCCCGCGAGCCTGAAACCCGCTCCGCGACGACGCCCGGACCCGCATCACTCGCGGCGACGGCACCACCGTGGAATACACGACGCGCAGGATCGCTGGAGGCATCACCGCCTCCAGCTCCGACGGCAGCGAATTCACGCTCCGCGACAACTCCACAGGCGCACCCGTACGATCCCACAACGACCATGCGATCATCGAACGATAACAAAGGAGCCGATGATGACCTCTTTCAACCGTGAACCCCTGCCCGACGCCGTCCGCACGAATGGCGCCTCCCCGAACCCGTGGTGGTCGAACGCCGTCGTCTACCAGATTTACCCACGTTCCTTCCAGGACACGAACGGCGATGGTTTCGGAGATCTTAAGGGCATTACTTCCCGCCTCGACTATCTTGCCGACCTCGGCGTGGATGTGCTGTGGCTCTCCCCGGTCTACAGGTCCCCGCAAGACGACAACGGCTACGACATCTCCGACTACCGGGACATCGACCCGCTGTTCGGCACGCTCGACGACATGGACGAGCTGCTCGCCGAAGCGCACAAGCGCGGCCTCAAGATCGTGATGGACCTGGTCGTCAACCACACCTCCGACGAGCACGCGTGGTTCGAGGCGTCGAAGGACAAGGACGACCCGCACGCCGACTGGTACTGGTGGCGTCCCGCCCGCCCCGGCCACGAGCCCGGCACGCCCGGCGCCGAGCCGAACCAGTGGGGCTCCTACTTCGGCGGCTCCGCATGGGAATATTGCCCCGAGCGTGGTGAGTACTATCTCCACCAGTTCTCGAAGAAGCAGCCGGACCTCAACTGGGAGAACCCGGCCGTACGCCGAGCCGTGTACGACATGATGAACTGGTGGCTCGATCGCGGCATCGACGGCTTCCGCATGGACGTCATCACCCTGATCTCCAAGCGCACGGATGCAAACGGCAGGCTGCCCGGCGAGACCGGTTCCGAGCTGCAGGACCTGCCGGTGGGGGAGGAGGGCTACTCCAACCCGAACCCGTTCTGCGCCGACGGTCCGCGTCAGGACGAGTTCCTCGCCGAGATGCGCCGCGAGGTGTTCGACGGGCGTGACGGCTTCCTCACCGTCGGCGAGGCCCCCGGCATCACCGCCGAACGCAACGAGCACATCACCGACCCCGCCAACGGCGAGCTGGATATGCTCTTCCTGTTCGAACACATGGGCGTCGACCAAACCCCCGAATCGAAATGGGACGACAAACCATGGACGCCGGCCGACCTCGAAACCAAGCTCGCCGAACAACAGGACGCCATCGCCCGACACGGCTGGGCCAGCCTGTTCCTCGACAACCACGACCAGCCGCGTGTCGTCTCCCGTTGGGGCGACGACACCAGCAAGACCGGCCGCATCCGCTCCGCCAAGGCGCTCGCGCTGCTGCTGCACATGCACCGCGGCACTCCGTATGTCTACCAGGGCGAGGAGCTCGGCATGACCAATGCGCACTTCACCTCGCTCGACCAGTACCGCGACCTCGAATCCATCAACGCCTACCATCAACGCGTCGAGGAAACCGGGATACGGACATCGGAGACCATGATGCGATCCCTCGCCCGATACGGCAGGGACAACGCGCGCACCCCGATGCAATGGGACGACTCCACCTACGCCGGCTTCACCATGCCCGACGCCCCGGTCGAACCCTGGATCGCCGTCAACCCGAACCACACGGAGATCAACGCCGCCGACGAGATCGACGACCCCGACTCCGTGTACTCGTTCCACAAACGGCTCATCGCCCTGCGTCACACCGACCCCGTGGTCGCCGCCGGCGACTACCGACGCGTGGAAACCGGAAACGACCGGATCATCGCCTTCACCAGAACCCTCGACGAGCGAACCATCCTCACCGTCATCAACCTCTCGCCCACACAGGCCGCACCGGCCGGAGAACTGGAAACGATGCCCGACGGCACGATCCTCATCGCCAACACGGACGATCCCGTAGGAAACCTGAAAACCACGGGAACACTCGGACCATGGGAGGCGTTCGCCATGGAAACCGATCCGGAATAAACCGGACCCAACCGCCGCCGAACCGACAAGAGGGCCCCGCGCCACGCATGAACCAACACCATGCGCGGCACGGGGCCCTCACGCCGTATCACGGCTGTCGGGTCGATACCCGACACCGGTCGTGTGACCACTGGGACAGGGGATAAGAGCCAAGGAGACGAACCACCATGACGATGGATTGGCTGCAATGTATTGGACGGTCTCGTGTGGGACAGGGCAACGAAGGAGATGATCATCACGGCCGATCAGAATCATCCGCGTCATTACGAGGAGGAGTCCAAGCGGCAGATCGTGCAGTCGTACGAGAACGGCAAGCTGTCGTCGCGGATCAGGGAGGAGTACAGCATCCCGCGCTCCACGCTGCAGCGTTGGGTGCAGGGGATACGCAACAGCGGATCAACCAGGGGATAACGTCCTATAAGAAATCGATATATCGAATCTGCCTTCCTTGGCTGTTCCATTAGGTAATAATGTTTCTTATCGAAAAGTGAACATTAACAGGAGAGAAGATTCATGGTTCGATGGAAGAAGATAGCCGCGATTCTGGCACCAGTCCTGCTGCTTTCGGCATGCGGCAGCACCCAGTCGGCATCGTCCGCCAACGATTCGTCAGCGGGTCCAAACGCTGTCATCAGCGTAAACGGCACCGAACCGCAGGTTTCCTTGGTGCCGATGAACACCGGTGAAGTCGGCGGAGACCGCATACTCAGCGCCATCCTCGCTGGTCTGGTCGCTTATGACCCGTCCGGCAAGCCGGTGAATGAAGTGGCCGAAAGCATCACACCGAATTCGGACGCAACCCAGTTCACAGTGAAGATCAAGGACGGTTGGAAGTTCACGGATGGCACGCCGGTCACGTCGGAGTCGTTCACCAAGGCCTGGAGCTATGCGGCGAACGTGACCAACGCCCAGCTGAACTCCTCGTACTTCTCCATCGTCAAGGGATACGACGAACTGCAGAAGGAAGGCACGCCCTCAGACGCTCAGCTGTCAGGACTGGTCGTCAAGGATGACCACACGTTCCAGATCAATCTGAACGCGCCGGACTCCGCGCTGCCCAGCCAATTGGGTTCCGTCAGCTTCCTGCCAGTTCCGGAAGCATTCTATAAGGATCCTAAAGCGTATGGCGAGAAGCCGATTGGCAACGGTGCCTATAAGCTCGTTTCCTGGAAGCATGGACAGGGCGCGAAGGTCATTCGTAATGACGATTACAAGGGCAACTTCCCCGCGAAGAACGGTGGCATCGACTTCCGGTTCTATACGACCTTGGACTCGGCATACGCTGATGTTCAGGCCGGTAACCTCGATCTTCTGGATCAGATTCCCGCCACCTCCTACTCTTCCTATCAGAAGAATAAGAATGTGAAAGTGTTCACCGCGGCCGGTTCCCAGACACAGGGCATCAGCATTCCCGAACGCCTGAAGCATTTCAGCGGGGAGGAAGGCATACTTCGCCGTCAGGCCATCAGTCTGTCCATCGATCGAGACCTGATCATCAAGAAGCTCTTCTATGGCACCCGTGTCAAGGCAGTTGATTATTCGGCGCCTTCCATCACCGGATACACCGATAATCTGAAGAACAAGACCATCCTCGAATACAATCCACAGAAGGGGAAGGAACTCTGGAAGAAGGCGGATGCCATCTCCCCGTGGGATGGAACATTGAGCATCGCCTACAACGCCGATTCCAGTGACAAGCAGTGGATTGAAGCCGTCTTGCATCAGTTGCAGGACAATCTGGGTGTCGATGCGCAGCCGCAGTCATATCCGACAAAGAAGGAGCTGCGCACCGCCGCCGTCGACAAGACTCTGCCCACTCCATACCAGTCGGGTTGGGCCCCGGACTATCCGAACATCGAAAACTATCTGACGCTGCGCTTCAGCTCCGATGGCGGATACAACGAATACGACTACCACAATGACAATGTCGACAAAATTCTCGCCGAAGGTTCCGCGGCCCCCACGACCGATGATGCCAACGCCAAGTATCAGGAAGCCGAAGAGATTCTGCTGAACGATTTGCCGCAGATTCCGTTGTGGTATCAGAACATCACGGCAGTTGGTTCCAAGGACATTAAGAAAGCTGCGTTCACCTATAACAACTATCCGATGTATGCTGATTTGGAGAAATGATATGCCCACCGTCTATCTGGCAGGGGGATGCTATTGGGGCGTCCAGACCTACTATGACCGGGTGCAAGGTGTGACAAGCACAGTCGCGGGATTCGCACAATCGAGAATCCCGCGACCCACAGGGGAGCAGATTGCTTCCGGTGAAGCTGGCGCCGTGGAGACTGTGGCCGTCGCCTACGATTCGCAGCAGGTCTCACTGCAAACACTGGCTAGATTGCATGCCCTGCTCATTCAGGAGACTCCGACCGATGAAAAAACACCCATTTCAGAGCATGCCGGTTTCTATTGGACTGATTCAGAACAGAGGGATGCATTCGAAGCCGCCATTCGTGAGCGAAACCTTGCTGATGTGACCATCGAACGGCTCACTCGATTTGAGGAGTCTTCCGAGGAACAACAGCACTATCTCGCATCCCATCCGGGAGCCGAATGCCATATACCGCTCGCCTTACTGAATGAGGTCGGGAAATACCAGAAGGAGCTCTCGATTTAGAGCAGTGTCACTGCAGTCAAATCGCTTGTGTCCATCGCGGCCCTACAACTATTAGTTATTGATGAGGGTACAGCCAAGGTGTAGTCGACTGCATGGGACATGGAAATGCTGAAAAATGGCTCTTCGGGTGTTTGTGCGGGGGTGGAGTGGAGCCGCTGGTTGTCGGACCGCCACACGTAGTCGTTGAGGTCGCGCCTCAGCTGCTCGATCGTGGTGCAGTGGTTCCGGTACGCGAGCTCCTTCTTCGGCGGCCTGTTCGTGTTCGCGCATGATGTTGCCGATGCGTCTGCTGGACGCGGTGACGCCCCTCCTTTCCGGGGCGGCTTTGATCTTCCTGGCGCCGTAGCGTTCGCGGCCGTCGCGCCAGGCCGCGCGCACGTCGCCGGCGATTGGCTCCGCACGCTCCGTCTCGGGATGCTCGATCATCCAGTAGTAGGTGGAGCGGGGAACGCCCGGTATCCCGCACTGCGCCGATATCGGGCAGTGGGCGGCGTTGGCCCGTATCACGCCTGCCTTCGCGCGAATACCGGCGCCGCTTGTTCTGAAACGTCCACCTCCATCTCCTTCTCATACCCGGGAACACCCTTAAGGGATGCGGCGGCTGTGCTTTAGCTATACACTGGCAGCAGATGTGCTGAAAAACGGCTGTTGCCGAAAAGTCCGCCAATGGCGACGAACGAGGGAAGAAGGGCCCGTGGCGCGAGCCATTATCGAAGTGAGAAACCTGCGCAAAGAGTATCCGGTCGAGGATGAGACCGTGGTGGCGCTTGACCGCGTTACTTTGGCGATTCCGCAAGGACAGATTTGCTGTATCTTCGGCGAGTCCGGTTCCGGCAAGTCCACGCTGCTCAACCAACTCGCCGGTATGGAGAAGCCCACGCGCGGCGTGGTGCGAATCGGCGGGGTGCCGGTCAGCAAGCTCAATGAGCGTGAACTTGCGGCATTTCGGCAGAAGCACATCGGTTTTGTGTTTCAGTCGTACAACCTGTTGCCCAATTTGACGGCGCTGGAAAATGTGGCGATGCCGTTGATGTTCCGCGGAGTGCCAAAGGAACGTCGCGACCGCGTGGCTCGCAGTGTGCTCAAACGAGTCGGGCTCGGGCATCGACTCGGCCATTATCCGAGGCAGATGTCCGGCGGACAGCAGCAGCGTGTTGGCATCGCCCGCGCATTCGTGACCAAGCCTGAAGTGGTATTCGCCGATGAACCCACCGGCAATCTCGATTCCAAGACCAAGACCGAAGTCATGACCATGATCTGTTCCTTCGCTCGCGACTTCAACCAGACCATCGTGTTGGTCACCCATGACCCGCAGATGGCCGCCTACGCCGATCGCATCGTCACACTGCTTGATGGACGTATCGTCAGCGACCAGATCAACCAAGGCGTCACTGTTCAATCGATTTCAGCTCAGTCCATTCAGTCGGCTCAATCCGACCAGTTCGTTCAATCCGTTCAACCTACTGCAGTGCCGTCCGCATCCGTGCCGTCCGTACAAACCGTCTAAGGAGATGCCCGATGAAACACCTCACCACACGTATGCTTGCCATCATCGTTGCCCTGCTTGCCTCGCTATCCATGATGCTCGCCATCGTTTCCCTGCCTCATCTGGCATACGCCGTAGGCGCGGATGACGGCAGCGCGCAGGGGGCCGATCAGAGCGTGGCTCCCACGCCGGTGGCCGGACCGGTGCCAAACATCATCGTCACCAACTTCACCTACGGCGGCGATTCCGTGGCTGCCGGTGCCAAATTCGACTTGAACTTCACCTTCCAGAACATGGGTCAGGTGGCCGTCGCGAACATGGTGGTCACGGTGGACGGCGGCGAAAGCTTCGCCATTGCGGGCGGCACGAACACCTTCTATTTCGATGCGCTGTGGGCCGGATATTCGTTGAGCCAGACTGTGCCGATGCAGGCGCTCGCCTCGGCCAAAAGCGGTGCCCAGCCGGTGACTGTCAGTTTCAGGTATGAATATCTGGACTCCGGCGCACGCTCCTCGAACCAGTCCGACGTGAAGATAGCCGTGCCAATCAGCCAGCCCGATCGCTTCGAGGTTGGCGATCCGGTGCCGTCAGACCAGATTGTGGCCGGTCAGGAGACCACGGTCACGCTGGAATATGTGAATAAGGGCAAGGGCGACATCGCCAACGTTGAGACCACGATGGAGGGAGAGGGTTTTGACGCGACGATGAAGACCCAGTATGTGGGCAATGTGGCTTCCGGGGCCACCGGCTCTATTGGCTATGCCTTCACTCCCACCGCTTCCGGTGAACTCAACGCCACACTCAAAGTGTCCTATGAGGATTCCGATGGACAGAGCAAAACCAAAGAGTTCCCAGTCAAACTCTCGGTGGCTGATGCGGCGCCGATGGATGATCCAAGCAGGGTCGATTCCGATATGAATCAGAATGCCAGCCAGGGTTTGCCATGGTGGGTATGGGCGGCAGCGGCAGCCGTTGCGGTTGCGGTAATCGTAGGTATCGTTCTGCTGGTGCGTCGCCATCGCAAGAAGAAAGCCAAGAGCGAGATTGATGAAGAGTGGGATGACTGGGCTGGCGGCAATGCCGACGGCAAATTAGACACTCAGTCCGGCGGCGATATTGCAAGCGGCAAGACTGTGGGCGATGCTGCGGATAGCACCACCGCGAATAACGCCACTGCAAGCGGCGGCGCAACAAGTACGTTCGCAATCAGCCCGTCTACCGATGCCACGCCGACCACGGTGATCGAGCCGGTGAACGCCGCCGCCGAGCCGAACCAGATTGTGCCCGATGACTCGGGCCAATCTGACGGTTCCGCTCAAACAGTCTGAAAGTTCCGGCCATGCGATTCAGCGACATTCTGCGACTGTGCAGACAGAACCTATGGCGACGTAAATCCCGCACAATACTGACCGTGTTGGGCGTCATCGTCGGATGCTGCTCGATTGTGCTCATGATCTCCCTCGGGCAGGGCATCAACGAGCAGAATGAGAAAATGCTCAAATCGATGGGCGACCTATCCATCGTCACCGTCTACACCAGTGGCGGCTATGCCGGGCCGATGGGCGGCGGGAACGGATCATCGTCGGCATCCAGCGATGCCAAGCTCGATGACAAAGCGCTCGAATCGTTCCGCTCGATGAGCGGCGTATCCGGCGTGACTCCGATAATGAACTTCCCCTACAACGTCACGGCCAAGGCCGGCGCAGGTGGACGGTACATCTACGATCACGTGCAGATCATGGGCATCGATATGAGCCAGTTCGAACAGATGGGCTACAAAATGGTCGATGGCGGCAAGCCAACCACCAAAGACCAGGTTCTTGCCGGTGAATGGTTTGCTTACGGGTTCATGGACACGTTGAAAAACGGTGAGATGCGTACCGGCACCCGTGGCAGCGGCTATTCGTCTTGCACATTCAATTCGGCCACCGGCGAATGCGAGCCGGATCAGGATGAGGACCCGTTCTTCGACCCGCTCACCACGCAAATCAGCCTGACCACCGGAACCAACTATCAGGGCGACCCATATGTGCAGAACATGTACGGCGGGGGAGGCGGAACGACTGTTGGAAGCGACCAATCCGACAACGTCACCATCGATCTGCGTGCGTCCGGCATTATCGGCGGCGATTACAACAAGGGATATGCCACGGCGGACGGTCTGGTCATGGATTTGCAGGCGCTCAAGGATTTGCGCGCCAAAGTCGATCCGGCCGCCGCCAAAAAAACCGTCACCTACGATCAGGTGTTGGTCAAGGCTGCGGATCTTTCCTCCGTGCCCGAAGTGGAATCGCAGATTAAGGCGCTTGGCTACGAGACTTCGTCCTATGAGGACATGCGCAAGTCGTTGGAGGAGCAGTCGCGAGCGATTCAGCTGATTCTGGGCGGCATTGGCGCGGTCTCTCTGTTGGTGGCGGCCATCGGCATCGCCAATACGATGGTCATGTCCGTGACCGAGCGCACGCGCGAGATCGGCATTATGAAGGCGCTCGGCTGCTACGTGCGTGATATCCGCGTCATGTTTTTGACTGAAGCCGGCGCAATCGGATTCTTTGGCGGATTGATCGGATGCATGCTGAGTGGATTGATATCGTTGGGCATCAATGTGGCCGGCAGGATGTATGCGGGTGGCATGGTCGGCAGCTCAAACGGAAGTTCCGGCGATGGTGCTGGTGGCACATCCATATGGATGATTATGTGGCAGGCATTGGTCGGAGGTGAGGACGTGACCCGCTATTCGGTGATTCCGTGGTGGCTGTTCCTGTTTGCAGTGCTGTTCTCCACGCTAATCGGCCTGCTGTTCGGCTTCGGTCCAGCCAACAAAGCCGTCAAAATCCCGGCCCTGGATGCCATCAAAAACAACGAGTGATCGCCTCTGTCACCTGCTCCACCGTCAGTCCATAACGTTCGTTCAGTTCGCCCAGCGGCACGCGGTCGGTAAATTCCTTGGCTGCGCCGAAGTTCAGCACACGAGGATTGCGGCTGCTGTCCGAGACATGATGATTCGCATAGTATGCGGTCACCTTCTCACCCCAGCCGCCTTCCAGCTGCCCGTCTTCAAGCGTGACGACCAGCTCGTGGCCGTCGCGCAACGATTCCAGCGCATCCGCATCCAACGACGTGCACTGGCGCGGGTCGATGACCGTTGCCTTCATGCTATGTTCGGCGGTCAACGCGGCAGCCACCTGCTCCGCAAGCGGATATGCGTTGCCCAATCCGGCGATCGCAACCCGCGAACCAGTCTGATTAATACGCCAAGCCAAGGGGTCGCTCCCGTTGGTGGGCTGAGCCGTTACGCCAGCAACTCGGTGTGCTGCGGATTTGCTCCCGCTGGCGGGAGCTGTCGACACAGTCGACTGAGGGTGGCCAACCTGAACCCGTCCACCCGTCACCGGCAACAAACTCGGCTCCCGTTCCGCAGCCAGAATCGCCTCACCCGGCACCCGAATCACCACCGGTCCATCGGGAGCTCCATCGGCTCCAGCCGGCAGCGTCGCCCATGCCAAATCGGCCAGACACTCATCTGCCGAAGTGGGCACCAGCATCGTGATGCCAGGAATATTGGCGAACATCGCCACGTCATACGCGCCGGAATGCGTGTTGTCGGAACCGGATAGGCCGCCTAGGAAATCAAGCACCGTCACCCGAGACCGGTTCAGGCTCATCTCCTGGAAGAACTGGTCATAGGCGCGTTGGAAGAATGAGGCCGTAGTGGCCACCACTGGTGTGCCGCCAGCCCGTGCGATGCCAGCTGCGAAAGCCACGGCATGCGATTCGGTGATGCCTGTATCCACATAATGCGAGCCTGCGCGTTCGCGGAATTCATGGGTGATGCCGTTCGACCCTGGCGTGGCGGGGGAGATGACCACCAATCCCGGTTCGCTGGCAAATCGCGGTTCGAGCGCGGCCATTGCCATCTTGCCATAATATTTGCGCGGATCATCAGGCTTGCCGATGGCGGAATCCGGGTTCTGCCAATGGGAGGCTTCGCACTGACCCTCATGCGGTTCATGGTCGGACAGATTACAATGATCCGAATGCCACGGTTCACGGTGCGATAGATTGCTGGACGGGTGGATTCCGGTGGCGGAGCTGGTGGGCTCGCCGTCGTAGCCGGCACCCTTCAACGTGTGGATATGCACCACAACAGGGTGGTCGATATTGCGTACTTCCTCAAATGCCGCTACCAGCGCATCCACATCATTGCCATGCTCCACATAACGGTAATCCAGTCCGAATGCGTTGAATAGGTTCGGTTGTGCAGTGCCACCCGAGGCGCGCAACCGGGCGAGTGTCCCGTACATGCCGCCGAAATCACCGGCGATCGACATCTCATTGTCGTTGAGAATAATAATGAGATTGCCGCCTTGCTCAGCGGCGTTATTCAAGCCTTCAAATGCCACGCCCGAGCTTAGCGAACCATCGCCGATAACGGCAACTACATTGCCGATGCCGCTATCGGGCCCCTCCATATTGCGGGTTTTCGCCAATCCGCAGGCCAATGAAATTGAGGTACCGGTATGCCCCAGCACGAACTGGTCATGGTCGCTCTCGTCCGGGTTCGTGAATCCGGTCACGTCGCCGAATCGGTTTGTGTCCAGATAGGCGGCAGCGCGGCCGGTGAGCATTTTATGCACGTAACTTTGGTGGGAGACATCGAATACAATGCGGTCATGCGGTGAATCAAACACGCGATGCAGTGCGACGGTGGCTTCCACCATGCCCAGATTGGAGCCTATATGCCCGCCGTGAATATGGCCGTAATGCAGTAGGGTGGTGCGAATTTCGCGGCATAGCTCATTCAGTGTATTGGGGGAGAGTGCTTTGACGTCGGCAGGGCTGGTAATGCGACGCAGCAGGGTGACATCAGCGAGATTGCCTGAGTCGGTGGAATGAGTGTTGTCGATTGCGCCGCTGGCATCGTGTGCACTGATTCCGTTTCCCGGCATGCTATGCATATCCTCGAATCTCCCTCCACAATTCATACCGAAATCGACATGCTAGCGCTGCGCAGGCGGCAACGTGCGCGGATGAGGGCAATACCCTCAACATCTCCGTAAATACTGCAAATACTGCGGCGATGAGGAGGGATAGCGGATTTGATACAGCATGCAGCATGGATGGGCGGTGTTCACAGAGTGTTGTGTGGGAAAATAAAGGAGGTAATTTGCCGGACCTTGTGGTGACCGGCCGATCTTCAAGGAGCGTGCAATGAAGGCCGTATATGCGTCTGCCGTCAATCATGATGACCCGTTATCCGTGCTGGCGGTGGGAGACCAGCCCGAGCCGCAGAGCCGGCCATTCTGGTCGACCGTCTCGGTACGTGCCGTAACCGTGAATCATCATGATGTCTGGTCTCTGCAGGGCGTGGGGTTGTCGGCCGAACAGACGCCGATGATCCTGGGCACCGATGCCGTGGGCATTCTGGACGAGGACATTCCCGGCAAGCATGGGCTGAAGGCCGGTAGAGAGGTAGTGCTGTACACGTTCGTCGGTACTGATGGTGCCGGTGTGGCTCCGGGGGAGCGTCGCACGATTCTTTCGGAGAAGTATCCCGGTACCATGGCCGAGAAAACCGCCGTACCTTCCGCCAATGTGTTTGCCAAGCCGTCCAATCTCACCGAGATTGAGGCTGCGGCATTGGGCACCAGCTGGCTGACCGCATATTCATTGCTGTTCGACGCGGCCGGTGTGAAGCCTGGCGACTCCGTGCTGATTCAAGGCGCCGGCGGCGGCGTATCCACCGCGGCGATTCAGCTTGCGCAGGCAGCCGGCCTTGAGGTGTTCGTCACCTCACGTGAAGCGGACAAGCGAGCCAAGGCGTTGAAGCTCGGCGCTCATGCCGCATTTGAGATTGGTGCCCGCCTGCCCAGCAAGGTGGACGCGGTGATTGAATCTGTAGGAGCGGCCACATGGAGTCATTCGATGAAATCCGTACGACCAGGCGGCACCATTGCCATCTGCGGCGCTACCACTGGAGATCAGCCCGGCGCTGAGCTGACCCGTTTGTTCTTCCAGGACATCCGCGTGCAGGGCAGCACCATGGGTTCGCGTGAGGATTTTGCTCGTTTGCTGCGCTTTGTGGAACGTGCCAATCTGCATCCGGCGATTGATTCCGTATTCTCCGGTCTGGATGCCGCTCCTGAGGCTTTTGCCAAGATGATAGAAGGCAATGTGTTCGGCAAAATCGCCATTGAGCTGTAAGGCATGTCGAAGTAAGCGCCCGGGCGTACAGTGGACGTATTCTCAATAACTAGGGAGTAAATGATAATGGCAAATGAATCCAAGCCTGAAGTCGCGGTGGTCATGGGATCTTCCAGCGACTGGGAGACTATGAAGCGCGCCTGCGATATTCTCGATCAGTTTGGCGTCGCCTACCACAAGCAGGTCATCTCCGCACACCGCACGCCTGAGCTCATGGCCGAGTTCGCGCATAATGCTCGTGCCAACGGTCTCAAGGTCATCATCGCCGGTGCAGGCGGCGCTGCCCACTTGCCGGGCATGATTGCCGCCCAGACCACGCTGCCCGTAATCGGCGTGCCCGTGCGTTCCCATGCGCTCTCCGGCTGGGATTCACTGCTGTCCATCGTGCAGATGCCCGGCGGCATTCCGGTGGCCACCACCGCCGTCGGCAACTCCGGTGCCACCAACGCCGGCCTGCTCGCCGTGCAGATGCTCTCCGCCTTCGAGCCCGAACTGGCCGACAAGCTTGAGGATTACCGTAACGAAATGAAAGAAAAGGTGGCTGAATCCAATGCCCAGCTTGTCTGAGGAAACAGGCGGTCGTGTTTCGATGCTGATGCCGGGATCGACCATCGGCATCATCGGCGGCGGCCAGCTCGGCCGCATGATGGCTTTGTCCGCCCGCTACATGGGCTTCCGCGTCGGAGTGCTTGACCCGACGCCGAACTGCCCGACCGGTCAGGTGGCCGACTTCCAGATCACCGCCGAATACGATGACAAAACCGCCATCCATGATCTGGCCGTGCAGTCCGACGTGCTCACCTACGAGTTCGAGAACGTGGACGCCGATGCCATCGACGAGGTGCGCGGCATCACCGCCACCCCGCAGGGCACTGACTTGCTGCGCGTGACCCAGCACCGCGTGCACGAGAAGCAGTTCATCAACGACCACGGCACCGCCACCGCACCGTGGCGCGCTGTCAACAACTTCGATGAGCTTGACGCCGCATTGGATGATATTCATTATCCGGCCGTGCTGAAGACCGTGTCCGGCGGCTACGACGGCCACGGTCAGCTCGTGCTGCGTTCCGACGCCGACTTGGAGAAGATCCGCTCCCGTTCCGACCGTGGTGGCGGCTTCCCGCCGAGCATCCTGGAAGGCTTCGTCGACTTCGCATTCGAGGCTTCGATCCTGGTCTCCGGCAACGGCAAGGACTTCGTCACCTTCCCCATCGTGCGTAACGAGCACCGCAACAACATCCTGCACATGACCATCGCCCCCGCCGAAGTGTCCGAACATGTGGCTCGCGAAGCGCATGAACTGGCGATTCGCTTGGCCAAGGGCTTCGAACTGGCTGGCACGCTGGCCATCGAACTGTTCATCACCAAGGACGATCAGGTCATCGTCAACGAGCTCGCCCCGCGCCCGCACAACTCCGGCCACTACACCATCGAGGCCTGCTCGATGGACCAGTTCGACGCCCACATCCGCGGCATCGCCGGCTGGCCCATGCCCAAGCCCAAGCTGCTCTCGCCGGCCGTGATGGTCAACGTACTCGGCCAGCATGTGGAGCCGACGCGCGCGCTGATCGCCACCCACCCGGAGTGGAATGTGCACGACTACGGCAAGGCCGAAGTGCGCCACGACCGCAAGATGGGCCACATCACCGTGCTCACCGACAACCCTGATGCCACGGTTGCTGACCTTGAGGCCACCGGCTGCTGGGACGACCTGAAAAAGAAGGCGTGACCTTATCGATGGTTGAACATATCGAACGCCAGACCAAGCAGAAGGACGCGATTCGCGCCGCCTTGGCCGACTGTGAGGAGTTCATCTCCGCTCAGGACCTGCACCGCAGGCTGGAGGACGAAGGCTCGAAAATCGGCTTGGCCACCGTGTACCGCCAGCTCAACGCCTTGGCCGATGCCGGTGCCGCCGACACGATCCGCCTGGACGGCCAGCAGCTGTTCCGCCTATGCGGCGACGACGGACATCACCACCACTTGGTGTGCAAGCGGTGCGGCAAAACCGTGGAAATCGACCCGCCCAGCGAGGCTTGGCTGCGCAAAGTGGCCGACGGCCACGGCTTCACCGTCGAATCCCACACCCTGGAGGTCTTCGGACTATGCCCTGATTGCCAAAAGGAGCAGAAAGCGCAGAAGGCTCAGAAAGCAGTGAGCGAATAACAAATGGGATCGGCTTCAAAGCCGATCCCATTTGTTATTCCGCTGCTATTCCACCGACTTCAGGGCGCCGAGCATGTCGACCGTCTTCAACCGCCGGTAGACCAGCACGCCGAGTCCGCCGAGCACCTTGATGGTCGGCAGTTCGCGGATACGTTCGGAGACGTTGAGATTCGTCAGATTGTAGAGGATCACCACGGCCAGCAGCTCAGCCGCGAGAATCAGCACTTCCATGATCTGATCCGGCAAGTCGACGATTGTGGCCACCTGTTTCTTCGAAGTCGTGTTCTGCACAATGCCCTTCGCGCCGTCCAACTTTATGAGCTTGGCGCTACGCGACTCCACATTGGAGGTCTCATGGTTCTTGAGCCTCACCATATAGGCGTTCGACTGGTACTGTTCGCCGAACACGTGCTTATAGCCACCCGAAGTCATGAACATGAAATGCCCGATATGCATTTCGGTGATGCCGTCCACGCGCACCTTGCGCTCGGTGCCGCTCGAATCGGTGACGGTAATCGTGTCGCCTACCTTGGCGTCCATCATCTCCGCCATACGTTCGGAGATGATCGCACCACGGTCGGTGAGCACCTGCGGCTTGTGCCCGGTGCGCGAACGCAGGGTGATGTAGTCGCCGAAATTGTAGGCGTCATCATTGGCGATCAGGGTAATCGACTGTTTGTCGTTCTCCGTGCCGGCCACTTTCGACATCTCCTCGTAGTAGATCGGCGCGGACTCGGAGACGGCCCCGCCCTTCATCGCCTTGGCCACTTCGGCGCGCTGCGAATAATGTTTTCGTCAGCTTTGGTCAGGCCATAATCGCTGATGACGGTTATGTCAGCGAGATTGTTCTGATTAAAGAAGTCGGTGCCGGTCATTTGCATGTCCGGGCCGGTGACGAACAGGCCTACGAGCGCAAAGGAGCCAAGCGTCATCAGGCTCACGATGGAGGCGAATCGACCCTTGGATTTGGCCATGGTGACGCGGATGTCTTTCCATAGCATGCGCTTATGGAATGACCCGTTGCGTCGGCGGTTGCGCTTGGCCTTGTGCGCGTGGGGCGTTCTGCCGGGCGCGGTATAGGAGTCGTTTGCTGAATTTGCGGCGGAATCGGCTGCGGAGTCGGTCGCGGGCGTAAGGTTGGTCGTTTCGGTGAAATCGTTGAGATCGGTCATACTGCTTACCACTCCAGATCCTTGATATCCATCGGGTGCTCGTTCACTTCGATCGATTTGACGCGCGCGTTATGCATGTGGATCACGCGGTCGGCAATCGGCGCGATGGCGGAATTGTGCGTCACAATGACCACGGTCGCACCCTTCTTACGGCTCTGATCCTGCAGAATCTGCAGCACCTGCTTGCCGGTGTTGTAGTCCAGAGCGCCAGTCGGCTCGTCGCACAGCAGAATCTTCGGGTTCGTGGCCACCGCTCGGGCGATGGCCACGCGCCGCTGTCCGCCGCCCGAAAGCTGCGCGGGGAAGTTGTTGATACGGTCCTGAAGCCCCACGTCGATAAGCGCTTGGGTCGGTTCCTGCGCGTCTTTCATGATTTCGGAGGCGAGCTCCACGTTCTCCTTGGCCGTGAGGTTGGCCACCAGATTGTAGAACTGGAACACGAAGCCGAGGCGTTGCGCTATGTCAAGCGTGAGTATGCGTTCTTCGACGCACTGTCCCGTTCGGGCAACGATATGCAGATGTATGACCGGGTCAAGGATGTGTTGAAGCAGATGCTGCTTGGGCAGGCGGCCCGTGTGGGTGCCGAGCTGAGCTACAGCGGCATTCCTCACGACTATGCGCTGGAAATTCTGGTCTCCGCCGTCTCATCGATTATCTGGCTATGGATCCGGCGCGGCTGCAAGGAGGCGCCCGAGCAAATCTGCGCCATCATCGAGAAAAACAAAACCACCGCGCCCGTATACATCATACGGTAAGCGCGGTGGTTCGTGTCGGAATTTGGCCCCCTCCCTGAGAGGGGTCAATCCGCAGGAGAAATCGGAAACCTAAAACTCAGACAGCCAGCTCGGCCTTGAGTTCCTTGAGGTCGGCCAGGATCTCATCGTGGCACTTCTCGTTGGTGTCGAAGGCAAGGTGGCAGAAGGCGCACTCGTGGCCTTCGCGGTTCTCGTGGCAAGCGTGCAGGCAAGCCTTGCCCCCGTACTCTTCGGTGTGGTTGTGCTCGCAGCCGGTGTCGTCGCAGCAGTCGCCGGTGAAGCAGCAGCCGCAGCGGCCACAGGCGGCCACGCCGTGCTCGTGCTTGGTGGCGTCGAACTTGGCCAGCGTGTCCTTGCAGACGGCGAAGGTGCCCTCTTCGGTAACGATCTCGTAAGCATGCTCATCGATGGTCTTGATAGTCATTGTTGTTCCTTTCAGCGTTTGTTCGTCTGTGACTGTAGGGCGGCAGACGGCAGCGGCGAAAGTTGGTGAAAGTGATTATCAGGCCCATTGCTGCTATTAAGAGCAATGAGACCTCATGCAGTTTTGTGTCGGTAACGGGCCGATTGTTGGCTGAGTGTCGACGCCTGGTATAGGTGGTGGCGGTACCAATCCAAATACTGGTGGAACGACGACGATGAGCGTGTCTGGCGTCGGTGCTGCGCCAAGCGTTGGCAATCTAACGATGCGAGTGGAGCTTATATCGTCGCTATTGCGCCAAGGATTGGAAGGGCACCGATGCTGAAGGCCAGTAGCGTCGGGACTGCGCCATTATTTGTTCGAGCGCCGACGGCCAGTATCGTCTGGCGTCGTCAGTGGTCCATCCTTTGGTGAGGTGCCGACGCTGAGAGGCGGTTCGATGGCATGCTTCGCCGCACACTTGGGGCACAGGTCGAAAATCTCCAGTTCGTGGGCGATGGTCTGGTACTTCAACTGCTTGGCGGCTTTGTCGATCCACTGCTCAAGTCCGGGAATCTCGATTTCGATGGTCCGCCCGCATTCGTGGCATACGATGTGATGGTGGTGATGCTGGTCCGAGCACTCGCGGTAGAGGGCCTCGCCGTTGACGTGGATTACGTCGAGCTCGCCTTGGGAGGCCATCATCTGCACATTGCGGTAGGCGGTGGCCGTGCCGATGCGCGTGCCGCGCTCGCGCAGGATGTCGGTGATTTCCTGGGCCGTGGCGAATCGGGATAGTTCCGCCAGGACCTGGGTGATGAGGAGTCGGGGTCGCGTCACGCGCCGAGTGGTCGCGGTTTGCTCGATGCTCATGACGTTATGCCCCTTTCCGTTAACAAATGATATTCATTATCGTTATTAAAGCAAATCAGATGCCCGGCATGTTGTCACATGATTTGAATCAACTGGCAGAAATCCCGCGTTTCAACGAGGCCTGCGCGGGATTTCTGCCAGTTTTGAGCCCTATAAAGGCAGAGCCCCCGCGTACCTTTCGTTGTAACGCGGGATTTCTGCCGATATGGGGCGAGTCATGGCGCAGCGCAGTGCTTTCCATTTCGGGAGACGCGTCATTTACTGCCAGTAGAAGTAGCCGGTCGGGGCGGCTGCGGCTTTGCTGGCCGACCGGACCTGCAGTATCAGGCCTTGGCGCTCGTGGCCGGCGGAGCCGTAGGCGCCCTGCTTGATGACGGCGTCGACGGTGACCCAGTCGTGATTGTGCGGGGTGCCGGCCTTGCCGGAGCTGGCTATGAACCCGAATGGGGTCATGTCGAGAATGCAGCAGGACATGAACTGGCGGGACAGCTCGAACTCGTCCGCGTCGAACGTACGCGACTTGCTCACAAACCCGGTGACCTGCACATGGTAACCGACGTAACGCTGCGGATTATGGTCGATCTGCTCGAACCATGAGCCGAATTCGTCGTCGCTGATGGTCAGGGTCTTGTTCGCCGTGTCGAGTCCGTGCAGCTGCGAGGAGCCATCAGGCTTGTGCGAGCTGCGGGGAATGACGATAGCGCGGCCACCGGCGTACTCGTCGAAGCCGCCGCTGCCGCTGCTGGGCTGGAACGGCACGGCGATCAGCAGCGCCGGAATAATCAAGGCGATCAGGAACCGTAAAACCGAACGCTCCGTGGCATGGAACAGTCCGAGCCATGCTGCGGTCGCCAGCACGAACAGCAGTACCGCACCGATGATGAGATACGGCAGCGAACGCGGCGTGGTCAGCGTGGTGTATGATCCGCCCACCGCTGCATAGGCGATGGCCGCGCCCAGCGCCGCGAAACACAGCGCCTCCACGCGGTCGGGGAGTGTGACTTTGCGTTTCATGGCTACGCTCCCATCACCAGATGGGCGGCAATCGCGGCGAGGAAGCAGGCCGCCGCCACGGTCGCGATGAACCGGATGATGAACCGTGGCCGGCATTCCGTGGCCAGCATCAGCGTGTTCTTGAGGTCGAGCATCGGGCCGAAGACCAGGAAGGCAAGCATGGCGGAGACCGGCAGCGCGCCAATCATGCTGGCGGCGATCACCGCATCGGACGTAGAGCACAGCGAACACAGGAACGCCAGTCCCATCGCCGCCAGAATCAGTACGATGGCACCAGCGTCATCGAGCGTACTTGAACCGTTGGTCAACGACGACAATGCGGTGCGCATGATGGAGGCAATGATCGTGCCGAACAGCAGAATCGGCATCATCCGCATAAAGTCGTCATGCGTATGCCGAATGAAATGCGTGAACCGCTCCAATCCACGCCCCGTGCCCCGCCGGCGGGGCTGTCGACAAAGCCCGACTGGGGGGTGGCTCTCAGGCGAATCACCCGTCGCCCCTGCACAATCCTCGCAAACCAACGACCGCCCAATCGTCAGCGGCCTCTCACGTACCGCAGGGGAGCGGGGCGGCCACACCGCGAACGACACCCCCGCGACTATCGCCACTACCATGCCCAACCCCGCGCGGGCCGCCACCATTCCTGGTTTGTCGGTGAATGCGAACCATGTGGACCATATCGCCATCGGATTCATCACCGGCACTGCGCACAGAAACGTCACCGCACACGGCAGCGGCAGGCGTTTGCGCATCAGATTCGCGAACGTAGGCACCACCATGCAATCGCACACCGGTAGGCACAGACCGGCCACCAATGCCGCGGCCAGTCCGCCGGCCAACGATTTCGGTATGTGGCGGGCCAGAAAATCGGCGCTGACGAACGTGCTGACCGCGGCCGACGTCATCGCGCCCAGCAGCATGAACGGAATCGCCTGCAGGATAAGCCCCGCGGCACCGGTGCCGATACGCACCAGCGGAACCGGAAACCCACGCGACTCGAGCATCGCGGAAGCCGCAATCAGGAACGCCACCAGCGGCGTGCCGATAATCAGAAACAAATAGTTCGCCGAATGGTCCTGTTGCGCGGTGTTCACCTGTTCCGTGCGCTGCGTGCGAGGTTCTTTCATGCGAATATCACCTGCCATATCGCCGTCATATTAGCACCGTACGCATGATAGTGGTCGAGATAATATGCGAGTTCCCCGCATGCCGATGGTACACATCGATATGCGGGGAACTTTGCACATGGTTGCCTGGGCCGATGGCGAATCAGTGGGCCAGCATCTCGGTGGCCACTTCCTCCTTGCTCATGGACACCGGGTAATACGTGGGCCAGTTGTCCATTTCCTTGAGGGTTTCTTCCTGTCGTTGAAGTGACGTTGCACGGTGGCGGCGGTGGCAGAACCGGCCCCGGCCTTGTCCGCGTAGGCGGCGTTGACGCCCATGAGGCCGCCCGCGTTCCCGATGGTCTGGCGTTTCTTGTCAAGCTGCGCCTTTCCGCCCAACCGTCATAGCCGGCGCCGTTGAGCCACGATGTCTGCCTTGGCGAGCTTGGCCAGATCGGATGCGGTGGACTCCATAAAACGGCGGTTCGCCCCGGCAGGTGGCGGCGTACGGAAGGAAAGTGGACTTGGTGAGGAAGTACTTGTCGGCGGATCGGTCATAGAAGACCGCGGGGCCGTATTCGGGGTGGATGCCCTCTTGCATGGTTATGAACCTTTGGTTGTGTGATGTTGTGTGGTGATATGGATGAGAATGGCGTTGGACGCGCGGGTGGAATCCGGTGAATTGAGATGGCCTGAGACGGCTCGACGGCCGGTTGTGCCGGCCCGATCACCAGCTGGATTTCACCACGCCGGGCAGCTCGCCCTTGTGTGCCTTCTCACGCAGATTGATACGTGACAGGCCGAACTTGCGGTTGTAGGCGCGCGGACGGCCGTCGATGGAATCGCGGTTGCGCAGACGGGTGGGCTGGCGTCGTGGGGGAGGGCCTGCAGCTTGCGCATCGCCTCGGCGTGTTCTTCGTCTGCCGAAAACGGCGGGATCCCGCGTTGCCGTCGTCGGGGCGCGGGATTTCCGCCGGCAGCGCGGGTGTGCGCGTGCAACACGCCGATATAAATGCAAATGATAATAATTCTCAATACATGTTATTCTGTCGTGTGGGTGGCCGAGCGATGATGCAGCAACAGCAACATCGCCCAGCCAAACAGCTGAATTAGAGAGGAAAATCCAATCATGTCCATCATGTCCAACGCCAAGCGCGCGCTCGCCATCGCGGCCGCCTCGGCGACCCTGTTCTCGATGGCCGCCTGCGGTTCCAGCAATGCCGCCGGCAGCAAGTCCGATTCCAGCAGCGCCGCGTCTTCCGGCAAGATCGAGGTCGTCGCCTCCATCAACCAGTGGGGTTCCGTGGCCAAGGACCTCGGCGGTAGCAACGTCGAAGTCACCAACATCATGACCAAGACCAACGTCGAAGCACATGATTACGAACCCACCAGCCAGGATGTCGCCAAGTTCGGCACCGCCAAGGTTGCCGTGGTCAACGGAGCCGACTACGACCCGTGGGCCACCAAGGCCGCGCAGTCCACCAAGGCCACGCTGGTCACCGCCGCCGAAACCGCCGGCATCAAGGAAGGCGACAACCCGCACGTCTGGTTCTCCGCCAAGGTGCGCTCCAACACCGCGGACGCCATCACCGCCGCCTACCAGAAGGCCGATCCGAGCCACAAGGACGACTACGCCAAGTTCAACAAGGACTGGCATGCCAAGGAAGACCAGCTCGAATCCAAGATCAAGGACACTTCCTCCACGACCGAGAACCTGCCCTACGCCGCCACTGAATCCGTGGCTTGGTACTTGGCCGACGACCTCAAGATGACCGACGCCACTCCGAAGGGCTACGCCCAGGCCTCCGCCAACGAGAGCGAGCCGACCCCGGCTGACATCAAGGACTTCCGGGACACGCTGAAGGTCGGCTCCATCAAGATGCTGGTCTTCAACAGCCAGGAAGCCAACTCCACCACCGACCAGATCACCGGCGCCGCCAAGGATGCCAACGTGCCGATCGTGGAGCTCACCGAGCAGATGCCAAAGCAGTACACCAACCTGCTTGACTGGATGAGCGCACTGGTCGACCAGTTCGCCGCCGCTGTGAAGTAGCCCGAACCGCATATGTTGCCGCATATGCATGCAGGCCAACTCGATAATGGGGCGTCTGAAAGGATCGTGTGGGGACACGCCTTAAGGCAATTCGAATGGCCTGATATCACGCGGCAATAGATGCGATATCAGGGAAGGCTCCTTATCAATCAGGGTGCTTCGGGGATACCCCCGAGGCACCCTTTGCGTTAGGGTAAATAGTTAGGAAACAGTAAGAAAAACAGTGGAACTATGGATTTTCCAAGGTTCGGCGGCAACAATATGCCCTTGAACAGTCACATACGGAAACAGGCGAATGAGCGAAAACACTAGCAGTATCACCACAGTGAAACCCCGTTTCAAGCTTTGGTCCAAGCGGGCCGAAGCCGACGAAGTCACGCCCAAGCGCACGTATAAGCCTTTCCCTAGCTGGGTATACGGCGTGCTGTTCGTTATTTTTGACATCATTGTCGTGGCCGCGCTCGAAGTGGGCGTCTCTTCCAGCTCCACCCGCGTGCAGTTATCCAGCCCCACGGTCGGATTTGGCTTTGTGAGCAAGATGTGGACCGATGGCAACTTCGTATTCGTGCTCAACGTACTGCTTGTGGCGCTGCTGTATCTCATGCTGCTTATGCTGTTCAATCGATTCTGGACAGCCAGCATCGTGATTCTTGGCGTGGGCATTATCGTGGCTGCCATCGAGCACTTCAAAGTCGAGATCCGCTACGAGGCGATTCTGCCCGCCGACCTTGGCTTCCTCGGTTCAAACACCGGCAATATGTTGACATTCATCCCTGCCGGCGCGCATGTAACGATTCTTGTGGCACTCGGCGCGTTCGCCGTACTGCTTGCCGCGATTCTGGTGATGCGGCACTTTGACGGGCGCAAAGGCCGCATGATTCGTACGGACAATTTGAGCTTGAATCTCACCTCCCGACTGATTTTGCTGCTGCTGCCGGTTCTGGTATTCGCACTGTATTGCATTCAGGTGAGCACCACCGACTCCGTGGCCAACAAGTTTTCTCGTACCATGGGTGACATTCCGTCCATGTGGGATTCCGTATATGACGCGCAGCGCAACGGTCCGCTGGTGGCGTTCACCCGCCAGCTCAACCCGAAAATCATGGACAAGCCAAGTGACTATTCCGAGGAAACCATGAAGAAGGTTGCGGCCCGGTATCAGCAGGAAGCCGAAACCATCAACGCTTCCCGTACCAACAACCTCAATGATTCCACCGTGGTGTACGTGCTTTCCGAATCCTTCTCCGACCCGTCGCGTGTGCCAGGGCTGAAAGTCAACAAGGATTCAATGCCCAACATCCGCAAAATCAAGGCAAGCACCACTTCCGGTCTGATGCTCTCCTCCGGCTACGGCGGTGGTACGGCCAACCTGGAATACATGGGATTGTCCGGCCTGAGCATGGCCAACTTCGATTCCTCGCTATCCAGCCCATACCAGCAGCTGGTGCCCAGCCAGCATTGGACCCCCACCATCAATCAGCTGTGGGGTGCGCCCGCCAACTCGCTTGGTTACCATCCGTATGAGTCCAGCATGTACTCGCGAGCCACGAACTACAAGAAGTTCGGCTTCTCGCACTTCTACACATTGACCGGACCGGACGTGATCAAGTATCAGGACAAGATCGATGAGTCGCCGTACGTGTCTGATAAGTCATCTTATGATTCCGCTTTGGAAGGCATCAAGGACGGTTCTGCGAGCAAGTTCATCCAGATCATCACCATGCAGAACCACATGCCCTACCACGAATGGTATGAGAACAACGACTACACCGCCGAATCCACCACTGGTACGCCGCTGGGCGACGACGAGCAGCAGTCAATCGAGACCTACCAGAAGGGCGTAGAGATTACCGATCAGGCCACGCAGGAGTTCCTGGACGAGCTGGATGCACTCGATAAGCCCGTCACCGTGGTGTTCTACGGTGACCACTTGCCCGGCATCTATTCTTCCGCCAGCGAGGATGGAAACAACTCCCTGGCGCTGCATTTGACCGACTACTTCATCTGGTCGAACAAGGCCTCAAGCACCCAAGGTAACAAGGCCAGCGATGCGGCCTACTCGTCGCCGAACTTCTTCGTGGCGCAGGCTGCCGAACATATGGACGCCGAGGTGAGCCCGTATCTGGCATTCCTTACCGAAATGCATGCCAAGATTGCCGCCATGGAACCGCCCGTGGTCAACAAGATTCAGGGCTGGGATCGTATTCCCGAAGGCCAGAACATCTATCTCGACCAAAACGGCAACCCGATGTCCGAGGATGATTTTGACGCCGAAACCAAGCAGCTGCTTGCCGACTACAAACTCATCCAATACGACATCACCGCCGGCAAAAACTATCTGAAAGATACTGATTTTATGACGCTGCCGTAAAGCAGACGGCCTAGTAGGCTGTCTGTAGGCAGCGTGCGAGCCGACAGGCGAGCCAGCAAGGCGCGGGTGCAGCCCGTCTGAAATTGCAGTAGCACTGCCGTAAAGTAAGGGGGCTTCCATGACGAACGAGACTTTCGAACAACTTAAAGTTGCCTACGAATCCGGTCTCACGCGGCCGCTGGCATGGCGACGTGCACAGTTGAACGCATTGCGCCGTCTGGTTATGGAGAACCGTGATGCTTTCATCTCCTCGGCCATGGCCGACTTGGGCAAGCCCGCGGCTGAAACAGTGCTTATGGAACTGAACCTGGTGGCTGGCGAGGCGCAGTTTGTACGCAATCGTCTGGGCCTGTGGACTGCCCGGCATCCTAAGGCGATGCATTGGATGCTGCAGCCTGCCGCCGGATGGACGATCGCCGAGCCCAAAGGCGTGGTGCTTATCATTTCACCGTGGAATTATCCGGTATTGCTGGCTTTGGAGCCGATGGCCGACGCGCTCGCCGCAGGCAATGCCGTCTGTCTGAAGCCGTCCGAGCTCTCACCGAATACATCCAAACTGCTTGCTGAACTCGTGCCGCAATACCTCGATGCCGAGGCGGTGCGTGTGGTTGAAGGCGGACCTAAGGAAACCGGTGATCTGCTGAAGAATCCGTTCAACCATATCTTCTATACCGGTGGCGGGCGCGTCGGCAAAATCGTGATGAGGGCGGCGGCCGAGAACCTGACGCCGGTCACATTGGAACTTGGCGGCAAGTCGCCATGTTTTGTGGATCGTACTGCGGACATCAACGTGGCTGCACGCCGCATTGTGTGGGGCAAATTCACCAATGCCGGGCAGACCTGTGTGGCGCCTGACTATGTGCTTGCCACGCCGGATGTGGCTGAAGCGTTGGCCAAACGTATTGCCGTGGCAGTTACCGAGTTCTATGGCAAGAACCCACAGGATTCGCCGAACTTTGGCCGTATCATCAACGAACGGCACTTTGACAGACTCTGCAAGCTGCTGCCGGTCGGTACCGTGCCCTCTGATGAGCCGAGCTCTCCGCTGATTCAGGTGGCGTCTGCGGTTGGTGCTGCGGTGGACATGGTCGGGAAACGCATTAATGCTGCTGCGTCTGGAAATACGGCAACTGAGGCCCGTCCTGATACCACTGAGACCGGTATTGTTGCGGTGCCTGGCGTGGTGGATCCGGCCGGCCGTGTGATGTGCGGTGGTAAGGTCGACCGGGCTGCTCGCTACGTTGCTCCTACCGTGCTGTACGGCACGCAGCCGGATGCGCCGGTGATGGGGGAGGAGATTTTCGGCCCGATTCTACCGATCGTAGTGGTCGAAGATGCCGAGGCTGCAATTCGTTTCATCAATCGGCGATCTCGCCCGTTGGCAGCATATGTGTTTTCGCGCGACCATGAAGTGCGGCTTGCCTTCGAGCGTCAGACCAGTTCCGGTGCTCTTGGATACTCATTGCCGCTGGGCCATCTGCTTTCCAGCCGACTGCCGTTCGGTGGTGTGGGCGGTTCCGGTATCGGTGCGTATCACGGCAAAGAGGGCTTCCGCACGTTCAGTCACATCAAAACCGTGGTCAGCAAGCCGCAGTTCCCCGACACCCTACGGTTGGTATATCCGCCATTCAACGAGGCCAAAGCCAAGCTGATGGATCTCATCTCAAAGCTGAGTTGAATGATGATGTTTTCGGTGAAATTTTCTGCTATTCACCGGTGGTTACTCTGATACGGCGAATGTTTGCTGTCCCGGTTCGTAAAAAAGAGTCAAAATCGACTACTGGGACAGAAAAATTTGGCCCGGTAGTCACGTCAATCGTGTGATCTGACTACCGGGCCAAAATACGCGGCTAACGCTCCATCATCACGCGTTCAGGTTTCCTGAAGTAGCAGAAGTGGTGCAGCTGCAAGGCGCGTCGAGGAAGGTGCCGAACCATATAGAGGACAGCCCAGTGGGCTGTCCTCAGGTGAGGGGAGCGGCTGTACCGCAACGGTTGCGTGTAGCGCAACAGGTACGTCGACGAGACAGCAACGCGGCAGATGCGCCGTTCTGCTACTTCAGGGCTTTGAAGCCGATGTCGTGGCGATAGAACATTCCCCGCAGTTCGAATTTATCGATGATTGCGTAGACCTTGTCCTGCGCGGATTTGATATCCGGAGCGGAGGTCTCAACGAGCAGCACGCGGCCAGAGTTGGCCACAAGGTTACCGTGCTCGTCAGAGGCGACACCGGCGTAGTAGACGTGAGAATCCTCGTCAACGTCGATTTCGGGCACGTGAGCACCCTTGATAACGTTCTCCGGGTAGCCGTTGGAGGCAATCACCACACCAAGGGTGGCGTTGGACTCGTTCCACGTGAACTCAGGGGTTTCGCCGTCGAGAATGGCGGAGATGCCAGCGCCAAGGTCGGAAGTGAGCTTGGGGAGCACGACTTCGGTTTCCGGATCGCCAAAACGAGCGTTGAATTCAATGACCTTCGGGCCGTCGGCAGTGGCAATCAGGCCGGCGTACAGAATGCCGGTGAACGGCGTGCCTTCTTCAGCCATGCCCTCAACGGTGGGGCGCACGATAGTTTCGATGGCTTCGTCAACCACGGACTGCGGAATCTGCGGAACCGGGCTGTAGGCACCCATGCCGCCGGTGTTCGGGCCTTCGTCGCCGTCATGGGCGCGCTTGTGATCCTGGGAGATTGGCATCGGCCAGAAATCGGTGCCGTTGACGAAGCTCATCAGGGAGAATTCCTGACCGTCCAGGAAGTCCTCGATAACGACCTTGGCGCCGGCAGAGCCAAAGCGGTGGTCGATAAAGATGTCTTCGAGAGCACGCTGAGCGGTGAGCTCGTCCATGGCCACGGTCACGCCCTTGCCGGCGGCCAGGCCATCAGCCTTGATAACGATCGGAGCACCATGCTCGTGTACGTAGTCCTGAGCCAGCTCAAGATCGCTGAAGGTCTTGTACTGGGCGGTCGGAATGTTGTGACGGTCCATGAGCTGCTTGGCGAAATCCTTGGAGCCTTCAATCTGGGCGGCGGCCTTGGATGGGCCGAACGCCTTGATGCCGGCGGCGGCGAAATCGTTCACAATGCCTTCGATCAGCGGGACTTCCGGGCCGACGAACACCCAGTCGTAGTCGTTGTCCTTCACGAAGTCGATGAGTGCGGCGTGGTTCGACTGGCTGAGCTGCGTGGTGTGGATGCCGTCCTTGAGCATGCCCGGGTTGCCGGGGGCCACGGTGACTTCGTCAACGCTCGGTGCCTTGAGCAGCGTGTAGGCGATGGTGTGCTCACGCGCTCCGGAGCCGATGACCAATACTTTCTGACCCATGTTGTTCCTTTCCTGCGGAAAGCGAGTTACTTCAGTACGATTTGCGTGCCGGTGGTGTCGGCGGTGATGGAGCCGAGCACGTAAGCGGGCTCGTTGTTGTCGGTGAGCAGCTTCAGCGCCTCGTCCTTGCGGGCGGGGTCGATGGCGAGTACCATGCCGATGCCCATGTTGAAGATGTTGTACATCTCCTTGTGATCGATGTTGCCGGCCTTCTCCAGCACATCGAAAATCGGGAGCACAGGCCAGGTGCCGAGCTCGATCTCAGCGGCCAGGCCGTCCGGAATCATGCGCGGGATGTTCTCGATGAAGCCGCCACCGGTGATGTGGGCCACGCCCTTGACCACGCCTGCCTTGAACAGCGGGGAGAGAGCCTTGACGTAGATCTTGGTGGGGGTGAGCAGCACGTCGCCGAGCTTTTCGCCGTCCAGCTCGTCAAGTTCGGTGTCCACGGTGTAGCCAGCCTGCTCGAACAGGGCCTTGCGCACCAGAGAGAAGCCGTTGGAGTGTACGCCGGTGGAGGGCAAGCCGATGAGCACATCGCCCTCGGCAATGGTGGAGCCGT
This sequence comes from Bifidobacterium breve DSM 20213 = JCM 1192, assembly GCF_001025175.1. Classification (NCBI taxonomy): domain Bacteria; kingdom Bacillati; phylum Actinomycetota; class Actinomycetes; order Bifidobacteriales; family Bifidobacteriaceae; genus Bifidobacterium; species Bifidobacterium breve. The sequence continues at coordinate 649,401 of NZ_AP012324.1, forward strand.
CCACGATGGCGGACTTTTCGGCGACGCCGACCGAGAAACCAGCGAGATCGTATTCGTCCTCGTCGTACATGCCCGGCATTTCAGCGGTTTCACCGCCGACCAGTGCAGAACCGGCCTGCACGCAGCCGTCGGCCACGCCGGCTACGACCTGCTCGAGCAGAGCCGGATCGTTCTTGCCGCAGGCGATGTAGTCAAGGAAGAACAGCGGTTCGGCACCCTGAGCGGCGATGTCGTTGACGCACATGGCCACGCAATCGATGCCGATGGTGTTGTGCTTATTTGCCATCTTGGCGACCATGAGCTTGGTGCCCACGCCGTCGGTACCGGAGATGAGAACCGGCTCTTTGTATCCAAGGGAAGCCAGGTCAAAAAGGCCGCCGAAGCCGCCGATACCGCCGACCACACCGGGGCGGTTCGTGCGAGCCACGTGCGACTTGATGCGCTTGACGACTTCGTACCCGGCTTCGACGCTCACGCCGGCGTTCTCATATGCTTGTGGCATTTGGTTGGGCCTTTCTACTTATTCCGGCTCCCCTCTGAAGGGGAGCTGTCGGCAAAGCCGACTGAGGGGAGGCAAGCGCCTCTGATCAAGGAGTTGTTGGATGGGTTGATGATAAGTTACTGGGCATCCGGCTGCACGGTGTTGTACTCGTTGCCGATGTACTTGCTCTTGTACAGCGCGAATTCAGGCAGACGCACACGGTCCTCGGGCGTGAGGGACTTCAGGAAGTCGGCCTCGTAGTCGTCGAGCGCGGTGGGGTAGTCGCCGTTGAAGTAGGCGACGCACAGGCCACCGTATGGGGCGTCGGCGTTCAGTCCGATGGATTCGACCAGACCGTCCAGAGATAGGTAGGCCAGCGAATCGGCACCAATGTAGTCGCGAATCTCTTCCACGCTCATCTTGGCTGCGATGAGTTCTTTGGTGGTGGAGATGTCGATGCCGTAGAAGCACGGGTACTTGAGCGGCGGCGAGCTGATGCGCATGTGCACTTCGGCGGCGCCGGCCTCCTTCAGAAGCTGGACGATGCGGCGGGAAGTGGTGCCACGCACGATGGAGTCATCGATGACGATGACGCGCTTGCCCTTGACCACGCCGCGCACGGCGGACAGCTTCATGCGCACGCCCTGCTCGCGCAGCTCCTGCGTGGGCTGGATGAACGTGCGTGCCACATACTGGTTCTTGATCAGGCCCATTTCGTTAGGCAGGCCGGCGGCTTCCGCGTAGCCGGAGGCTGCGGACAGGGAGGAGTTCGGCACGCCGATGACCATGTCGGCGTCCACCGGTGACTCCTGTGCCAGGCGTGCGCCCATGCGCTTGCGGGCGGAGTGCACGTTGATGCCGTAGATGTTGGAATCCGGGCGGGCGAAGTAGATGTATTCCATCGAGCAGATGGCCAGCTGCGTGTTGTTGGTGTACTGCACGATCTTGTAGCCGTGGTCATCTACCACCACGATTTCACCGGGGCGGATGTTGCGCACCAGCTCGGCGCCGACCACATCGAGGGCACAGGTTTCGGAAGCGAGCACGTAAGCGCCGTTCTTCATCTTGCCGAGGGAAAGCGGGCGGAAGCCGTTCGGGTCGAGCGCGCCGATCATGGCGTTCTCGGTCATGAGCAGATAGGCGAAGCCGCCGTGCACGGTGTTGAGCGCTTCCTTGAGCTTGTCCATAAAGGTGCGTTGCAGGGAGCGGCGGATGAGGTGCATGAGCACCTCGGTGTCGGAGTTCGAGTGGAAGATCGCGCCTTCGTCTTCCAGCTTGCGGCGCAGTGACGGGCAGTTCGTCAGGTTGCCGTTGTGGCACAGAGCCACGTCGCCATCATGGAAGCGGAAGATGAACGGCTGGATGTTGTCCGTGGTGCCGGAGCCGGCCGTGGCGTAACGCACGTGGCCGATGGCTCGGTCGCCTTTGAGCCGTTCGATTTCGCGCTCATCGCTGAACACCTGGGTGAGCAGTCCGAGTCCGCGGTGGCCGGTCAGATGGCCGTGATCGTTGGAGACGATGCCGGCACCTTCCTGACCGCGATGCTGCAGCGCGTGCAGGCCGAAATAGGTAAGTCGGGCGGCGTCGGGGTGGCCCCACACGCCGAAGATGCCACATTCCTCGTGAATGTCTTCGAGTTCAGCCGACAAGCCAAAGCTCCTTTTTCCAAACAGGGGATTAACTATCTGTCAACCCTACCAATCGGCGGCTACATCGCGTGTTGTCTCACAGCGAATCATTCTCAATAAGAAAAGTGTGCGGGTGGAAGGCGGCGAAATGAACATTGGTCACCGAGAAGCCCTGATATTCCGTCAATTGTGGAAATGTTCGATTGTGCCGAGATGTTTGGATTGCTCGCACTTTTCTTATTGAGAATGATTCGCTGCGCACTGTCGAACAAATGTTCGATTGCTTTGCTATGCTGGTCAAGCTGCTGGCAGTGGATAAGGAGGTGATGGCGATGGCCCGAGACATGCAACGCGAGCATGTCTATATCGCCATAGACCTCAAGTCCTTCTATGCCTCAGTGGAATGCGCGGCGCGTGGACTCGATCCGTTGACCACGCATCTGGTGGTGGCCGATGAAGCCCGCACTGACAAGACAATATGTTTGGCGGTCTCGCCTTCGCTGAAGGCCTATGGCATTCCTGGTCGTGCGCGGCTGTTCGAGGTAAAACAACGCTTGAGTGGAGTCAACATCGAGCGCGCGGTCCATGCTCCTGGAGGCCGATTGATCGGGGAGTCCTGTGATGCACGCGATCTGGAACGCTCGCCAAGACTCAAGGCCTCGATGGTCATCGCCAAGCCGCGCATGGCACATTATTTGGAAGTCAGCGGGCAGATCTACGGTATCTATCTCAGGTACGCCGCTCCCGAACACATCCATGTGTATTCGATTGATGAGGTGTTTATCGACGCCACGCCATATCTGCGCTCGCTGGGCATGGGGCCACATGCGATGGCGCGAACCATTGTGCGCGAGATTCTTGCCGAAACCGGCATCACCGCCACTGCCGGTATCGGCACCAATATGTATCTGGCAAAAGTCGCTATGGACATCGTCGCCAAACATATGCCGGCCGACGCGGACGGCGTGCGCGTGGCCGAACTGAATGAGATGTCATACCGGCGGCTGCTCTGGGATCATCGTCCGCTCACCGATTTCTGGCGGGTTGGGCGTGGTTATGCCAAGAAGCTCGAGCATGCCGGCTTGATGACCATGGGCGATATCGCCCGATGCTCGGTTGGGCGTGCCTCGGATTACTACAACGAGGACCTGCTGTACCGCATGTTCGGCGTGAATGCCGAATTGCTGATCGATCATGCATGGGGCTGGGAACCGTGCGAGATTGAAGACATTCAATCCTATGAGCCGGATGCGCACAGCATCAGCAGTGGGCAGGTGCTTACCGGTCCCGCCGACTATGCCACGGCCCGACTGATTACCAAGGAGATGGCCGATGCGCTCGCCCTCGATTTGGTTGATAAAGGCGTGCTGACGAATCGACTCACGCTTGCCGTTGGCTATGACATCGGCAGTTTGGACGCGTCGAAGCTCGATTCATGCGCTGATTATGCGATGAAACGTGCCGCTGAGCGTGCGGCGAAAAGTTATCAGGGGCCGGTGACCGTCGACCGGTTTGGGCGTAAAGTGCCCAAGAGCGCGGTCGGGTCGATTGGTTTGGGTGATTTCACGTCATCTTCGGCGCGTATCCGTGAGGCCATGACGATGCTGTACGAGCGCATTGTGGATTCACGCCTGCTCGTGAGACGCCTGACCGTCATCGCCGATGATGTGGCCACGCCGGAGGAGCTTGCCGCCGGCAAACGCTATGAGCAGCTCGACCTGTTCGGTGATGACGAGGCTCAATCGTATGGGTCCGAGCCCGCTGATGCCAGAGATGGTGAGCATGATATCCAGCGTGCGCTGCTGGATGTGAAACGTAAATTCGGCCGCAACGCCGTCATCAAAGCCATGGATATGGAAGACGGTGCCACCGGTCAGGCTCGCAACCGTCAGATTGGAGGTCATCGCGCATGACCTTGCAAGAAACTCGCGCATACGACGACATCATCAACCTGCCCCATCACCAGTCGCGCAAGCATCCACACATGTCTCGCCGCCAGCGGGCTGCCCAATTCATGCCGTTCGCGGCTCTGACCGGTTACGGCCAAGTCATCGAGCAGGCAGCAAAAAACGCCGAAACCGCCATCGTTCAGGCCGAGGCCCAAGGCGATACCGATTTCGGCGCTTAACAATCGCTCCCGTTGGAGGAAGTCTCAGATTCGTCAGCCCACGTGACGCTCAAAGCGGTGGAAGCCAGTGATCTTGTCGATCTCGGCCATCGCATCGGCTGGAATCTTGGAGCCGGCGGCCTTCATGTTGTTCTCCAGCTGGCTGGGCTTGGAAGCGACTTCGGTGAACGGAAGGGGGAAGAGCGTCACTGTTGCGGATTTGACTGGTGTTGATGTGAAGGCTGATATTCCGCGGACGCGCTGTATTGCTATTGCCAATGAGATGCAAGATAGGATTCGTGATGCTGGGTTTGCCATCCGAGATTGATGGTTTCGCCATACTTTTAGGTATCTACTTTTAGTTTTTCCAATACGCATTCTCTAGTACGTTTGCCTTTTGAAACGCTTCGCGATAGGCGGTGATAAGGTCCGGCAAACGCATTGAGGCGTTGGCCGGGCTGGTGGAGGGCAGTTGGGTCATACCGATGGCGATGCCGGCTTCGGTCAGGCGCGGCTCGATAAGTTTGCGGTAAAGTTGCGCTGATTTCGCGCCGGTTGCGAAGATGTGGGCGATTGGAGCGCCGCGCAAGATTGGTGTCAAGTCGTTGGGCACGGCATTGCGGATGCTGGCATCGCTGGCTCCGGTGATATCGCAAGAAGCAATGACATCCCATAACGCAATGTGGTGGCGCAGAGCAAACGCACGACGGGACTCAGGTAAATCGCCGACAGCGTCAGTAGGATCAGCGGAGTTGGCAAACAGCGCCTGCATCACCGGCCAAAACCGGTTCTGTGGATGCATATAGTAAAACGCCGCCGCTCGGGATTTCGGACTCGGCATCGATCCCAAAATCAAAGCCCGGGACTCACCATCCCACACCGGCCCAAACCCATGCTCCACATGTTCGCTCATAAGCCCCATATTATGCCGTTTGGTCTTGAAAATAGTTCGGGGGCGGACAGTTAATGTCATATTCCCTCAAAGAGAAGAAGGATTTACAATGAAAAAAGGTGGAAGAAATTGCCAGTGAAGGCACAAGCCATTCTTATTGGTGTTTTAGTCGTCGTTTGCGCAATTGCTGCGGTATTTGGATATAGGTCAGTTGACAATATGCTGCATCCTCAGGCGACTCTGACCAATTCGGTTGTGGCCAGGCAGTTGGAAAAGATTCAGGATCTTACTACGGCCAAGGAAACCGATTTTGGTTTTGAAGAGTATAAGGAAGGCAACATTGCTCCACGCCAGATCGTCCTCGAAGCCATCCGGCAACGGAACCAGCGGATTCTTCCACATCCGGAAATCCGCAACCAGCCGCTTCAACTCCTCGACATACCGTCGCTCATCCAACCGAATGGACATCCCCACTCACCCTCCTTTGCACTACCATCCCAGCACACAACCAGACGTCACGTCATGGGCAGCGCCGTACACACGCCAATGACGAACAACGCCTCGGCGGTGAGCCAGAACGCGGCCGGCCACTCGCCACACGACTCACGACGATTATCCACACAAAAACAGGCAGCCGCCAAATCCAACGGGAACCACAGGAACCCAACGAACAACGCAACCAGCGGGGCCGCCACCAACGCGAAACCGCTCACATGACGGGTCAACGCGATGCCGATGGCCGCGACCAGACCAACCACGCCGCCACCATACGATATATAGCGAGGAAGAATGTTCGACCCACGATGCCGATCCTCCCGGTACAGGAACAGGGAACCCGACACCAGCAGTACACCGGCCACCAAGCCGGTCGCCCACCAACCACCCGACGCGGGTTGTGCCAAAGGCGCAGGCAGACGATCAGACGACCAGTCCACGAAATCCCCCGGCTTCAACAAGCCAGTCGCCACATACCGGTCCCACAACCACCTACGACCAACCTCCTGGCCCACAAACGAACCAGCCGCAAGCATCGCCAAGGAGGCGAACATCACGAAAGGCACGGTCAGACGAGGCCACAAACTGCCAATCGCGTAAACGATGAACGGAGACAACGCTATCGACGCAAACACAATGACGAACACCCCAACATTGGGGACGGCCGCCAACGGCCACCAATCACCCGCCCCATTCGCCTTTGCCGCATCCATGAACACTACCTGCACCACCACGGACACCACAAAAACAGACAGGAACCACAAAGACTTCAACACCACGCCACGCATTCCGAACGCACGATGCCCCGGACGCGGACCATGCAGATGAGGAACCGTCAACGCCAACAAGCCATGACTCTCATACTCCAGAGTCGGACCACCATTCGCCGCAGACCGTTCATACCTGTCTCTATCAATGGTCTTTAACATATCCCTGACCGCAGGATCGTTCTGGTCTCCCTTAGCAAGCAGAAACTGACGGAACTCCTCATCAGACTCATCCTCCGAAGGAGACTCCGATAAACGTGCATATTGCTCCGGTTGCCGACCATCATTTCTAGAATGCTTACTCATCGTCAATCATCCATCCTTTATAGATCACTGATACCAACTCGAATGGCATTAGATGCCTCAGCCACCCCATCGGACAACTTTCCCGGTGCCTGATATATGGTCTTGAAATTCCATAACTGATCTGGATCCGGAACGAGCGTCTTGAAATAATCCTGTGGCGAATGCTTCCACTGCAGACCACCATCCGCAGTCGGATTCACGAAAGGCTTCACCACTTTCGCCGTATGCCAACGTGTCATACGTCGCGTTGGCATACGACACAACATGCTGACCAAAATTCATGGTGTCCCACACCGTCCGACGGGCGTCGACAGCCGCGATATTCTTCATGTCGTGGATACCCCGAAAATCGGTATACCCGGTTCGGGCATTCATAATTGTGTCGCCGATGGACCACCCATGGCCTTTGCTCCAATCTCCGAATCTCTTGAACTGACCATCCCAGAAATCCCTCATCACCGTGTTGTTTGGGTTAGAATGAGCGGCATTCGCGGCCTGTTTCGCATCCTGCCATCCGGAGACGAAACGATTCCATGCCCTGCCACTGTTCTTCAACGAATGCTGGATACCGACTACGGTGTTATGCATTCCCTCACCTAGAGCATTCCATCCCTGCCTTATCATCCCCTTGGCAAAGACTTTCGCGCCGTCATGATTCAAATATCCAACACATGCTCCCGCGTTTGCATTGTCCACTCGCTTCCGTCACTTAGTAGCTTATGGAATCCGCGATTTTCAGAAGCTTCTTACCCCACTTAGTCGGCTGCCACAGTCTTGCGCGTAAAGCTTTTTGTAAATTGCGTTAATCACCACCATGTCTCTCCTCAATAAAAAAATCATTTGTGATGTTCTATACGTTTGAGGCCCGTGCCGGCGTCGATCTGAGTAAGGCTGAGATTGATGTCAATAAGCATAATCGAACCATCGACATCACGCTGCCAGCACCTACTATCTAGTCAGTTTCGGTGGACCCGGATTCATTGAGATTCTTTGATGAAGAATCTTCACTATTTAACGGCAATGAAGTTTCAGATACAGCAGATGCCTTGAAAGACGCCAAAACGCAGTCGGAAAAGAAACTGAATAAGGGGGATTTGTTGAAGAATGCTAATGAGCAGGCAAAAACGGTGATTGAAAAGATGTATTCATCTATTGCAGAAATGGACTCGTATACGGTGAATATCCACACAACAGAGCCGAAAAAAATAGTCTACATTGTTGCCAAGCGCTGTTACTCATGCTATGAGGCATGAGTAACAGCGCTTTTTTATGGTATAGCAAGGTCAATTATTTATCGTCAAAAATCAGTTGGGAACTGATTTATTCTTGGAGGTTATGCAGTCGCGTCATAGGAAAAACGAGGAATTGAGAGGACTCTTATGATTTCCTATGTACGAAACGTGGGTAAGACGGTACTTGCAGCGGTCGTTAGTTTGGTGTTCATCGTTGGCGCTGCAGGCTGCGGTAACACTCAAAAGGATGACGGTCCAGACTATGCGGATGATGAGGCGATGTCCATAATCGCAAAAGCGTATCAGAAGCGTTCGGATGTTCTCGACCAGTACGAGCAGAAGAAAGATACCGATTCCGTCAAGCATGTCAAAGATGCTGTTCAGGCTGAAATCGATAACGATGAGCCTTTGAAAGAGCGGCAGTTCAAGGATTCGAAGTTGCAGGAGAAAGTCATTACTTATATCAACCTGCTTGAGGATTCACAAAAAGTGAACGAGGATTATTCCTATCTCAGCTCGGATTACAGCACCGAATGGACTAAGGTATACGATAAGCGTTCGGCATTGCTCAAGGATTTTGTCGATAATTACAAGCTCACGGTAGACAGTAAATATCAAGATCCATTGAATGATATTGTTGCCAACGGTTCGTCCGTCAAGAAAAAGACGGAAACGGAAGACGCGCTGAATAATCTGATTGCCTCTGCGACTTTTGAGAAAACTGATGACGGATATGGCTACTACGCATACTCAGCCGTCATCGAAAACATCAGCGGAATCGATTTCGGTACCGTCAACTTGATATTGGCTCTATACGATGCCGATGGCGTGAAGGCTGCCGAAGTATACGCCAGTACTAATGCTTGGCCTGCAGGAGAAAAGGTAAAATTCGAAACCGGTAGCGATGCCGATGCGGCGCAGGTGAAGGCATCTGTCGACCACTATGAAGTAGACGATTAAGCGTATCCATACACAACAGATAGTGATGGCCCACAGGGAATCTTCCTGTGGGCCATCACTATTAAACGTCAATATCAGTCAACTTACGCCGAGAACTGTTTGCCGAATTCCGAGAAGAGCTGACGGCGGGCGAAGACGAGCAGGCCGAGCAGCACCAGCAGGGAGACCAGCCCGCTGACCATCACCAGCACATCCCACGGAGCCCAGCCGAGCGGAATGAACGTCAGAGGCAGCAGACCAGCGACGATGTCGAACGCCAGATACTTGGCGTACTCGTCAATGGCCTTGGCTCGCAGCACGATAAGCAGCACCACGTCAAAGACCAGCGAAACCAGACACGTGATCGGTATGACGAACATGGTGACGACATGATTCATCGTCGCCACAAACCAGACCAGCGCAATCGCCAGCATGATATAGAAATATCGAAACATGAGGCGAAGCGGCCGCGGCACGTGCAGAATCGCACTATTGATGAACAGCACGCTGATGATCAGCGCGGCCGCCGATGCACTGGCAATCGGTATCGGCCACGAAAACAGATAGCTGAAGAAGCCATGCAGCAGCAAAATCGCGCCGGTTACAAACGTGATGATTTCCACCGCCAAACGCCTCGGACGCAGATAGATCTGCTGCGCGGGGAATGCGGCGGGGGAGGCCTCGCCGCGCAATTCGTTCTGGCAGAGCGGGCAACGGGCCATATCACCGGTGAAATCGACGGTGCAGGCATCGCAATGCTTCATGCCGACGCTCCTTTCTCCACATGCACGCCAGCGATGTTCATACGGCCGCTGATGCCCTGCGTGGCGAGGATCCGGCACAGATTCTTGATGACGTTCAGATCATGGTAGATGGTGGAGATGCCGATACTCAGGTCGTCGCCGAACGAGCAGACCGTGAAATTCAGGCTGGCCGGTGTGGTGAGGAAGCTCACCGAACGCACATGGCGCGCGAGTCGTTCGTCCAAGGTGACTCGGCCAAGGTTCGAGACGGTGGTCGTGGTCTCGCGGTCGGCGATGAACCGGGCCAGCTCCAGCACCCAGTCCTTGGCAGGGGAGGGCGCGAGACGCAGCGCCGGATTCTTTTCCAGCGCAATCATGCGGTTCATATGCGATTCGACGCGCTCGCGACTGGTGGCATGGCCGAGCTGCTCCTGCACATGGCGGGCGATGTCGGCCAACGGCTCATCGGTCAGCAATCCACCCATACCGTTGCCGTGCGCGGTGCGGGTGGCGGACTGCCGATCGTCGCCGGTCGCGTCTGGGCTCGTTGCGGAAGTTTTCGCGGAGTCCTCATCGGCTTCGATATCGGCCGGCGTGTACGCCACGTAAGTCATGCCGTAGAAGTTGCGCACGGTCTCCGACTTGAAGAAGGCGCGCAAGTCGACCGGAATATCCACGCGAATCGCGCGATTGCGGGCGCGCGAGGGCATGACGTCGCGAATCGCGCACAGTATCGCGGCGATGAGGTAGGAGGTGAGGCTCACTCCGCACTGATGTGCTGCACCAAGCACCTTGCTGGCGCTGACGTGATATTCCATGAACGTGGGCGCGGCCCGGTCGATGGGGCCGGCCAGCCGGTAGATCTTCGTGCCTGGCGCGGCGCCGGTTTTGTCCCGTTCGTAATATTTGTCGAAGCTGTTTTCGGCTTTGTCGCTATCCGAACCGTCGTAATCCGAAGGCACGCCCGGCACGTCGTACCGCTCGGCGATGTAGGCGTGCAGCAGTGACTTGAACAGGTTGATGGCGCCGCGACCGTCCGAAATGATGTGCGAGACCTCGAGATTGACACGATTGCGGAAATAGCTTACGCGGAACAGCATGCTTTTGGGTCCGTAATGCAGTCGCGAGCATATCGGCAGATGTTCCGGCTCCACCAGCGGCCGGCCGTCTGACTGTTCGAGGTAATGCCAAAACATGCCGTTGAGCAGGTGCACGTTGAAGCTCGGGAACTGGGCGATGGCATGGTCGAGCGCGTGCTGCAGGATGTCCGGATCGATGTCGTCCGCCAGCTCGGCCGAATAGCGGAACACGGTCTGCGAGGAGCGGCCAGCCTGGGAGGAGTAGAACTTGCCGATGTTGTCTAGTCGGTACCAAGTACGTCTTGCCACGCGTCGCCTCCCTCCGGTGCGTTGGCGGTGGTGCCGGTGCCGGGAGCTGGTTCCAGCGGTGCGCCGTCGAGGAAATGCTTGATGATTCGGTAGGTGGTGGCCACCAGTCCCACGGCCGACGTATTGAGCAGGTAGCCGTGGATGCCATCGTGAATTCGGTAACAGGAGACGTTGTCGTTCACCAATTGCAGGCGACGGGCGTACGCTTCATCCTCGTCTCTGAGCGGGCAGTATTCGGCGGACAACACCAGCGTGCGCGGCTGATTGCTTAGGTCGTGCGCGGTCAGCGGCGCGAAATACGGATTGGTCAGGTCGGCCACGGACGAACGGTACATGTCGATGTAGTCGGCCATGTCCTGTGCGGTGAGGATGTAGTCGGTGCCGTTGGTCCGCACCGATTCGAACGGGCTGGTCTCGGGATTGTAGTCGTTGCCGACTACCGGGTAAAGCAGCATCTGCGTGCGCGGCATGAACTCGCCGCGGTCGCGGGCCATGAGCGAGACGGCGGTCGCAAGATTGCCTCCCGCGCTGTCGCCAAACAGCACGATGCTGTCGGGATCCGGTGCTGGGATTGTCGCAGATATATCGCCCCCGCCGGCGGGGGCTGTCGGCGCAGCCGACTGGGGGTGGTCAACATCAACAGAACCACCCACCCCAGAAATCGGCAATTCCCCAGCAAACAGCTGCCGGGCTACCTCATAGCAATCCTCAACAGCAGTAGGAAAGCGGTATTCAGGAGCCAGCCGGTACTCGACTGAGATCACACGGCGTTGCAGACGTACGGCCATATGCGCGCAAGCCTGCGTGTACAGGTTGATGCCGCCTGTGGTCCAACCGCCACCGTGGAAAAACAGGATCGTGCCACGCGGCGTGACTGAGGGAAGTTCCGTGTTGGCATTGCCGGAAATACCGTCGGCGTTGCCGCTCGACGTGCTTTCCTTGATGGGTATTTTGGGTAGGACTTTGGGTAATACGGCGGGCAGAATCGCGGATATTGCCGAGGCCACTGGCGTGCCACTGGCGGAAGATTCCTCCAGGGCTTCGGGCAGGGGCGCTCCATAGGCGACCAGCGGCGTGAACACTCGCAATGGTACGGCATATCCATCCGCCATAGGCGCGAAGGCGTCCTCGACACGGCATTTCGGATTGGCGGGTGCCTGCTTGGCGATAAGCTCTTCCGCCACGCGCTGCAATTTGTACGACTTGCCCGCGTTGGGCTTGATGTAGCTGGCGGCCTTCATCGCGGCGAACAATGCCTCGTTGATCGGCATGACGACAAGTCCTTTCAGCGGCGGATTCGGTAGTGCGAACACCCCAACCTTAGCCTATGACCGGCGTGAACAAAAAGGGAAGGAACCCGAGAGTTCCTTCCCTGTGTGCCGTATCAGACGAGATACGCGCCGATTATCAGGCGGCGAAGTACTCCACGCCGGCCTCGAAGATCGGCTGGTACTTGTTGCCGGGCACGTTGACGTACAGGCCGTTGCCGGAACGCTCCGAGTGGCCCATCTTGCCGAACACGCGGCCGTCCGGGCTGGTGATGCCCTCGATGGCCAGCAGCGAGCCGTTCGGGTTCACGTCCAGATCCATGCCGGGGGTGCCGGCCTCATCCACGTACTGCGTGGCAATCTGGCCGTTGGCCTTGAGCTGGGCGAGCACCTCGTCGGAGGCCACAAAGCGTCCCTCGCCGTGGGAGATGGCCACGGTGTGGATGTCTCCGACCGAAGTCTTGGCCAGCCACGGGGAGAGATCGGAGGCCACGCGCGTGCGGACCAGTCGGCTCTGGTGACGGCCGATGGTGTTGAAGGTCAGCGTCGGGCAGGCGTCGGTCATCGGCACGATGTCGCCGTACGGCACCAGACCCAGCTTGACGAGCGCCTGGAAACCATTGCAGATGCCGAGCATCAGGCCATCGCGGTTCTTCAGTAGGTCACGTACGGCCTCGGTGACGGCCGGCGCACGGAAGAACGCGGTGATGAACTTGGCGGAACCGTCCGGCTCATCGCCGCCGGAGAAGCCGCCCGGAATCATCACGATCTGGCTCTTGTTGATTTCCTTGACCAGTGCCTGCGTGGATTCGGCGACGGCGGCCGGCGTCAGGTTGTTGACGATCAGTGTGGTCACGTCGGCACCGGCGCGCTCGAAGGCGGCGGCGGAATCGTACTCGCAGTTGTTGCCCGGGAACACCGGGATCACCACGTGCGGCTTGGCAACGGAAGAACCCGTGTACACGGTCTTCTTCGGTGCGTGGAAGTCGATGGTCTCGACGGTCGCGCCCTTATCCTCGCCCTTGGAGCGGTACGGGAACACGGATTCGATGCCGGACTCCCAAGCTTCCTGCACGGCGTCCAGGTCCAGCGTCTCACCGGCGGCCTTGAACGCGTACTCGGAGGTAGTGGTGCCGATTTCGCCGATTTCCACCAGGTTGGAAACGGCCGGAAGCTTGGCGTTGTCCGCAAGCTCGATGATGAACGAGCCGTATGCCGGGGTGAACAGGTCGTCCACGGCGATGCTGTCGTTCAGGGTCACGCCGATACGGTTGCCGAGCGTCATCTTGAACAGGGCTTCGGCGGTGGCGCCATAGCCCGGCGTAGAGACGGCCAGGGCATCGTGGAAGTCGGTGAGCTCCTCGATCACGGAGAACACCTCAAGCAGCGCGTCCTTGTCCGGAGTCAGGCCGTCGGCCAGGTAACGCGGTGCGATACGCACGATACGGTGGTCGGCACCCTTGAACTCGGGGGAGGTGGCGCGCTTCATGTTGCCCACGGCCACGGCGAAGGAAATCAGCGTTGGCGGCACGTCGAGATCCTCGAACGAGCCGGACATGGAGTCCTTACCGCCGATAGCACCGGCGCCCAGATCAACTTGGGCCATCAGCGCACCGAGCACGGCGGCCGTCGGCTTGCCCCAGCGTTCCGGCTCGTCGCGCAGCTTCTCGAAGTACTCCTGGAAGCTCAGGTAGGCCTTCTCATGCTCGAAGCCTGCCGCGACCAGCTTGGCCAGCGACTCGACCACAGACAGGTATGCACCGGTGAACTGGTTCTTGGACATAATGTATGGGTTGAAGCCCCACGCCATAGCCGAAACGGTGGTGGTCTCGCCGAACACCGGCAGCTTGGCGACCATGGCCATGTTCGGGGTGAGCTGACGCTTGCCGCCGAACGGCATAAGCACGGTGCCCGCGCCGATGGTGGAGTCGAAGCGCTCCGACAGACCCTTGTTGGAGGCCACGTTGAGATCGGTGACCATCTTGTTCATGCGCTCGGCCAACGTGCCCTCGCCCCACGGGGTCTCGTAGCCCTGCTGGGCTTCGACGTGCACGGTCTGGTGCTTGGAGGCACCGTTGGAGGCCAGGAATTCACGGGACAGGTTCACGATTTCGTCGCCGTTCCAGGTCATCACCATGCGCGGATCCTCGGTCACAGTGGCAATCACCGTGGCTTCGAGGTTCTCTTCGCGAGCGTAGGTGAGGAACTCGTCCACGTCCTCGGCGGCCACGTCCACGGCCATACGCTCCTGAGATTCGGAGATGGCCAGTTCGGTGCCGTCCAGGCCCTCGTACTTCTTGGGCACGGTGTTGAGGTCCACGAACAGGCCGTCAGCCAGCTCGCCGACCGCCACGGACACTCCGCCCGCGCCAAAGTCGTTGCAGCGCTTGATCAGACGGCAGGCATCGCCACGGCGGAACAGACGCTGCAGCTTGCGCTCCACAGGAGCGTTGCCCTTCTGTACCTCAGCGCCGTCGAGTTCCAGGGACTCTACATTGTGAGCCTTGGAAGCACCGGTAGCACCGCCGATACCGTCACGACCGGTACGACCGCCCAGCAGGATGATCTTGTCGCCGGGGGCCGGGGTCTCGCGGCGCACGTGGTCGGCCGGGGTGGCGGCTACGACCGCACCCACCTCCATGCGCTTGGCCACGTAACCGGGGTGGTAGATCTCATCGACCTGGCCGGTGGCCAGACCGATCTGGTTGCCATAGGAGCTGTAGCCGGCGGCAGCGGTGGTCACGAGCTTGCGCTGGGGTAGCTTGCCCTCGAGTGTCTCGGACACCGGCACGGTCGGGTCTGCGGCGCCGGTGACGCGCATCGCCTGATACACGTAGGAACGGCCAGACAGAGGATCGCGGATGCAGCCGCCGATGCAGGTGGCCGCGCCGCCGAACGGCTCGATTTCGGTGGGGTGGTTGTGGGTCTCGTTCTTGAACAGGAACAGCCAGTCCTGATTCTCGCCGTTCACATCAACCTTGACCTTGACGGTGCAGGCGTTGATCTCCTCGGACTCATCGAGACCGGTAAGGATGCCGTTCTTCTTGAGCCATTTGGCGCCGATAGTGCCCATGTCCATGAGGCAGACGGGCTTGGCATCGCGGCCGAGCTCGTGGCGCATCTCAAGGTAGCGCTCGAATGCGGCCTTGACGGTGGCGTCGTCAATATCCACTTCGTCCAGCTCAGTGCCGAACGTGGTGTGGCGGCAGTGGTCGGACCAGTAGGTGTCGATCACCTTGATCTCAGTGATGGTGGGCTCGCGGCCCTCCTCGCTGAAGTACTTCTGGCAGAATTCGAGGTCGGCCAGATCCATGGCCAGACCGCGCTCGTCAATGAACTTCTGGCCGGCTTCGGCGTCCATCTCGTTGAAACCGGCGATGGTCTCGACCTTGCCGGGCACCGGCACCTGGGTCTTCAGGGTTTCCTTGGTCTCCAGGCTGGCCTCGCGGGCCTCGACCGGGTTGATCACGTAATGCTTGATGGTGTCCACGTCGGCGTCGGTCAGTTCGCCTTCCAGCGCGTACAGCTTGGCGGAGCGGACCGTCGGGCGCTCGCCCTGGGAGATGAGCTGGATGCATTCGGCGGCGGAGTCGGCGCGCTGGTCGAACTGGCCGGGCAGGAACTCGGTGGCGAAGACCTTGGCGCCGGCGAAGTCGGGCAGGTCGTAGGCCACATTGTCCACCTGAGGCTCGCTGAACACGGTGGGCACGGTCTGGTCGAACAGCTCCTGGGAGATGCCTTCGACGTCGTAGCGGTTCACGATGCGCAGGGCCTTGAGGCCGGTCAGTCCGAGGATCGTGCGCAGTTCGCCCGCAAGCTGCTGGGCTTCGACATCAAAGCCGGGCTTCTTTTCCACGTACACGCGAAAAACCATGGAAATCCTTTCTTGAAATTATTGAAAAATTGAAGAAGTGCGGTAAAAGAACTTGGCTCCCCTCTCTGAGGGGAGCTGTCAGCGAAGCTGACTGAGGGGAGTTGTCATGGCGGTGAACGTCTTGACCTCCCCTCAGTCGCCTATCGGCGACAGCTCCCCTCAGAGAGGGGAGCCAGCTATATGTTCTGCTACCTGCACCTAAACGACTTACTCGGCGACTTCGATGCCTTCGGACTTGGCGAGCTCGGCCAGACGTTCCTCAATCTCCTCGTAGGCCGGGATGATGCTGCCCAGACCACGGCGGAACAGGTCCTTGTCGAGGTGCTCGACCTTGCCGGAGTGGTCCTTCTGATCCCACAGACGGCAGGAATCCGGGGTGATTTCGTCGGCCAGCAGCAGCGTGCCGTCGGTGGCGCGACCCATCTCAATCTTGAAGTCAACCAGCTTGACGTCGATCTTGGCGAAGATCTCGATCAGGGCCTCGTTGATCTTACGAGCCAGCGGGGCAATCTCAGCCAGATCCTCACGGGTGCACACGTCAAGGGCCACGAGGTCATCATCGTTGACGAACGGATCATGCAGATCGTCGTTCTTCAGGAAGTACTCGAGCACCGGCTCCTTGAGCGGCAGGCCTTCCTCCACGCCCAAGCGGGAGCAGAAGTGACCGGCGGCCACGTTACGCAGCACGATCTCCAACGGGAACATGTTCACCTTGCGTACCAGCTGGCCGGTGTCATTCACGCGCTTGACGAGGTGGCTGTCGATGCCGCGCTTCTTGAGCAGGTCGAAGATGATGGTGGTGATGAGGTTGTTCAGACGGCCCTTGCCGGTGAAGTCCTCCTTCTTCTCACCATCGCCAGCAGTGGCGGTGTTCTTGTATTCGACCCACAGAACCTCGGGATCATCGGTTGCGTACAGTTGCTTGGCCTTGCCCTCGTAGAGCTTTTCCAGCTTCTCCATGACTCACCTTTCAGGAGTGAAATTTCTAGGTGAACTAACGGTAAAAGGGTACCAATCGAGGGCTACAACAACACTCACGGATTACTTCACGGTAATAGTCAGCGCATCGGCCACGAGGCCGGCTTTGGCGCGGGCGTCGGCTTCGGATTCGCCGACGGCCAGTGCCACGGCCATGCGGCGGTGGCCATGCACTTCGGGCTTGGCGAAAATACGCAGATCAGTGCTGGGCTCGGCCAGTGCGGCGGCCACGTCGGTGAATTCAGCTTCGCCATCGCCGGCCACCACGATGGCGTGGCTGGCAGCCACCGAGCCGCTCGGAATTGTAAGTGCCACATGCTCGGCAGTAATCGGCAGACCTAGAATCGCGCGAGCGTGCAGCGCGAACTCGCTCAGGCGCTGGGAAGCCATCGTCACCATGCCAGTATCGTGCGGGCGGGGAGAAACCTCGTTGAACAGAATCGAACCATCGGTGAGCACGAACAGTTCCACGCCGAACACGCCCCAACCGGTTTCACCGGCTGCCTGTGCCTTGGCCACCAAGCCTTCAACGACGGTGCGTGCAATGTCTTGAGCCCGCTCAGATTCGCCGCCTGGCTCAGCGGCCGGCTGCCAAGACTCGCGATAATCGCCGGACTCCTGACGCTGACCAATCGGCGCGCATGTCACAATACCGGCGGACGAAGAAACAGTCAGTACCGTCAACTCACGTTCCAATGGGGCCAACGCTTCCACGATTACTCGCGACACATCACCTTCATCGGCGGCACGGCGGCCTTTCTGAGCCTCGGTCCAAGCGGCATCGATGGCATCGGCGGAACGTACCACCGACTGACCGTGACCAGACGAGCTCATCAACGGCTTGACCACGCATGGATAGCCAACTTCCAAAGCCCCGGCGCGCAGCTCTTCCAACGAACCAGCGAAACGATACGGCGTGGTCGGCAAGCCCAGCTCCTCGTGAGCCAGCACGCGTAGGCGTTCGCGATCCATGCAGATCGCAGCAATCTCGGCACTTGGCACTACTTGGGCACCGGCAGCTGCAGCTCCGGCCAACATGTCGGTGGCGATGGCCTCCACTTCGGGCACGATAATGTCCGGCTTGACTTCATCGAACAACACCTGCAACTCGGCGGCATTCGCCATATCCAGCACGCGATATTCATGCGCCACTTGCTGGGCTGGAGCACCGGCATAGGAGTCGGCTGCGCACACCCATGCGCCCAGCCGCATCAGCTCAATGGCCACTTCCTTGCCTAGCTCGCCTGCACCCAGAAACAGCACGCGGGTGGGATGTTTGCCCAGCGGTGTGCCGAGCGGGCGGTTCACGGCAGGAATTGCGGGGGAGGGGGAAGTCACGGCAGTATTCACGGCGTTCTCAGTCATACCCACATTCTGCCATGCTGCATGGAATAGGCGAGCGCTCCACGGTGCGGTGAATGACCCACGGTGCAGTGAAATCCGCACGGTGCAGTAATGCAAAATGGCTTAATTCCGCAGTTTGCTAAAATCGTGTTACCGCACGGTGCGTTTTTTACCGCATGGTGTGACGTTTACCACATGATGGGGTTGCGATTCAGGACAGAAAGCACATTCCCATGGAGGTTTCACCGTCCCAAGGAATAATGGGAACTTTGGCCGCCTGAGGGAAGCCTGAGAGTGGTCGATACAGCACCGCATGCCATTGAAAAGTTGTCCTGCCCGTAACCTGCCATAAATACTGCGTATAGACACGCCATTGCGCGCGTAACAGAGCTGCCGTACCTTAGCAATCACCGGCCGATGAGGTTTGTAGTACGGTCGGGCCAACGTTTTGGGGATGACGGCGGTGTTCCAAAACCAGTACGCCGCTGGCTGGATACAGGGGAGGCCGGCATACCGATGTCGAACGCGGCTTTGATTTCTCAGCGGGCGGCAGGGCTGCCGGGCAATCCTTTTGCCGAGGCGGATGCCCGAGCTGCAGCAGCCATCGCCGCCGGCGAAGATGTCATCGACTTAAGCAAAGGCAATCCGGATGGTCAGCCACCTGCATTTGTGCAGGATGCGCTCGCTCATGCCGCCCATGATCCTTCCCTGTTTCGCTATCCGTCATTTGATGGTTTGCCGGAATACCTGAATGCTATTGCCGGTTGGTACGAGAGCAAGCACGGTGTCTCCGTGGACCCGGCCACTCAACTGCTGGCGACTTCCGGCTCGTCAGTAGGCATTGCCACTGTTATTCAGGCGCTTATTGATCCAGGTGAGACGGTTGTTGCTGTCAATCCTTATTACCCGCAATATGAAGGTTCCACGGCGGTTGCCGGAGGTCGATTCGAGACGATTCCCGCCGATCCGGCGCGTGGTTTCCTGCCTGATTTGGATGCTGTTGATCCGGCTGTGTGGGAACGTGCGAAGCTGCTGATTCTCAACTATCCCAACAATCCGACCGGCGCTGTGGCCGCGCCGGAACTGTATGAAACCGCTGTACGCCTAGCTCAGCAGTATGGGTTCATCGTGCTTAATGATTTTGCCTATGCTGGGCTTGAATTCGGAAGTACGCGCTCGCTGAGCCTATTGGAGACACCCGGTGCGCTTGATGTGGCTCTGGAACTTGGGTCACTCTCCAAAATGTATATGGTGGCCGGCTGGCGCGGTGGATTTGTGGCTGGGAATGCAGAAGTGTTGGCTGAGGTCAAGGCCGTGCACAGGCAGACCGCGGTACTGGCGTCCAGCGTCATCCAGCAGGCCGGTGCAGTGGCACTGGAATCCGATCAGAGCACTGTGGCGGCGCTCGCCGTGCAATACCAGCATCGCTTCGAAGTGGTGCGAGACGGTTTTACCCAAGCCGGCCTGCCGGTATCTGAAGCGCAAGGTGGACTGTTCGCATGGGCCAAAGTACCTGAGCGGTGGGGCAGCGCGGGCGTGCACGATGGCACAGTGAGTGAGGTTAGGGTTGCGGATGGCTCGGCAGACTCGGCAAATAATTCCGCGGCATTCGTGGATTGGTTGCTGAAGACCGCGGGTGTCGCATTGATGCCGGGCTCGTGCTTCGGCAAAGCAGGCGAAGGCTGGGTGCGTATCAGTTTGCTCAAACACACCGCTGAGCTGTTTCAGGCTGCAGCGCGGGTTTCGAGGGCTCTGCAAGACAAGTGATTGCTATTCCTGTAGTGCGGCAACGATAGGTCACCTTATTGGGCAAACGTCGCTGAACCATACCATTTCCTATTGGTCCGGACTCGGCCGCCAGATGTGACGGCTACGATGAAGCAATGCGCGAAAACGGGATTGAAAAGAGCATTGACCGCCCGCTGACCATCGCTCTGGTGGTGGATACCGTGGGCAACCAGGGCAATGGCACGTCCAATTCGGCCTTGCAGTGGGCTGCTGAATTGGAGAGACAAGGGCATCATGTGCGGCTCGTAGGTGTTGGCGCCCCTGAATATCCCGCACGAGTGAACAAGGTTCCGCTCGTTTCCTGGGTGGCGGCTAAACAGCTCATGCAGTTCGCCGAGCCCAGTGACACGTTGTTCCGCACCGCGTTCCAAGGTGTGGATGTGGTGCATGTCTATATGCCGTTCAAGTTCGGCCGTCGTGCCGCAAAGGTCGCCCACCAAATGGGTATTCCGGTCACTGCCGGATTCCATCTGCAGCCTGAAAACGTGCTGTATTCCGCTGGTCCGTTACGCCATATTCCCGGCATCTCCAGCTTCCTGTACTGGTTATTCAAACATTGGCTGTACAAGCGCATCGATCATATTCATGTGCCCACCGAGATGACCGCCAGCTTGCTACGCGCGCACGGATACAAGGCGAAACTGCATGTGATTTCCAACGGTTATTCGCCTGTCTACTCACCCAAGAAGCCGGTTGATCCTGAGGCGTCCGCTCCGGTACCGTTCCGCGTTATTGCGTCCGGCAGGCTCGCCAGCGAGAAAGATCAGATTACGCTGATTAAGGCAGTTTCGATGTCGAAGCATGCTGGGGGCATTCAGCTCATCATCGCCGGTACCGGGCCGCTCAAACAGTATCTCAGGTTCCGTGCCGGTCGTTTGCTGGCACGCAAGGCCGACATCGGCTTTCACAAGCATGCCGATATGCCGGATCTGCTGCGTTCGGGCGATCTGTTCGTGCACTGTTCGATTGCCGACATCGAATCGGTGAGTGTAATTGAGGCGATGGCTTGCGGCTTGGTACCGGTGATTGCCGCGTCCGAATTATCGGCGGCCAGCCAGTTTGCGCTGCTGGGCGAATCGTTGTTCCCGGTGCAGAATGCGGCGATGCTGGCACGGCGTATCGATTGGTGGATCGAACATCAGGTTGAGCGTGCAGAATGGGGTGAGAAGTACGCCGAATACACCAAGGCGCACTATTCCGTGGAAGCCTCGGTCCACAAGTTCGTGGACATGGAACGCGAAGCCATAGGGGAGTAGGTTCGTTTTGACCGGGGTCTCTCCCTCAGTCCGCCTTCGGCGGCCAGCTCCCTCGTCAGAGGGAGCTTAAAAAACCTCCCTCTGACGAGGGAGCTGGCATCGCGAAGCGATGGCGGAGGGAGAGACCTGGAGCTCAACGGTCACAGCAACTCAATAAGCTGGTCGACCTCTTCGGGCGTGGTGGCCCAGCTCGTGCAGATGCGCATCACGGTATGCGTATCATCAGCCTTTTCAGTGAATCCAAGTTTCACGTCACGTTCGAGCCGGTCGATGGTCGGCTGGTCCATCGTCACGAAGATCTGATTGGTCGGTGCTTCGAAGGTGAGCGTGTATCCCTTGGCGTGCAGTGCCTCACGAATGCGGTCGGCCGCCTCATTGGCATTGCGGGCGATCTTGAAGTACAAGTCGTCAGTGAATAGTGCATCGAACTGCGCACCCAGCACGAAGCCCTTGGCCAGCAGCGCGCCATGCTGCTTGATACGGGTCAGGAAATGCTTCGGCGTGTTGTGCTTGGTGAACACAATAGCCTCGCCAAACAGGGCACCTACCTTGGTGCCGCCGATATAGAACACATCGGCGATGTTTGCCATATCTTCCAGCGTCATATCGCTGCCGGTGACGGTCAGTGCATAGCCAAGACGTGCGCCGTCCACGAACAGCGGCATGTCGTACGTATGCGCCACGTCGGCAATGGCCTGCAATTCGGCCTTGGAGTAGATGGTGCCGTATTCGGTGCTTTGCGAGACGTATACGGAACCGGGGAACACCATGTGCTCGTAGTTGCCGTCCGCATAGAAGGTCTTGCAGAATTCGTCCAATTCGGCCGGATCCATCTTGCCGTTGTGGTGGGGAATCGTGAGTACCTTATGGCCGGAGAACTCGATGGCGCCGGCCTCATGCACGTTCGGATGGCCGGACGCGACCGTGATCATGCCTGCATACGCCGGTGTGATGGTATCGATGACGACCTGGTTGGTCTGTGTGCCACCTACCAGGAACCACACGTCCGCATCCGGCTGGCCGCAAGCCTCGCGAATCTTCGCCTTGGCCTGTTCGGTAAGCTCGTCGGAGCCATAACCCGAATACAGATGATTGTTGGCTTCGGCCACGGCCTCCAGTACGGCAGGGTGGGCAGCGCGGGAGTAATCGTTCTCAAAAGACAGCATGATGGACCTTTATGTCCTTGGGTTTGGTGAAGTGGACAGCCCCGAGTGTACAACGTGGGGGTGCGCAGAAAAAACAAAAGACCCTTCCATGAACGGAAGGGTCTTGCTGGGGTGGCCAACGCGGCTCGAACGCGCGACCTTCTGAACCACAATCAGATGCTCTACCAACTGAGCTATGGCCACCATGGTGTTTGACTCGGCGCGCAAAGCGCTGAATTAGCACAACAGGTGAATACTATACACAATCCTGTGGAAAATGTGCGTGCCGGTGTGTTGCGATTGTGGTTCATCGCGTTCTCGCCCGTCGAAGTCATTGTTCTTTTGCATCTCATGCCTTGGGCGTGGACATGCGAGCGTTCACGATGCGAACAGAATTGTCCATTCTTGGTCAATTCCGTTTAGTTTCTTGCGATGTTACTTCCGCTGCTGATGCAGCTGCTGGCCTCCCAGTACGTGTCCGTGCCGGTCGAGTCCCTGTTCCTCAACGCCGTCAAGGTGGTGCTCTTCCCGATCGCCCTCGGTGTGATCTGCCACATGATCTTCGGCAAGAAGATCGAAAAGATTACCGTGGCCCTGCCGATCGTCTCCCAGGTGGCCATCCTGCTGATCATCGGCGTGGTCGTCGCCGCCAACGGCCCGAAGTTGTTCGTGGCCAGCTCCCTGATGGCCATCCCGGTGGTCATCCTGCACAATCTGTGCGGCTACTCGCTGGGCTTCGGCTTCTCCAAGCTGATGTACAAGATCTACCCGAAGGGCTTCCGCTACGCACAGCAGAAGGCCATCACCTTCGAAGTCGGCATGCAGGATTCCGCTCTGGGTGCAACCCTGGCTCTGACCTCCTTTGCCTCCAACCCGATTGCCGCCGTGCCGTCCACCTTCTTCTCCGTGTGGCACAACATCTCTGGTTCCATCCTGTCCAGCTGGTGGCGCAACCACGATGACAAGCACGAGATCCACTGGGATTCCGACAATGGCGAGAAGGGCTCTGCCAAGAACGTCGCGACCGGTGATCACCCGTTCGATGCTGACAAGAAGGCAACCGCTGATGCCAAGGTCGAAGGCTGATTTTCTCAGCTGAAAACCGACTGCGCAATAACCGCTCCCACTTACTCCCGATTACTGTTTTGGGCGTTTCGCAGGGGCGGTTTTGCTATACTATAAGTGAGGAAACGGCAAGGTGGTACGGCAAAGAGGCCGGGCCGCAAATGGATGTTCCCATTGGATATGGAAGAGCACATGGACGTGCTAGATAACACAGTTGGTATGTGGTGAATGATGGATAGCTGAACCTCCTTGGCGGTGCCCCCCGTGCGACATAGTCTCCGCGGGGGCACCTGCTGTGTGAGGCAGAGTGTGGGGCAAATACTCTCCGGCGCGTCGTTGTCCGGCGAAATCGTAGTATTGATATTTGTGTGTGCCAACGGCATGCCTTATGTAATAGGTGTGCGCGCTGGGATATCCTTCAAACCGCTGATCGCACGCAGCAATGCGCCGACGGGAGGGGAGAAGGCCATCGGGCCGGTGGACTGGGCTATCTTTTCCGATTCGTCGGATGCCGTCAGCAGACGAGCGTCCGGAGAGCTGAGAAGTGTGGCGCAGTGCGGCGGTCACACGAAAGCAAGAGAAACCACTGAATCGGAGAATTCAAGTTGCCTACTATTGAACAGCTCGTCCGTAAGGGACGTCAGGCAAAGCCGAAGAAGTCCAAGACTTTGGCCCTGAAGGGAAGCCCGCTGCGTCGTGGCGTGTGCACCCGTGTTTACACCACCACCCCGAAGAAGCCGAACTCGGCTCTGCGTAAGGTCGCCCGTGTGCGCCTGTCCTCGGGCATCGAAGTCACCGCCTACATTCCGGGCGAGGGCCACAACCTGCAGGAGCACTCCATCGTGCTCGTGCGCGGCGGCCGTGTGAAGGATCTGCCGGGTGTGCGTTACCACATCGTGCGTGGTGCGCTCGATACCCAGGGTGTCAAGGACCGTAAGCAGGGTCGTTCCCTGTATGGAGCAAAGAAGGCGAAGTAAGAGATATGTCACGTAAGGGACCTTCCAAGAAGCACGTCGTGCTGCCCGATCCGATCTACGGTTCCACCGTGGTGGCGCAGCTCATTAACAAGATTCTGCTTGACGGCAAGAAGTCGATCGCCGAGGACATCGTGTACTCCGCGCTCGATATGGTCAAGGAGAAGTCCGACCAGGAGCCGGTGGCTGTGCTCAAGCGCGCCCTGGACAACATCCGTCCGTCCCTCGAGGTTCGCTCCCGCCGTGTCGGTGGCGCTACCTACCAGGTGCCGGTCGAGGTCAAGCCGAACCGCGCCAACACCCTGTCGCTGCGCTGGCTGACCGATTTCTCCCGCGCCCGTCGTGAGAAGACCATGGCCGAGCGTCTCGCCAACGAGATCCTCGATGCCTCCAACGGTCTCGGCGCTTCCGTCAAGCGTCGCGAGGACACCCACAAGATGGCTGAGGCCAACAAGGCCTTCGCTCACTACCGCTGGTAGTCTTAAGCCCCCTAAGAAAGCTAAGGAAAAACGATGGCTGAAGAGATTTCGGACCTCCACGACGTCCGCAATATCGGCATCATGGCCCACATCGATGCCGGCAAGACCACCACTACCGAGCGTATTCTGTTCTACACCGGTAAGAACTACAAGATCGGCGAGACCCACGACGGCGCCTCCACCATGGACTTCATGGCGCAGGAGCAGGAACGTGGTATCACCATCCAGTCCGCTGCTACCACCTGCTTCTGGAGCCGTCAGTCCCACGACACCAAGGGCAAGTTCCAGATCAACATCATCGATACCCCTGGCCACGTGGACTTCACGGCCGAGGTGGAGCGCTCCCTGCGTGTGCTCGATGGCGCCGTTGCCGTGTTCGACGGCAAGGAAGGCGTGGAGCCGCAGTCCGAGACCGTGTGGCGTCAGGCTGACAAGTACGGCGTTCCGCGTATCTGCTTCATCAACAAGATGGACAAGCTCGGCGCGAACTTCTACTACTCCGTCGACACCATCAAGGAGAAGCTGGGCGCTACTCCGATCGTGATGCAGCTGCCGATCGGTTCCGAGAACGACTTCACTGGCGTTGTCGACCTGGTTGAGATGCAGGCCTACGTGTGGAACGGCACCGAGGAGCTCGGCGCCAAGTACGACACCACCGAGATCCCGGACGACCTCAAGGACAAGGCCCAGGAATACCACGAGAAGCTCGTGGAAGCCGCTGCCGAAGCCGACGACGAGCTCATGAACAAGTTCTTCGAGGACGGCGACCTGTCCAAGGAAGACATCCGCGCTGGCGTGCGCAAGCTCACCATCGCCAAGGAAGCCTTCCCGATCTTCTGCGGTTCCGCCTTCAAGGACAAGGGCGTTCAGCCGATGCTGGACGGCGTCGTCGATTACCTGCCGTCCCCGGAGGACGTGCCGGCCATCAAGGGCTACAAGCCTGGCGATGAGTCCGTCGAGATCGACCGCAAGCCGGTCAAGACCGATCCGTTCTCGGCTCTGGTCTTCAAGATCTCCACCCACCCGTTCTACGGCAAGCTCGTGTTCGTGCGTGTGTACTCCGGTTCCGTCAAGCCCGGCGATTCCGTGCTCGACTCCACCCGCGAGAAGAAGGAACGTATCGGCAAGATCTTCCAGATGCACGCCGATAAGGAAAACCCGATGGAGCAGGCTGACGCCGGCAACATCTACACCTTCGTGGGCCTCAAGAACGTCACCACCGGTGACACCCTGTGCGCCATCGACGATCCGATCACCCTCGACTCCATGACCTTCCCGGATCCTGTGATCCAGGTGGCCGTCGAGCCGAAGACCAAGGCCGACCAGGAGAAGATGGGCATCGCCCTGTCCAAGCTGGCCGAAGAGGATCCGACCTTCCAGGTCACGACCGACGAAGAGTCCGGCCAGACCCTGATCGCCGGCATGGGCGAGCTCCAGCTCGACATCATCGTCGACCGTATGCGCCGCGAGTTCAAGGTGGAGTGCAACCAGGGCAAGCCGCAGGTTGCTTACCGCGAGACCATCCGCAAGGCCGTCATGGACCAGGGCTACACCCACAAGAAGCAGACCGGTGGTTCCGGCCAGTTCGCAAAGGTCCTGATGAACTTCGAGCCGCTCGACACCACCGAGGGCAAGACCTTCGAGTTCGAGAACAAGGTCACCGGTGGCCACATCTCCGGCGAATTCATCGGCCCCATCGAGGCTGGTGTCAAGGAGGCCATGGAGTCCGGTATCCTCGCCGGCTTCCCGGTCGTGGGCGTCAAGGCCACCGTCACCGATGGTCAGATGCACCCGGTCGATTCCTCCGAAATGGCCTTCAAGCTCGCAGGTTCCATGTGCTTCAAGGAAGCTGCCCCGAAGGCTAAGCCGGTCATCCTCGAACCGATCATGAAGGTCGAAGTTCGTACGCCGGAAGAGTACATGGGCGATGTCATCGGCGATCTGAACCAGCGTCGTGGCAACATCCAGTCCATGACCGACGGTGTCGGCGTCAAGGTCATCGACGCCAAGGTCCCGCTGTCCGAGATGTTCGGCTACATCGGCGACCTGCGTTCCAAGACCCAGGGCCGCGCCATGTTCACCATGGAGATGGACTCCTACGACGAGGTGCCGAAGAGCGTCTCCGAGGAGATCATCAAGGCTCAGCGCGGCGAGTGACACGCGCCTCACGATGAAGTAGCCAGTGTCGCCAGTCAGCGGTAACATTCTGTACCGCTGACTGGGTTCTGGCTCTTCAAAGTGGCACATAACCCAGAAACCCAGTAGAATAGAGCGAGTGCCTGCGCGAAAGGGTGCAGGAAACTCACGAGACGTCCAGGAGGACAAAAGTAATGGCAAAGGAAAAGTACGAGCGTACTAAGCCGCACGTTAACATTGGTACCATCGGCCACGTCGATCACGGTAAGACTACCCTGACTGCTGCCATCTCCAAGGTGCTGCACGAGGAGTTCCCGGATGTCAACCCGGAGTACGACTTCAACCAGATCGATTCTGCTCCGGAAGAGGCCGCCCGCGGTATCACCATCAACATCGCCCACATCGAGTACCAGACCGAGAAGCGTCACTACGCTCACGTCGACTGCCCGGGCCACGCCGACTTCGTGAAGAACATGATCACCGGTGCTGCCCAGATGGATGGCGCCATCCTCGTTGTGGCCGCCACCGACGGCCCGATGGCTCAGACCCGCGAGCACGTGCTGCTCGCTCGTCAGGTGGGCGTCCCGAAGATCCTTGTCGCCCTGAACAAGTGCGACATGGTTGAGGATGAGGAGCTCATCGAGCTCGTCGAAGAAGAGGTCCGCGACCTCCTCGACGAGAACGGCTTCGACCGCGACTGCCCGGTCATCCACACCTCCGCTTACGGTGCTCTGCACGACGACGCTCCGGACCACGAGAAGTGGGTCCAGTCCGTTAAGGACCTCATGGACGCCGTCGACGACTACATCCCGACCCCGGTCCACGACCTCGACAAGCCGTTCCTGATGCCGATCGAGGACGTCTTCACCATCTCCGGCCGTGGTACCGTTGTCACCGGTCGTGTTGAGCGTGGCCAGCTGGCCGTCAACACTCCGGTCGAGATCGTTGGTATCCGTCCGACCCAGACCACCACCGTCACCTCCATCGAGACCTTCCACAAGACCATGGACGCCTGCGAGGCTGGCGACAACACCGGTCTGCTGCTGCGTGGTCTTGGTCGTGAAGATGTCGAGCGTGGCCAGGTTGTGGCCAAGCCGGGCTCCGTCACCCCGCACACCAAGTTCGAGGGCGAAGTCTACGTGCTGACCAAGGACGAGGGCGGCCGTCACTCGCCGTTCTTCTCCAACTACCGTCCGCAGTTCTACTTCCGCACCACCGACGTCACCGGCGTCATCGAGCTGCCGGAAGGCGTCGAGATGGTTCAGCCGGGTGACCACGCTACCTTCACCGTTGAGCTGATTCAGCCCATCGCTATGGAGGAAGGCCTGACCTTCGCTGTGCGTGAAGGTGGCCACACCGTTGGCTCCGGTCGTGTGACCAAGATCCTCGCCTGATTTTCATCAGACAAGAATCTTCGCTTGAACTAGCGTTATAGAAAATCCCCTTCGAGGAAACTCGGAGGGGATTTCCTATAACCGCAGCAGGATATGGATATGTACCACGACTTCCGGCCTGGATGCGCTAGTGTTGCTTTCCAATAGATAAACGGACTGCTGCACTGCGAGGGTATGACACTGATGGCAGGCCGGGAAAGAAGGTCGATGATGACTGGTGCACAGGCTTCTCACTGTGGTTCCGTATCCGCAATTTCACTGGGACTGCCTGTTTCCACGGCGATTCCGGAGGCCAAGGGCATATTGCCGAAGGCTCTGTTCGTGGGCAAAGCGCCGATTTCCGGCAAGCTTAAGCAGCGGTTTGTGAATGAGATTGAATCCATCACCATGCTGGCCCTGGCTCGTTCTGCCAACACTGGACTTGCGGATGGCAAACTGATTCCAGAAGTGTTGATTATCGGTCTTAAACTTACGGCTAAAGCCACTGAAATACCTTCTGAAGTCATCGAACTTATTGCCGGACAACGCAAGTCGGGCATTGTGTTTGCATGTGTGCGCGAGGTGCCGTTCGAAGGCAGAACGCGCGAGGAATGCGCGTTCGCGGTGCGTCGTGCACAGCCGGGGCGTGCTGGACACACGCTTATTTATCACGTGTATGCAGGCGACTGGCAGCCGGCAGGGAGTGCCAGCTTGAGTTGACCGGCTCCACCATTGATGAACTGTGGGCTTCCTTGTGCTCGCAAGCGATTTTGGGAACCACGGACTTCGAGAATCTGGATGCATGCATCGTGCAGCATGGCGAGATCGCGCGACTCGAAGCCGATGTTGACAAACTTACGCGAGATCATCAGCGTGCTAAGAATCCGGCACAGCGTAACGAAATTTACGCCAAACTCCACAAGGCAAAGACGCAATTAGCGCAGATGCGCGAAGTATAAGGCGTTACAGTTGAACCATGTTCCCATTGCTTGAGACCCTGGTCGCCGTATATGAGGTGGGCCAGTTCACGTTGGCTGCTGACGAGCTGAAAGTGTCGCAGTCGACGGTGTCGTCGCGCATCGCCCAATTGGAACAGATGGTCGGGGCTCCGCTGTTCGTGCGCAATGCGAAAAGCGATGTGACGCCTACGCAGGCCGGGCGGATGCTGTATCAGACTGCCATTGGTATTGATGGATTATGGCGTGATACGCGCGAGCAGATTGCCCGCGTGCAGGAGGATCGCGAGCCATTGGCGGTCTCGTTCTCGCATACGACCGCCGCAATATTGCTTCCCAAGGCATTGCCGGTCATGGCCCGGAACATGGATGGGTTCGATTTTGCCGTGCAGATGATGAACTCGGACGCCATTCTTGACCAGGCAAGCATGAAAGCCGTGCATTTGGGCGTGGTGGAAAAGCCGATCGTCAATGATTCGGTGGATCGTGTCACCCTGTGCGAGGACCGGCTGGTCTTGGCGGGAGAACCAGACGGCGTATGGATGGTGCGCGAGCACGGTTCCGGTGTGCGGTATTACACGGATTTGTATTTCAAGACTATGCAGGGTTTGCCGCCTCGCACCATGGAGGTGTCCAGCAATGCCGCGATTGCGGCGGCGTTGTCTTCCGGCTTTGGGCAGTCGCTGATTTCGGAAGCCGCAGTGCCTTCTGGAGTGCCGGCGCGAAAGCTCGGAGACGAATTCGTGCGCCGTTTCTATGCCTTGGTGCCGAGATCCGGCCTGACGCACGATCAGCGAGAGCTGGTGGAAGCGATTATCGCTGTGTTGCGCGGATAGTCAGTGCCTTGTCTCCCGTCAGAGGGGAGCCAGAATGTGGCATCGGCAAAATCGATGATATGTATTGGTAGCAATGATTTGACCGATGTAAACACTTGAGATTCAATAGACACCATGAGAGAGTTCTGTACAAAATGGTGGAAGCGCATTGCCGCCGTTGACATGTTGTTCATTGGCGTTCTGACTCTGCTGGCTTCGCTGTTCGCCTCCTGGCTCAAGCAGTTCCCCGGATTCAGCCTGTTCGGCGCGCTTATCATCGCGCTGCTCATCGGTATGATCATCCAGTTCCCGATCCGCAGTGCCTACGTCGGTTCCAATGATGGCCGCAAGGCAGGCGTCAAGGACGCCGCTGGCCTGATTTCCAACAAGCTGCTGCGCCTCGGCATCATCCTGCTCGGTTTCAAGCTCAACCTCGCCGTGCTGTTCACGCAGGGCATCAAGTGTCTGCCGATCGCCGC
Source organism: Bifidobacterium breve DSM 20213 = JCM 1192 (assembly GCF_001025175.1). NCBI lineage: Bacteria > Bacillati > Actinomycetota > Actinomycetes > Bifidobacteriales > Bifidobacteriaceae > Bifidobacterium > Bifidobacterium breve. Next base: position 680,309 of record NZ_AP012324.1, read on the forward strand.
TGTGGTCGTCACGCTGACCATCATCGTGTGCTATGCCATCGCCCGCAAGCTCGGTGTCGACCCGATGCTCGCCATCCTGACCGCCGGTGGCACCGGCATCTGCGGTGCGGCCGCCGTCATGGGTCTGGCCGGTTCCATCAAGGTGTCTGAGGACAAGCAGGACGAGAAGGACAACGACGTGACCATGGCCGTGGCCATCGTAGCCATTATGGGTACTGTGTTCGCGTTGCTGGAGATCGCGCTCGGCCCGCTGACCGGCATGACCAAGGACCAGCTGGGCATCACCGCCGGTGCTTCCCTGCACGAAATCGCCCACGCGGTCGCCGCCGGCGACGCTTTCGGCGCGGTGGACATCGCCACCATCATGAAGCTCTCCCGCGTGCTCATGCTCGTGTTTGCCGCCATCATTATCGCTATCTGGTGGGAGAAGAAGCACTCTGAGGTGGAGAACACCGGCAAGAAGACCGTGGCCTTCCCGTGGTTCATGCTCGGCTTTATCGGCGCTTCGATCATCGGCACTTTCGTGCCGTTCATCGCCTTCATCACCCCGCAGCTCGTGGACTTTGCGTACATCGTGCTCGGCATGGCCATGGCCGCGCTCGGCATCAACGTGAACTTCAAGGCCATTGCTTCCAAGGGTAAGAAGCCGATGCTCGCCAGCTTCCTGACCTCGATTCTGCTCATGTGCTTTGCGGCAGGCGTCGCGGTGCTGTTCTTCTGATCTGATAAGTGCTCTGAAATACGAATAAGCGGCATATGAATGAGTCATATGCCTCCTATTCGTTGTCGTGATATGTCGGTGCAATCAGTCGATGCGATGGTATCCGCGTTGACTGAGGATGTTGTCGTGATGATTGCCATGAGTGTTCTGCCTAGTCGTTGAGGACATCGCACGTTGCATGCCGATGATGGCGAAGGCGATTACCACCATGATTACGAACGCCACAGCGAACCAGCCTCATAGCAGCACGAACAGCGCCACGGAACGGGTGAAGTTGCTGGACGATTTGAATGTCACGTTGCGGTTCATCACGAAGTTGTAGGTCGCCGAACACACCACGGCGATGCCGTTGGCGATCTGTGAGGGTACGCCGATCAAGTGCAGAACGGCGAACGTCGCATACTCCACAATGGTCTGCGTGGCGGAAACACCACATACTTGCTCAACACGGCGAGTCCATTTTGCTTCGGGGTTGCCGTGCCCACGGTATTTTCCGCAGTATTCGTTGTGGTCGAGGTATTTGTGGCGCCCACACCTTGATTCGGCTTCACATCCGCTCCATTGTTCGCCATGCCCATATACCTCCCGGATGTACCTGTGACGTTCGACCTCGCAATGATACCGCTGACCGCGTCGGGAATCGGCGTGGCGATCAGACGAGAAAACCGCAGGCCGCAGCAACGACCGGCACACTCAGCGACAGCACCAGATAGGCCGCTGCGGTGGGGTAGCGGTGTTTGCAGAAGAGCGTCACCATTTCGTTGATTGCGGTCGAGAACGTGGAGAAGCCGCCGAGGAAACCGGTGGCCAGCACTAGCCGCCATGGTTCATCAAGTGTCCCGCCGAGGGCCAGCGCCGCGACCAAACCGGCTAGGAATCCGGCGATGAGATTGATGGTGAACGTGGAAAGTGGGAATGCGCGCCGCCAGTACGTTTTGATGGTCACGTCAAGCAGATAGCGGCAGGAGGCGCCTACGCCGCCGCACAGGCAGACCAAGATTGGTAGGAATACGGTCATCACGCCTTACCTCCCTTGCTGGTTGTAGCGGCATTCGTATCAGCGGACGCTTCGGCGGATACGTTCGAGGAGCCGGCCAGATGCGTTCCTGCCCACGCGCCGGCAGACGCACAAACCAGACCCAGCGCGAACGTCACCAGTAGATAGGCAATGCCGACCGCCACCTGACCGTCGCGGATTGCGGCAAAACCTTCCAGCGCGAGTGTCGACATCGTAGACAAACCACCGCATACGCCCATGCCGAGTCCGCGACTGGCAAGTTCTTTGGAACGTGCACCGAACCGGGAAGCGCCGGCCAAGTAAGCGGTCAGCCCTGCATAGCAGAAGCAAGCCAGCATGTTGGCCACAAACGTGCCGGTGTGGAAGCTGCCAGCCGCGGGAATCTGCGCGAACGCATAGCGAATCGCGGTGCCAATAGTGCCGCCGCAGAAGACGACCAACACAATATCAAGATGAATATCGGGGAGCTTGCGCGCCGGGGGAGTGGCCGTGTGCGTAATCGGCCGGGCGCCTGCGAATGGGGATTGCGAACCCATAGTAGCCTTTCCTGAAACCGCTGAATCCTGCTGAAGACACAACGATTTCATGCAATGTCAAATCGTGTGTAGGAACTATCAGCAGTGTGCGGTTCGAAACAAGTTCAGGCGGGTCCCATCGCCGAATCCCAGCCTACTCGTGCAGAAGACATCCATGGGTGTGTCGCCGTTTTACTTCAAGTACTTGAGGTTTTTAGAGTTGTCGATATGAGCACAACGACCGCATGGCATACGATTCGCGAGGCGTCGATGATTTCCAGGCTTCCGGAGTCCACGCTGCGCTACTACGAGCAGATCGGCATTATCGCCCCCATCACTCGCGACCCGAGTTCGGGGCATCGCGCCTATTCGGACGCCGATCTCGAACGGCTGACCACAGTATCCTGTCTCGCAGCCACGGGCATGCCGCTCGAATCGATGCGCACATACCTCGCCAACTCGCAGGGCGGGCGAGAAGGTGCACGCCGCCAGATGGAACTGCTCGACGCGCAGGCCCTGCGTCTCGCTGCCAAAGCCGAATCCATTCGAATGCAGCAGGCGTACGTATCGTTCAAGACACTGTACTGGCGGGCTAAGGCTGAGGGGCGCGACGAGGAGGCGCAGCAGCTCATCGAAGAAAACCGGAACATCATCGAACAGGTGAAGCGCCTGCAAACCGACGTCAAACAATAAACGACAATAGACAGATATTCCCAACAAAGGAGTGATTGACATGACCGAAATGATGAAAGCCGCGATTTTCGTGGAGCCTGGCAAGATGGCCGTGGAAGAAGTGCCGAAGGCGACGCTTGAACAGGATGATGACATCGTGATTCGCGTGGTGCGCACGTGCGTGTGTGGCTCTGATTTGTGGTTCTTTCGTGGGCTGAGCGGACAGGCCGCGCACAGCCAGGTGGGTCACGAGTCCATCGGTGTGGTCGAAGAGGTTGGCGCGGCGGTCGAATCCGTTAAGCCAGGTGATTTCGTGGTCGTGCCATTCCCATACAGCTGCGGCAAGTGCCCGGTATGCAAGGCCGGCTTCGAATCCGTGTGCCCGCACGGCGGCTACTTCTCCGCTTGTCAGGCCGAATACCTGCGTGTGCCCGAGGCGGATGGCACCGTGGTCAAGGTGCTCGGTTCACCGGAAGATTATTCCGATGAACAGCTCGCATCGCTGCTGACCATTTCCGATGTGATGTCCACCGGTTATCACGCGGCGGCTTCTGCCGAGGTCAAGCCCGGTGACACCGCCGTGGTCATGGGCGATGGTGCAGTCGGCCTGTGCGGTGTGATTGCCGCCAAGATGCGCGGTGCCACGCGCATTATTGCCATGAGCCGTCACGAGGATCGCGCGGCGCTCGCCCGCGAATTTGGTGCGACTGATATCGTGCCGGAGCGTGATCAGGCTGCCATTGACAAGGTGCTGGGGATGACCGATGGCTACGGCGCCGACGCTGTGCTCGAATGCGTGGGCTCCAAGCAGTCGTTCGATACGGCGATTGGCCTGATCCGACGCGGCGGCGTGATCGGCCGTGTGGGCCTGCCGCACGATGTGGAGATCAGCGCCGAAGGCACGTTCTACGGCAACATCGGCATCAAGGGCGGCCCGGCTCCCGTGCGCCACTATGACCTTGATGAGGGTCTGCTGGACGCGGTGCTCAAGGGCGAGATCAACCCCGGCCGCGTGTTCACCGCCGAGTACGACCTCGACCATATCCAAGACGCCTACGAGGCGATGGACCAGCGCAAGGTCATCAAGGCGCTGATCGGGTTCTAGGGTCAGGTACGCAGCGAACGGTTCTCACTAAGAACCGTGTGAGCCATTCGCACAAAATCGCACAATCAAACAGGCCGCCGGTGTGATGGGGGGGGATTGGGGGTGAGCCGGTTCGGCTTGCATCCTTATACCGTTGTTTTCGTGTAGAATCGGCCACCTCTATACTTCTGTTTTCGTGTAGAATAGCATATGCCTATACTGTTGTTTTCGTGTAATGAGGTGATTGCTCATGTTGAAGCGCAAGATGCTGGATAAGCTGATCGCATGGAAACAAAAAGCGGGTGGGCGTGAGGCTCTTCTCGTCGAAGGCGCTCGCCGTGTGGGCAAAAGCACCATTGTTGAGGAATTCGGCCGCATTCAGTACAAGTCATATATTCTCATCGATTTCGCGCGTTTGCCGCGCGACGTTCGCGACATCTTCGAAAACCAGCGTGATGACTTTGACACATTTTTCATGCTGTTGTCTGCGTATTACCGCAAGCGACTGTACGAGCGTGAATCGTTGATTATTTTCGACGAGGTGCAGCGGTATCCGGCGGCGAGGGAGCTCGTCAAATATCTGGTTGCGGATGGCCGGTATGACTATGTGGAAACTGGTTCGCTGATCTCCATCAAGAGGAATGTGGCGAATATCGTCATCCCCTCCGAGGAAGGGAAAATGGACATGGGGCCGCTCGATTTTGAGGAGTTCTGCTGGGCCATGGGGGAGGAGCTGCTTGCTGAAACGATTCGCAAATCGTTCGAGCGTCTGGTCCCGTTGCCCGATGCGCTGCACAAACGAGCGATGAGGCTGTGGCGCGAATATCTGCTGGTGGGCGGTATGCCGCAGGCGGTTGCCGATTATGTCGAGCATCGCGATTTTGGCGAGGTGGATTCGATTAAACGTGGCATCCTGCAACTGTACAGTGATGATATCGGCAAGTTCGCCAATGGCGATGCCGGCCACGTGCGGGGCATTTTCGCTCAGATTCCAGGGCAGCTGTCCAAGCATGAGAAACGATTCACTCTGGCATCGGTCGATAAGGGGGCTCGATCTCGTGAATACGATTCGGCGTTCTTCTGGTTGGAAGACGCCCGCTTGGTGAACCTGTGCCGTAATTCGACTGACCCTTTGGTGGGGCTGGGATTGTACGAAGATAACGATTCATTCAAATGCTATATGGCGGATACCGGTTTGTTGGTGTCGCAGGCGTTTGCCGATCGAGAGACAACGCCGGATGATGTGTACCGGGATATTCTGTTCGATAGGCTTTCGCTCAACGAAGGAATGCTGGTGGAGAATGCGGTGGCTCAGCAATTCCGGGCTAATGGGCACAAACTGTATTTCTTCTCGCGCTCGGATAGAACGGATGCCTCGAAAACCATGGAGATAGACTTCCTCATCGTTCGGGAATACGATAATGCCGCGATGAAACCTCGCATCAGCCCGATCGAAGTGAAATCCACGAAACGATACGGTGTGTCTTCGCTCGACAAATTCCGCAAAAGGTATGCCCAACGATTGGGCGAGGAATACGTTCTGCATCCCCGCCAACTCGAAGTGAATGGAGAACGCATCAAGCTGCCGTTGTATATGGCCCACTGTCTGTGACGCGAGAAGATGGATCCGATTGCCAGCGCGTCGTCGATGCCCGTATCCAAATCAAGAATCAGTTTCCTGCGCATATTCGCGCCTTTCCCTTTGCGGTATTCCGGTGAGTCACAGCCCGCGTTTGACGAGCCCGTCGAGGATGGCGTCGGAGGACTCCCCAAGCCTCAGGCCTATGACGTCGACGCGGCGCAGCAGATCTCGGGTTTTCAGGGTGTCCATGCTCATTTCGCCGGTGTAGACGGCTGCAAGCCCCGATTCGTAGGCGCGCCGCACGCGGGCGGATTCCTTGCTGGCCTCGAGGCAGTACCGGCGCATGTCGGCGCCTTCCGCGGTCACGGCGAGTTCCAGATCGTGCAGGGCGACGTTCACGTGGGTCAACGCGACATTGGCGTGTTCGCCGGCATATCCTTTCCAAAGATGGATTTCGCGTATGAAATCGCGGGTGTTGTCGAGCACGTCGTCGATGGATCGGGAGAAACGGAACAGATCCTCACGGTCCAACGGCGTGGTCCAGGCCTTGGCCAACGCGTGAACGACCTTGGAACGGACCTCGTCCCCCTCGTGCTCGATATCGTTGACGCTCTTTCTGGATTCATCGACGCTCAGATGCCCCTCGACGGCGTCCAACGCGATGGACACTCCTTTGCGGGTTGTCATCACCTGTTCCCGGAGCAGCCCCATGACAGGATCCTCTGCGAGCGCGTTCTTGGCGCTGAACCACGGCATTGTGGCACCTTCTTTCGTTCATTGTCGCGGCGAAGGCAGCGGCCTCTGCGTTTCCGGACCGGCCCGGAACGGGCGCCGTTTCAGGCTGATCCGGAAACGCAGAGGGGCCGCTGAGGGGAAATCGCGGAGAACCGCCGGAATCAGGCGATGACCCGGCGATACTCGTCGAGTTTCTCGGGCCAGTCGGTCTGGATGACGTTGGCGCCGAGGGTGAGGAGCGCGCCCCACCCATGCTGGGGTCCTTCGAGGATGGAGCGGGTGTCGTCCATGCCCTTGAGACCGCAGTATCCGTTGCCGAGGTCGAGGGCGTTGACGAAGCTGTACAGGCCGTGCTCGCTGATCGTGCGGAAGACCGCGGGGTCGGCGAGTGGGGTGTCCTCGGTGGTGGCTACGAGTTCCACGCCGACGGTGTTGATCTGCTCGTCGCCGACGAACAGATCGAGCTCGTCGGGGCTCTGGATCATGCCCATGAACATGTATTTGGTCTCATGATCGTGAAGGGCCTGCTGGAACCCCTCCGCGACGGGGCATTTGAGGATGAGCTTGCGTTCGAGGTGGAACTGGTCGAGCCAGTCGAGGAACCCGGTGCTCCAGTAGCGCCAGGAGCGATCGATGTTGATGAGGATGTCCGGCGCGTTCGACAGGATGTGCGCGACCCTCTCGACGTTGCCGTAGTAGGCGCCGGGATATTCGGTGTAGCGCAGTTCGTCGAGCTCGGCGGCGGTCTTGGACAGGATGTCGTCAGTGATGCGCAGGCGGGCCATCTCGGTGCCGTCGTGGAAGGCGAAGTATTCGCCGTCGGTGGAGCGGATCACGTCGATCTCGGCGATGTCGGCGTTGACCTTTGTGGTGGCGATGACGCCGTTGAGTGTGTTCTCGCGGATATCGCCACGCGGCGTGCCGCGGTGCGCGGCGATGACGAACGGCGATTGGTCGCACGCCCGGTTGAGATCGATGTTGATGTCCGCGTACCGTTCGCGGCCGAATCGCGGCGCGGCCGTCTTGGTGCTCATGTCGGCTCCTTTGTTGCTGTCTGGGGGGGTGGAATTCGGGCCATCCCGCCCCGGTATAGACAACCGGGGAGGGACGGCGAAAGGGACTGTTTACCGGCGCGGGATCACTTGCCCGCGGCCTTGTTGTAGGTGGCGATGTCCTTGGCGGACTGGGTCTGGGCCTCCTGCATGGCGGTCTTGAGATCCTTGGAGCCGCCGACGACCTCGTTGAAGGAGGCCATCACGTCCTTGCGGATGGACGGGTAGGCGCCGGTACGGGCTCCCAGCGACACGCTGGTGGACGGGTTGGTGGCAAGCTGGTCGTAGAAGACCTTGACGTTCGGATCCTGAAGGATCTCCTTGCCTTCGGCCTCGTCGGCGGCCTTGGTGTTGGCGAACAGGTTGCCGGAGGCCTTGGCGAACACGGCCTGGGCGTGCGGGGTCATCATGTACTTGCCGAACTCCCAGGTGGCCTTCTGCTCGGCCTCGGAGTGCTCGGCGGCCACGATCCACAGCGAGTTGCCGCCGATCGGGGTGCCGGCGTCCTTGTTCGCGTCGTCGTGCGGGAACTGGGCAATGGTCACGTTCTTGGAGGAGCTGTCGGGCAGCATGGAGGTGTAGGAGGCGGAGGAGGTCAGCACGACGCCGACCTTGTTGGAGGTGAAGGCGGTCGTCATCGAACTGGAATCGGTGCCGGGGTTGAGCGCGACGCCGTCCTTGAACATGTCGGCGATCTTCTGAAACATGTCGAGCTGGGTCGCGGAGGTCATGTTCACGCCGGTGACGGCCTTGCCGCCGCGTCCGTTGTCGGGGGTGGCGATGAGCTCGCCGTGGCTGGCGGAGAGTTCCTCCAGGATCCACGAGTCGACCATGTTCATCGAGAAGCCGTAGGCGCCGGTCTTCTCATGGATGGTGTTGGCCCAGTCGACGACCTCGGCGAAGGTGGTCGGCGGGTTGGACACGTCCAGGCCGGCCTGCTGGGCGAGTTTGTTGTTGATGTAGGTCACGGGCTGGCTGATGGCGAACGGCAGGGACAGCAGGCCGTTGTCGTCGCTGTAGTACTTCAGCGCGACCGGCTGCAGGTCGGCCGTATCGAAGTCGGAGTCGCCCTCAGCGAACTTGTAGACCGGGGTGGTCATCTTGCTGTCGATCATGTAGCCGGTCGAGGTGTCGTTCATCTGCAGGATCGAGGGCGTGGACTTGGCCTGGACGGCGGCGGAGAACTTCTGCTGCACGTCCGTGTAGGAGCCCTGATAGGAGGCCTCGACCTTGATCTTGCCCTTGTTGGCGTCGTTGAACTCGGAGACGAGCTGGTTGATGGCGTCCACGGCCGGGCCGGAGTTCGAGTACCAGAACGTGACGTTCTGCTCGCCGCCGTTCGCATCGGCGTTCGTGTTCGACGAGGAGCCGCAGGCGGACAGTGCGAGCATGGGTAGGACCGCGATGGCGGCGGCCTTCAGCAGCGTTGACTTCCTCATGGTGATTTCCTTTCTTGTTGCGCCGGATGGGCCGTTCTGGCCTCCGACAGAAAAATCTGTTCGTTGGCGCCCGGATGGCGCCATGCGTGCTTTGGACCGGATGCCCCGGTCCGGGTTGACGTTGGATTCTCGGACCGCCCGCGAGGGGCGGCGGATGGGCTACTTGATGCTTCCGGCGACGCTCATGCCGCGCAGGGACCGGTTGAACAGGAGCGTGAGGATCATCGCCGGGACGACCGCGATGGCCGCGCCGGCCAGGACCACGCCGATGTTGGAGCCGTCGGTGCCGCTCAGCTGGGTGATGCCGACCTGAATGGTGCGGTGCTCGGGCTTGTTGGTCACGAGCAGGGGCCAGAAGTAGCCGTTCCACGCGGCGACCATGGCGTTGATCGTCGCGGCGATGATGGTCGGCTTGACGATGGGCAGGAGCACGTCGATCATGAACCGCAGATGGCCGGCGCCGTCGATCAGCGACGCCTCGCGCAGCTCCTTGGGGAAGGAACGGAACGCCTGGCGGAACAGGAACACGGTGAAGCCCTGCACCAGGAACGGCAGGAAAATCGCCGGGATCGTGTCCATGAGTCCCCAGTTGGCGATGTTCAGGTAGTTCGACAGCAGGGTGGTCTCGCCAGGCACCATCATGCTCATGAGGAAGACCATCATCCACATTCCGGGCCGCCTCAGATTGCAGAACACGATGGCGTAGGCGGCGAGGAACGCGGTCACGATCTGGCCCGCGGTCTGGCAGACGGTCACGACGATGCTGTTGCCCAGCTGCTGGGTCAGGGGCATCTGGGACATGGCGCGCATGAAATTGCCCAGGGTGAAGCCCCTGAACAGGCCGTTGGCGTCGAAGAAGAACGCGCCGACGTAGATGTACAGAACCGGCAGCATGACCAGCACGGTCACGATCAGGGCCAGCACGGCCCACAGGCCCTGGCTCACGGGGGAAGTCTTGCGGATCATCAGTAGTTCACCTTGCCTTCCAGGAAGCGGAACTGCAGCAATGTCAGGACGAACACGAACAGGAACAGCACGATGCCCAGCGCGGACGCGATGCCGAAATTCGCGCTGCCCGCGTTGAACGCGGTGGTGTAGATGTTGTAGGTGATGGTCGTGGTCGCCTGGCCCGGTCCGCCCTTGGTCAGGATGTTGATCTGGGCGAACGCCTGCAGGGCCTCGATGCATGTGGTCACGGCGATGTAGAACAGCGTCGGTGTGATCAGCGGCAGCACGATGGACCACTGGATGCGGGCTTCGTTCGCGCCGTCGATGCGCGCGGCCTCCAGGATCTCCTGGTCCACGCCGTCGATCGCGGCGCACAACAGGATCAGCGCGAATCCGAGACCGGTCCAGATGGTCACCAAGGTGACCGTGAAGAACGCCCACTTCGCGTCGGTGAGGAACCCGACCGGCCGGATGCCCAGTTTCTCGATGATCGAATTGATCACGCCGCTCGAGCCGAACAACGCCAGGAAGCCCAGCGATGCGGCCGCCACCGAGACGCTGACGATCGAGGTCATGGCCACGCGCAGTATCTTGATGCCCATGATGTGCCTCGTCAGCAGAATCGCCAGCAGCACGCCCAAGGCGATGCGCCCCGCCACGACCAGCACGGCGTAGAGGAACGTCTGGATAAGCACCTTGACAAACGCCGGGTCCGTGAAGACCGTCCTGTAGTTCTCCAGCCCGATGAAGCCTGAGGGCGAACCGAAGATGTCCGTGCCCTGCATGCTCATCATCACTACGCGCACCAGCGGGCCGAACACGAACACGACCAGCAATGCCAATGCCGGAACCAGCATGACCGCACCGGTCAGGCGATTCTTCGCAACGAGAACGTTCGCCGTGCGTCCGCCGTGCGTCTTGGCGCCGTGCGGGGATTGCGACAAATGGGTTGATGACGCCATCTCGCGCTTCCTTTCTTTCTCCGGCTCCGGCATTGCCTTGCCGAGAGCCATGGGTAATACCCTTTTACGTCTTTTGGTTGTGAGCCGCAGCCGTTCCGATGACGGACGCGGCGTATCGAGTTGCTGATTTGCTGCTATCTATATCCGTTGTTGTATGGGGTCACTCCATCTTCGGAGCGCTCCCAGTGATTCATAGTATATCCTTTCGACATAAGAAAGTCTAATCGACGATATACAGCCATTTTCAGGCTAAAGATGAACGTTCGCTGAATTCAGTGCTAATATTTATAAACTCAATAATTACAGTATTGGGAGCGTTCTCAGCAAGGAGGGTGAGATATGTGGGTTATTCCCATGTTGGCATTGGTGTTCTGCCTGCTTGGAGGAAGGAACGACGGGTCTCCCCTGGTGGCCATCAACCTCAAGGCCGCGCGCCGCGTCACGGCGGCCCCCTTCCTGATGCTGGCGACGGCGGTGGCCTTGCTGCCGGCCGCCAACAGCCGCGTCGGAGGAGCCATCGTCGCCATGGTCTCCTCCGAAGGATCCGGCGGACAAAGTCCGCTCCTGCTGGCGGCGGTGCTCGTCGCCGCATCGGCCACCCTGCTGGCGCTCAACGGAGGCGGCGTGCCCACCTCGATCACGCTCGCCCTGGTCGGAGCATCCTCCGGAGCCGGCTTCGCCGGCGGACATCCCCAATGGCATCTGGTGCTGCGCGTCCTCGGGATAGCGATACTTTCGCCTCTGGTGGCGTTCGCCATCTCCCGCACCATCTACCTGCTGTTCCAATCCAGAACCCCGCAGTCCTCGACCACCATGGTCTTCCTTGGATTCCTGCTCACCTGCATCGCCTATGGCAGCAATGACGGGCAGAAGATGATCGCCCTGTTCGGCACCGCCATGGGAGTCGATTTGGGAACTGCCACGCACAGCGCCGCCATCACCGCAATCGTCGCCGCGACGTTCCTGACCGGCGTGCTCACCGGCATGCCCAAGGGAGCAGCCGCACTGCAGCGCGGCACCATCGTGCCGGATTCCCGGCAGATCTGGGTCACCCTGTGGGCGGCCTCCGCCGCCGTGCTCGTCAGCTCGGCGCTGGGAAGCCCGGTCAGCATGACCCAGTCCATATCGGGCGCGCTCATCGGCACCTGCCAGACGAACGACTGGCGCAAGGTCCGCTGGGGCGAGGCACGCAGGATCCTCATCGCATGGGCGGCAACCCTGCCCATGGCCTGGATCCTGGGCTATGCCGCAGCCAACGGGCTCGATCTGCTGCCACTGTGATGCATCCTCGGGCGACGGGTGCTATCGCTCCGTCGCCACCACGCGCGGGTGCATGGGATTGCGGCGCGGGATGCGGCTTCCGTTCCGCCTATTGCCCGTCTATCGCCCGTCTTTCCAACGTGGCAGCGCCACGGTGCGCCCGTGGATGAATTCCCCCTTTACTGGCAGCGCCTCCACGGCGTGGTCACCGCCATCCAGACGCTCGAGCACCAGATCTACAGCGCGGGAACCGATCTCCTCCAAAGGCTGCCGATATGTGGTGAATCCAAGGTACGGCGACGCGAGCGGGCCAAACCCGTCATAGCCGGTGACGGACACATCCTGCGGCACGGAAACGTCGCGCCGGCGCAACTCGTCCATCACATTGAGCATGACCACGTCGGACGGGCACATATACGCGGTGATCCTGGGATGGCACAGCACCTCGTCCACCAGCGTTCCAACCTCTTCGGCCCCTTTCATATCCATCACCTTCACGCGGATGCCGAGCTGCCCGAGCAGCTCGATCATGGCCATGCCGCGGCCGTACTGGCTGACCGAGTATTCCCTGGGCACCAGAAACACCGCCACCTCCCGGTGCCCGAAGTCGTGGACGTATTGCGCGAGCCTGCGGCCGCCGTCCTCCTCATCGCAAAACACCGAGGACACGGTGCGCGTCGTGTCCTCGTGCCCGGCCATCACGAACGGGATCCGGTCGATGAACGGCATGAAATCCTCCACCGCAAGCATGGCGGAGCATACGATCAGCCCCTCGACGCGCAGGGCGATCAAATCGCGCAGCGCCTGGCGCGCATCATCCGCGGACAGTTCCTCCACGCCGCTGATGGACACCATCTGATAGCCGCGCTCACGCGCCCGCTTCTGCATGGCGCCCTGAAGGAACCCATAGAAAGGCAGCTTCGCGTTCCTGACCACCACTCCCAGCGTTTTCGTGCGCTTCGAGGCGAGCCCGCTGGCCATGGCGCTCGGCACGTATCCGAGCTTCTCCGCCGCGGCGAGCACACGGTCCACCTTCTCCTGACGCACGCCCCCTTCGCCGCGCATCACGCGGGAAACCATGGACTTGGAGACGCCGGCCTCCGCAGCGACATCGAAAATCGTCGGCTGCCTGCTCTCTGCGGCCTCCATGCTGCCCTCCTCATCGTCGCAATATGCAACACCGCAAGCGACGGGGCCTCAGCCCAAATCCGCAACGCTGCCCGTTGCCCCGCCATCTCGACACAATGGCCTTTTCTTAGAGATTACCGCACTTCACGCCGGAGCATCGGCGCGGTTTCGTTGGACGGTCACGGTTCGAGATCTCCGTCTGCGGCGAGAAATTCCATAATGTGTGAATCGCCGGGCTTGCGTCGAGCGGGTAGAGCAGTCCGTAGTGCATGACGACCGGTTCGGGCCAGTCCACGGCCACGTTGACGAGCTGTGGGTGTGCGCTGGCCCACATGGGTTTGGGGATGAGCAGGTCGCCGGATTCGGCGCAGTCGTTGAACGTGTCGAGGTCGTAGTGGTCGATGTCGATCAAATCGATGGCGGGGCATTGTTCCAGCAGGTCCCGGGCCGTGTCGTTGGTGCCGCGATGGCGTTTGAGGATGCGGATGCGTGTGCCTTCGAGGTCTTTCAATGTGAGCCGTGCGCGTCTCGCCAATGCGTGATTGCGCGGCACCGCCACGCACAGCGGCTCGGAATCGAGGGCGAGGGTGTTGCCGGTGTCGTCCCAATAGCCGGTGTCGAAGGCCGTGGATATCAGATCGACGTCTTCGCCGAGATGGGTGACGATGTCGTTGATCGCTTCGGAGTCATCGGGCATCGACACCAGTTCCAGGCGGATGTCGGTGTGTTTGCCGGCATCGCGCTGCCATAGGTCGAGGATGCGGCGGCCGGGGCGCAGAATGGAAACGCCAAGGCGGACGGTGGCGATGCCGTCGGTGCTGCGCCGTTGTGCACGACGTAGACTCTCCTCGCATTGGCGCACGATCATCTGCGCGTCCTCGACGAACTCCTTGCCGGCTTTGGTGAGTTGCACGCCGCTGCGTGATCGGTCGAACAGCGTCAGACCGTATTCCTTTTCGAACGTATTGATTTGTTTGGCCACCGCCGGTGTGGAAATATGCAGACGATGGCCGGCCTTAGCGAAGCTGCCGGTCTGCGCGGCGGCGCGATCGGCGTGGCCGTATTCGGTGTGGTCGCCACCTTCACGCCCTCGCTTGACGGCTCCCTGTGTGTCGTGTTCGTTGCGGCCGAAGTCGGTGCGGAATGGCGCGTTCAACCGGAACGTGGGGTCAACAGGATGGCTCACCAGTTCCTCGAAAAGCTCATGGGTGCGTTCCGGCGTGTGATACCCGGCGTTGAGCTCCGCCTTGATCGGCGTATTGCCCGAACCAGTTCAGTAGCAGATTGTGTACGGGCGTGCGCACCGGGAACAGCAGCGGCACATCCTTGAGATTCTGCGGGGTCAACGATTCGCGTTCCGCCAGCGGGTGGTTGCCTGGAACCATCGCTGACCAGTGCCCTGTAATACCGGTGCGCAGGAACTCGTATTGGCTGACATCCACCGGATCGGTAAGCAGGCCGAAGTCCATGAGACCTTGCTCAATCTGTTCCTGAATAATGTCCGATGTGGTGCTGGTGACCCGGAATCGCACGTTGGGATGCTGCTCGCGAAAAGCAGCCATGCGCTGGGACAGCAATGTCATGCCGCGCACTTCGCCGCATCCCATGGCGATTTCACCGCTGAGGTCATTGCCGGATTGCTTCAATTCGAATTCGGTTTTGTCCGCCAGCGAAACGATGGTCTGCGCACGTTCGCGCAGCAGCCGGCCTTCCTCGGTGAGCGTGATGGTGTGACTGCCGCGTTCAAACAGCGTGACGCCCAATTCCTCTTCCAACTGTTTGAGCTGACGGGAAAGCGTCGGCTGGGAAATACGCAGCAACTGCGCGGCCCACGTGATATTGCCTTCCTCGGCAACCGCCAGAAAATATCGCAGGACGCGCAGTTCCATCCTCGGGGCTCCTTCGGTGTGGACGGACTTCTATTGCCATTATGCCCGCCGTCCGTGAACTTATTATGCTAAACGTGGATAGTCTCGGTAATGACGCGGCGAACAGCATGCGAGAGGCGGTGCTCAATAGCGAAAGCCTCTCGGCTGCCGTCGTTGGTCGTGATGATACTGGAGACCATGAAGCTCGTGCGGCGGCGGTCTAGGGCGAGGTCGAGAAAGAGGTAACGGCGTGACGCTTGATAATAGGTCAGACAGTAGGGTGGCGGCGGAGCAGTGCCGAGCATGAGCAACGATCAGCGGCCGCAGGCGATCGAAGTGCGCGGGGCGCGCGTGCATAACCTGAAGAACATTGACATCGACATTCCGCTGGGCGAACTGGTGGGCGTGGCCGGCGTCTCCGGTTCGGGCAAGAGCTCGCTGGCGCTCGGCGTGCTGTATGCGGAAGGTTCGCGGCGCTACTTGGAGGCGCTGTCCACGTACACGCGACGCCGCCTGACCCAGGCCAGTCGCGCCCAAGTGGACGAAGTACTGCACGTGCCGGCCGCGCTGGCCCTGCACCAGCGGCCCACGGTGCCTGGCATCCGTTCGACGTTCGGCACGATGACCGAACTGCTCAACAGTCTGCGGCCCCTGTTCTCCCGCGTCGCCTCGCACGTGTGCCCGCATTGCGGGGCGCGCAACGAGTCGACGCTGAACGTGGCGGCCGGACTGCCCATCACCTGTGCTGGCTGTGGCAAGGAATTCCACGCGCCCGGAGCCGAATCGCTCGCTTTCAACTCGGCCGGCGCCTGCCCGACCTGCTCCGGAACCGGCATTGTGCGCGAAGTGAACCGTGCGGCCCTGGTGCCGGATGAGTCGAAAAGTATCGACGACGGTGCGGTGCTGCCATGGGGCTCGCTCATGTGGGACCTTATGAAGCAGGTGTGCGGCGCGATGGGCGTGCGCACCAACGTGCCGTTCAGCGAGCTCACGCCCGAAGAGCGTGACATCGTATTCAACGGGCCGGCCATCAAAAAGCATATTCTTTACAAGCCGAAGAAAGGCGACGATTTCGCCGAACTCGATTTCACCTACTTCAACGCCGTATACACGGTGGAGAACGCGCTCGCCAAAGCCAAGGACGAGAAAGGTCTGAAGCGCGTGGCTCGATTTCTCAAGGAGGGACCATGCGCCGACTGCGGAGGTACCCGACTGAGCGCCGCAGCCCGGGCCCCGCATGTGCGCGGGCTGAACCTGGCCGAAGCCAGTGCGATGACCTTGGAAGCGGCGGTGGATTGGGTGCGCGGCGTGCCGGAATCTCTGCCCGCCGACATGCGGCCGATGGCCACCAACATCTGCGAATCATTCCTGGACGTGGCCCGCCGACTGTTGGATTTGGGCCTCGGCTATCTGGCGCTTGACCGCGCCGGTGCCACGCTTTCGACCGGTGAACGCCAGCGTGTGCAGCTCGCCCGTGCCGTGCGCAACCGCACCACTGGCGTGCTGTATGTGCTTGACGAGCCATCCATCGGGCTGCACCCCTCGAATGTGGACGGACTGCTCGGCGTGATGCGCGATCTAGTGGCGGACGGCAATTCCGTGGTGGTCGTGGACCATGACGTGCGCGTGCTCAAAGCCGCCGGCCATCTCATTGAAATGGGACCGGTTGCCGGCGCCGAAGGCGGGCATGTGATCGCGCAAGGCACGGTGGACGAAGTGGCGGCGAATCCAAGTAGTCGTATTGCGCCGTTCTTGGCCGATAATGTGAGCGCGCGCATCCGTGAGCGCGTGGCGGAACCGCAGGTGTTCGACCTTGGCCGTATCCGCATGACAACCAGCCAGTTGCATACGGTCAAGCCGCTGGACGTTGATATTCCGCGCGGCCGGCTCGTGGCGGTGACAGGCGTCTCCGGCTCCGGTAAAACCACGATGGTGCTCGAATCGCTGATTCCCGCACTCAAAGCGCAGGCGGCGGGGGAGCTGTTGCCGGAACACGTGCGCGAGCTTGAGACCGCGGGCATCAGTCGCGCGAATCTCATCGACGCCACGCCGATTGGCGCAAACGTGCGCTCCACCGTGGCCACCTATGCCGATATTCACGACGAACTGCGCCGCGCCTTCGCCCGATGCGATGCGGCCAAGACGGGCGGCTGGAAGGCCGGCGATTTCTCGTACAACACTGGACGGCTGCGTTGCCCCACGTGCGACGGCACCGGTTCGATCTCACTCGACGTGCAGTTCCTGCCGGACGTGACCATCGAATGCCCGGACTGCGGCGGTTCCCGGTATGCGTCTGAAGCCGGCGCGATTCGGCGTGCGGTTAAGGGAGAATCTCACCTTTCACTGAGTCTGCCCCAACTCATGGCAATGAGCGTGGATCAGGCATTGGCCGTGACCCACGACCTCAAGAAGGTCCACGCACGTCTGACCACCTTGCATGATTTGGGTCTTGGGTATCTGACACTCGGCGAACCGACGCCGGCGCTTTCGGGCGGCGAAGCCCAGCGGTTGAAGCTCGCCAGCGAAATGGGCAAAGCCCAATCGGACGCGGTATTCGTGTTCGATGAGCCGACCATCGGTCTCCACCCGCTCGACGTGCGTGTGCTGCTGGGCGTGTTCGACCGGCTTGTGGCGAGCGGCGCAACAGTCGTGGTCATCGAACATGACCTTGACGTGATCGCCAATGCGGACTGGATCATCGACATGGGTCCGGGCGGCGGCGAAAGCGGCGGACGCATCGTCGCCACCGGAACGCCGGAACAGGTCGCGGCCAACCCAAGCAGCATTACTGGGCGGTATTTAGGGTAAGGCTCAACGGACATCTTTACCACGGCGCTTTTTAGGAATATGGCATGAGCCGGTGTGGGCGTGGCACGGGCTGTGGCTTTATCTTTTCTTTGGCTCACTCCCGAGAATGACATGTTAACCCGTATGGCGGTCACGCGCATTCGCATAGGGCAAGGCGCGAGTAGGATAACCGTCCGTGGTTCAGGTTCATGGCATGAGACGCGCAAGCGCGGACGCGGAATATCAGCAGATGACCGGGCAGCCGGTCAAACCGCTGATCCTCAAACTATGCCTGCCGGCCGTCATCTCCAATCTGGTGACCACTGCCTACAATCTCACGGACACGTTCTTTATTGGCCAGCTTGGCACCGCGCAGTCCGGCGCCATCGGCATCGCGTTCTCCATCATGACCGTGATGCAGGCGCTCGGCTTCTTCTTCGGCAACGGCGCGGGCAATTCGATGAGTCGCGAACTTGGCAAACAGAACAACGAACGTGCCTCCCGACTGTTGGCCGTGGGCTTCGCGGGCGCGGTGATTTCCGGTTTGGTAATTGCCGCGATCGGGCTGCTGACCCTGCGGCCGTTGGTCGTCATGCTGGGTTCGACCTCCACGATCGCCCCATACGCCGTGCAATATCTGACACCGCTGCTGGTCGCCGCACCCTGCGTATGCGGTTCGTTTGCGCTCAACGGATTGCTGCGATACCAAGGCCAGTCGGCATTCGGCATGATCGGGCTGGTGTCGGGCGCACTGCTGAATTTCCTGCTCGCGCCATTATTCATTTTCGTGGCCGGCCTGGGTATTCTCGGTGCTGGCCTCGCCACCGCCATCTGCCAGACGGTGAGTTTCGCGATTCTGACCACAATGAGCCGCAAATTCGGCGTGATGAAACTGTCCCTGCGCAATTGCAAGCCGGATGTGCTGCTCATGCGCGAAGTGGCCGGCGGCGGCCTGCCCTCGCTGCTCCGCCAAGGCGCCGGCTCGATTTCCGTGACCTGCGTGAACATCGCCGCCAATCCGTTCGGCGACGCGGCCATCGCCGGCATGGCCATTGTGATGCGCATTATGTTGGGCGCCAACTCGGTGATCGTCGGCCTCGGCCAAGGTTTCCAACCGGTGTGCGGCTACAACTACGGTGCCGGCCTGTTCGCGCGCGTCAAAGAAGGGTACTGGTTCTGCGTGCGGCTCGCCACCTGCGTGCTCGTGGTGTTGGCGGTGTTGCTGTGGGTGTTCGCACCGCAACTGGTCGAGATCTTCCGCTCCGACCCGGCCGTGGTCGCGGTGGGTGTGGCCGCGCTGCATATCCAATGCTGCACGGTGATTCTCAACGGCTTCAACATGATGGGCAATATGATGACCCAGACCATGGGCCGCACTGGCATCGCCTCATTCCTGGCCCTGTGCCGACAAGGTCTGTTTTTGGCACCGATCGTACTGATTCTGCCGATGATGTTCGGCGTGCTCGGCGTGGAAATGGCACAATCGGTGTCCGACGTGCTGACATTCCTAGTCACTATCCCGTTCATGCGGCGAATCCTGCATGAATTGCGGTGAATGGTAGATGGCAACTATGAATAATCGAAGTGCAAAGCGGGTGCCGGGCGTTCCTTCTCCCGCGTATATCGAATCGCTGTACCGCACCATGGCTGCCGCCCTTGGCCCGACCGGATGGTGGCCGGCTGAAACCACATTCGAGATTATGGTGGGCGCGGTGCTGACGCAGAATACGGCGTGGGGCAATGTGAATCGTTCGCTTGCGGCGTTGAACGCGGAGGGTGTGCTCGAACCCCATAAGCTGGCGATTATGGGGCCAGCGCATCTGCAGGAACTTATTCGCCCGTCCGGCTTTTATGTCAACAAATCCAAGACGGTACAGTCACTGAGCCGATGGTATGTGGAGCGTTGCGGAGCCTCACCTGAGGGCGCGGCAGATATTCCCGACGCCGAATTGCGGACCGAATTGCTCGGATTATTCGGTATCGGGGGCGAAACGGCCGACGACCTGATGCTATATGTGTTTTCGCGCCGCACATTTGTGGCCGATACTTATGCTCGCCGACTATTCGCCTTCCTTGGATTCGACGTGCCGGCCGGCTATCCGGCATTCCACAGGGCCTATTCGCCCGTGGTGCTGGATACGAACCTCAGTGTCAAGGATTTGCAGGAATTCCATGGGCTCATTGACGAGTTCGGCAAGGCCTACCGCGACGACGCGGCCAAAAGCGAGTCCTTTTTGGGTGGATGGAGGGCTTGACTGCACGGCGAATCGTTCTCAATAAGAAAAGTGTGAGGCCCGCACGGTGCCAATCGCACATCTGAATCCAAGAAATGGCTGTTTGATGCTATTCCCGCGAATGCGCGATTGAGTGATATTGTGCGTTTGCCTCACACTTTTCTTATTGAGAATGATTCGCTGCGATATGCCGCTTACTTGACAACCTTAAAACCGCCGGTCCATGGGGTCTGATTGGTGACGCCTTCAGCTGTTGCTGCGGCCTTGTCCGGGTTGCGGTCGATGACCTGCACGGTGGCGCCAGCCTTGACGGTGATGCCTGTGACGCCGGCAATCCGCTCTCCATCGAGCAGATCACGACCTCTATCGCCGCGGCATCATCGCCGTGCACGATGCTGAAATTGCCGCCGAGCTCGACTGGCTGCGCTCAATGCTGGGTGTTGAAAACGAGTCTGTGACAGAATAGTTCGACCGACACAATCGCCAAAACGCCGAACAGGAGCCAATGATGACCGAAGACAAGCCGATCGCCAAGCCGATTATCGATGATGCGACGCGCGAGAAAATGGCGCTTATGTTCTCCGGCGAGGTCTACCTGCCGGATGATGTGGACGGCTTTTTTGATCTGCAGGCCGCCCAACGCGATCTCCAGCTTGAACTCAACGCCACACCGCTGACCAATCCGAAACGCCGCACCGAACTCATGCAGATGTTCTTCGGCGCCGCGGGGGAGGGCCTGTACCTCGAATGCCCGGTGTATGCGAACTGGGGCTGCAATACCTATTGGGGTGAGCGTTGCTACGCCAACTTCAACCTGACGCTGGTGGACGATGGTGAGATCTTCATCGGATCCCACACCATGATCGGCCCCAACGTCACGCTTGTGGCCACCGGCCATCCCGTGCGTCCGGACCTGCGCTATCAGGGTGCCCAGTATTCGCTGCCAGTCCACATCGGTGAAAACGTCTGGATTGGCGCGAACGTGACCGTACTGCCCGGAGCCACTATTGGAGACAACGCGGTCATTGGCGCCAACTCGCTGGTCACCAAGGACATCCCCGCCAACACGGTCGCCTACGGCAGCCCGTGCAAGGTAATTCGCGAAATCAACGAACGCGACGACGTCTACTACTGGCGCGACCGTCAATTCAGTGAGCGTTTTAAGGTCAAAGAGCAGTAGCGCGAAAGCTCACTCCCACACGTCGAGCTTGCGGTCTTTGTAGAAACACTCGCGGTCCTTGTCGCCGATTTCGCGTGCGACTTCGCAAGGTGCGCCGTAAGCGACCGAGTTGGCGGGGATGGAATGCGTCGCGACTGAACCGGCGCCGATCACGCAATTGTCGCCGATGGTGACTCCCGGCAGAATCGACACATTGGCGCCGACCCACACGTTGCGTCCAATGGTCACTGGAATGCAATACGTGTAATGGTGCTCGCGCAGCACAGGCAACACGGGGTGGCCGGCGGCTCATTAGCACGGGGAACGGTTGAACGAGAAGTGTGGATTGACATGTGGTGGTATCGAACATACTGATGCGTGTGCCGCCGAGCCTGTCCAGATGGCTGCCTATATGAACCAGTGACAGGAAATCACGGGGAGGGAACGAGCGAGAGGAGCGTGCATGGGGCAATTTGGCGTCATGATTGGCCAGTTGGTCGGATTCCTGATCATGCTGATGGTCGGGTATGGATGTGTGAGACTCCGGTTCTATGGCCAGACGGCGCTGGACGGCATGTGCTCGCTGCTGCTCAATGTGCTCATCCCTGTGCTCGTGTTCTCGAACGCCGTCGACGGTGCGGACCGCGCGCAGCTCGCCGCCAACTGGGGCGTGATGCTGCTGACCGCCGTGATGTATGCGCTGCTCATCCTGGTGTTCTGGCTGGTCGCCAAGCTGTTGAGGCTCAAAGGTTCGCGTGGCCATGTGTTTCAGGCGTCGCTGATTTTCGGCAACGCCGGATTTATCGGCATTCCGTTGATCATGGCACTTTGGCCTCAGAACGGCGCGATTTACGTGGCGCTGATGTCGATCATCGACCAGACGCTGCTCTGGACGTACGGCGTATGGCTGTGCGAGCCGGTCGCCGAAACGACTGGCGGCAACGCGATTGGCGCGCGAGGTGCGGTCGCGAACGGTTCGGTGAACGGCGCCGGTTCGGTGGGGGAGGCTGCGAACAGCGGTTCTCCGGTGGCCGCCCGCCCCTCGCTAGGCACTCGCGTCCTCGGCCTGCTTAAACGATTCGTCAACCCCGCCTTCATCGGCGTGATGCTCGCCCTGATTCTGATTCTGCTTGGCGTCAAAGTACCGGACATCATCCTCAAGCCGCTGCACACCATCGGCAATATGGCCACGCCGATGTCGCTGATCTACTTGGGTGGCCTGTTCGCGCTGACCAAGTGGTGGGGCGTCCTCAAACGCTACGAACTCTATGTTGGCCTAGTCGCCAAGATGATCGCATTCCCGCTCGCTTTCTATGCGCTGCTGACCACGTTGGCCAGTGCGCTGCCGCAGCTGCCCATCACTCACGACATGATTCTGATGATTACCGTGATCGCCGGCCTGCCGACCATGACCACCATCGCCATGTTTACCGGCCGCAAGAACAACATGCCCGACTATGCGGTCGGCTTCGTGCTCGTAAGCACGCTCTTCTCACTGGCTTCGCTGACCATCGTGTCGGCTGTTGTGCTCTGAATTGTCCCCTTCGATGAAAAGAATGCCGGGGAAATCCCCTGGCGCTTGGTAGCCTTCATCACATACTCTTCGCGGCCTCATCAACGCAGCGCAACGCGTTGAGCGTGCGCGGGTAGCCGATGTAGGGCATACATTGTGAGGCCACGGCGATGAGGAAGTGGCAATCGTTGCCGATGCGCATGTTGGCGCGGGCATGACTGGTCAGCTGTGGCTCGCACCCGCCTTGGGTGGCAAGGAAACAGAACGTGATCATCTCGCGCTGTTTCAGGTTAAGGCCGGTGCGAGTGTAATAGTCGCCGAAACAGTTGGCCGCCAGCCAGCGGTTAATGTGGCGTGTCTCCTCTGGTCCGGACTTGTAGAAGTCCTTCATGTCCTCGCCGAAAATATCCACTTGGGCTTGGGTGCCGGCTTCGCGCCTCGTTTCGGGAGTTGTGGTGGATTGGGGCGGCAACGGCAGCTCGACGCCCTGCGCACGCAGCACTTCGTTCAGTGCGGCGATGAATGGGTAGACGCGGGCGATGCCCAGATATGCCACGGCCTGATACGTCGCCTCCTTGATTTCCACCGGCGTAAGTCCGGCGATCATTGCGGCCGGCACGATGCCACGAAATTCGGTGAGGCTCTGGCTGCCGAGCAGCGTGGCCAGGATCGCCAGATAACGGGTCCTATCGTCCAGATCGTTGACGCCCGGTTCGTTCGGCACCTCATCAAACGCAAAATTCTCGATGATTTGGGCCATATCCGGATCGTCCTGACGAAGTAGTTCCGAGTTCGGGAAAAACGTACGGTGATACTGTTCAGCGGCGGGAGAAATATTCATAATCGTGTCCTTCTGTTTTCGGCTCATCAACGCAGCGCGTCGTATTCGGCTTCGACCGGCTCTAGCCATTCGTTCGAAGCGCCGTCCACCACATTCATAATGGCGATATGCGCGAAATCGGAATCCGGCGCGGCCCCGTGCCAGTGCTTGGTCTCAGGTGCCACGTACACCACGTCGCCGGGCTTGAGCTCGACCGGCTCCTTGCCCCACTCCTGGTAGTAGCCGCGCCCGCCCACGGCGATGAGGATCTGGCAGGCCCTGTGATGAATATGCCAGTTATTGCGGCAGCCCACCTCGAACGTAACATTGGAAACGTTGACTTCCTTGCCCGAGACCAGCGGTGCCAGATAGCTCTGCCCGATGAAATATTTGGCGTATGCGTCGTTCGGCGCACCCAACGGGAACGCGCTGGGATTGGTGATGGTGCTGTGGTTCTGTGCCATAAATGCCGTCCTTGACCATGAAGACTCGCGTCGGCTTGGTGCCGTTGCGCCACAGCATAGGAATGTCTAGTCAATATTGCAATTACCTATAACGTATCGATTGCCATGCTTGTTGAGCATGAATCGTCGAGAGATTCCGATGCCGTACTGTTCGGTTGTCGCTGACATTTCTCCGGACCAGAGCTGGAGGCGAGTCCAAAGACCCGCAATCCATGTGCGGTGACGTGCGCCATGTTGCTCTCGGCTCGCGTGAAAATGAGTCAATCTCACGCAATTGCGTGCTGTTCGTGCATACAATGCGAGTTGAAAGCGTGTGGCGTACAACTCCACGCAATGCCTCGAAACATGGCGATGCCGCCGGAAAGAAGGCCTCACGATGGTCAGCACAGTGGATGATATCAAGACGATTGCGAACGTCGGCACGGGAACGATGGGCCATGCGATTGCACTGCAGTTCGCGCTGGCCGGCTATCCGGTGCATCTGATCGGCCGCAGTGACGCTTCGCTCGAAAAGTCGATGAAGGCGATTCACGCCGACGCCGAAGAGTTCGCCGCGGCTGGTCTGCTGCACGCCGACGATTCCGTGGACGATGTGCTGGCGCGCATCTCCCAATTCACCGACTACGCCAGCGGCGTGGCCGGCGCGGATTTCGTCATCGAAGCGGTGTCGGAGAACCTGGATCTGAAGAAGTCCATCTGGGCCGAGATCGAGCAGGCCGCACCTGATGATGCGATTTTGGCTACGAATACCTCCGGCCTGAGCCCCACGGAAATCCAATCGGTGCTGAAGAAGCCCGAACGTTTCGTGGTGGCGCACTTCTGGAATCCGGCGCAGCTGATGCCGCTGGTCGAAGTGGTGCCGGGGGAGAAGACCGACCCGCACGTGATGGATATCACGTTCGACCTGATGACCAGAATCGGCAAGAAACCGGCGAAACTCAACAAGGAATCGCTCGGATTCATCGGCAACCGACTGCAGATGGCGGTGCTGCGCGAGGAATTCCATATCATTCAGGAAGGCATCGCGGACGCGGCCACCGTGGATGACGTGATGAAGTACAGCCTCGGCCGCCGTTGGAACCTGGTCGGCCCGATCGCCAGTATCGATCTTGGTGGTCTCGATGTGTTCTACAACATCAGCACCTATATGTTCGACGACATGGACAACGGCACCGGACCCAGCCCGCTGCTTGCCGAGAAGGTCAAGTCAGGCAACCTCGGCGCCAAAACCGGCCAGGGCTTCTTCTCCTGGCAGGGCGAGGACGGCAAGCGCATCATCGATTCCCGCAACAAGGCCCTGCTGCGCGCACTGAAGGACGATGCGGCGGACGAGTGAGTCGTCCGTGTGCCATTGTGCGCTATTCGCGAAGTGTGCTTTAAGGCCAAGATGCAAGACAGGCTCGGCCGATATGTGAACGGCTGATTAGCGTGGGGAACATGGTGACATGGGATTCGGAACAGTATCTGCGGTTCAAGCGGGAGCGCACGCAGCCGGCGCGTGATCTGGCGATGCAGCTGCCGCCGGATGACGGCAACGTCAGGCGCGTGCTGGATATCGGCTGCGGGCCGGGCAACAGCACGGTCGTGCTGCGTGAACGCTATCCGCACGCCGAGATTCTGGGCGTCGACAGTTCGCCAGACATGATCGAGGTGGCACGTAAAACCTATCCTGACGTTGATTTCCAACTGTGCGATGTGTCTACGCAACTGAATGATCTGCCGACTGACTTCGACGTGGTGTTCTCCAACGCCTGCATCCAATGGGTGCCGGACCATCCGCATCTGATTCCCGGTCTGCTCGCCCGGCTCAAGATCGGGGGAGCGCTGGCCGTGCAGACGCCGATGAACTATGAGGAGCCGATTCACCGCATCATCGGCGGTATCGTGTACTCGCCCGAGTTTGCGGACGAGCTGTCGCAACAGCGCGAATTCTACAACCTCACGCCGCCTGAATACTGGGAGTTGTTGCACGCGCATACCAGTGCCTTCCGCATCTGGAAAACCACGTACATGCACACGCTGCCCTCGCATGAGGCGATTATGGACTGGTATCGTGGCACCGGTATGAGGCCGTATCTGCAAGCGCTTGACGACGCCGGGCGCAGGGAATTCGAGGCTGAAGTGTTCGCTCGGGTCTGTGAGGAATATCCAACGCAGTCGGACGGCAGCATCATCTTCCCCTTCCCGCGCTTCTTCTTCCTCGCTACGCGGTAGAAGCGTAGCGGATTCGCGGACCTGATGGTAGGGCTCGTTGATCCCTGCCGTCGGTTATGGGGGTTCCGCTCGTTACTGCTCGGCCTGCGGCGATGCCATTGGTTGTGCTGAGCAGTCTCCGATTGCAATGATGCCTGCATGTGTGGCAGAGGGGGCTTTGCTACTGTTTATTCCCCGTCCAACGAATTGGTGAGATGCGAGATGGTCTCGGGTAGGGTCGAACGCTTGATGGACCCGATGCCCTGTGTGGTGAAAATTGATGATGCTTTGCCGAACAAGCCGAGAATGCCGCTGGAAGCAAACTCCAGCACCAGCTGTTGGCTGGCGTCCAGCTTGGTTTTGTCAAGCTTGAGCAGGGTGGATCCATGCGCCGATGACCGGAGCGATGCTGGCGTAGGCGGCCAGATGGGCCGCGCTTTTGAAGTTGGCGAGGTCCTCGTCGTGGCCGGCGAGCAGCTTCAGCGCGGCGAGGGTCTCGTCGTTCAGGCCCGCGTCCCTGAGCGTCTCGGGCGGTAGCTGCGCGGTCCTGCGCATGGCCGTGCCGGGCAGGTAGGCGGCCGTGATCCCCATGTCCCGCGCCACCGTCAGGGGCAGGGAGCCTATGGTGTTGGGCTGGTCCACGACCGGCAATACGCGGCCGCGCCTGGAGAGGTGTTCCAGCATCGAGCGGATGGCCTTCTCGTCCTGTTTCAGCGGCTTGTCGTACAGGGTGTCGCCGTCCCGGTCGAGGGCGTGCGCGTGGTGCGCGCCCTTGCCCACGTCCAGGTGGACCCACACGTCGATGTCGTCCGGGGTCATCATCGTTCCTCCCGTCATGAAGGTTTTTCCGGTTGCCGTGGATTCGGAGGAGCCCCGGACGTCCGGCGTCGCACCCACATTACGACGAGACCTGCGCCATGCGCCCCTGAAACGTCCGTGTAGCCGGCCTGGTTCCTATCAGCGGTCATCGGGCGTCCCCGTTCCCGGCGACAACACCCCCGGATCATCAACGACAGGGCGAGAGAGTCATACCGGAACCGGCGACCCGGCCCCGACCATCGGGACCTACCAAACATGGTAATGGGCAGCACTTCAGGTCGGGCAGGGCGAACGGGCTGAGGGGCAGATCGAGCAAACCAAGCAAACCAAGCAAGCCAAGCAAATCAAGCAAACCAAGCCTCTGCGGCTACGCGTGCCTCAGTCCGTCGAACGCATCAAAGCAATGGGCCTGTACCGTGATTACCGGGCCTTGGAGAAGAACGACAAGGTGGCGCTAACCATTGCTTTCTCCCCGGCGCTGGGTGGCATTATGGTCATCGTCAAGCTGGCGATGGGCTTGTGGCCGATGTCCGCGCTGTTCATCGTGAGCGCCGTGTATTACGCGATGCTATGCATTTCACGATTCTTCATTGTCAAAGCGCACACTCGCACCGTCAAATAGCCGATTGCATGCAACGGTTCGCTCAGGAAAGGAACGTTTGCCATCGCACCGGCGCACTGCTGTGCTTCATCGGGTTGAGCTACGCGGCGTTCTCACTGACCATGTTTTTTACCGGTTCGCCGAACGAGTACGGTGAGATTATTGCCATTACGGTAGCCACGATTTCGTTTATCAAAATCGGCATAGCTATCCGCGGCATGATTGTCTCGCATAAGACCCGCAACCCCCTTGACTCATCGGTTAAATTTGTGACCTTCATTGACGCGATGCTTTCGCTGGTGGTCACGCAGGATGTGCTTTTAGAGTCCCAGGGAACCGCGCACGCGGCACAATCCTCGGACCTGTTCGGTATTGGGGTCGGTACTGTGGCCGTGATTATCGGTTTGTGGATGCTATTGCGCCGCAAGTGGACTGTTGCGCCAAATTTCAACGGACGAACCGATTGATATGGAAGTAAGTGCAAGGGGGCATGGTACAACGGCCGCATGAGCATCCAACCCGGTTCAGTGCCCCGTCGCAATGTCTGATTAAAATCAATCAGGCAATACCTTTCTGATGAGAAGGAATCTATGGCTCAAAAGCGCCCTGTAGCGGTAGATAAACGTCGCAAACGAATCTATACCATACGACGAATCATAGTGTTTGTATGCGCGCTGGTGTGCTGTGTGCTGGCAGTTTTCTCGACTATGGGAGCCATGCGCGCTTGGCCCCACCCCGGCAGCGGCAATGGGAACGCAACGCCATCTCAATCAGCGGCTAAGCAATCCGTGACGCAACCAACTTCATTTGTTGAGCGCCAGCAGGTGCCTGTCTTCAACCATGCGATTCAAGAACAGCGGAACAAAGAAGCACAACGCGCACGGTGGAGCAATCCTACTGGTAAGCAACCCAACCTATCGCAGTATTCCAATTTGAGCGTGGACGTCAGCCTCGCCAAGCAAGAGGTGTACGTCAAGTCCAATGGCAAGACCATCTACACGATGATCGCCAGCACTGGCATGGATGACGCCACACCGTACGGCACCTATACCATCAGTGCGCGCGGAGATCATTTCTATAATGCATCTGAAGGCATGGGAGCCGATTATTGGGTGCAATTCTACGGCCCGTATCTGTTCCACTCGGTGCCCACCGGCCAGAACTTCGGCGATTATCTGGAAGATGAGGCAATGAAACTTGGACAGCCCGCCTCACACGGTTGCGTGCGCCTGACCGTGGCCGATGCCAAATGGTTCTACGATCAGGTGCCGGATGGCACGCCGGTGACTATTGCATAGCAATCGTATGCATAGCAATCGTATGGCGTCGGCAGACTGGTGCTTTGAGGCTCGACTCATCAGAGGAAATGCTATCGGTTCAGGAAAGAACCCGGTCAGCGCTCCTCAGGTGGTCGATACTGGTCGTCTGAGGTAAAGCAGGTGCGGTATACCATGACCATGATTAGGCCATCGGCCAGCAGTGTCAGCGCGGCAATCGCACCGAACACCACGAACTGATATTTGGCGGCATTCAGCGGATCGCCACCGGCAATCACTTGGCCGGCCATCATGCCAGGAATCGTTACGATGCCGCTGGAAGCCAGCGAAGCAGTGGTTGGCAATAGGCCCAAACGAATCGAGGAGACGATGGAGGGACGCGCTGCCTCCCAAGGGGTTGCGCCCAACGCCAGCATCATATCCACTTCGTCGCGCCGCTCTTCCATGCTTTCATAGAATCGGCTCAACCCCACCGCCAAGGCAGTGACGGTATTGCCCAACAACATGCCGGTCAACGGCACTACCAGCTGCGGCGCATACCACGGATGCGGGCGCACAATGAGTTCGGTGACCAGCGCCAGCATAAGCAGCATCGTAATGACCAAACTCAGAAATATCGGGCCAGCCAGACCCTTGGGAATGCCTCGGGCGCGCGACATCACGATTTGCACGGCGGCAATCAGCATAACCGCCATCAATGCGAACACCATCCACACGCTGTTCGAACGGATTACATAGCCAATAATGAAGCCCATGGCGCACAGCTGCACCAATGCGCGGCATGACGACCACATCAAGGTCTTGCCAATACCCATGTGCATCAGTTCGCTGATAATGGCCGCCACGGCCACCATGCCCAACGCCAGGACGAGACCCCAGACGTCGATGTCGTAGGCGCCGTTCATGGGCGCACCTCCTTATCCCGCGTCAGATCGGTGAGCCGTCCCGCATCGAGCATCAGCGTGCGGGTGGCGCGTCCGTCCGGCGGACGGTGTCGGATGCGGATGATCGCCATGCCGTGTGCGGCCGCGTCCGCCATGATCGCGGCCACTTTGGATGCGTTGTCGTCGTCGAGTCCGGCGTCCACCTCATCGGCCAGCAGCACTTTCGGGTCGGTGAGCAGCGTGCGGGCCAACGCCACGCGCGCCGCCTGGCCGCCCGACAGGTCATGCGGCGTGCGCGTCAGGTCGATGTCCTCGCATCCCATCGCGTCCAGGGTCGTGCGGATGCGTTCGTCGGGCAGCAGCCGCGCGGCCTTACCCTCCTTGCCTCGAATCGCGAGCGTCCAGGGCAGCCGGATCGCCTCGGCCACGTCCTTGCCGGTCAGGATCGGTTTTTGCGGCAGGTAGGAGACGTCCCGCCGCCATTGCTGCGCGCTGAATTCGTCACTGCCCACGCCGTCGAGGACGAACGTGCCGTGCGCGTGCGGGTTGAGTCGGGCGCATGCGGTCAGCAGACTCGATTTGCCGGAGCCGGATGGGCCCACCAGGTCGATGATGTCGCCGCGCTCCATGCCGAAGGACAGGTTGTCGAACACCGTGCGTTCGTCGTCTGCCGGCGATTGCGCGGGGACGACGCAGGACACGGACATGGCTTCGAAGAAGGGTCGCATATTCATCCAGTCTAGTCGGGGGTTCACGTGGGAAACCCCAGCGTTCACTTCCTGTATACCCGGTGTGGCATAATAACCAAGGCAATTTTTGGGCTTTGCCTAAGCTAGTTTGAATTTGAAATAGGTGAATAACGTGGCACAGACTACTAACGACATCAAGAACGGATCCGTCCTGAACCTCGACGGCCAGCTGTGGACCGTCATGAAGTTCCAGCACGTCAAGCCGGGCAAGGGCCCTGCCTTCGTGCGCACCACCATCAAGAACGTGCTCTCCGGCAAAATCGTCGACAAGACCTTCAATGCTGGCATGAAGATGGAATTCGAGACCGTGGACAACCGTACCCTCCAGTACTCCTACGAGGACGGCGACAACTTCGTGTTCATGGACATGACCACCTACGATCAGATCATGATTCCGAAGACCCTCGTGGGTGACAAGGCCAAGTTCCTGCTCGAAGGCACCGACTGCCTCATCTCCTTCCACGACGGCACTCCGCTGAACGTCGACCTGCCGGGCTCCGTGATCCTGACCATCACCCACACCGAGCCGGGCCTGCAGGGCAACCGCTCCAACGCCGGCACCAAGCCCGCCACCGTGGAGACCGGCGCCGAGATTCAGGTGCCGCTGTTCATCAACGAGGGCGACCGCGTCAAGATCAACACCGAGGATGGCTCCTACACCGGCCGCGAAAACTGATCTTCTCCACGCAACATACCTAGTCGACAGTCGAACCAAAGGACCAGCAGCAGTATGGCACGTTCCACCGCGCGCAAAAGGGCGTTGAACACTCTGTACGAGGCCGACGAAAAGGGTCAGGACATCCTTTCCCTGCTTGATGAGCGCATCGCGCATCCCGGTGCTCAGACCCCGCTTCCCGACTACGCCATCGACATCGTCAAGGGCGTGGCCGAACACCGCCGCCAGATCGACATGACCCTGGACGATCACTCCACGGGTTGGAAGGTCAGGCGCATGGGCGTGGTCGATCGCAACATCCTGCGTATCGCTGCTTGGGAGATCCTGTTCAACGACGAGGTGCCGGACAAGGTGGCCATCGACGAGGCCCTGGCATTGGCCAAGACCCTGTGCGATGACGATTCACCTGCCTTTATCCACGGCCTGCTTTCCGCGGTGTGCAATGCGAAGAACACCGAGCCCGCGGGATCGGTGGACGATGAGCCCGCCGAGGAATCGAACGAACCGGACCAGTCCGGTCAAACCGATTTTCCTGCATCCGAGCCCGCCGCCCCGTCCGCTGAGACCCAGCCGACGGTCGATTAGTCATTTGTTTTCAAGCCTCCCTCCGGGAGGCTTTTTTATGGGCGGAACAACTTTCCGCTGTGATTGTCCAAGCCGGTTGTGAGCCGGCTGCCCCGCCAGCGGGGCGAGACTTCGCGCGCACCGGCGTGTGAGTCTGCGCTGGCCGTTAACCTTGGTACGAATACCCGAAAAACATAAGGGGGTTTTGGTGAGCCAGAACGAGTCCGGAACCATCGCAATTCCGATGTATGACAAGGACGATGCAGTCCTCGTTTTGGAAGACGGACAGGTATATGTGGGGGAGCCGTATGGCGCCCTGGGCGAGACGACCGGTGAGATCGTCTTCGCCACCGGCATGACCGGATACCAGGAGACGCTCACCGATCCGAGCTACGATCGCCAGATCGTCGTGCAGACCTTCCCGCACATCGGAGACACCGGCGTGAACGGCGAGGATCCCGAATCCTCGCGCATCTGGGTGGCCGGCTACATCGTGCGTGATCCCTCCCCGAACGTGAGTAACTGGCGTGCTGAGGGCAGCTTGGACGATGACCTGGTCAAGAACGGTATCGTTGGCCTGAGCCATATCGACACCCGTAAGCTGGTACGCCACCTGCGTTCCGCAGGCGTGATGCGCGCCGGCATCTTCTCCGGCGAGGCTTTGGTCGATGCCGCTACCGGCAAGCTCAAGACCATCGAGCAACTGCTTGAGGATGTCAAGAACACCCCGCCGATGCAGGGCCTGAGCCTGTACGACGAAGTCTCCACCAAGGAGACTTACACCATCGAGCCGTGCGGCGAATACGAAGGCAAGGAGCCGCTGTACACCGTGGCCGCCGTGGACCTTGGCATCAAAGGCATGACCCCGCATCGTATGGCCGAGCGCGGATGTCGCGTGCACGTGGTGCCCTCCACCATCACCTTTGCCGAACTCGAAGCCCTGAACCCGGACGGTGTCTTCTTCTCCAATGGCCCGGGCGATCCGGAACAGGCCGGCCCCGAAATCGAACTGTTGCGTCAGGTGCTCGATGCCGGCTACCCGTTCTTCGGCATCTGCTTCGGTAACCAGTTGCTGGGCCGTGCGCTCGGCTTTGGCACTTACAAGCTGAAGTTCGGCCATCGTGGCATCAACCAGCCGGTCAAGGATCTGACCACCGGCAAGGTCGAGGTCACCGCCCACAACCACGGCTTCGCGGTCGACGCCCCGATTGGCAAGCAGGTCGATGCACCATTCGAAAACGGCAAGTACGGCAAGGTGTTCGTCTCCCACATCGATCTGAACGATGACGTGGTCGAAGGCCTGCAGTGCGTGGACATTCCCGCGTTCTCCGTGCAGTACCACCCGGAGGCCGCAGCCGGTCCGCACGATGCGGCCTACCTGTTCGACCGTTTCTGCGAACTTATGAAGAACAACCCCAAGGAAGGTAAGTGATATGCCGAAGCGCACCGACATCAAATCCGTGATGGTCATCGGCTCCGGCCCGATCGTGATCGGTCAGGCTGCTGAGTTCGATTACTCGGGCACCCAGGCATGCCGCGTCCTTCGTGAGGAAGGCATCCGCGTCATCCTCGTCAACTCCAACCCGGCCACCATCATGACTGACCCGGAGATGGCCGACGCCACCTACATCGAGCCGATCGCCACCCCGATCCTCGAGCAGATCATCGCCAAGGAACGCCCCGACGCGCTGCTGCCCACCCTCGGTGGCCAGACCGCGCTGAATGCCGCCATGGCGTTGGGCGAGGCAGGCGTGCTCAAGAAGTACAATGTCGAGCTGATCGGGGCCTCCCTGGAAGCCATCGACCGCGGCGAGGACCGTGAGCTGTTCAAGAAGGTCGTGGACGAGGCCGGTGCCGAATCCGCCCGTTCCCGCATCGCGCACAGCCTTGAGGAATGCGACAAGATCGCCGAAGAACTCGGCTATCCGCTGGTCGTACGCCCGAGCTTCACCATGGGTGGCCTGGGCTCCGGCATCGCCCACGACGAAGAGGAGCTGCACCGCATCGCCGGCGCCGGCATCCATTACTCACCCACCGACGAAGTCCTGATTGAAGAGGGCATCGAAGGCTGGAAGGAATTCGAGCTCGAGCTCATGCGCGACCGCAACGACAACGTCGTGGTCGTCTGCCCGATTGAAAACGTCGACCCGGTCGGCGTGCACACCGGTGACTCCATCACCGTGGCCCCTTGCTTCACCCTGACCGATCGCGAATACCAGAAGCTGCGTGACATCGGCATCGCCATCATCCGCGGCGTGGGCGTGGACACCGGCGGCTGCAACATCCAGTTCGCCATCCATCCGAAGACCGGTCGCATCATCGTCATCGAGATGAACCCGCGTGTTTCCCGTTCCTCCGCTCTGGCGTCCAAGGCCACCGGCTTCCCGATCGCCAAGATCGCCACCAAGCTGGCTCTCGGCTACACGCTGGACGAGATTCGCAACGACATCACCCAGTCCACGCCGGCCTCCTTCGAGCCGACCATCGACTACGTGGTCACCAAGGTGCCGCGCTTCGCATTCGAGAAGTTCCCGGGTGCCGACCCCACCCTGACCACCTCCATGAAGTCCGTGGGCGAGGCCATGGCTCTGGCCGGCAACTTCCAGGAGTCCCTCGGCAAGGCCATGCGCTCCATTGACAAGCGTCACATGGGCTTCAACTGGGACGGCGACAAGCCGTCCGCAGATGAGGTAGCTGAGTTGCTCAAGGCCATTCATACGCCGACCGAACACCGCTACCTGCAGCTCATGCGTGCCATCTGGGGTGGCGCAACGCTGGATCAGCTGTATGCGGCCACCAAGATCGACCCGTGGTTCCTGAAGCAGCTGCTGCTCATCAACGAGACTGCACAGGCCGTGCGCGAGGCCGAGACTCTGACCCCGAAGCTGCTCAAGAAGGCGAAGCTCGCCGGCCTGTCCGACGTGCAGATCGCCCATCTTCGCAGCCTCGGCGACGAAGGCGAGAACACCATCCGCGAATTGCGCTGGAACTATGGCCTCAAGCCCGTCTACAAGACCGTCGACACCTGTGCCGCAGAGTTTGATGCGGCCACGCCGTACTACTACAGCTGCTACGCCGATGAGACCGAACTTCGTCCGCGTGAGCGCGAGGCGGTCATCATCCTGGGTTCCGGCCCGAACCGCATCGGTCAGGGCATCGAGTTCGACTACACGTGCGTGCACGCCGTGCAGGAGCTCGGTAAGGACTATGACACCATCATGGTCAACTGCAACCCGGAAACCGTGTCCACCGATTACGACATGTCCGACCGCCTCTACTTTGAGCCGCTCACCTTCGAAGACGTGCTCGAGATCTACGAGGCCGAGAAGAAGATGGGCCCGGTCAAGGGCGTTATCGTCCAGCTCGGTGGCCAGACCCCGCTCTCGCTGGCCGCACGTCTGAAGGCCGCCGGTGTGCCGATTCTCGGCACCACCCCGGAGTCCATCGACTTGGCCGAGAACCGTGAGCTGTTCGGCGAGGTCCTTAAGAAGGCGGAGATGAATGCCCCGCGTTACGGCACTGCCCTGAGCCTCGAAGAGGCCAAGGAAGCCGCACATCGCATCGGCTATCCGGTGCTGGTGCGCCCGAGCTACGTTCTCGGTGGCCGCGGCATGGAAATCGTTTATGACGACAAGCAGCTCAACAAGTACGTGGATCGCGCGCTTGCCGAGGCCCAGGCCGATACGGTGGTCTCTGGCCGTCTGCCCTCCCCGTTGCTGATCGATAAGTTCCTGCAGGATGCCATCGAAATCGATGTCGATGCGCTGTTCGACGGCAAGGAGCTGTACATCGGCGGCATTATGGAACACGTCGAGGAAGCCGGCGTCCATTCCGGCGACGCCGCCTGCACCCTGCCGCCGTCTACGCTGTCCGACGACCAGATTCGCCGTCTGCGCGAAGGCACCTACGCCATCGCCGCCGGCTGCCACGTGCAGGGTCTGATCAACGTGCAGTACGCCTTCATGGCCAACACGCTGTACGTCATCGAAGCCAACCCGCGTGCTTCCCGTACCGTGCCGTTCGCATCCAAGGCCACCGGTGTGGCTCTGGCCAAGGCCGCCGCTCGCATTATGGCCGGCGAGACCATTGCCGACCAGCGCGCCAACGGTCTGCTGCTACCCAAGGGCGACGGTGGTGACATCCACCCCGGCCAGCAGGTCGCGGTCAAGGAATCCGTGCTGCCGTTCAAGCGTTTCCGCACTCCGGTGGGCAAGACCGTCGACATTCTGCTCGGACCTGAGATGCGTTCCACCGGTGAGGTCATGGGCTTCGACCGTGACTTCCCGCACGCCTTCGCCAAGAGCCAGCTCGCCGCCTATGACGGTGGCCTGCCGACCCACGGCAACGTGTTCATCTCCGTGAACGACACTGACAAGCGACAGCTGCCGCTGCTCGCAGTACGCCTCGAAGAGCTTGGCTTCAAGCTTTGGGCCACTGAGGGCACCGCTTCCGTGCTGCGCCGTTACGGCATCGACTCAAACATCGTGGACAAGATCAGCACCCGTGTGGACACCGATCCGGAAGCTCCGGTTGAGGTGCATCATGCCGCCGGATCCGTGGGCAAGAATGTGGTTCAGCTCATCGAAGAGGGCAAGATCGACATGATTCTCAACACGCCGAACTCCCGCGGCTCCCGCTCCGATGGCTATTCCATCCGCGCCGCCGCCATCGCCGCCGATTTGCCGCAGTTCACCACCATTACCGAGTTCCAAGCCGCACTGCTCGCCATCGAGGCCGTGAAGCATAATGATTATCAGATCATGAGCATCCAGGAGCATTCGAAGCAGCTGTTCGAATTGGAGAAACAGGAGTTCTGATGGTTGCACCCAGCGATGAGGAGTTGCAGGCCCAGCGTTCCGATTTCGGTCTGCGTTTGAGCAATTCGATGGCCAAATACGGGCCATTGTGCGTCGGCATAGACCCGCACCGCAAACTCCTCACCGACTGGGGGTACAACGTCGACGCCGAAGGTGCCGAGCTGTTCTCCATGCGCATGCTGCAGGCCGCCAACGGTCGGGCCGCAGCCGTCAAATTCCAGACGCCGATGTTCGAGCGCTATGGAGCCAAGGGCTTTGAAGCGCTCGAGCGTGTGCTCTACGCTGCCCGTCAGATGGGTGTCATCACTATCGTGGATTGCCTGCGTGGAGGGCTCTCCACTACCATCTCCGCCATTGCGGATGCCTACTTCAAGCCTGGTGCGCCGCTATTGGCGGACGCCATCACCCTGCTGCCGTATTATGGCGCGCGTTCACTGAATGGATTGATTACCGAAGCGTTGGAAAACGGACGCGGCGTGTTCATCGCCTCGTTGACGTCCAACCCGGAGGGCATGAGTCTGCAAACCGCCATCCGGCAGTCCGGCGATTACCGGGGACGTACCGTGGCATTCGGTATCGCGTCCAACGCGCAGCAGCACAATGCAGACATCGACGGTATGGGCTCGGTCGGGCTTATCATCGGTGCGACCATTGGCCAGTGGATGAAAGACTCCGGTGTGAACCCTTCCGAATTCACCGGCCCTATTCTCTCTCCCGGCTACGGCTGGCAGGGTGCCGAAGCCAAGGACCTGAAAACCGTGTTCCGCGGCACGCGCAGCAACGTGCTGGTCACCGTATCCCGTCTCATCGCCTCGCACGGGCCGGATATCGCTTCGCTGAGCCAGGCCACCGAGTCGATTGCGCTCGACGTGCGCCAGGCGCTGATGGAAGCCACCGCTGAGGGCGACGAAAACCAGTAACCCACAGGAATCTGCTACTGCACATTGGAGGAATTCATGACCGAGAACACTCACGCTGGTCGTCTGATCGTCCTGACCGGGCCGACCGCCGTAGGCAAAGGCACTGTGGAGGCCAAGCTGCGCGCCGATCACCCGGAAGTGTGGGTGTCCGTTTCCGCCACCACGCGCGATCCGCGTCCTGGTGAGGTCAATGGCGTGAACTACTGGTTCCTGTCAGAAGACGAGTTCCTGGCCAAGGAACAGGCGGGGGAGTTCTTGGAAACCGCAGTGGTGCATGGAATGGCCCATTACGGCACGTTGTTAAAGCCCGTCGAAGAGCATCTGGCTGCTGGTACACCCACGATTCTGGAGATCGATTTGCAGGGTGCCCGCCGCGTCAAGCAGCGCGCCTCTGAGCTTGATCTTGAGGTGGTGTACGTGTTCATTGCACCGCCGAGCTTCGAGGAGCTGAAGTGTCGTCTGATTGGCCGCGGCACTGAAACCGCCGAACAGCAGGCTCGCCGTTTGGAAACCGCCAAGGTGGAGCTGGCCGCCGAAAGCGAATTCGATGTGACTATTGTCAACGAGACCGTCGATCAGGCCGCAGCCGACCTGTGGAACGTCATCGCCCAGGAATACGGCTTGTAGTTTTTCTCTTTTTTGGGGAGCCGAGAACGAGCCTTACCGCTGTACCACCAACTGCTGGTGCAGAATTTCGGTGCTGTTCTTGGCTGGTGCCTGCTTCCATCGGATCGTGCTGGATTCATGGTGCTCGCTGACATAATGCCGCATCCATTCGAAGCACTGCTGGGTTTGGATGGCATCGCTTAATGCGCGGTGTTCCTCGTTATCGGCAATGCCGAATCGTACAATCAGGTCGGCGAGCCGGTGATGGCTCTGCTTGGGGAACAGGGCACGGCTGATTTGCATGGTGTCATAGTCGGCGCAGGCGAATCCGCATCCCGCAATATGGCGGGTGTTATAGTCCAGGAATCGCAGATCGAAGCTGACATTATGACCGACGATGGGCTCGGTCTCAGCCGCGGCGTTGGAATCGGCGAGCCAGGAAATGAATTGGGGGAGCACCCCGTCAATGGGATCATGGTCGGCGACCATCGCGTCGGTAATGCCGGTCAACGCGGTGATTTGACGAGGAATCGGGCATAACGGGTTGATGAGTTGCTGGAACTGGTCAACGACACGGCCGCCGCGCACGCGTACGGCACCTATTTCGGTGATGGCGCAACGGTTCGGATAAAACCCGGTGGTCTCCAAATCAAGCGCCACATAATCGGTGGGGAATCCGGTGACGTCTTCGGCAATCGGGGTGCCGGCGGTCCAGTCGGGATGGGACTGCTGGCCAAAAACGGTAATGCCGGGAACGGTCACTGGATGCTCCTCCTATCGGTCGATGTTCGGTGATTTATTGTAGCGGCAGCCCAACCTGACGAAAAAGCCCCGTATCTGCGAACCGGGTACAGGGGCGGGAAATCAGCTGATACAGCCGATTCGGTTACTGCTGTATATCGTCAAGTTTGTCTTGTATCAACTTGTCGAGGTCATTCAGCTCTTTAGACGGGCTGGCCGTTTCGTCCAAACTCGTGAGTGCGTCGTTCAGCTCCGTTGAGGCATCGTACGGATATTCGATGTCATAGTACTGATCCAAGAGATTGTGGTACTGGTTATAGGCATCGGTGCCGTACTCGATGTTGTTGGGGTAGCCGGGCTGTGCGGGGTAACCAAGGCGTAACGGTGCGCCTGGCTGGCCCGGTTGACCCGTGTAAGCGGGTTGAAACGGTTGATTCGGCTGGCCCTGTGGAGCATAGGGCTGTCCTGGCTGCACTGGCTGGAATGGCACTGCGGGTTGCGGTGCATTACCTGGCGTAGGTTGTTGTGCTGTGGGCTTTACCAGCTGATCGAATGGTACCTGACCGTTTGCTGGCGTCATCGTCAGTGGTATGTTCGTCGCTCATTACGAGTTCCTCAACCATTGAATAGCATCACGATAAGCCCCCAACAAGCCAGATGCCAAGCAGGATCCTAACATTGTTCGGTCTGGTTGCACTAGGGGTAATCCTTCGTCGGATTGCCGATATCGGGGGAAATAACGGATATATTTGGTAACGAATAATCGGGCTGTCGGGAAAGGTGACATATGAAACGGATAGTGGCAGGCATCGTGGCACATGTGGATGCAGGCAAGACCACACTATCCGAGGCGTTGCTGTATCGCACTGGTGAGATTCGCAAGTTGGGCCGCGTTGACCATGGCGATGCCTTTCTGGATACGAATTCGCTGGAAAAGGCGCGAGGCATCACGATTTTCGCGCATCAGGCACTGGTGGAGCATGGTGATCTGCGATTGACCTTGCTGGACACGCCGGGGCATGTGGATTTTGCGGCCGAAACCGAACGCGTGCTGCGTGTGCTTGACTACGCAATTCTGGTGGTCTCCGGTACCGATGGGGTGCAAGGGCACACGGAAACCCTATGGCGTTTGCTGGCAAGATATGGTGTGCCGACGTTCATCTTTGTCAACAAGTGCGATGTAGACGGATTTAACGGTGAAGCCGTGCTGGCCCAGCTGCGCAAACGACTGAGTGATGCGGCGTATCCGTTGCCTGCAGTCGATGGATTGTCCGATGACGATGAGGTGCCGTTAGGGGAGTCTGCCGAGGATATCGCCACATTGGATGAGACCGCGATGAACGACTATCTGGAGCATGGCGGGCTGTCCGTAGTCCGGTTGCGCGCAATGATCGCCGCACGCGAACTGTTTCCCGTGTACTTCGGCTCGGCGTTGAAGTTGGAAGGCGTCGAGGAGTTCTTGGATGGAGTGGAATCTTTCACCGCCGAAACGCAGTGGCCGGAACGGTTCGCCGCGCGCGTGTTCAAGGTGGCCCATGACGGGCAGCACAATCGCATGACATGGCTGAGGGTTACCGGTGGCATGTTGAAGGCCAAGGAAATCGTATCGTCGTCAACGCGGAAGACCGCCGAGCCGGCATGGTCCGAGAAAGTCGACCAGGTGCGTGTATACAACGGTGCCAAATTCGATACGGTCACCGAAGTGCCAGCCGGCGCGGTATGTGCGGTGACAGGGTTGACGCAGACTTTCCCAGGTGAGGGATTGGGCTATGAGCCGGATGCCGAATCACCGTCGCTGCAGCCGGTATTGACATACACGATGCTTCCTGCAGATGCGGGATCGGGCGATGCCGAAAACGTCGGCCGAGATGCTGCTCAGCGAAATACCGGACAGCATGGAGTGGATCCCGACAATTCAGATGACGCTCAGGAAGACAGCGGATTCGTGGCACGCCCCCGATTCGATGATCTGACTTTGCATAAGGTCATCACCGCATTGCGCGAGCTGGAGGACGAGAATCCGTTGCTGCATGTGGTGTGGGTGGAACGGCTAGCCGAGGTCCATGTGCAGCTGATGGGCGCAGTGCAGTTGGAAATCATTCAGCAGACCCTGCATGATCGTTTCGGTCTTGATGTGTCGTTCGGTCCGGGCTCGATTCTGTATCGTGAAACCATCACCGAGCCAATCGAGGGCATCGGCCATTTTGAGCCGCTCAGGCATTATGCCGAAGCGCATATTCTGCTCGAACCGGGGAAGCCCGGAAGCGGCATCAGCGTGGCATCTGCTTTGTCCGAAAACGATTTGGATCGTAACTGGCAGCGTCTGATTCTTACGCATCTGACCGAGCGTGAGCATCTCGGCGTGCTAGTTGGTGCACCGCTGACCGATATCAAGATGACACTGGTGGCAGGCAAGGCGCATCTGAAACATACCGAAGGCGGTGACTTCCGTCAGGCCACCTATCGTGCGATTCGTCAGGGTCTGATGGAAGCCAGAGCCGGAGTCAGCGGACGTCCCGGCTCTCCGGTTGAGGAACGCCCCGATACCACGGGCCAGGGCAACTGTCGACTACTTGAGCCGTGGTATCGATTCCGTCTTGAAGTGCCCGCCGATATGATCGGCCGGGCGATGAGTGATGTTCAACGCATGTCTGGCACGTTCGATTCGCCGTCCACCGACGGTGGCTACGCAGTGATTGAAGGTGAAGCGCCGGTTTCTGAAATGCGTGACTATGCGATGGAAGTGAATCAGTACGCCCATGGTCATGGCCGGTTCTCCGCCACTTTCGGCGGTTATAAGCCGTGCCATGACGCGGAACAGGTCATCAAGATAGCCGTCTATGACCCCGAATCGGATCTGGACAACACCCCGGATTCGGTGTTCTGCGCCCACGGTGCCGGCTATCCCGTCAAATGGTATAAAGTCCCGGAATTCGCCCACTTGGATTATGCCACTACCAAATCTGCGGCCTAATAAACCCGTTCTTCTCCAGAAAACGTTGGATATCACGCATCTCAGGCATATTGATTGAATGGGCCATGCCCGGATACACTTCTTCGGTCAGCGTGCCGTGCTCACGCCAGAATGTGCCCATCGCCGCAACATCGGCTTTGGGGAAGATATCGTCAATCGCGCCATGCCCATAGAACACCGGCGGCTGCAGCGAAGCGAGCTGTGCATCTCCGTCAACGGTGCCCGGCGCCAGCCAGCCTGAACAGGATACGGCTGCAGCGTACCGGTTTGGGTTGAATCGCAGTATATGGGTGGCCAGCAATCCGCCCTGCGAAAAGCCCATCATGACTATCGGCCGGGTTGCGGGAATGTTTGCCCCGACCCATGCATCGATAGCCTGCGCCGCGGCAAGTGCCTGTTCGTCCAATGATTTGCCTTCCGGCACGCCCTCATGCGCCCATGAGCCAAACCATGTGTATCCCATGCCATAGGCGATGGGAGCCTGCAGACTGGCATAGTCGGCGGAACCGGCCCCACAGTAGTTCAGCAAGTCGGGCAGGTCGTATTCATTGGAGCCCCAGCCATGCAGTAGCATGAATACCGGGTCGTTTTCCAGGCCCTTCAATCGGGTCAAAGCCTTGGTGATTTCCATGCCTCCCAGTGTAGCCATCGCGAGTGTCGGAACGGGCGTTTGAACCATCCATAAGCAACCCATATAGCCACGCCGTTCAATTCGCTGCCCATTTGCGTTATGGTCATAACCAAGCCGCGCGGGGAGTGGCCTCGCGCAGATAACGCGACAATAAAGGGGGTGCGCAATGACCAGGTTCAACACTCAGCTCGTCCACGGACTGCCGGTTGGAGACAACAACACCGGAGCCGTGAACCCGCCGATCTACAACTCGACGACATATGCTTTCGAGAGGGTCGACGCGATGCCCCGTTATGACTATGCGCGCAGCGGCAATCCCACACGCGACTTCCTGGAACAGCAGATCGCTCAGCTCGAGCAGGGAACGCGTGGTTTTGCGTTCGCCTCGGGGCTGGCGGCGATTCATGCGGTACTGAGCATTTTCAAGCCCGGTGACCGCATCGTGGTCGGTGACAATATTTATGGCGGATCGTATTCCCAGCTCAATGAGTTCTTCACTCGCTGGGGAATCATCGTCGAGGCCGTCGACACTCAGGACATTGCAGCATTGGAGGCCGCCGTCAAAGGCGACCGCGCGAACGGCATCGCGCCTGCCCAAGCCGTCTACTTTGAAACCCTGACCAATCCACTGCTCAAGGTGAACGACGTACGCGCCATCTCCACGGTGGCCCACCGTTTCGGGGCGCTTTCGATTGTGGACAACACGTTCGTGACCCCGTACCTGCAAAAGCCGCTTGCGCTGGGTGCGGATGTGGTGATTCACTCCGCCACCAAGTATCTGGCCGGTCATTCTGATGTGAACGCCGGTCTGGTGGTCGTTTCCGGTGAGGATCTGGCGAACCGCGTGTACTTTGCGCAGAACCGTTTGGGTGGTGTGTTGGCTCCCGCTGAGTGCGACGCGGTACGCCGCGGCATTCAGACTCTGGCCCTGCGCATGGACCGTCAGCAGGAGAACGCCAATGCCATTGCCTGCTACCTGCTGGTGCACCCGCTGGTCAAGTCGGTGCATTACCCGGGACTGCCCGGTGCCGGCGATCAGCATCTGGCCGCCAAGGGACTCAAGGGTGCCGGCGGCGTGCTGAGTTTCGAGGTGGTGCCCGGCGTTGACCCTGCGGATGTGCTCAACAACCTGCATTTGTTCCGGCTTGCGGTATCGTTGGGGGCTGTGGAGTCGCTTGCCGAGCTGCCCTGTCGCATGACGCATTTCGAGCTGCCCCGTGAGGAGCGCCTGAAGATCGGTATCACCGATGAGCTGGTGCGCCTTGCCGTTGGCATCGAAGACGCCAACGATTTGATTGAGGATCTTGGTCAGGCTTTCGATACCGCCTACGCCCGTTACATCGATCGACATGCCGATACTGACGTGTTCCAACAACTGACTTCGGGGGTGTTCGCCTGATCTGATACTTTTCCTGCCTATTTCTACTCCTGGGGAGCGGCGTCGGTTGTGCCACACCGGCGCCGCTTTTTTATGCCTTTGTTCTTGTTGGGCCGGGGATGCTGTCGGGATTATGCGAGCTGAATGTGGTTTTTGGTTCCGTTCCTCGGTGGGACTTGGCTTTTATGGCGCAGATGCAGAGAGAAAAATCGACTCGTGGTGGTATCTCACTGCAACTCGCGGATTTCGTGCCATGTAAGAAGGGACCCACGTTTTTTCCGTGTTATGTGGCAAACCGTCATCAGGACAAGACTGCGTATGCATTATGCCAGACGCGTATCCATCACGTCTCCCGTTATGATGGACACGATCTAGCAAAACAGGCCGCGTGAGAACTGTACGCGGCGAAACAGAGGAAAGGACCCGACATGGCCATTGATATCTACGGTGCTACATGGTGCGGTGACTGCCGTCAAGCCAAGAACACGCTCGACAAGCTGGGGGTGGCATACAC
The DNA here is from genome assembly GCF_001025175.1 of Bifidobacterium breve DSM 20213 = JCM 1192. NCBI lineage: Bacteria > Bacillati > Actinomycetota > Actinomycetes > Bifidobacteriales > Bifidobacteriaceae > Bifidobacterium > Bifidobacterium breve. The sequence continues at coordinate 724,614 of NZ_AP012324.1, forward strand.
TTGGCACAACATTGAGGAAGAGGAAGGCGCTGCCGACCGTGCCGTGGCCATCAGCGGCCAGCAGCACATTCCGGTTGTGTTGTACGGTGACGGCTCGTTCCAGGTGGAGCCCTCCGCAGTGGATATCAAGAACAAGCTGCAGGAGTTGGGGGAGCTGACCGACTAGGGCTCGGTCCAGGAATTACATGGGATGCACGTTCGCCTGCTTATGAATGTTGGATGAGTGTTCGGGGCTCACGCGGGCTCCGGCTGTTTGTGCAATGCGGGTTGGATCTGGTGGAAGTTGGTACATTGTATGCTAGCGGAAAGATCACGCTAGCTTCGGAGCGATTCTCTTGACAGCATTACTGACTTTCATTTCGTTGGATCTGACCGTCGAGGTTTACCTTTGACCTCAACTTTTGAGAATGAGGTCCAATGCCTTCCGGTATCGGACCTCATTGCGCTTATAGGGTATGACACAGTTAGCGTGTGAGGAATGTTCGTGCCGAGACGAATGAGGCAACTGCATTGCTGAAATCGGTGTCTCCCCGATACACCACGCTACGTTGCTCCGCCGGCATGCCTAATTCGTTGCCGACCGTCACTAGATGCTTGCAGAAATCATCACGCGCGGTTTGTCCGGATTTGATCTCTATGAGCTGAGGGTTGCCGACATCGGTCATATCCATCAGATCGACTTCGACTTGGTTGCTGTCCCGATAAAAATACAGTTCGGGCTCTTCGTCCGCATTGAGGTGTTTCTTCAGGGTTTCCTCGATGATGAGGTTCTCGAATACCTCACCCCGCTTTTTGTGCAGGACGAGCTGTTCGACGCTGGTGATGCCAAGAAGATAGCTCAGCAAACCCGTGTCGTAAAAATATAGTTTCGCTGTTTTGGTTAGACGCTTGCGTTCGTTGGAAGCGTAGGGTGGCAACATAAAAATAATGTAGCTGGAAGTGAGAATGGACAGCCACTCCTTAGCGGTCTTATTGCTTACCCCAGTCTCGACGGCAAGTTTACTGATATTGACCAGCTGTCCGGCGTTTTGCGCGCAGAGTTTCAGGAAAGTGCGGAAGGACTGTAGGTTGCGGACGTCAAGAATTTCCGCAACATCGCGCTGAATGTATGTGGTGATATAGCTTCGGAAATAGGTGGCTTCCGGCATGTCCACTTCATGAAGATGAGGATACCCACCTCGAAACATAAACATATCCGGTGTGAGATCAGGATTAGCCTGCATGGCTTCGCGGTAGCTCAGAGGGAGCAGCTGCATAATACCGACTCGACCAGCCAAAGATTCATCGACATGCTTGAGCAGTAAGAAATTCTGCGACCCTGAAAGCAAATATTGACCCATCTCGTGTCTCTCGTCGGCGGCGGCTTGGATTTCGGGGAATAGGTCGGGTGCATATTGTGCTTCATCGATGAATAGGTGAGAGGGGCGTGAATTGATGAATCCTACCGGATCGCGCTGCGCAGCTATGCGGAGATTCCTTGTTTCTAGGTTCAGATATTCATAACTGGGGAAAGTATGCCGAAGCAAGGTAGATTTGCCACTTTGGCGTGGTCCCATCACTGACACGACAGGAAACCATGTGGCCATTTGTTGTGCTCGTGTGCCGAGCAATCGAGGAATCATATGATCTCCTAGTGTATGCAGATTAGGAAGTAGAACTTATGATAATTGAGAAGTAGGATTTATGCAAATTAGGAAGTAGAGTTTATGATAATCAGGTAATAGAGCTTGTGTGAATGAGGATGCTGCTCAACGGAGCCTTTGTCTCGGGGCTGATCCCAATAGGATATGCTGTTTGTTGGCAGAAAGATCGCGTCAACTTCGAGACAAACTTCTAGGCGGCGCCACTGACTTTCGCCTCGTTGGATCTGAATGCTGAGGTTTACCTTTGACCTCGAATTATGTGCAGAAAGGGCCTGACGTTCTAAGATGTTGGGCCCTTTCATCGATTAGGTGGACAACGGTTCGTTCCATCTTGCGCAGTTGTCTTCATTCTGAGTTCTGTGTCTGCTGTGACACCGTCTCTTTTTTGAACATCACTAATGCGTTATCGACATAATAACCGGTTATCAAACGCAGGAGATAAATGAGTCTTCGCCAGTTTGTGTGGTGGGAAAGCCCCGGCAACGGACGCCGGGGTTTTTCCACACACACAAACTGGCGAAGACTCTAAAAAAAGGGACTTGCGAAAATGGGATTGCTGTTTTTGCGTATATAGCCAATGCTTATAAGAACACATCAGCAATTGCAATATCTTCGTGCCGGTGTCACGCGTCAAGGCTTGCTAAGTTCGGAAATAGAATTTATGGCGGTAGGGGAGAGAATTGATGAGCGAAAGTTTCCAAACACAAGCCATCCACGCCGGATACGATCCGCTGGCTAACGGGCGTATAGCCGCCGGCGTCAGTGACAACCTGATTCGCCTATCCATAGGTTTGGAAGATGTCAACGACCTGATCGCAGACCTTGATCAGGCCATCGCCGCAGCATACTGATTGGATGCCGCACATCTTTTATAAGAAGCCAGCATGCACACATAGTGAACAGTTGTACACATATGCGTACGATGTCTACCGCTTTGTTTGGACGCTGATACGATGGAAATCACGAGTCGAGGCCGAGGGTGGTTTCGACGTGGATGAAGGGAAAACATCATGGCCGTATTCTTTGCTGGCCGGCTGATTGCATTGCTCATTATCATCGTGCTACTCATTGTTCTGCTGAGTGCCGCACTCTTCGTCGTGCCGCAGCAGCAGGCCTACATCATTGAGCGATTCGGCAAGTTCCTTAAGGTGCAGTTCGCAGGTATTCATATCCGCATTCCGTTTGTGGACCGTATCGCTATGAAAACCAACATGCGTGTCAACCAGCTTAACGTGCAGCTGGAAACCAAGACTCTTGACAACGTGTTCGTCACCGTGGTGGCCTCCACTCAGTTCCGCGTGAACCCGAACGATGTGGCCACCGCTTACTACGAGCTGCGTGACCCGGCCGGTCAGCTGCGCTCCTACATGGAGGACGCGCTGCGTTCCGCTATCCCTGCACTGTCTTTGGACGATGCCTTTGCCCGCAAGGATGACGTGGCTTTCGATGTGCAGAAGACCGTGGGCAACGAGATGAGCCGGTTCGGCTTCACTGTGGTCAAGACCCTGATTACCGCCATCGATCCGAGCCCGCAGGTCAAGAACGCCATGGATTCCATCAACGCCGCCCAGCGCGAGAAGGAAGCCACCCGCCAGCGCGCCGAGGCCCAGCGCATCCAGATCGAGACCCAGGCCGCCGCCGAGGCGGAGAAGACCCGGCTGCAGGGTGAGGGCCAGGCCAACTACCGCCGCGAAATCGCCAACGGTATCGTCGACCAGATCAAGAGTCTGCAGGCCGTGGGTATGAACATCAACGACGTGAACAACGTGGTGCTGTTCAACCAGTACCTCGATGTGATGCGTTCGCTGTCCGAGTCCGGTAACGCCAAGACCGTGGTGCTGCCCGCCTCCACGCCTGGCGGCTATCAGGATCTCTACGAACAGGTCACCAAGGCCATGCTCACCGCCAACGAAACGAAGTAATCGGCCCATTTGCAACCGCATCCATCGTTAGTGAAGCCCCTCCAAGCGAGGGGCTTCACTGCGTTTCAGCTCTGATTCCATATGAATTGATATCGTCGCGACCGGTTTAGATTTCAACGAGTGCGAAAATTGACTGTATGCAGATTGTAACGAGTGCGCGAATTACTTACCTATAGATTGCGACGAGTGCATAAAGACCCTGAGTTCTAAATAGAAGTGCAACACCTTCTTAAGTTAGAAACTGAACACTTCCAACCTTAGACAAGGTGTTGCACTTCTATTTAGAACTCAGGAGATGAATTCCTTTGGCTTACTCGTGCTAATGTTGCGCTGCCGGCATTTAGTGTTGCTGCCCCCGTGGCTCCGCTGAGAGCCAGTAAAGAACGTCGATTGCTGAAACTGTTCTATTCCGATGTAGGATTGCTGACCAGCTCGTATGGCAAGAAGTCAGCACTGGGCATACTGGATGGTCAGGCTGCAATGAACATGGGCGGAGTCTACGAGAATGTCGTGGCGCAGGAACTCACCGCGCATGGATTTACCAATCTCTATTACTTCACGAAAAAAGGGATTGGTGAGCTGGATTTCCTGATAGAGACCGATGACGGTGATGTGTTGGCCCTGGAGATTAAGCCGGGCAAATACTACCGTTCTCATGCAGCCCTTGACAATGCGCTGAACACTGACGGCTACGCCATTGACAGGGCGATAGTACTCGCGGAAACCAACGTATTCCAAGAGAAAGGAATCACCTATCTGCCAATGTATATGCTTTCAATGCTGATTAATGAGTAATTGCCACCTTGCCTTGCAAACTTTCTCGCTGACGGTTGCTCAGTGAGAAAGTTTGCAAAACTTACTTGCTGAGGAACTCGGGGATGGCCTCGGCCGCCGCATAGCCTTTGCGGTACATCATTTCCAGACCCTCGAAGTTCTTTTTTAGGGTGTTGAGACCATAGAGGTCTTCCGGGGCGAGAATCAGCACGCGGCCTTCTGCCTCATACTGTTTGGCCATCTCGATTTCGTCGTTATAGGTCTTGTACCGCATGCGCAGCTTTTCAGCCGCGGCGGGGTAAGAGCGTTCGAGGATACAGGCTGGAGCCAGATCCTTCTGCTGTTTGCGCACTTCGTTGCGCAGACGGGAGAGAATCAGAATCACCTTGTCGTAGCCGTCATCCAATGCCTTCTGCACCGGGACTGGATCGGCGATGCCGCCGTCGAAATACGGCACACCGTCCACTACATACGGTTCGCATGCCACTGGCACAGCCGATGAGGCCTTGATGACATCGAAGTCATCGAATCGCGCACGCGACTTGTCGAAATACTTGGTCGAACCGTCTTCGGCGTTGCACGCTACCACGGTAAAGCCGGTGGAATTAGCCTCGAAAGCCGCGTAATCCACCGGGTTCTCGCCATCGTGGTTGCTCAGCGTGCCGTAGATATAGTCCAGGTTGGCAAAGTTGTGATTTTTGAAATAACTTTCCGCGCTCGCGTATTCCTTACGGAACGCGTACTTGGTATAGAAAGTGTGGTTGCGCCCATGCTGGCGGGCGATGAACGAGGTCATATTGGCTGCCCCCGCGGACACGCCGTAACACATGTCCACATCAATGCCATCTTCGAGCATGCGATCCATCACGCCGCAGCCGAAAATAGCACGAAAGCCGCCGCCTACATCAATCATTGCGGTCTTTGCCATACCAAACCCCCTATTTTGCTCAAGTAGTCATGAGCTTACGCGCGCTGTTTGGACAAAGATGTGGGCAATGGACCCACGAAATGTCTGTTTATTTGCCTTGGCTCCCCTCAAAGAGGGTGGCCAAGGTCAGGCACTCAGTAGGTTATGCGACAGCTTGGCGATGCGCTCGGATGGGTCGGAATTGGAAATCTCCACGCGGCCAAGTGCATCCTCCGGTGCCAGCTTGCCCAATGATTCCAATACCACGCCAAGGTGACGAACCGTACCCTCGTTGCCATCGATGATTGCGGCATGCTTGGGCAGCAGTTCACGGAAATAGTCGCGGTAGAACACGAAATGCGTGCACCCCAACACCACAGAATCAATGCGGTCCAGGTCATATCGGTCAAAGTAGTGGTGCAGCGTGCGCATCACCAGATCATGATTGCCAAGCTGACCGGACTCCACAATCTCCACCAGGTCCGGGCAGGGTTCCTTGAAAATCGTGTTATCGGAGTCGAAACGCTTCATAAGCTCGGCGAATTTCCGCTCACGCAAGGTCAGGGGAGTAGCTGCCACAATCACCCGCTGTGGAATATGCTGCTGGCCGAGAGGGGCGTCCCCGCGGTCGCAAGCCACTTTCAATGCCGGCTCCATGCCGATGATCGGAATGTCATAATGCTCGCGCAAATCGTTCACCGCGGCGGAGGTAGCGGTATTGCAGGCAATGACCACGGCCTTGACACCGTGTTCAACGAATCGTTCCACGATGTCAAAACTTAAGGCCTTCACTTGCTCCGGGGTCTTGACGCCGTACGGGGCGTTGGCGGAATCGCCGAAATACAGCACGTGCTCAGCCGGCATGTCCTTGGCGATTTCTCGGGCAACGGAAATGCCTCCAAGCCCTGAATCAAAGACGCCGATGGGCGCTGATGAGCTCATGCCAGAATCCTCCTACAAGACTGCGTGCCGGTACGAAATGCCCGAGGCCGGCCGTGCGGCCAGTCCCACACTGTTCACGGAAACAGTCTGTGAACAGTATTGTTTCGTTCCCTAGAGTACTCTGAAAGCCATGAGTCTTCCGCAACGAGTAACTAAGACACACGCAACCGGCAATGATTTCGTGGTGTACCTCGACAAAACCGGCGATTTCGAGCCCACTGCCGATGAGATACGGTTCCTGTGCGACCGTCATTTCGGCATCGGCGGCGATGGACTGATTCGCCTGACCAAGCCTGAGTTCGTGTCTGATCTGAGCGATGAGCAAATCATGGCTGTGCAGGCAGGTGACGCTGAATGGTTCATGGACTATCGCAATGCAGACGGGTCGTTGGCTGAGATGTGCGGCAACGGCACACGCGCCATCACTTTATTCGCCCAGCGTGAGGGCGTGGCTGACTCCACCGAGCCGTTCCGACTTGGAACCCGAGCCGGCGTCAAGATTCTGACCCCTCGTGGCAACGTGAAGCCGTATGGTGCCAATGTGTTCCAGGTGGAAATGGGGGAGTGGAAAATCGGCGAGACCGACGCCTATGAAGTCACTATTCCCGGCAACGATGGCTCGGCACGTGGCACGTTCGTCGACATGGGCAACCCGCATGTGGTGGCGGTGATTGAAGATGCCTTCTCCACGCTGCCAGTGGTCGAGGATCTGGATTTGGTTACCAAGCCGGTGGTCAACCCAACTATCGAATCCGATCAGAACGTGGAATTCGTGCGTATTGATGATATCGACCACAACACCGCAGTGGGTGAGGCGACGATGCGTGTCAACGAACGAGGCTGCGGAGAGACCCTCTCCTGCGGTACGGGCTTGTGCGCCACAGGCATCGTGCTACGCGCCAAGACCGGCATCTCACACTGGGACATCACCGTGCGCGGCGGCACTCTGCGAGTGGACGTGACCGACGAGGACGTCAAACTCACCGGCTCGGCCACGCTGGTTGCCGATATCGATTTGCTCCGTTCCTGACCTCCCTCTGGTGAGAGAAGCGCCAGCCGTGAGGCTGATGGAGGGAGAGATACGTCGTTATTAGCTGCTTATGCGGCGAACAGTGCTGCGCCCTCGGTGACGATAATCAGCACTACAATCGCCACAATCCACAGCACGTCAACCATAAGGTCGATGTTGAGGCGGTAATACTTGTTCAACCCGGCCGGTATCTGCGGCATATCGGGAGCGATGCCGTTCTCTTCGTCAGTGACCTTGCGAGACGGCAATCCCTGCACGGCCACGGTTGCGTGGCTCAACGCCATGAACTGGATGGTGGTGGAGAACATCAGCGTCAAGCACCACGGGCATAGCGCGTGAATCACGAACAGCGACTGCGTGCTCAACCAGTATGAGTAGGCCAATGCTGCCAAGCCGCCAAACCATGTGCAAGTGGCAAACCATCGCGGCACGCGCACGCGCGCCATACCAATCACGGCAATGGTAATGAACACTGATTCGGCGGCGATGCCGAAGAACGCATTCGGATAGGAGAGCCCGCCGAATTTCACGAGTTCCGCCTGCCATGATTGAGCCACCGTGGAACAAGAGACCACGGCATTTACATCACATCCCAATGAGGACTCAGGATGGCGTGCCAGCTGCAGCGTCTCGGCCGAAAGTATGAACGAGGCTCCCAATGCCACTGCCGAAGCAATCAGCATGATGAGATAAGTCCATGTGGCGCTGTGTCTCCAGCCAGTGAGCCAGGGAATTGAGGCAGTACTGGTATCGTTACGTGCGCCGTTTGTGCTGTTCGTGTGCGTCATGGAATCCTCCGGTGTGGGTACTGCGCTCAAGATTAACCGCTGTGGTTGTCAGATAGGAAGAGAATGTTCGGTTTTGCCTGGTAGCGAATCGAGTTGCAGACATGGGAGGGGCGAAATGAGGTTACGATGGACAGTATGACTGGATACGTGATGCCTATGGAACCGCCCACAACCGGGTGGGACATCCATTGCCACACCGCCTTCTCCGACGGCACGGAGACGCCGGCTGTGTTGGCCGAGCAATCCAAGGCTGTGGGGCTTAAAGGTGTATCCATTTCCGATCATGACACTACTGCCGGTTGGCCTCAGGCCGAGGCCGCGGCACGCAAGGTAGGGCTGCCGCTACTGCGCGGCACTGAAATCACGGCCACCGATGACAGTGTTTCCGTGCATATGCTCGGATTCCAATATGATCCCACGAATCAATGCATCGTGGATCTGTTCGCGCGTACTCGCCAGGCACGATTGCGGCGTACGCAACGTATGGTGGAACTTATGTCCAAGGACCTTCCGATTTCATGGGAGTCCGTGCTCGCCCAGGTCAAGGAAGGCGGGAACACCACTATAGGACGTCCGCATATCGCCGATGCGCTGGTTGCCGCCGGGGTGTATCAAAATCGTTCTGAGGCGTTTGCCGATGCGGTCAGCGCGTCCTCCAAATATTACATTCCCACGCCGTCGCCGACCGCGCGCGAGGTGGTTGCTGCCGTGAAGGGGGCTGACGGTGTGATTCTGATTGCTCATGCCGGTGATTTGAGCCGAAACCGGAGACTGCTTTCCGATGAGCAGATTGAAGCGTTGATTGCGGAAGGGCTGGATGGCCTGGAAGTGTGGCATCGTGGCAACCTTCCCGAACAGCGCGAACGATTGCTGGGCATTTGCGCACGTTACCATTTGCTGGTCACAGGCGGATCGGACTGGCATGGTAAGGGCAAACCGAATCTGTTGGGAGAGAACCTGACCGATGAGGCCACCGTGGCCGAAATCGTCCGACGCGGCGCGCTGCCGTTATACCGATAGCACAAAGCCTCCGCTCTCGCGGAGGCTTGCTGTAAGCCCTTGAACAATCCGTATCGTCACAGAGCGCCGAAACCGACGGCGTGCTTGGTCTCGGAACCGATGATGGCATAGCCCAGTGCCTTGGCGGGCACGATGATGTGACGACCCTTATCATCGGTCAGATTGATGGTTTCGCCGTTGGCTACGGCCTGTGCGATAGCCTTGCCGACGCTGTCGGCCGATTCCTCGGTACTGAAGTTCACCGGTCGTGCCACGTTTTGGATGCCCAGTTCGATGTCCATGAATGCTCCTCGATGGTGCCCGTCGCCGGGCGGTTGATTGTTGGCTGTTTCCAGCCATATCCGTTGGTTCTATTGTGCCGCGTAACGTCGGCATGAGATGACCGGTTACGCGCTCGGCGTGGTTTCCGGAACTCCACGTGAAGGTGTGTCGTCCTGACCGTCATGCAAGGGATTGCCCTCGTCATCGTACCCAGCCAGTCCTGCGCGAGCGTCACGCAACGCCCTTTCCTCGCGCTCAAGCAAGGGAATAACCGTGGTCTCAGCACCAGACTGCGACAGGCGATCATTGGTATCGTCATCAGCCTCGCCCTTGCCGGCATCCTCCACGTTGGCGGAAGGTGCCGACGCCGCCTGCTGATCGTTCATCTCAATGAGCTCTTTGAGCGTGATGGTTACCGCGTCGTCACCTTGCTCGGCATTGGCGGGCTGCGGCTTGGTTGAGCCAGTGCCGGTCACCGGACTGCCGGCGGTTTGATCGTTATCCTTAGCGGCGGCAGGCACAGCCGGGGTCATGTCTGCTTCTCCCACGGCAACGACCTCAGCCGAGCCGGTACGATCCGGATCGGGGGTTTCGTCGGACGGTTCCGTGGTCTCGTTGGTAGTATCGTCAGCCTCGGCGTAGCGGCGGTCATCCTCTCGCAGCAAAGTGCCGACGGTAATGGTGGATGGGGAAGCGGACTTGGCGGTTGCGCCAGCGGCCGGAGCGGCCGTAGACGGCGTAGTATCACGGCTGATAACGCCCAGCTGATGAGCGAGACGCTCAACCTGAGCCTTAAACTGCATGATGCGATTATTATCCGCACGATTCAATGCTTGGATAAAGTCGCCGACCTGCTCCATCTGCAACCATAGGTTGGCGCGCAGCATGATCAGGTCATCAAGGCGGGAGCCCATCATGCGGCCGTATGCGGAAAGCACCGCATTGCGGTGGGATTCGTCAAGTTTGCCGAAAATCCAGGCAAGATCGCGCGCAGGATCATTGACCTGCATATCCTGCCAATTGGTCACGGCCGTAATAGCCGAACCCGAGAACAGGAAGTCGCCGTCTGAGAAGCCGCCATGCACCATGCATGTGGAGAACGACCATAATCCCTCGGTCTCTATGATTCGCGCCCAACTATTGGTGATTTCCTGCGGCACATGTCCTGCCGAGCGCAGACGCTTAATCCAGGCGGTCAGTTGCGAACGAATCTGGCCGGTGGTGAACACCGGATATTTGGCGGCCGAGAGAAATGCCGTTGGCAGGCGATGAATAGCACCCAATGCAGTGCCGACCGAAGCGCAGTCATCAAGAGTAAGCAAGTCAAGCGAGCGCGCCTGTCCCTCGCGATGAACCGCAATCATCACTGCAGTTTCCCCTGTCGGGCCGGGCTTACGGGCGCTCTGAGCCTCGGGCTGATCAGCGGACTGCGTGGTCGTCGTCTGCCCGATCTGAGGCTCGTCGCCGGGAGTGAATGCAATGACATGATCCAAATCGAATCCAAGGCCACCCGGCTCGCGGGCCAAGGCAAGCGTCTGAGCCGCTTGCACACGCCGTGTCAGACGAGCGCGTCCCTCTTTGGTGTCAGTGGCATATACGTCATACAGTTTGCCTGAGGCATCCTGCACCACTGCCTGATCGATGCCCTTGCCCTCATCGGTTGCGCTGGGCTGCGTGCTTCCACGCACGCCCGCGATGGCCAGATTCGGCAGGACAGCCGAGGTAAGCGCTGCCAGCATATAGTTGCTACGTTTCATCACTCTTCCACACTAATACATGTCCGGCTCTTCATGACGTAGTTTTCGCACTGGTTTTCGGTTTCGTGCCACAATGGAGGTCATGGAACAAGCGCAGCAGATTCTTGAAGGGCTCGATGAGCAGCAGCGCCGGGCGGCGACTACGCTGAATGGCCCGGTGCGCATCATCGCCGGTGCAGGCGCAGGCAAGACCCGTACCGTTACGCGACGCATCGCCTATGCCTGCGCGACGGGAGCATGGAAGCCCGAGCGGGCGCTTGCCGTTACGTTTTCGGTGAAAGCCGCTGCCGAAATGCGTGCTCGACTTGAGCAGCTGGGGCTGCAAGGCGGTACATCCGGTGTTACCGCCGCTACTTTTCACTCTGCGGCATTGCGCCAGCTCAACAGTGTGTGGGCCGACGTCTGTGAAGCGCCATTCCCGCATCTCATCGAAAATCAGCGTGACACCGTATCTCGTGCCATCACTCGTGCTACCGCTGTACGAGATATTGATGCACTGACCGTGCGCGATGTACTGGCTGAAATCAATTGGGCCAAAATTTCTCTGGTACCCATCGATGATTACGCGCGTATCAGCGTAGAGGCCAATCGTCAGCCGCCCGCAGGGTTCGATGCCGCTCGATTCGCCGCTATCTATGATGCGTATGAGCAAGAGAAAACATCGCAAGGAGAAATCGATTTTGACGACATCCTGCTGCTGGTATGCCACATCATGGATGATTTTCCCGAAGCGGCGGCGCAGATTCGTTCCTCCATCGGCTGGCTCACCGTTGATGAGTATCAGGATGTTTCTCCGCTGCAGCATCGTTTGCTGAACTTATGGCTTGGGGGAGGCGGGCCGAATGGCAAGGCTGCTATGAACCGCAATGTATGTGTGGTCGGCGACCCTGCACAGACCATCTACTCGTTCGCGGGTGCATCCAGCTGGCATCTGTTGCAGTTCGCCGATGAGTTCGGCCCTCTGTCCGCAGACATCAACCTCAACACCGACTACCGTTCGACTCCTGAAGTGGTGGGTCTCGCCAATCGGGTGCTTGCCGCGGCCCCCAATCGTGAGGATTATTTGAAGCTGGTTTCCGCCAGGGAGAAGGGGGTGCGCATCAGCCGAACGGCCTATGACACCGATGACCTGGAAGCACAAGGTGTGGCGGCTCGCATCGCACGACTTGTTGCGCAGGGGGCGAAGCCCTCCGATTGCGCGATTCTGACGCGCATCAACGCGCAGCAGCCGGTTTTCGGTGCGGCATTGCGCGCGGCAAGGCTGAAATTCCGCGTGCGTAAGGATTCCGGATGGCAGTCTTCGTCGCTCGCGGATGATGCCACGACACGCAGGGCCCTGTTGGAAGCCATGGGATTGGACGCCACAGGCAGCCAGCAGAGCACCGACCCCGGCGTCATGATTTCCACCATCCATGCGGCCAAAGGTCTGGAATTCAAACACGTCTTTCTGGTCGGCTGCTCCGAAGGGCTATTGCCGTACGGGTCACCGGAACCGGGGGAGACGTTGGAAGAGGAGCGACGGCTTATGTACGTGGGCGTCACACGAGCCGAGGACTCGCTGCATCTGTCATATGCACGGACCAAGGATGGGTATGGGGCGCAGCAGCGCCGCCCTTCCCGCTTCTTGTGAACATTGCTTCAAGCAGCTTTTCTTCGGCTCGCTCGGTGTAAATAATGTGCCCTAAGCGATGACGATGCCGTCACTCATTCGGCTGTTGAGGATTGTCGGGCTGGTCCGGGGTATCCGGGCCGTCGCTGCCATCTTCGCCGAGCAGTTTGGACAGTTCGGCATCCCAGTCGATGTTGTCGGTCTTGCCATCCGTTGCAGGGTGCGAAGTAGCGCTACCGGCATTGACGGAGGATTGAGACGAATCACTCGATTCGGTCGCAACGCCATCCGCGGGCTTGTCACCAGGCAAGGCCGGCAGCAAATCCGGGTGCGACCATTTGGCATCACGTCCGTCCGGCCCCTCGGCCACCGTGATCATCTCCCACAGGCCGGCGGCTTCACGCATGCGCTTAGGGCGTAGTTGCAGGCCGAGCAGGCTCTCGAAAGTGCGTTCCGCTGGGCCTCCCATTGCACGCTCGCGGCGCATCATTTCGCGCAGCTGCTCGATATGCGGAAGGTGAGCCATGCCGGCACGCCACACCACGCAATCCACCCAGCCTTCAACCATGGCCAGCAATGATTCCAACGATGCCAGCGCTTCACGCTGTTCAGGCGTATCGGGGATGCCTACTTTGGTGAGATTCACCGCTCCGGAAATCGATTCAGGATCCATGGAAGTGGCATCGCGCAGTTGTTCTTCCATGGCATCCAAATCAATGGAGATGCCACGCGCATACTTGCCGATGAGTGCTTCAAACCGGGGCATCAGCCAAGGAACCGAAGCATAGAGGCGGGCATGGGCCATTTCCTGCAGCGCAAGGAAAGACAGCACCTCGGACTCGGGAATCTTATCGTTGGAGTCGAATCCGGCGAATGCTTCCTCGAATGCGGCGGTGTCTGCGGCGTTTGCGTCATCCGAGGACTCGACGGTTGTGCTGGTTTCGCTCGAATCGGAATTGTCAATCGTGCCAGCACTGGTTGCGGCCGAAGTGAAGCCAATGGGATTGGTTGTTTCACTTGTCTCGTCAGTGGCTTCCGCAGGTGCCTCGCCATTCAGCAATTTGGCGTATTCGGTGGCGTTCTGGGCTATCAGGCCACCGGCAGGGTTCTTCAGCAGAGAGATGCCCTGATCGAAGCTGCCATGCACTTCATGGCTCAGATTGCCAGCCGCATGACCCAGCTGCATGGCAAAGGACGTGTTGCCCAGCAATTTCATGAGTTGGCCGGGATCCTTCATGCCGTCAGGAATCGGAATCGGCACTGGGCCTGCGAACATGCCGGCCACTTCGCCGTTGCCAAGCATGCCGCCGAGGCGCTCGGAAATCACCGAGGCCAAAGCGTCGTTCATCGACTCGGCCACGGGAGCGGCGAATTTGGCCCATTGGTCGATGGTGCCTTCCACCCATCCGGCGCGGGTGAGCACATCGGGCTCTCCGGGAGCGGGATCGAACTCGCATGCCGTGTCCAGCCACAGATTCGCCTCGCTCATAGCACGTCGAGCGGCTTCACCGTCCACTGCGGACACGCTGGGCTGAGAGCCGGAAGCGTTGGCCTGCTGCAATGCGATTGATTTGGCGAGCTTGACGTTGATCGGTCCCTCTTCGACCGTGCGCTGCATATCGCCCATGGTGTTCAGGCCGCCGGCACTGAACGCTGCCATCATCTGCTGGACTTCCGCAGGATCTGGCAGACGGCTCGGATCCTGGCTCATCATCTGCGCGCGAATCTCCTCTGGCAGCTGGCCGATCTGTTGCCAAGCCATTTCTCCCTGAATCGGGCCGAAGCACTTGATCAGCCATTCGTGAATCGCGTTGTCGTCCATGCGTATCCTTCTTTGCCGCGGTGTGTTATCCCAAGTGTAGGTTGTGCCCGCGCCCGTTCGCTGGAGGCCGAGGAATATGTGTGTTGTGTGTTCATTTCGGTCACTCGCATACACTGTTGCATATGTCTGTACGTCACACGAATCGGCAATCCGGGTCTTTGGCCGCTATGGAAGCCCATCCAGAACACGATGATTCGGCCGCGTCATCTTCCAACTCATCCAAGGAAACCGGACAATCGCGTTTTTCGCGCGCCGCGCAGAGGGTGAGGCGATACCTGGCGGCTCGTTCTCCGCGTCATTTCATCGGCGCGTTTGCCGTATTGCTCGGTGTGGTGATACTACTGCTGCCCAGCCCGTATGTCATCGAGGGGCCGGGGCCGACCCAGAATGTGCTCGGTAGCGTCGAGGACGGCGCAGTCATTGATGTATCCGGCAAAGGCGTTTCCACGTACCAAGATTCCGGCTCATTGCTGTTGACCACGGTCAACGCTTCCGGCGTGCCCGGCTACACGATTATCAATGCACAGGCCGTGTGGGCATGGGCGAACCCGAAGATGGAGATCATGCCAAGGGAAGCGACGGTGCCAGTGGGGCAGACGGCCGACGAATATCAGAAGACGGTCGACAAGGACATGGCCGGTTCCCAGTCCTCGGCCAGCGAAGTGGGATTGGCGTATGCCAAAGCACACGCCGATGAGTTGGGCATTGATGCCGCATCGCTCGCCCATGCCAAGGTGACGATGCATGTGGATAGCATCGGCGGGCCGTCCGCCGGCATGATGTACACGCTGGGCCTTATCGACAAGCTGACTCCCGAGAGTGAAAGTGGCGGCAAGACCATCGCCGGCACGGGCACTATCGACAAGAAGGGCAATGTCGGCAAAATCGGCGGCATTCAGCTGAAGATGGTTGGAGCCAAACGCGACGGTGCCACATGGTTCTTGGCTCCTGCGGATAATTGCAGCGCGGTGGCAGGCCATGTGCCCGACGGGCTGCGCGATGTCAAGGTCGCCACCTTGGACGAGGCCTATCGGGCACTGGTGGCCATCGGTAAAGGACAGGCCGACGACTTGCCGCATTGCACGGCGTGAGCGCTTGGAATTTTGCGGTGAAACGGTCACAAAGCGAGATTTTTGGTCGCGTTAACGTATTTGTTCGCCATGACTTGCTAATGTAGCCCCTGTGAATCAAACGGCATCGCAGAACGCTGAAGAATTTGGTTTCAAGCCCGGCGACATCGTCCAGGAGTGGCTCTGGGACGACGACGTGGACGACTCCGTACGCGCCAAGATCGAGGAGCTCACGGGTGAGGAGCTTGTAGACGAGGATTATGACTCCGCCGTGGATGGTGTCATTCTGTGGTGGCGCGATGGCGACGACGAGGACGAACTGTCCGATACCATCGTCGATGCCTACGCGGTGCTCGGCAATGACGGCCCATTGTGGGTGTTGACGCCGAAGCCCGGTCGTCCGGGAGCCGCCAGCTCTTCCACCGTGCAGTCCGCCGCCCAGACCGCAGGCATGAACGCCGCCACTCCGCTGACTGTCAGCCCGGACTGGAATGGTATCCGTCTGCGCGCTTTCGGCAAGGGCCGCTGAATCGGAACGACGGGCGGAAGCCATGGCCTTGGCGAAAGGTCATGATTGCGGCGTCCGGCGTGTGCAAGTGACGGCTGTGCCGTCCTTACGCTATTGTTGATACTCGCGGGCAATTAGCTCAGTTGGTTAGAGCGCCACCTTTACACGGTGGATGTCAGGGGTTCGAGTCCCTTATTGCCCACTTTCACTGCGCTTTCGAAATGAGGCCGACCAGTGTCGAGAAGGCCAAAAACTGTGAATTTCCGCCTAAATACACGCGCGCGTCGCAACAATCACGTACAGTTGTGGACAGATTTGTTTATCCAGCAGGAGGTCGATTAGCCGATGGCGCAGGAACTTCGCGAAGGGGACGGCAAGGCAGGCATTGCACGCGCAGGCAAGCGTAAGTGGGGATATGATCCCGCTCAGGTCGACGCTTTTCTAGAGCGGGCCCACGCTTTGTACGACAGTGAGGGAATCAGACTTACCCAGCGTGATATTCAGTCGGTGTCGTTCGACCTGACCAAGGACGGCTATGTGATTGCTCAGGTCGACGCAGCGCTTAATCGTCTCGAGCGTGCGGTGGTCGACAAGCAGACCGCATGGGAGATCGCCCAGCATGGTCGTGTGACGTGGAAGGCACAGACTGAGAACCTGTACCAGCAGATTCTCGAGCATGTGGAACGTGAGCAGGGCGAGCGCTTCAAGCCCGGTGAGGCCAAGCAGCCGTCGTATGACAAGAAGCAGGTCGACCGTCTTACCGATCAGATTGTGGATAAAGTCGCTGCATCCCTCGGCGTCGACGGTGTCACCGAAGACGATGTCCGTGACTTGGCTGATCTCAACGCCGTTTCGGTGAGCAATGTCATCTTCACCCAGCGCAAGGGCAAGAAGGGCTATGACGAGCGTCAGGTCGACTATTTCCTAAACGCGTGCGTCCAGTTGCTCAGCCGTATTGAGTCCTACGCTCGAGTCGGTGGCGCTTCCGCCAACGAGCCAGCCGCTGCTGCGGCCCCGGCTCCCGCAGCAGCGGTGGCAGCCCCGGCGGAAGCCGTTTCGCCGTTGTTCGCTGCCAATGCACAGCGCCCGGCTGCTGACGCACGTTTCGCACCTCAGGCCGCCGCCTCTGATGATGCGTTCGATGCTTTGCATCAGGCCGAACAGAATCTGTTTGTGGCTCGTCCTGCAGCTGAGCAGGCCGATAACGCGTCTGCTCCAGCGGCATATCAGCCGGCGTCATACGCACCTGCTTCGTCCGCAGCACCGCAGCCTGTGGCCTCCGATGCACCGTCGTTCGGAGCAAAATCTGCCCCCGCGGCCCCGTCTACTCCGGCGGTTCCTGCGGTTCCTGCGGCTCCGGTGACCCCGGTAGCTCCTGCGGTCCCTCCGACGGCTGAGAGCGATTCCTCGCTGGCCGCCTTGGCCCATATGGCGCAAGCCTCACAGGATATCCCTGCGGTGAGCGTGCCGTCTTTTGAACCCAAGATGCCGAGTCTGGGCACGCCGGAAGAACTGAAATTGAACGATATGCCGGCTCCTGTTACTCCGGCTGCCGCACCGGTTACTGCCGCATCCGCCGCTCCTGCAGCGCCGAGCGAAGCCCCTGCAACACCGGAGCCGCCGCACGCGCAGACGCGTCATCAGCCTGCGCCTGAGACCATGCCGGTCTCCTTTGCGCCGGCCAACAAGCCGGTGCGCACCACCGGATCCGTTCCGATTCCGGTTGCCGACCATTCTGATGATGTGCCGGCCGAGCCCGTGAGCACACCGAAGCCGGCAGCCCAGCCCAGCAAGGATGCCGAGACAAAGCGTCCGGAACAGATTTCCGACATGCCGTTCCCCTCGCTGTTCCCAACCAGCGATGATTTCAATTCAAGCATCCCGGATCTGTCTTTCCCGACGCTGGATCATGATGATACGAAGAAGGAACAGTGAGCGTAGTCTCCAACTCCACCGTCGTAATTCTTGGATCTACCGGATCCATCGGCACACAAGGCCTTGATGTCATTGCACGCCATCCTGAGCGTTTCACTGTTACGGGTTTGGCCGCCGGCGGCGCTCATATCGAATTGCTGGCTCGTCAGGCCGCACAATTCCGTGTACCGGAAGTTGCGGTATTCGACAGCACCAAGATTCCGGCACTGAAGGAGGCGCTGCAACAGGCCGGTGCCCGCGACACCCGCGTGACCGGCGGACCGGATGCCGTGATCGCATTGGCCGGTTCCGGTGCGAACGTCGTGCTGAACGGCATTACCGGTTCCATTGGTCTCGAGCCGTCCATCGCCGCGCTGAAAGCCAATTCACAGCTTGCACTGGCCAATAAGGAATCAGTGGTGGCCGGCGGTCATCTGCTGTTCAGCGCGCAAGTGCGCGACGATCAGATCAATCCGGTTGACTCCGAACATTCCGCCATCTGGCAGTCGTTGCGTTCCGGCACCCATGCCGAGGTCTCCAAGCTGGTGGTCACAGCCTCCGGTGGTCCGTTCCGAGGCTGGAAACGTGCTGATATGGCGAATATCACGCCTGAGCAGGCGTTGCATCATCCGACGTGGAACATGGGTCCGGTTGTGACCATCAACTCCTCGACCCTGATGAACAAGGGACTCGAGGTTATTGAGGCTTCCCGACTGTTCGATGTGCCGCCGGACCGTATTGACGTAACGGTGCACCCGCAATCCATTGTCCATTCCATGGTCGAATTCGTGGATGGCGCCACTATTTGCCAGTCTTCGCCGCCGGACATGCGCCTGCCCATCGCGCTCGGCTTGTCCGCGCCTGACCGCATGGACAATGTGGCTGCCGCATGTGACTGGACGCAGGCTGCAACCTGGACGTTCGAGCCGCTGGATAATGAGGCGTTCCCCGCCGTCCAGCTCGCCCGCCATTGCCTGGGTGCATCCGAAAAGCATACGGCCGTGCTCAACGCGGCCAATGAGCAGGCCGTGCACGCCTTCCTCGACCATCGTCTGCCGTACCTTGGCATCGTGGACACGGTGAAGGCCGTGCTCGACCAGATGGATGCCGAACTGCGTGGCGACCCGCTGTTCACGGACGTGGAGGAAATGGGACAGATTGAGCTTGAAGCTCGTCACCGTGCCGATGATTTGATAAACAAACAATGATGAATACCTTGAATACGGAAAAATCCGCCGAAAAACCGTTCCGCAAAACCGGTAATCCGGTCGAATTGACCAGCGAATCGCCGCTGCACCCGCGTCGCAAGTCTCACCGCATCATGGTCGGCTCGGTGCCGGTCGGTGGGGGAGCCCCCATCTCCGTGCAGTCGATGACCAACACGCTTACGGCCAATGTTCCTGCCACATTGCAGCAGATTGCCGAGCTGACCGCAGCTGGTTGCGATATCGTGCGCGTGGCTGTGCCGAGTCAGGACGATGCGGACGCATTGCCGGAGATCTGCAGGAAGTCGCCGGTGCCGATCATCGCGGATATTCACTTCCAGTCCAAGTACGTGTTCCAGGCCATCGATGCCGGCTGCGCAGCCGTACGCGTGAACCCCGGCAACATCCGTAAATTCAATGAAGTCGGCCCCTCGATCTGCAAAGCAGCCACTGATGCCGGCATCTCTCTGCGTATCGGTGTGAACGCCGGTTCGTTGGACAAGGAACTCTACGCCAAATACGGCGGCCCCACTCCTGAAGCATTGGTGGCCTCCGCATTGAAGGAAGCTCACATGTTCGAGGACGTCGGCTTCCATGATTTCAAGATTTCCGTCAAGCACCATGACGTGATTACCATGGTCGAAACCTATCGTCTGCTTGCCTCCAAGGGTGACTGGCCGCTGCACCTCGGCGTCACCGAAGCCGGTCCGGCCTGGCAGGGCACCATCAAATCCTGCCTGGCGTTCGGCGCACTACTCGCCGAAGGCATCGGAGATACGATTCGCGTCTCGCTGTCCGCC
This sequence comes from Bifidobacterium breve DSM 20213 = JCM 1192, assembly GCF_001025175.1. NCBI lineage: Bacteria > Bacillati > Actinomycetota > Actinomycetes > Bifidobacteriales > Bifidobacteriaceae > Bifidobacterium > Bifidobacterium breve. The sequence continues at coordinate 744,586 of NZ_AP012324.1, forward strand.
CCGCCGGTCGAAGAGGTCAAGGTGGGCTGCAAGCTCCTTGAATACATGGGATTGCGCCCGCGCAAGTTCGACATCATCTCCTGCCCGAGCTGCGGACGAGCCCAGGTGGATGTGATTCAGCTTGCCTCGGCCGTGACCGAGGGGCTGAAGGACGTGACCGCGCCGATTCGCGTGGCCGTTATGGGTTGCATCGTCAACGGCCCCGGCGAAGCCCGCGAGGCCGACCTCGGCGTGGCTTCCGGCAACGGCAAGGGACAGATCTTCATCAAGGGCAAGGTCATCGAGACCGTGCCCGAAGACCAGATCGTAGACACGTTGCTTACCAAGGCGCAGGAAATCGCCGCCCAAATGGAGGCCGATGGCCTGGTTCCCGTCAACGCCACCGGCCCGGTGGTGGTTCCCATTCAGCATCCCAATCGCTGAATGCGCCCCACGGCATAATTACCGTGGAACGGCTACAATAACCTTTCGTGCCACAAGAAGAGCAGCGTCTGACCGTGAAGGCCAAGCCGTGGACCAGCCTCCACCGGCTCATGGTCAGTCTGCCCATCTTCATCATGCTGATGGGCGTGCTGGTCTCTATCTCCAATCTCACTACCGTGCCATGGAATATCGAGCCCACCGGCCAATCCATGGCCACGCTTACCGATGATACGGACGTCACTTTTGCCAATCCGGCCGGCGAAGCATTGCCCAGTAAAGGCACCTATCAGGTCAGTGAACGGTATATCACCCTGAATATGACCAGCGACGGCAACCTGACTCAAGAGACCGGAGTGCGCGGCAAAGCCAACAAGAACGGCGTGCAGACCATCAAAGTGCTTATTCGCGAGCCGCAGGGAGCTGCCGGCAAACGACCGGGTGTGGTGTTCATGCACGGTGCCGGTTACGGCACTTGTGATAACTCATTTGGCGATGTGGCCTCCGACATGGCTTCAGCCGGTTTTGTGACCGCAGTACTCGATAAACCAGTTTGGAACACCACCGACGTCAACCGCGACTACATGGCCTCCGCCAAAGCCTATGATCAGGTGATTGCATATTTGCGGCAGCTTGAGAACGTCGACAATGCCAAGGTCGGCATTTACGCCACGTCCGAATCCACTTGGATATCCTCATACCTGCTGCAGGATGACCCGGATGTCGCTTTCCAGATTCTCTTGAGTCCGATGGTATTCAGCCCACGCCAGTCGTTGGGCTTCTTCGTCACCCAGGACTTTACGCTTGCCGGTGCGAATGATGGCTATCAGTCCATTGTCCAGCGTGTGTTCAGCGCGGACACCGATTTGTTCTCGCTGACGAATTTCGATCTTGATACGCTCAAACCTGCCGCCTACGCCGTTCCCACTTTTGTGGCCTATGGGTCGAAGGATGTGATGACCGCACAGGTCGATGGTGTGCGCGCGATTCTGCACAACGCGCACCAGGCCAACAACTGGGATGTGACCGTACGCAGTTATCCCGTGGCCAACCACGTGCTCCGCTTGGGGGACGAGTCGGAGGCCGGAACTCCATTCGCGGATGCCTATGTGAATGACCTGATCGACTGGGCGGTAGGTACCACGGCAGGCTATACGCAAACCAGTGAACGCGTGGCCGGCGCTGGCCTGTACCAGTCGATTGGGTTGCCGGGAGCGTTGAAAGCCCGTCGGGTGGGAACCATATACGGCGTGATCGTGCATGTCGCCGTTGTGCTGCTGCTTATGGCCTCAACGATATTGGGATTGGTAGCGCTTGGCCGCAAGATCGCGTTGAACGCACAGTGGCGGCGCAATCGGAGGGAGGCAAAGCGGGCTGGCATGCTCCTGCCTGCCAAGCCCGTGGTATTGGGTTTCGCCCATGGTTTCGGCGGATCGTTGCTGACGCTTACCCTTACCACGCTGGCCGCGATGCTGATCTTCTTTGCCGGACTAGGCCAAGTGATTATGGGCGTGGTCAAACTTGCCTGGGGTGGCGCGCCCACGGAAACGCCCGGGGTGATGTATTGGAGCTGGCCGGTGATCCAAGTGGTGTCTGTGCTGGTGGTCTGGGCATGGTCTCGCGTGTTCATGAGGCTTATAGAGGTGGCCTGGCATCGTGGCCTTATCCAGTTGCCGCCCAGGCGCGAGGCGGTTCGTAATATCGTCACCGGTGCCGAACCGGTGCTCGCCTCCACTCGACTTGGCCGCGTACTGTTCTGGCTGGTGGCGTTCACTATGCTGAACGTGTTGCTGTTCTTCGCGTTCTGGGGTCTGTTCGTTTACTGACATATGGCGCAAACGTTGCGAAAGGAGGGATGATGCCGCTGTACCGAGATGAAGGCGTGGTGCTGAGAACCGCCAAACTTGGTGAGGCCGACCGCATCATCACCCTGCTGACGCGCGAGCATGGCAAGATTCGAGCCGTGGCCAAAGGCGTACGACGTACTAAATCACGGTTCGGGGCACGCCTTGAACCGTTCATGCGCGTGGATCTGCTTATTGCTGAGGGCCGTTCGCTGGACGTCGTTTCACAGGCTGAATCCGTCGCTTCGTATGGTGCCGCAATAGCTGCCGATTATGCGGCGTACGAGGCTGCCAACGTCATTGTGGAGACCATTGATAAGCTCGTCAGCACCGAGCATGAGCAATTGCCGAACCAGTATCGGCTGCTTATCGGTGCATTGAATGCGCTCGCCAAACATGCTCATGCATCGCAGACCATCAGCGAGTCCTACGTGATGAGGGCCCTGGCGCTGGCCGGCTGGACGCCGCGTCTCGCCACTTGCGTGGTGTGCGGCAAGCCCGAGCGCCGTTACTTCTCCATCGCATCAGGCGGTGTGATGTGCGAGGCCGACCACACCACCGATGCCCGACGTATCGCGCCGCTTGTATTGAGTCAGCTTGATGCCCTGATTCGAGGCGACTGGTCGGTGCTTGATAACGCGCCATTGGAGCGTATTGTGCAAGAGTTGGTTGAAGATTGGGGGGAGTATTACCTCGAACGGCCGATTCGTTCGCTGCGCTTGATAGATTCATGAGTATGGCTTTTGAGAACGTTGATTACACGTCGTTGGACATCCCCGCAGCTCCGTTCAGCGACCCCTCCCGTATCCCTGATTTCCCCAAAAACAAAGTGCCCCGGCATGTGGGTGTGATTATGGACGGCAATGGCCGTTGGGCCAAGCAGCGCGGCATGATCCGCACCAATGGCCATCAAGCGGCTGAGCCGGTGGTGTTCGACACCATTGCCGGTGCCATAGAGGCCGGTGTGCGCTATCTAAGCCTGTATACGTTCTCCACTGAAAACTGGAAACGATCGCCGCAAGAGGTGCGTTTCCTGATGGGCTTCTCCCGCGAGATTATCCATCGCCGAGTGGCGCAGATGGATGAATGGGGTGTGCGTGTGCGCTGGTCGGGCCGCCGTCCGAAGCTGTGGAAGTCAGTGATTGACGAGCTTGAAGTGGCAATGGAACGCACCAAGAACAACAAGGTCATCGATGTGGTGTTCTGCATCAACTATGGTGGTCGTGCCGAGATTGCCGATGCCTGTGCAGCCATTGCACGAGAGGTGCGTGACGGCCGAATTTCCGGAGACCGCGTCACCGAGAAGATGGTTGCCGATCATCTCTATAATCCGGATATCCCTGATTGCGACTTGGTGATTCGCACTTCCGGCGAGCAGCGTACCTCCAACTTCCTGCCGTGGCAGGCCGCGTACGCCGAGCTGGACTTTGTACCTGAACTGTTCCCCGACTGCGGCCGTGAGGTGCTCTGGCGCGCCATTGATAACTACATTCACCGCGATCGTCGATTTGGCGGCGTGAAGTAAAGAACAGCCCTGTGGGCTGTTCGTTCACGCCGCCGAGCCGGGCGCGGTAGTGTGCGGCTCGGTGTGTTGAGTCCGGCGAAGCCGGTCCTTAATTGCTGGGGCGTGAAGTAAGGAACGAGCTACTCGCTGATATCCGCGTCGGCTCCATTGCCGAGCAGCAGCCATTCGACCAGTGAAATCAGCCCTAGCAGTATTGCGGTTTCGGCGATCACCACTACAGTGGCGGAGAAGATCAGCGGAGTGCGGAACGAATTGAACGCAGCTTGCAGCCAAATGCCCAGGCCGTTCATTGCGCCCAGATATTCGGCGGTGGCCGCCGTTCCGAAAATGTAGGCGGCCGAGATGCGAATGCCGCCAAAGATCTGGCGTGCGGCTACACGCAGCTTAACGTGCCAGAGTGCCCATGCACGTGTGGCTCCGCAGGTCAGTGCCACGTCTTCGTAAAATTGCGGCACGGCGGTCAGTCCACGGGCTGTCTGCACGGCGATGGGAAATACGCCGAACACGGCGACAATAACGATTTTGCCCAGTGGCTCGAATCCGAACCAAATCATGAACAACGGAGCCACGGTAATCAATGGAATGGTCTGTGCGGCCACCAGCAGCGGATAGAACGCACGGTGCAGGGTTTTGGATAGGTACAGCCCGATGCCAATGAGCACGCCCGCTACGATGGCGATGGCAAATCCAGTGAGAGCCTCATATGCGGTGATGGCGGCGGCATCCATTAAATCCGGCCAAGTGCGCACCATGGAGGCGATGATCTGGGTGGGGGAAGCAAGTACACGTTCCGAGACATGTCCCGCGCGTACGGCCGCCTCCCACACCACCAGCAAAAGACCGATGGTAATGGCCGGTGGCGCTATACGCACCAACCACGACTTGAGATTGTTCATCATTTGCCTTCGAAAAATATAAATGGCTCCCCTCAAGAATGAGGGGAGCCGGCCTCCCTACAGTCGCTCAGTCCACGTAGTCGTTAGTGGCGAGTTCCTTGGCCTGCGGAGCCTGCTTGGGGTTCTTGCCGTCCTTGTCCTGGTAGGTGCCGGCCTTGTACTGGAAGTCAAGGTAAGGCTGGGCGTCATCGAAGTTCACGGTGCCGGGCAGCGACTTGGCATCATCGGTGGTCCAGTAGCCGTTCTTGACGATCTCTTCCATCGAGGTACGGGTCAGCTTGGAATCCAGCTGGGCTTCCTTGGCCTGCGCCACGAGAATATCGGCGGCCTTGTCCGGGTTGGACAGGGCGTAGTCGTAGCCCTTCTTGGTGGCGGAGAGGAACTTCTTCAATGCGTCGGCGTTGGCGGAATCCTTAAGCCAAGAGCCCTTGACCGCAAAGCCGAGCTGGTCCGGGTTGCCGGGAACGCCCCAATCGGAGGCAACGAAGCAGTTGAGCGCCGGGCCGTTCAGCTCGCTTTCCACACCCTCCCAAGTCACGTAGAAGCCGCCGAAGTCACCCTTGCCGCTAGTAAGGGTCTCGAAGGTGTTCGTGCCGGCGGTGGCGGTCTTGAATTCGCCGGTGCCGCCTGCATCCTTAATCATCTCACGCACCACGGCGTTCTGCTCTGCCGAGCCGAAGCTCACGAAGGTTTTGCCGGACAGGTCTGCCGGCGTCTTGATGTCGGTACGGGAGGCCAATGCGCACCAGCGGGCCACGGGCTTTTGCGTCAGATCAAAGACGAATTTCAGATCGGAGCCTTGCGAGTTGAATGCGGCCACATTGCTCAGCGTGGTGAAACCGACGTTTGCCACACCGTTCTCCACACTGGTTTCCGCGCCGGCCTGAGCGGTCGGCAGAATCTTCACGTTGACTCCTGCGTCCTTGAAGTAGCCGAGCTTCTGGGCCGCGTACAGGCCGATATGGTTCGTGTTCGGCGTCCAATCAAGCATGAACGAAACGGTGGGTGTACTGGAATTGCTGGAATCGGCGGTGTTGGCGTTGCCGCATGCCGCAACGGACAGTCCGAGCGTGGCGGCTCCCAACACGGCCACCATCCTGACCAGACCCTTCTTGACTTCAATCCTCATCTTCATGTCACCTTGCCTTCTGCGCATAATGCGCTCAAGGTCTGATGCATCGTAAAGCGGAAAGGTGAGGAGCCCGCGCGAAACATCAAACCGTACGCCACGCGCATAAGCGAGGGCGTGTATTCCAAATGATATCGGCACGGTTGCTGCCACCAACCGCGCGAACGACTCACCAGTATAGCCGTATGGCTGGAAGCGCAAGCATGCTGCTTTGGTCTCGAACCGCGGCAAGGGTCGGGGTTGCCACGCTCTATCGTAGGGAGATATGAGCGTGCATTTCTCCTCCCGAGTGGATATTTCCGATCCGAATCCGATTGCGACCGCCGAGGCTGCGGCCAGGGCAAACGGTACTGCGCTGGGCAAGCTCAATGATTCCAATCCGACGCGGCATGGACTGGCTCCCGCACTGGTGCCGAACGTATATACGGCCGATCCGCGCGGATCGTACGCGGTTCGTGAAGCTCTGGCTGCATTCCTGAACGAAGCCAATGCGGACCGCTCCCAGATGAACGCATCAGCGAATACCGCCAGCAGGGGCGTGAAGCCGGAGCAATTGTATGTGTTGAGCTCCACATCCGAGGCATACTCATGGCTGATCAAATTGTTATGTGATGCCGGAGATGCAGTGCTGGCCCCCAAGCCGGGATACCCGCTGATCGAGTCGATCGCCCGGCTTGAATGCGTGGATACCGTCGAATACCAGTTGCGGTTCGACGGCTCTTGGTTCATTGACGTGGCCGAGCTGGAGCAATTGCTTGACGGACCGAGCGGCGCTCGTATTCGTGCATTGGTACTGATTAATCCGAATAATCCGACCGGATCCTATGTCAAGCCGGCCGAGCGGGAACGTATCGTGACGATGTGCCGGGAGCGAGGCATCGCCCTTATTGCCGATGAAGTGTTCTTTGATTATGCCCTTGAGCCATTTGCCGGCAACGCGCGTTTGGCCGGAGAGCAGGGTGTGCTTACTTTTGCGCTTGACGGGTTCTCCAAAATGCTGGCGGCGCCTCATGCCAAAGTCGGGTGGATTCAGGTGTCCGGGCCGGCCGAGGATGTTGCGCAAGCCCAGCGCCGACTTGATGTCATAGCCGACGATTACCTGCCGATGAGTGACATCATCGCACAGCGGATTCCGGCGCTGTTGGAGGCCGCGACTGAGCAAACCGCGCGTGTGGAGGAACGAGTGCGCGGCAATCTCGCGACTTTGCACGAGCTGCTGGATGCGGACCCGAATGGGTTGGTCAGCGTGCTGCGAGCCGAGGGCGGCTGGAACGTGCTGCTGCGCGTGCCGTCCGTGATTGACGAGAACGAGATGGTGCTGAAGCTCATCGCCGAGCATGGCTTGACCGGACAGCCTGGATATTTCTTTGATATGACCTCCAACGGCTATTTGGCGGTTTCGCTGCTGCCCGAGCCGGAAGTGTTTAGGCAAGGCATTTGCGCCGTGCTCGCCACTGTGGAGGCGCTGCTGGCATAATGGGCGGCATGGGATTCTTTTTTCAGTCCAAAGAGCTGCCGCGCCCGGCTTCGCTGACGTTCACCTTGAAAGAAGCCGGCCATACCTATGATGATGGGCATGTTGGCCTTGCGCCCACCATGCTGACCATCAGCGAACAGCGCGTGGCTGTGATCGGCCTGAATGGAGCTGGCAAATCCACATTGTTGGGATTGCTCGATGGCTCTCTTAAAGCCAATATCGGCACGGTTACGGTGTCCGGCGGCAGCGAACAACTGAACCCAGCCGTGAAAAAAGACCTGAAGCGCATTGACGACCTTGTCGGTAAAGTGCGTCGCGAGGAGATTCCGAACAGCTTCTACCGGGCCGCGAATATCTCCGAAGCGGTGTCCGAAGCACTGAAAAAGCACAAGGTGCCGGAGTCCGAACGCCATGCGCGCATCGGCAATCTGTTCGCGCATTTCAATCTGGCACAGGTCTCCAAGGCCAAGGCCAGCGAGCTTGACTCCGAGAAACGACATCTGCTGGCCATTGCCGCCGCATTGAGCTTTGAGCCCAGTGCAATCGTGGCTGACGAGCCCAGCAAGGGTTTGGATGAGATTGGCACCGCACACGTGGCCAAGGCATTGTTCAGCTACAACAAGCAGGTCATCTTCGCCACGCATGACACGGATATGATTCGCCGGCCCGAATACGCAATCGACCGCGTACTCGTACTGGACGAGCACGCGGTCGTGTGCGATGACGCGCCGGCCGAAGCCGTGGCGTTTTATGAGGATCTGATTCGACGCAAGTACGAGGCCTCCAAGCGGTAATGCTCCCCTCAGTCACCTGCGGTGACAGCTCCCCTCAGAGAGAGGAGCCAAGGGTGCGTCGCTCGGTCGCAGGCCGATGTCGCTACGCGAAGTAGAACCCCCGGAAACCGTACTCATAGACGCGGTAGATTTGCGCGTTGAGCCGATCTACACGACGTTCCTTGATGGAGGCGCTGACATCATCCTGCGAGAACAGGCATAGGCCAATGGCGATGGCTGCTGCGGATATTTTGAAAACACGACTTCGGACGGCAGTAGACACAGGGAATCCTCATGGTACTGCAGATGAACAACAGTGAATTACATCACATACACTATGCCGCGGGTCTTGGAGAAAACTGCCTGCAATACTGGGAATATGCTGGACGGCCGGTAGGGTGCGACCGTGGCCTAGCTACAGCAGCGTAAACCAGGACTGAACCTGGTGCCACAGCGCGGCATTATTCGTCAGCATGGAGTCATCGCGGGCGGGAGCAAAGCACCCTAGTATGGCGACGGCCAACGTCCAGATCAGCATGATGAGTACGGTCCATCGCATCAGCCAACGCCATGGAGTGACACGGGCGATGCCGTCGCCGGATGCGGCGTCGTTCGCGCCGGCCAACGAGGTGCTGGGCTCTCGGCCGTTGACCAGCCACAGCAGTCCCGGAATCGAAGCGAGCGCCACCAGCCAGCCGAAATCAGCCAAATATCGCCAGCCCAGACCGCCCACATAACTGTCGAACACCACCAGTACGCCGGCCAGAGCCAAACAAGACATGAGCCAACGACGCATGCCATGCATCTCCAGCTTATGCAGGAACGGCAGCACTAATGCAAGCAGCATCAGCGGCGTGGCGGTGAACAGTGCGCCGACCATCACCTCGTAATAGCCCCAAACCGGCATTGGCGCGGGGGAGACCGCCAGCCACGGGAAGTTTCGTACAAATCGCACCGGCAGGAACAGGTAATACCAGACGGTGGCCGGCATGTCGGCAATCGGGGTGGTATAACGGGTCATGTCGGAGACGGTGAATTGGTAGGCGTTGCCGAAGTCGATCAGACTGCCGAAGCGCACTTTGTTCCACAACATCAGCGGAATGACCACAACCAATGCAGGTATCACCATGGCAAGCGGCGCGCGCAACGCTTTGAGCATGGTAATGCGTCGATGCGCAAGATCGCTGATCATAGCGCGGATCTGCGGCCAGAACAGGGCGATGGCCAGCAGGGCCGTGAGCGCAAAGGTCGGCCGGCAACCGAAGTTCGCCGCGATGCATAGGGCGCCGACGGCCAGTCGCGGCAAAGACAGTGGCTGTGTGTTGCCGGCTTGCCAGCGGTCGGACGGCATTAGTGGGCGACTGGATGTATCCGCACCCAGCCAGAACCATAATCCCAGTGAAGTCAACGCCAGAGAAGCGGCGAAGGGCACTTGGTAGAAGTTGGTGCGGTAAGCCAGATATCCCATTTGCGCCCCGAGCAGCGCACTGACGGTGATGAGCGAGGCGGCGGCCAATGATGTTTTTGACATCACGCGGTGAATCACACGCAGTACGAGCAGCGAAAAGAAGATGATGAACAGCAGCACCAGGAACTGTTCGGCTGCGGCGGTCGGCAACATATGCCCGGTAATCAGACGATACGGCACGAACAGCAACACGGCAGGCAGCACGCCGAAGTAGGAGTACCAGTGGCCTTCGTAATAGGCGTAATCCCAATACATCGGGCTGACCCCATCCTCCAACAGTTTGAGACGAGTCGGCACATCATAGGGGTGAGTGCTTTGGGCCAGTTGTCCGGGTACGTCAAGGTCAAGCCAGGGACGGCCTGCGATTAGGGAATCGGCCACATGACCGTACTGGTCGAAATCATAGGTGTAGCCGCCTGCGGTATGGAAGGCGAGCGGCATGGCATGCGTGAGCTGCCAGATGATGGAAGCGCCGATGGCCAGTGTCGGAATCGCCGCAATGGCCGCGAACGCCAGCCGCTGGCGTGTGCTGGAGGGATCAAACGTGATACGCCACAATCGAGAGCCGGGCCTCCATATGGCGACCAGCAACGCCAGCGCGGCCATTGCCGCGACGCGGATCCAATCGATGGCAAAAGGCACGTGCACGTTCGCGCGTGCGTCGGCGATCGGCACAATTGCGCCGCGTTCCTCCTGGATCCAGATGCGTACGGTGCCTGCACCCACAGCTTTGACATAATGGCTGCGTGAGGTGCCGGGATTCATCGAAATGGCTTGGCCGGTACTGCCGTTCACATCCACGCGCACATGGATGGTGTCCAGTGGCTTGAACACCGCCTTGTCCCCATTGGCCCGTGATTCGGCCTCGGCCTGTTCGTGAACCGCATCGATGGTGTCGTGCGAGGGGGAGTCGATGCGCAGATATGCTGAAGTGCCGTCTGCGGCCAGTTCGAGATATGCCTTGGTCGGATCGGTGACGGTCAGCATATCGTCATCGGTGCGCACCAGGCCCGGGCCCAAGGTGTTATGCACGGCGTTGGTGTCGGTGCTGGCCCCCAGTGTGCGCCAGAATGGCAGGTTGAAGACAATGCACTCCATGCCGACGATGATGGCCGCAACAGCCAGTAGCGCCGCAAGCGGGCGCCACGACAATCGGCGGTGTACACGACTGGTGAGATGACTGTCTTCGGAATGCACCCCATTATTCTATAGGCTTTATGTCGGGCAAACAGTAGAGAATGTGAATCATGCCAAAACGTATGTCGAATCACAGTGAACGGTCCGGCCCGTCCTTCTTGAGCGGGCTGAAGGATTCGATGAACGCGCTTGCCTCCGATCTGGGCTTATCCAAGCCTCGTCAGGCCAGCACCAACCCGTTTGGCGATGCGTTGAGCGAGGCCAGCGAGCGCAAGGGCGGCATCATCGATGAACTGACCAAGCATGCGGTGTCGCTGAGCCCGGTGGTCAAGAGGCGTTCGTTTCCCGCCTTGGAAAATGTTCCCGAGGGACTGGTGCTGGGATGGGCGCAACTGCCTTCCACGCGGGGGCGCGGATTCTCCTTGGGTATCTTCCCCGATCGGGATCACTTTGCGCAGGTGGCGTTTGCCGATACCCATGGTCGCGTGTTTGTGGGCGCCGATTTGGATATGGATATCCAGGATATGCAGCCGCGCTTCATGTTCGGCAAGGAAAAGGAAGTGACCCTGCCGAATGGCGAGCGGTTGGGCTTTGATGCGGGGCAGACTCGTCGCAATGTGCTGGGCCGCGCGATTCGCAGCAATGGCGAGGTGAAGGCCATCACCGGAGGCGTGATTGGGCGTGACGACACCGGTCGTATGACGTGGCTCGCCTCGTGGCTTAAGGCCGGCAACCGGTACACCTTGGAGCAGATGCGCGCCAATCTGCCGGCTGATATGCGTCATGATCTGGAATACCGTGATGCCGTGGCCATTGCGTTCTTCGCCGCCTACATGCTGCCGCAAATCAATGGGCTGTTGATAGGTTTTGGTTCCGGCAATATTTTCCGCCGTCTCAATCGCGAGGCTCCCATCGGTGCGATCAGGCGTTCGATTCGCGACACGATGGAGGCTCGTGCGCACGGCATGCGTGCCTCTGGCCTGGAGGATCATTTTGCGGATCTGATGCGTGAAGCCGGGGCGCTTGATAACACGCCGGGCTTGGAAGCCGTGCATGGCGCCGAGCCGCTGCATTTGTATACTTCGACGTACTCGAGCGGCTATTTCTTCACGTGGGATAAGTCGTTGGCCTTCAATCAGGCACTGAAGTCCCTGAAAATCGAGGGCAATCTCAATCGTTTTGCCGCGGTGAGCGCCTGGCTGGAGCGCAATTCCTCGCGTGGGCTCAATCCCACGGAAGACACGGTAACCCGTGCCGAGGCCGCGCAGATCGATATGAAGCTCATCGAAAACCCCGCGATTATGGCGCTCAACCCGTATGACGGATCCGATGAACGCCGTGCGGTGCTGAGCCTGGTCAATGCGGCCGAGCACGCCGCAGACCGGATTCGTGAGGAGTTCCCCGACCCAAGGAATGCGGCGCCGAAAGCGGACGAATGGGTGTATCGACAGACATTGTCGTCCCTGCTGCGCAGATTGCGTCTACCGTATCGGTTTGATGTCGAGTTTCGTTCCCGACTGGATTCGGGGGAAGTGGCCATCGGCTTCACCACGGCGGGCACGTCGATGATGCCGGATAGCAGATATGACACCGAACGGCGCACGTGGAGAACGCTGAGCAGCGTCGAGCGCGCATCGATGAGCGCCTCCTACAACTTGCGCGTCGGCCTGATGATGGCGGCGCTGAGCTTCGGCACCAGTCAAGCCGTGCATCAGGTGTCTCTGCACATCGATTCCATCGGTTTGGAAGAGGCGATTGCCGAGCAGGACTCGGCCATCGAAGAGATGATGAGCGAGGCGTTAAGCGCTTTCGAGCATTTGCGCAGCGGCGATTTGGGACGTGTCAGTTCCAAGGCTGATCCCAAGGATGGCGATTTCCATGGCGATCCGACCCGACCGATCACGCATGAGGAGACCTTTGGGCAGCCGCCCACTGGCACCGGTGATGAGCAGCCTGCAACGGACGCGGAGACGGATGGGGCGGGCCCGTCTCAGCAGAATGCCGAAGACAGCGACGACAGCGCATCCATCGACTCCCAGTTCGAAGACCTTATGCGGGGCATAGATATTGACGAGATGGCTTTCGGCATGGCGTCGGATGACGGCAACGAAACCGAGAATGCGGGTGCGGGTGATGATCCGATGAGCGTGCTGCGCCGTAACCCCACCGTGCGCAACATGGTCACCGTCACATTCGCCAGGGATGCCTTCCTGCAACGTCTCGACACCGATGGTCTTGACCACCCTGAAGAAACCTACCGGATGTTTGGTGCGGTGATGGATGTCGACGGCGAGGGCGGACTCAAGCCCATCAACGCCGACTTCGACTTGGCCGATAGCCGGTTCTCGCCCGTCGGCTCCCAAGAGGAGCCGGAACTTGCCGACCGTCAGTTCAACGCGTCGACCGCGCGAGTACTGGGTGCGCAGAATAGCGCTGGTCTGGCGATTCAGCGTGTGGACCTGCTGCAGCATGGCGTCAATGCGTTCCACGACATCGCCCGTAATACGGAACTTGATTCCGTGGAGAAAGCGCAGCGGGCCATGCAGATCATCGAATCCATCAGCGATCCCGAACTGACGGGTCTGGCCTCGCAGGTCACCAGTGCGCTGATTGATGGCAACGATACGCCGGACTTTGTCTTCACTCTTGCCGACGAGCTGGATAAGGAACGTCTGCGCGCTCGCGATCTGCTGTTCTCCGGACAGGCCGATCAGGCCATTGAGATGGCCGAAGCGGCTGCGGCCCGTATGGACCAGACCTTTGCCATGGGGTCTGGAGTGCCACGATACTTCAATTCCTATGCCGAACGAGTGGTGTACAACCGCCTGTTCGCCACATTGGATGAGCGCACGGTTCTGATTCCTGACAATCTGTTCTATGCACATATGGAACTAGCTGATGTGCTGGGACAGCTCAAAGGCGCCAAAGCCGCGATTCCACACCTGAATCGTATGGTGGCCTACGCGCCCGCCTATCCGCTGTCGCACCTGAAATTGGCCATTCAACTGGCCCGCAATGAGGATTGGGATTCGGCGCGCGCCGCCTGCCTGAATGCCTTGCGAGTGGCTCTGGATCGTGATGATGCGGCGTTCGCCTATTACCGTTTCGCCTATGCGGAGTGGATGCTGGACCGATTCGATACGGCTGCCGCAGCCTACATTATGAGCGACCATATTGCACCTGGAGCAATCGGATCGCTGGAGAGCGAGTTACAGGAGCTGGTCTCCCGAGCCGATTCGCAATGCATCCGTGTGCCGGAATCGGTGGAGAGCGCGGCGCAAGTGTTGTCTTCGCATGATCTGCCGGTCTGGCCGCACATTGAAGTGGCCGATATCGTGCGTGATGCCGCTCGTGTATGCGTCGATGAGGGCATGTTTGTGCCTGCCCGCACGCTTTCGGTGGCTGTTGCCCGTATGAATGATGGCGAAGGCGACAATATCGACGTTATCCAGGCCCAATTCCTTCGTTCCCTTTCTGCGTAGCCGTTTCAGGGGGAGTTCGCCCGCTAGGATAGACAATCATGAGCACGAACGAACAGTTGGCATGGGATTTCGACGATGGGGATGCGGCCGAGGTCCGGCCCGACGAAGGCGTTACCCGCTTTGCCCCCGGTTCCGAGCAGTGGGTGGCCGCGCTTGACGCCACCGATGATGACGCGATGCGGCTCGATCGTCTTGACGTCAATACGCTCAATGCCGAGGTCGCGGCGCGTCTGTGGGCTCGTGTGGCCGCTTGGGTGGAGGCCGACCAGATCGCCTACTACATCGATGATGCGCCCGTCAGCTCCGATGCCGCCTATGATGCGCGCCTGCGTTGCCTGCAAAAGCTTGAGGCGGCGTTCCCCTCGCTGGACAATCCACAGTCGCCCACCCATCGAGTTGGCGGCTCGTTCTCCAACGATTTCACTTCCGTGCGGCATCCAAGCCGCATGATGAGCCTTGATGATGTCTTTTCTATCGAGGAACTCAAGGACTGGTACGATTCGGTGATTCGCGATCTCGATTGGCCGGACGGCAAGCCGTTGCCAATGAGCTGCGAGGTCAAAATCGATGGTCTGGCATTGAATCTCATCTATCGAGGCGGCGTGCTGGAGCAGGGGCTGACTCGTGGCGATGGCGTCACCGGTGAAGACATCACACTGAACGTGCGCACTATCGGCTCCATCCCGGCGCAGCTTGGTGGGCCTAAAGAGGATATTCCGGACTTCGTGGAAATCCGCGGCGAAGTGTTCATGCGTTGGGATGATTTTCATACACTCAATAACGAGCAGGAGGATGCAGGCCGAGCGCTTTTCGCCAATCCGCGCAACGCCGCAGCCGGTTCGTTGAGGCAGAAGGATCCGCGCATCACCGCCACTCGCCGGCTGAGCTTCTATGCGCATGGTTTAGGGCAGCTCACTTGGGGACCTGATCATCCTCGTGGCACCCATGACGTGATAGCCGACCAATCGCAAGCCTATGATTTGTATGCCAAGTGGGGCGTGCCGGTCTCTCCTCACAATCGTTCGGTCACGTCCTTCCATGAGATTCTCGACATGATCGATTACTACGGCGAGCACCGCGGTGATATCGAACATGCGCTTGACGGCATCGTCGTCAAGGTCGATGACCTTGGCCTGCAACGCACCCTTGGCGCCACTTCGCGGGCGCCGCGTTGGGCCATCGCCTATAAGTACCCGCCGGAAGAGGTCAATACTGAGCTGCTCAACATCACCGTGCAGGTGGGGCGTACTGGTCGTGTGACGCCGGTTGCGGTGTTGAAACCGGTGTATGTGGCCGGTTCCACTGTGGCTCGCACCACGTTGCACAATGGTTTCGAGGTCAAGCGCAAGGGCATTCTCATTGGTGACACGGTCGTGGTGCGCAAGGCCGGTGATGTGATTCCCGAACTGGTAGGGCCGGTGCTGGAGCGTCGCAAGGGGCGTGAGAGCGAACTGAGAGAATTCGTTATGCCCGAGTTCTGCCCGTCATGCGGCGCGAAACTGGCTCCCGCCAAGGAGGGCGATAAGGATATTCGCTGCCCGAACGTGGAAAGCTGCCCAGCGCAGCTCACCGAGCGTGTGATCTCGCTGGCCTCGCGCAAGGCCTTCGATATCGAGCATCTGGGCGAGCAGTCGGCCATCGCGCTGACCAACCCGGAGGAGAACCGTCCCGATTCTGTGGCGACCTATGCGCCGAATATCACGGAGATTCTGGTAGCTCCCGGTGAGGAACCGGACCCTTACGAGCCGGCTCCGGGATTGGCATTGCCGGCAGTGCAGCGGCCGGTGCTTTCGAACGAATCCGGACTGTTCGCCTTGACTGCCGTCGATTTGCGTGACGTGCAGGTGTGGCGTGAGGCTGCGATTGTCGAAGTGCATGAAGTGGTCGATGCCAACGGCAAGAAGAAGAAAGTGCGCAAGCGCGTGGGTGGCTCTGGCCTGTGGCATCAGGTGCCCGCTTTCTGGACGGCTCCTACGGCGGCCAAGAGACTTACCGCCAAGCAGTTGGCTGAGCGTGCGCAGGTGGCGACTGCTACGGCTGCTGCCGCGGAGGGAATCGAACCGGCTGTAGTGCAGTCGGCACGGGGGAGTGCATCGGACATCATGCCCGGCTCATCTGGCGAAGCCGCGGTTTTGTCTGATGCGAAGCCGGCCTTTGTCGCATCGCGCTACCCGGAATATGACGTGCCGGCTGATGCGGTTATCGTTCGCGTCGACCACAAAACCACGCGCACGGGCGTCACTGATGTGCCGGTGTATATCAGGCCCGGCGAGAATACGCGCAAGATGTTCGACGAGATGGACAAAGCCCGTCACGCGGACTTGTGGCGTGTGCTGGTGGCATTGTCCATTCGACGGCTCGGGCCTCCCACCGCGCGTCTGATTGCCTCCGCTATGGGTTCGTTGGGTGCCATTGAAAACGCCACGGTCGAGGATTTGACCGCCATCGATGGCGTCGGTCCGGAAATCGCCGAATCGGTGGTGAACTGGTTCGCCGCGGCCCGTGAACCCGGAGACTGGCGTGGCGAGACGTTGCGTGCGTGGCAGGCCGCCGGCGTGGGCGTTGACGTAGCGGAGACCAGTACGCTGCCGCAAACCTTGGCAGGTAAAACCGTGGTGGTCACCGGTTCCTTGGAAGGCTATTCTCGCGACTCCGCCAAGGAGGCAATCATTGAGCGTGGCGGTAAGGCAGCCGGTTCGGTGAGCAAGAAGACGGATTACGTGGTGGTCGGCGAAAACGCCGGCTCCAAGGCTGCCAAGGCTGAGGAACTCGGCATCCCCATGCTCAATGAGGCTCAATTCGCCCAACTCCTCGAAAACGGTAGCATCTGATTTCTTGGCTCCCTTCTCTGAGGCTGGACTGTTTGTAGATGAAGAGCGAACGACAGCGAGCCAGAGGATGCGAACGAAGTTTGTTCATAATTGCGGATGAGCTGTCGCATCAGACGACTGAGGAGAGTAACCATTGCGAGCCAAGGAGTGAATTCTCAACGCAGTCCTGCCCCAGTGTGACTTACTCCACTCTCTCTGGCATGCCGCCGCAACACACGCTAGGGTAGTACAGGTTCTTAAGGAGGATACGGATTTATGAGCGACGCACGTCAGATCGAAGCCGAGATCTATGAACGCCTGAGCAAGGTCATCGACCCTGAGCTTGGCCGTTCGGTCACCGACCTCGGCATGATTGCCGCCATCGAGGCCACGCCTGCTGATGCCAACGTTGACACTGATGCCTATGACGTCACCGTGCATGTCGAACTGACCGTTCCTGGCTGTCCGCTGAGCGAAACCATTACCAACCAGATCAACGGTGCAGTGAGCTCCTATCCTGGTGCACAGCTCAACACCCATATCGAAGTCGGTTCGATGAGCCGCGATAAGCTGGCTGACCTTGTTGCTGATCTCAAGGCCGAACGTAAACAGAACCCGTTCAGCAAGCCCGGAGTCAAGACCCGAATCTTCGCCATCGCCTCCGGCAAAGGCGGCGTTGGCAAGTCCTCGGTCACGGCGAACCTCGCCGCCACTTTTGCGGCACTTGGCTATGACACGGCCGCCATTGACGCGGATATCTATGGATTCTCTCTGCCGCGTCTGTTCGGCGTGCACACCCAGCCCACCAACCTGAACGGCATGCTTATGCCGGTCACCGCATGGGGTGTAAAGCTGATTTCCATCGGCATGTTCGCCGGTGCCGATCGCGCGATTCTCTGGCGTGGTCCCCGTCTGCAGCGATCTTTGGAACAGTTCCTCTCCGATGTATGGTGGGGCGAGCCCGACGTGCTTTTGCTTGATCTGGCTCCCGGCACCGGCGACATGGCCATCTCGGTGGCTCAGGCGTTGCCCAACGCCGAACTCGTGGTGGTCACCACCCCGCAGCCCTCCGCCTCCGACATCGCCGTGCGCTCCGGGCTGGTCGCATTGCAGGTGCCCATGAAGGTGCGCGGCGTGGTGGAGAACATGAGCTACTACGAGCATAAAGGTGAGAAGTTGGAGATTTTCGGCGCAGGCGGCGGCCAGCGCGTGGCCGAGCAGCTGACTGAGGCCTTGGGCTATGACGTGCCGCTGATGGCCCAGCTCCCGCTGGAGCCCGAGGTACGCGAGACCGGTGAGGCCGGACGCCCGGCGGTCCTGACCTCCGAGGGCGCTCTGCGCACTGATGGCATCGGCCAGACCTTCCGCAGCCTCGCCGAGCGCCTTATGGCGCTCTGATCTGCGCAGCGAATGATTCTCGATAAGAAAAGTGTGAGCCTCACATACTTGTAATCGCACATTGAATTGTGCGAATCATCTATTGGTGGATTTCAGACATCGTCGATGTCAGGTGACATACATTCCGATGAATTTCCTGCGCAACAATTTCTCGAAATAATCCTTGTTTTCGAGAAATCTTTGCACTGACGCTGCCTGAGCGCAAAGATCTCTCGAACAAAACCGCCATTTCGAGATTTTTTTGCACTGACAGACGCTTAGCACAAGAAATTCTCGAACAATGGGCTTTTTCGAGAAATTCTTGCGCTTATGTCCAATTACGTCAGAGGAATGCTTGTTATCCTCATGTGCGTTTGGGTGATAATGTGCATTTGGCTCACACTTTTCCCGCAGCGAACCATTTTGTGTGAGTGCATACGGGAAGACCCCCAACCGCTTCTGCGGTCGGGGGTCTTCTTGATGAGTAGTAGAACTCAGATGTGGAAGTAGAGCTCGTACTCGAGCGGGGTCGGAGCCAGGCGAGCCTGGTCGATCTCGTCGCGCTTGAGGCCAATCCAGGTCTCGATCAGGTCGTCGGTGAACACGTCGCCGGCGGTCAGGAAGTCGTGGTCCTCTTCCAGGGCGTCCATAGCCTCGGCCAAGGAGCTCGGCACCTGCTTGATGCCAGCGTGCTCTTCCGGCGGCAGCTCGTAGAGGTCCTTGTCGACCGGCTCCGGAGGCTCGATGTGGTTCAGGATGCCGTCCAGGCCAGCCATCAGCTGAGCGGAGAAGGCCAGGAACGGGTTGCAGGATGGGTCCGGAGCGCGGAACTCGATGCGCTTGGCAGCCGGGGAGGTGCCAGCCAGCGGAATACGGATGGCGGCAGAACGGTTACGAGCGGAGTACACCAGGTTGACCGGAGCCTCGAAGCCCGGAACCAGACGGTGGTAGGAGTTCAGGGACGGGTTGGTGAAGGCCAGCACGGAGGAGGAGTGCTTGATCAGACCACCGATGTACCAGCGAGCCAGGTCGGACAGGCCAGCGTAGCCCTTCTCGTCGTAGAACAGCGGCTTGCCGTCCTTCCACAGGGACTGGTGGCAGTGCATACCAGTGCCGTTGTCGTCGGCAATCGGCTTCGGCATGAAGGTTGCAGCCTTGCCAGCCAGAGCAGCGGTCTCGTGGACAACGTACTTGTACTTCATCAGGTCATCGCCTGCGTGCTGCAGGGTGTTGAAGCGATAGTTGATCTCCTGCTGACCAGCAGCGGCCACCTCGTGGTGGGAACGCTCGAGGATCAGACCGACCTTCTGCAGGTTGGCGACCATGTCGTCGCGCAGGTCCTGGGTGTGGTCGATCGGAGGAACCGGGAAGTAACCCTTCTTGACACGGTTCTTGAAAGCGATGTTCGGGGTGCCGTCCTCTTCGGTGTCAACGCCGGAGTTCCACGGAGCCTCGATGGAGTCAACCTCGTAGAAGGAACGCTGCATGGAGTTCTCGAAGCGAACCTTGTCGAAGATGAAGAACTCGGCCTCAGGGGCGAAGGAAGCGGTGTCGGCGATGCCGGTGGACTTCAGGTAAGCCTCGGCCTTGCCGGCGACCTGACGAGGATCGCGGGAGTACGGCTCGTCGGTCAGCGGGTCGACGATGGAGAAGGCCACGTCGAGGGTCTTGTGCTTGCGGAACGGGTCAACGAAAGCGGTCTCAACATCCGGGACCAGCTTCATGTCGGATTCGTTGATGGCCTGGAAGCCCTGAACGGAGGAACCATCGAACGGCATGCCGTCGGTGAAGGCGTCCTTCAGGAATTCGCTAGCCGGCACAGTGAAGTGCTGCTGAACGCCGATAAGATCGGTGAAACGGACGGAGACATACTCGATGCCTTCCTTGTTGATAAGGGCCTCGGCGTCTTCCTTGGACTTGAGTTCGGTCACGGGACCGCTCCTTTCATGTGGAATATAACGGTATCCATCGTAAAATCGCGCGTTTCGCCGGCTCGAAACTTGGGTTACGAGAATGTTTCGTGACTATGGACAGCAGCCGTCAAAGCGCGGTATTCCAAGGAAACGTCATTACGGAAAGGAAACGTGACCAATCGGGTGAATGAATACGGACGTCCGCAACGTGGACAGTGGGTATTGACAGATGGAGATGATGCTTATAGGGACGAATATAAGAGAATCCCCGCCAACCCAGGAAAGTCAGCGGGGATTCGTTACGGAATATGCGGCAGTCTATCAGCGGCCACGCATTGCGCGGCGGGAGATCTTCTGCGGGCGGTTCGGATCCATGCCCTTGGGGATGGAATAGCCCTTCTTGGACTGCAGCGTGTGCAGGCGCTCGTTCAGCGTTGTCGTCTCGGCCCTGGTCAGCAGGAAGCGGCGGCGCGGGTGAATCTTGGCTACCAGCGCGTTCTTGTGATTGGTGGGCTCGTAGCTCTTGGCTTTGGTCACCGTGCTGCGCAGCTTGTCCAGCGGAACCTGCTTGGGGCCGTGTCCCACGGCAATGCGGTACACGGGAATGGTGGAACCAGCAGTGACTCCCTTGATTTCATGCTCCTGGCGGTCCATGGCCTTCATCACGCGGCCGTACTCGCCTTCGCCGATGAGGTAGATGCCGTTCATCGAAGTACCGCGCCAGATGGCGTCCTTGGTCTTCGGGTCGATCCACACCGGCTCCTGCGGGAAGTCGAAACCGGCTTTCTGCATGTTGCTCAGCACGCCGATTGCGGCGCCGGGCTTGCCGTCGATCTGCTTGTAGCCGACCTTGTCTGCACGGCGGGTGAGTAGCATCGTGGCCAGCAGGATGCCGAGCATCACGGCGGTGATCATGGTGAAAATCCAGGTCAGCCAGGTCCACTTGGCAATCAGGCCGATAATGACCATGACGACCACGGGCAGCAGGAAAGCACCGGCCTCGAGCCACGGCAGGGCCTTGTCTTCCTTGGCCGTGTACTTGTAAATCTGGATGATCTGCTTGATTGTGCTCTGCTTCTTGGGCTTAGCGTCCTTTTCCGCCATCACTTCTTCCTTTTGCTGGGACGAAACACACTGGACAATATCTTATCAGGTGCGCTGGTCTGGCTCAGCGCGTGTGCAGCGGCCGGTCGTCGGCCTTCAGCAACGCCTCGCCGAGCGTTTCGCTGAATGTGGGGTGAGGATGGATGAGCCGGGCCGCGTCAGCCAGCGGCAATCGGTTACCAACCAATTGCTCGGCTTCGGAGATGATGTCGGAGGCCACGGGAGAAACCATGTGCACGCCAAGTACCCGTGGAGTGTCAGGGTCGGCAGCATCGCAGCCGGAGACGATAGTCAGTGAACCGGCTGTGCCGCTCATCAACATGCGGGCATTCGCCAGCATTGGGTAGATAGTCTCCTTGACCTCGAGGAGATTCTCACGTGCCTGCGCCTGCTCGATCGTCAGCCCCACCGATGCCGCCTCGGGTGAGGAGAACACGATTTGCGGAACGGTGTTCTCGTCAACCGGCTTGGGATTGAGACCCGCGATGGTTTCGGCGATGACGATGCCCTGTTCGAATGCGCGGTGAGCCAGTGCATGGCCCGGCGTCACATCTCCTACCGCCCATATGCCCGATTTGTTGGTGCGGCCAAACGCATCTGTGGCAACATGGCCGCTCTCCGTAAGTGCGACGCCCCATGATGGGTCAGCAACTGGTGTACGTCCAATGGCCGCCAGTGCAATCTCGCCCCATACGGATTGTTCGCTATCCTGCCCTTCATGTGTGTAATGCACGGTGGCACCCAGATTAGCGCCGGTATCCACATGGGTGACGATGGTATGAGTGATGACGTTCACGCCGCGACGCTTGAGCTCTCGGGTCAACGTTGTGCCGGCGCGACGATCCCACGTGGAGAGTACGCGATTCTTGCGAATCAACAACGTTACCTGTGAACCGGCCGCGTTCCACATCGAGGCAAATTCGAGAGCGATCGCTCCAGCGCCGATAATCACAGCGGATGAGGGGAACTCGTTGACTTCCAATGCCTGCGTGGAATCGATGAGCGCGCCGGCGAACGGATTGCCGGGCAGCGGACGAGGCTTGGCGCCGGTGGCTATGACAACGTTGCCGGCCGCCAGATCGAGACTAGCGCCGGTCGGCTCGGGGACGTCCGCCTTGTGATAAGTGAGAATCTCGGTTTGCCCAGGGGAAGGGACGAGATGAACAATATGCCGGGCGTTGTCTGCTGCATCGGTTTCTTCCGCATTGAAGGATGCGTCGGCGCGCAGCACAGTGATATTACGGTGCGCTAACAGCCCCGCCAAACCTTTGACCATGGTGTCCACCACGCGCAGCCGATAATCGCGCAAAGTGCCGAAGTCTATGCCGTTCACCGAGGCGTTGACGCCGAGTTCGGCCGCCCGATGGACGGTGTCGATGGTGTGCGTGGCGGTAATCAGTGCCTTGGAAGGAATGCAGCCGCGGTTCAGACAGGTGCCGCCCACGGTGGCGTCGCGCTCGATAAGGGCCACACTCATGCCAAGCTCAGCTGCGCGCAATGCGGTGGAATAGCCGCCGGGGCCGGCACCGATGATTGCCAAATCGAATTGTTCGTTCATATTGACCTCCTCGGCAGTATGTTTCGCAAACCAGTATGGCTCCCATCATAGGAAGCCATACTGGTTTGCGCTGTCAGCATTGCATAAAAAAATGGCTTCCTCGCAAGGAAGCCAGAAGATGAGTATCAGTCCGCAGGCCAGTGACCGCGTTTCGGGTAACGCGGCTTGGGGAGCCTCCAGCGGCGCATCTGAATGGCACGGCTCCACGCGTAGGAGAAGGAGCGAGATCCCTTCGACACAGACGACTCGCCATACTTGGCAATGAGCTTGGCCTTAAGCTTGCGCCACATCAGCCACACGTCGATGATTACGGCAATCAGGTAGCCATACATGCACAGCATCATGATGATGGATACCCACTGGTTCTGCACGAGAGACGTGACAAGCATGGACGCAATCAGGATCGCAAATGCCACGGGAATAAACCATTCGCCAAGGTTAAAACGGGCGTCCACGTAATCACGGATGTAAATGCGCCAAGGCAACCGTTCGGCCTTGGGCATGTGATTGATGTCGCCCTTCTGCATTGCCTCGTATTCGGCGTTTTCCTTCTCGCGTAGACGAGCCTTGGCGGCTTTTGCGCTGGCTTTGCGGTCCACCGGAACCAGCGGACGGATGCCGGCGGCCTGAGCCTGCTTCATCTTTGGAGTGGGACGGCCTTTCTTCTCGTTGGGTGCGGCCTTCTTCGTGGCTTCCTCAACGGGAACCTGAGCCTCTTCTTGTTTCTTGAACGGATTCCATGTCATGCTTTGAGGTTACGGTGACGTTCAGACACCCGACCATAAGGCGTAGCCATTGCAATAACGCCACTTACAACATATATAGAGGAGAACTACCATGGTCGCATTGACTGCCAACGAGATTCGTTCTCGTGTGGAATCCGACTGGAATCGCATCGTCAAGGTGTTGAGCGAGAAAGTGGCGCTGCAGTCGATTTCCGCCAACGGCATTACCGCCGAGCACATGAGGCGTTCCGCGCAATTCGTGGCCGATGAACTACGACTGGTCGGTGTGGATGCCAAGGTGGTGCAAGCCTCCAATGCGGACGGTACTCCAGGCGCGTGGGAAGTCATCGGCTCACACATCGTGAACCCGGATGCGCCCACCGTGCTGCTGTACGCACACCATGACGTGCAGCCCGTGCCGGATCCGGCCGAATGGAACACCGACCCGTTCGTGGCCACTGAGATCGATGGCCGCCTCTATGGCCGTGGTTCCGCCGATGATGGCGGCGGCATTGCCATCCATTCCGGCGCGCTGAAGGCCCTCGGCAATGACCTCAAGGTCAATATCAAGGTGTTCATCGAAGGCGAAGAGGAGATGGGCTCGCCGAGCTTCATCCCGTTCATCGAAGCCCACAAGGACGAGTTTGCCGCCGACGTCATCATCGTGGCCGATTCCGGCAACTGGTCGGCCGATATTCCCTCCCTGACCACCTCTCTTCGCGGCAATACCTGCGTGGATGTGACCGTCAAGGGTCTTGAACACCCAGTGCACTCCGGCCAATATGGTGGTCCGATCTTCGATTCCAATACGCTGGCCGCCCTGCTTATCGCCTCCATGTATGACGAGAACGGCGATCTGGCTGTGCCCGGCGTGGCTGCCGAAGAGCCGATCGGCGGCCTGCAGCGCGACCTCGACGAGACCACCGTGCGTGAGGATTCCGGTGTGGTTTCCGGCTACGAGTTCGCCGGCACCGGTTCCCTGGCTTCCCGCCTGTGGACCAAGCCGTCCGTGACCGTGATCGGCTTCGACGCGCACCCGGTCGAAGGCTCCTTCAATGTGATTTCCCCGGAGACTCGTTTCCGTCTGTCTCTGCGTACCGCGCCCACCCAGCGCCCTGAAGAAGCACAGGAAGCCTTGGCCGCGTTCCTTGAATCCCACGCGCCGTTCGGTGCCAAGGTCACTGTCGAGCGTGGCGAAAACGGCATGGGTTGGGCCATGGACCCGACCGCCATCGCCACCAAGGATGCGCTGGAAGCCATGACCGAGGCGTTCGGTGTGGAACCCATTAACAAGGGTGAGGGCGGCTCCATCCCGTTCATTCCCGAACTGCAGCGCATCTTCCCGTCTGCTCAGGTGTTGGTCACTGGCCCCGAAGACCCGAAGGCCAACGCACACAGCCCCAACGAGTCCATCTCCTTGCCGGGCTTGAAGAACAACGTGATTACCGAGGCCCTGCTGCTCGATAAGCTCGGTAAGTAGTTTTGTACTTTGAACCTTGGCTCATCACTCCACAGCGGCGCTGATTTGCCAAATAGCGGCATCGTGTCTTCACTGAGAGCCTCGCCACATTGCTTACCGAATCTATTGCCTTTGACGGTGGTTTGCTTTATAGTCGGGGAGTTGACACGGGAGCTGCCGACAGGCGGCTGAGAGGAGACGCATAGTCTCGACCGATGGAACGTGACCGGATAATGCTGGCGCACGGAATTGTCGCTCTTATTTACCCGTGCCTGAACCAATCGTGCAAGCTGCTGTGGTTTGCGTGAGAAGAGAAGAAAGGCACATCATGGCTGAAGCTGTGGCCAAGGTTAATTACAAGTGGCGCGTTGTCGATATCGTCGTCGCCGCTATTCTCGCCGTTGCATCCGGCGTCATCTTCTGGGGCTGGGACATCGTTTGCACCGCTCCGCTGACTTTGTTCGAAGGCGTGACCCCCGGTTTTGAAGGTCTGCTCAATGGATTCTGGCTGTTCGCCGGCCCGCTTGCCGCCATCATCGTGCGCAAGCCCGGTGCGGCACTGTTTGCTGAAACCCTTGCTGCTTTCCTCGAACTCACCCTGGGCAACCAGTGGGGCGTCGGCGGCTCGCTGATCGTCGGCATCATCCAGGGTCTGGGCGCCGAGATCGGCTTCGCCGTTTTCGCTTGGAAGAAGTGGAACCTCGGCACCACCATCCTTTCCGGTGCGCTTGCCGGCGTTGGCTGCTGGGCCTACTACTGGGCCACCAACCCGGGCTGGAACGCCATGCGTGTCACCTGGTACCTGGTGGGTTCCATCATCTCCGGCATCGTGATTGCCGGCGTGGTGGTCTGGTACCTGTCCCGTGCGCTCGCCGCCACTGGCGCGCTTGAGCGTTTTGAATCCGGACGCAGCAAGGCACGCGTCTGATGCAGGTCGATCCGGCTGCGGTAGAGGCTAGCGGCTGGGGCTGGCGGCACGCCACGCGCAAGGATTTCGCGTTGCGTGCCGTCGATTTCACCATCCGGCCAGGTGAACGTGTGCTCTTGCTCGGCGCTTCAGGCGCGGGCAAAAGCACAATGATGGCCGGTCTCGCGGGTGTGCTGGGCGGCGATGAGGAAGGCGAGCAGGAAGGCTCGCTCACCATCGACGGTGTTGACGCGCGCGAGGCGCGAGGCCTCGTGGGACTGGTGCTTCAGGACCCGGACTCGCAGATCATTCTTGAACGACTGGGCGATGACGCGGCGTTCGGCTGCGAAAACCTCAACGTGCCACGTGAGGAAATCTGGCAGCGTGTGCGCGAATCGCTGGATATGGTCGGTCTCGGAGGACTCGAACTGGGCCGCTCCACCCGTCATTTGTCCGGCGGACAACGGCAGCGGCTCGCTCTGGCCGGCGTACTGGCCATGAAGCCCGGCCTGTTGTTGCTGGACGAACCGACCGCCAACCTCGATCCCGAAGGCGTGGTCGAAGTGCATGATGCGGTCAAAAAGGTCATCGAGACCACCGGCCAGACCATGGTGGTGGTCGAACACCATATCGACGTATGGCTTGATTTGGTGGACCGCGTGATCGTGCTCGGTCGACCCGATGCCGATTCTCAGGCTGGAGCGGTTATCGCGGACGGCAAGCCCGATGAGGTATTTGCGCAGATGGGCGACGTTCTGGCCGCCGGCGGCGCGTGGGTGCCGGGACGTGCGATTCCCGATTGTCGTCCCGACGATGAAACCCGCGGAGAAACGGTGCTCAGTACCGAGAACCTCAGCTTTGGACGCGGCACGGCGCTGGGTACCGGCATCAATCTGGATTTCCACGCCGGCGAAGTCACGGCACTGATGGGGCCGAATGGTGCGGGCAAATCAACCATGGCACTGACCTTGGCGGGTCTGCTGAAGCCGATTGATGGCAAAGTGCTGATTGCGGACAGTCTGAAACCGCCGCACGCCGGTCAAGAACCCATCAACTGGAAAAGCAAGGAACTGCTGGGGCGTATCGGCATGGTGTTCCAGGAGCCCGAACATCAATTCGCGTCTAACTTCGTGCGCGACGAGGTGGCCATCGGACCCAAATCGATGGGACACGGTGAAGACGAGGCTTACCAGACCGCGAATCGTATGCTCGAGCAGATGAACCTCACCCGCTTCGCCAAAGCGAACCCCTACACCTTGTCCGGCGGAGAAAAGAGGCGTCTGTCTGTGGCATCCATGTTGGCCGCCGCTCCCAAGGTACTGGTGATGGATGAGCCGACATTCGGGCAGGACTTCAGCACCTGGACCGAAATGGTGAAGCTGATTGCCTCGATTCGCGATCAGGGATCATGCGTGATCATGGTGACGCACGATGAGGCGCTGGTTGACGCGCTGGGCGCGCGACGGGTGATGTTCGAGGAGACACGGGCATGAGCGACATGATTCGATTCGTTACTGATGATGCCGGTGCCGGAGCCTCTGAGGATACGATGTCCGGGAACGCAGCGGCAAAGCCGGCAAGTGCGGCGGTCACTGTCGCGGTAAGCGATGTGGTGACGGTCAGTGCGCAGGAGACGCGCGTGGAACCGGTCAGAGCCTCTTCGCCTTCCTGGTTTGTGGCGCGTATCAACGCGGTCAGTCGCATTATCGGCGCGTTGCTACTGTGCATTCCGATGTTTATCAGTCTGGATGTGGTGTCCGCATCGGTGGCGCTGGGCATCGAATTCGCGCTGCTGTGGATTGGCGGCGTGGCACCTTGGACCGTATGCCGCAAAACCTGGCCGGTATGGGTTGCCGCAGCGGGCAGCTTCATTTCCGTGTTCCTCTATGGACGTACTTCAGGCGAGATTCTGTGGCAAAGCGGCTGGATCGTCATCAGTGAAGGATCCATATATCTCGCCATCGCTACTGCCATCAGGGTGGCGGCGATCGCCGTACCGGGCGTGATTCTGGCGTTGGGACTTGACCCCACCGATCTGGCTGACGGACTGGTGGAGATTCTGCATTTCTCGCCGCGATTCGTATATGGAGGTCTGGCCGGACTGCGCATGTTCACCCTGCTGCAGGAGGACTGGCGAGCACTCGGTCTGTCCCAGCGCTCGCGCGGCCTCGGTGACGGTAACGCCATAGCGCGTGCGCTTTCCCAGGCATTCGGCCTGCTGGTGCTCTCCATTCGCCGTGCCACCAAGCTTGCCACCGCTATGGAAGCACGCGGCTTCGGCTCCAATGCCCCGCGCTCGCAAGCGCGCATCGCCCGCTTGAAGCCCATCGACTGGCTCTTCTACGCCATCTGCCTAGCCGTCCCGTTGGTCTCCCTAGGCGTTGCCATTGGTACCGGGAATTGGCACTTCGCTTTTCAGGGTGTCTGAAAGACAACGTAATGACCCGGCAGTAGGGTAGTGACCATGCCCATCACGCCTAAGATTCTTGATAATCCGAAGTCCGACCGTGTGCGCCGTATCACCGATTTGGCCCGCGCCAAAGGCCGGGAACGTTCGGGCCGCTTTCTTATCGAAGGCCCTCAGTCCGTACGCGAAGCCGTCACATGGCGGCCTGACGTAGTGCAGGATTTGTATGTGGAAGTCGCACAAGCGCTGGATCATCCGCGCATCGTTTCCTCCACGCTGGAGAGAATCGTCGAAGCGTCACAGGATGCCACCATTTATGTTCATCAGTGCACTGGCGATGTGATTCGTCGTATCAGTGCGGATGCCCAAGGCATTCTGGCGGTGGGCAATGCGCAGGCCATGCAGTCGGATGTCGATGACCTCGCCTTGGATACCGCAGATTATGCTCCGCGGATTGCCGCATTCTGGCAGGTGCGTGATCCGGGCAATGCGGGTACGGTGATTCGCGCGGCTGATGCCGCAGGCTGCGATGCCGTCATATTCGTGGATGATTGCGTGGATGTGCTCAATCCCAAGGTCATCCGCTCCACTGCGGGATCCTTGTTCCACCTACCGGTGTTCACCATGCGTACGAATGAATTCTTTGATTGGACTTCCGACCATCATGTGGACGTGTGGGCCGCTGACGTATACGGTACCGAGAAACGCAAGCCGGAAAGCCTGCCCGCGGTATTGGCGGACAAGGCAGCGGTAAGCATGTCTCAGGCTGTGCTGTTCGGCAATGAAGCGCGTGGATTGGAGCCGGAGATCCTTGAACGATGTGGCCGCATCGTCTCCATTCCGCTCTATGGAAAAGCCGAATCGCTGAACCTTGGTACTTCGGCCGCGGTGATGCTGATGTCGCTGGCTATGTCGGGTCATATTGAAAGAATGTGAAATCGGTAAAAAACGCTAGAAATGCTGAGAAATCATCAGATGAAAGGGTTCTCGTGGCAGAACAAATGGTGTTCGACGCCGACCAGGTGACCGCAGCGGTCGCCGAGGGCATCGAGAAGATCCAGCACGCCTCCAACCTGGAGGAACTCAAGGCCATCAAAACACAGTACGCAGGCGCCGATTCGGCGATGACCCAGGCCAGCAAGGCCATCGGTTCCCTGCCGGCCGATCAGAAGAAGGAAGCCGGCAAGCTGATGGGCAAGCTACGCGCCGATTTCGGACGCGCCTTTGGCCCCAAGGAGAAGGAACTCAAGGAAGCTGCCGAACAGGCCGCCCTTGCCGCCGAAACCGTGGACATGACGCTGCCTGTGAACCGTAAGCCTTTGGGCGCCCGTCATCCGCTGGCCAAGTTGATGGAAGACGTCGAGGACTTCTTCATCTCCATGGGCTGGCAGATTTCCTCCGGCCCGGAAATCGAAGCGGAATGGTACAACTTCGATTCCCTGAACTTCGGCCCGGATCACCCGGCCCGCCAGATGCAGGACACCTTCTACGTCAAGGGCAACCAGGCCAAGGACGCTGCCGGCTTCGTCGGCTCCAACATGGTGGTGCGTACCCAGACCTCCTCCGATCAGGTTCGCGCCCTGCTGACCCGCGGCGTGCCTCTGTATATCGCCAGCCCGGGCCGCGTGTTCCGCACCGACGAGCTCGATGCCACCCACACCCCGGTGTTCCACCAGTGCGAGGCCCTCGCCGTCGACAAGCACCTGACCATGGCTGACCTGAAAGGCGTGTTGGACAAGCTCGCCGTCGCCATGTTCGGTCCCGAGGCCAAGACCCGACTGCGCCCGAGCTACTTCCCGTTCACCGAGCCGAGCGCCGAACTCGACCTGTGGTTCCCCGATAAGAAGGGCGGCCCCGGCTGGCTCGAATGGGGTGGCTGCGGCATGGTGAACCCGAACGTGCTGAAGTCCGCGGGCATCGACCCGGAGGTCTACACCGGCTTCGCGTTCGGCGTGGGCATGGAGCGTACGCTTCTGCTGCGCAGCGACATCAACGATATGCATGATTTGGTTGAAGGCGACGTGCGTTTCGCCGAACAGTTTGTGATGGGGGAGTGAATTACCCATGCCTATGATCGACATCGATTGGCTCAAGGACCACGTCGAGGTCCCCGAAGGCCTGACCTATGAACAGCTTGCCAAGGACCTCGTCAAGGTGGGCCTTGAAGAAGAGGAGATTCACTCCTCCCAGGTGACCGGCCCGATCGTGGTCGGCTACGTGGTGGACGCCACTCCCGAACCGCAGAAGAATGGCAAGGTCATCAACTGGTGCCACGTGGACTGTGGCGACGAATGGAACGAGACCGACGAGAACGGCAACAAGGTGCCGCGCGGCATCATCTGCGGCGCACCCAATATGAAGGCCGGCGAGAAGGTCGTCGTCACCCTGCCTGGCGCCGTGCTGCCCGGCGACTTCAAGATTGAGCCGCGCAAGACCTACGGCCATATCTCTAACGGCATGTGCGCATCCGAGCGTGAACTGGGTCTTGGCGACAACCACAACGGCATCATCCTGCTACGTGAGTACGGCTTCTCTGAGGCCGAATACGAAGCTCTGAAACCCGGCCAGGACGCCATGCACCTGCTACATCTCGACCAGCCGCTGCTCGAGATCAACATCACCCCGGACCGTGGCTACACGCTGTCTTACCGTGGCGTTGCCCGCGAGTACCATCACTCCACCGGTGCCGCCTACACCGATCCGGCCATCGCGCTGAACGAGAAGGCTCCGGAGCCTGCTGATTACCAGCCCGGCACTCCGGTGGACATCGACATTGAGATTGATGACAACAACCCGATTCATGGCGTTCCCGGTTGCGATCGTTACTACGCTCGCGTCGTCAAGGGCTTCGACCCCAACGCCCACACGCCCAGCTGGATGCGTCGCCGCCTGATTCGTGCTGGCATGCGCTCCATCTCGCTGGCCGTGGACGTGACCAACTACGTGATGCTCGATCTCGGTCAGCCGATGCACGCCTACGACCTCGATAAGCTCGAGGGCCCAATCGTTGTGCGTCGTGCCAACGAGGGTGAGAAGCTCACCACGCTGGACGGCAAGGAACATGACCTGAGCACTGAAGATTTGCTCATCACTGATTCGCCGAATGGCGAACGCGGCTCGCGTATCCTCGGCCTTGCCGGTGTGATGGGTGGACTGTACGGCGAGGTGACCGCCGACACTAAGAACATCCTGCTGGAGGCCGCGCACTTCGATCAGGTGACCATCGCCCGTTCCGCTCGTCGCCACAAGATTCCGTCTGAAGCATCCCGTCGTTTCGAGCGTGGCGTCGACACCGAGCTGCAGCCTGCTGCGGCTCAGATGGCCGCCGAGCTCATGGCCAAGTACGGTAACGGCGAGCCCAGCGAGCATCCGAACGATGTGGATAACACGCCGCGTCCGAAAGTCATTCACTTCAAGGCTTCCGAAGTGGCCCGTGTGGCCGGTCTCGATGTGGACATCAACCGCATCTCCGACATTCTCACCGACATCGGCTGCGTTGTGGCCGGCGGCGGCAACGGCGAATTCTCCGTCACCGCGCCGAGCTGGCGTCCAGATCTGGGTGAACCGTGTGATCTGGTCGAGGAAATCGCCCGACTGGTCGGCTACGACCAGATTCCGGTCACCGTGCCGCCTGCACCGGTCGAGGGCCTTGTGGGCCTGACTCCGGATCAGACTCGCCGCCGTCGCGTGGCGGACGAGCTGGCCGAATACGGCATGGTCGAGGCGCTGAGCTACCCGTTCGTCGGTGACGACGATTACCGCGCTTTCGGCTTCGACCCTGAAGCCACCAAGAAGGTCAGCGTCGAGATCGCCAACCCGCTCTACGGCGATCGCCCGTACCTGCGTCGTGACATTCTGCCGACCTTGGCCACCACCGTGCAGCGCAATATTCGCCGAGGCATCGAAAACGTGTCCCTGTATGAACTCGGCCATGTCTATCTGTGGGATCCGAACGCGCCCGCAATCCCGGC
The DNA here is from genome assembly GCF_001025175.1 of Bifidobacterium breve DSM 20213 = JCM 1192. NCBI lineage: Bacteria > Bacillati > Actinomycetota > Actinomycetes > Bifidobacteriales > Bifidobacteriaceae > Bifidobacterium > Bifidobacterium breve. The sequence continues at coordinate 776,968 of NZ_AP012324.1, forward strand.
TCTGCCCGGTGGCGTGCGCCCGACCGATGAGCAGCTGGCAGCGCTGGACGCCGGTCTGCCGGATCAGCCCGACCACGTGGCCGGCATCCTGACCGGTCTGGCTGAAGACGATGGCTGGCTGGGCGGCAAGCGTCCGGTCGATTGGTCGGACGCCGTTGAAGCCGTGCATCGTCTTGCGGATCGCATCGGTGCGAAGATCGTGCTTGATCAGCCTGCGGCCGAAGATGTGCCTGCACAGTGGCATCCGGGCCGTGCTGCCCGCGTCATGGTGGGCGACGTGTTCACCGGTTGGGTCGGCGAACTGCATCCGCGCGTCAACGAGGCACTTGGCTTCCCGGCGCATTCCGCGGCGTTTGAGCTGAACCTTACCGCGCTGTTCGGCACCCTGACCGGCAAGCCGGTGCAGGCCAAGCCGATTTCCAGCTTCCCGCCAGTCAAGCAGGATTTGGCCTTTACCGTGGATGCGTCGGTGACTGCCGATCAGCTGGAAGCAGTGATTCGTGAGGCGGCTGGTGCCAACCTCGAGTCCATCGAATTGTTCGACGTGTTTACCGGCGAGCAGGTGGGTGAGGGCAAGAAGTCCCTGGCCTACGCTGTGGTGTTCCGTTCTCCGGACAAGACCCTGTCCGCCGATGACAGCGACGCCATCCGCCAGGCTATCGTGGCCAAGGCCGCCGATCTCGGCGCCCAGCTGCGCGCCTGATCACTGTACGAAAGCATGAGGAGCGCCATGAGCGAACCGGAACATAGCACACCGGAATACGGGCAATACCAGAAGCCCGCATATGGTGCGATGTCGGGCCAATATGGGCCAAACTACAACCCGTACATTTATGGCGCTCCCGAACCCGATGCCAATAACGGCTCCGCTGCTGATAACAACGGAGTTGGAGCCGGGCAGCCGAACAATGGACGGCCCTCTTCTTCCGGCAATTCGTTCGGTGGCAATCAGCAGTATGGGCAGCCCCAGCAGGGCAATCCGTTTGGACCCCAGTACGGGCCGGGCTCCCGGTTTGGCAGCAATCAGCCGAATGGCCAGTCCCAGCAGCCTCACTACTACAACGGTATCGATCTCAATGACCCCAATCAGAATCCTCTGTATGGGCATTGGGATTCCTATGCAATCATTTCCTTCGTGCTCGCCATGTTCTTTCCCGTACCGGTGCTCTCCGCTCTGATGGGCGGCGTGGCGATGTGGCGGACGCGCACGTTCCATATGAAGGGCTTTGGCCTGGCTCTTGCAGCCGTGGTCATCAACGTGCTCTACACCCTTGCGGTTATTTGGATGGCATTGAATGGCTATGATGCCATGACTCTGTATCAGGACATCCTTCAGCAGTTCACCGGCAGCGGCACTGGTCCCTCATCTGATTCCATCTCTGCATAGGGCTGATTTGCTGCAACACACCCACTGTATAACTATGCAATAGTCTGCATAATCGCGTATACTCATGCGAAGTACGTCAGCGGAAAAGAGATGAGTATGGCGAAATATACAGTGGCCGTAGCCGGTGCTACAGGCTATGCCGGCGGTGAGGCGCTGCGCATTCTTGCGGCACACCCCGACTTTGCAATCACATGTGTGGCAGGCCATTCCTCCGTGGGGGAATCGATGGCCAAGCATATGCCGCATATTCCGCAACTGGCCAATCTTGTTGTTGAAGACACCACGCCTGAGGTGCTCAACGGCCACGATGTCATTATCCTTGCCTTGCCTCATGGCGCTTCCGGCAAGCTCGCATCCCAGCTCGACCCGGATGCCGTGGTCGTGGATCTCGGTGCCGATCATCGTCTCGAAGAACAGGCCGCATGGGATGAATTCTATGGCGGCGATTTCTACGAGCACTGGACTTACGGCATGCCTGAGCTCATCACCGGCAAGACTGCCGATGGCGCATACACCCGTCAACGTGAGGCGCTGCCTGGTGCCAAGCGAATTGCGGGCCCTGGCTGCAATGTGACTGCCACGACTCTGGCTCTGCAACCCGGCATAGCGGAAGGGTTGGTCGAGCCGAAGGACATCGTGGCTGATTTGGTCGTCGGCTACTCCGGCGCAGGCAAGAACCTCAAACGCACCAACCTGTTGGCCGCCGAGGCATTGCAATCCGCGCTGCCGTACTCGGTGGGCGGCACGCACCGTCATATTCCTGAAATCCTGCAGAATTTCGCCCATGCGGCCGGTGAGACCGCAGCTGATGCCGGCAAGTTCACGCTTGGCTTCACCCCGATACTGGCGCCCATGTCCCGAGGCATTCTCGCCACCGTGTCGGCTCGCATGACCGACAAGGCCAAGGCGATGAGTGGCGAAGCAATCCGAGACGTATGGGCAAAAGCCTACGAAGGCCAGGACTTCATGGTGCTGCTGCCTGAGGGCGCATTGCCCGCCACCGGCAACATCATCGGTTCCAACGCCGCTCACCTGCAGGTTGTCACCGACCGCAAGTCCGGGCGCATTTATGCCTTCGCCGCCATCGACAACCTCAACCGTGGTACCGCCGGACAAGCGGTCCAATCATTGAATATCGCACTTGGCCTGCCGGAAGATGCAGGCCTGACCAAGATCGGAGTAGCACCGTGAGCGTCACATTCGCGCAAGGATTCTCCGCTGCCGGCGTGGTGGCGGGCATTTCATCGGTTGAGGGCAAGAAGGATCTCGCTCTCGTGGTCAACAACGGCCCGCTTGATGCGGTGGCCGGCGTGTTCACGTCGAACCGATTCTGTGCAGCCCCTGTGCAGTGGAGCCGCAAAGCCGTGGCGGACGGCCACGCCAAAGCCGTGATTCTCAACTCCGGCGGTGCCAACGCCTGCACCGGTGAGGCGGGATATCAACAGTCCGTGTCCACCGCCGAGGCGGTCGCCGAACTCGTCGGCGCACAAGCAGAGGATGTTGCTGTGTGCTCCACTGGTCTGATCGGCGAGCTGTTGCCCTTGGATAACGTTTTGGCCGGTGCCAAAGCCGCTTATGCTGCTCTTGCCAGCACCGCCGAGGCCGGGGCGGACGCCTCACATGCCATTATGACCACCGACACCAAGGCCAAGACCGTCGAACTGACCGGTTCCAACGGCTGGAAGATCGGCGGCATGGTCAAGGGGTCGGGCATGATCGCCCCGCAGCTGGCCACCATGCTGTGCGTTATCACTACCGATGCCGTGGTCAGTGCCGGTCAAATGCAGGCCGCGCTTACCGTGGCCGCCGAGCATTCGTTCAACCGAATCGACGTGGACGGCTGCATGTCCACCAATGACACAGTGCTGCTGCTCGCCTCCGGAGCCTCCGGCGTGGAGCCCGACAAGGACGAGTTCAACAAGCTCGTGCGCGAGGCCTGCGCCTCCCTGTCCCGTCAGATTATCGGCGACGGTGAAGGCGCTTCCCATGACATTCGCATCACCGTTACCGGTGCCACCAGCGAAGACGCGGCCCTTGCCTGCGGCCGTGCGGTCGCGGCCTCGAATCTGCTGAAATGCGCGATCTCCGGCAATGACCCGAACTGGGGCCGTATCGTCAGCTCCCTAGGCACCGTTTCCCCTGAAGTTGCACCTTATGATTCCGAGAAGGTGACCGTCGACGTCAACGGCGTGCGCATCTGCGAGAACGGTGGTGCCGGACGGGACCGTAGCGAAGTCGACATGACCCCGCGCGAAGTCCACATTGACATCGACCTCAACACCGGATCGAACGCCGAGGCCACCGTCTGGACCGACGATCTGACCCACGAATACGTCCACATCAACGCCGACTACGAAAGCTGACATCCACCATGCTCTCGCTGGCGGATGTCGCCGTGAAGCAAATGCCGAGAGGCGTTTGTAGGCGACGTGTTCGCCGACAGGCGAACCGACAAAACGTAGGCAACGCCTGCTGTAATTGCAGGACGCTGTCCGGTGGAACCGGACTGAGGGTGGTCTCGCCAAACCACCCCCAGCCATGCGCAGCATGACAGCCCCGTCAGCGGGGGGCAAAGTTACGGAAAGAAGAAGATGGCTACTGAATTGAAGGGACCTGGATTCCATTTCGACGTGCATACCGATTTGCGCGCCGATCAGAAGGCGGAAGTGCTGATTGAGGCGCTGCCGTGGCTGGAGGAATTCGCCGGCCAGCGCATCGTGGTCAAGTATGGCGGCAATGCCATGATCGACGATCACTTGAAGCAGTGCTTCGCCGAGGATATGGTGTTCCTGCGTCAGGTCGGTTTGCATCCGATTGTCGTGCATGGCGGCGGCCCGCAGATCTCGCACATGCTCAAGGCCCTCGGTATCAAGTCCGAATTCAAGGGCGGCCTGCGCGTCACCACACCCGAGGCAATGGATGTGGTGCGCATGGTACTCACCGGCAAGGTCTCGCGCGAACTGGTCGGCATGATCAATGCGCACGGCCCGATGGCGGTCGGTCTGTCCGGTGAGGATGGAGGCTTGTTCTCCGCCATGCAACGCAAGCCCATTATCGATGGCAAGCCCACGGATGTCGGTCTGGTCGGCGATGTGGTGTCCGTCGATGCCTCCGCGGTCGAGGATTTGGTCGCGGCCGGTCGTATTCCGGTTGTTTCCTCTGTGGCTCCGAATGAGGAGGACGCCACCGAGGTACTGAATGTGAACGCCGATTCCGCGGCCGCGGCCCTTGCCGCAGCCGTGGGCGCGCACAAGCTGGTCATTCTGACCGACGTGGACGGTCTCTATGCCGACTGGCCGGATAAGAATTCACTTATCGGGCGTATCGGCGTGGAGGATCTGCGCGACATGCTGCCCGATCTGGAATCCGGCATGCGCCCCAAGATGGAAGCATGCGTGCGCGCCATCGATGGTGGCGTGCCCCAAGCCCACATCATCGACGGTCGTAAACCACATTCGATCCTGAACGAGATATTCACCTCCGCCGGTATCGGCACCATGGTCGTGCCCGAAGGCGGTATGGAAATGAGGAGTTCCTATGAGCACTGAGCAGAACGAGACGCTGGGCGCTGAAGACAGCAAGTGGCTGGGGGAGTACTCCCAGGTACACATGAACGTGTTCGGCACGCCGCTGCGTGTTATGGATCACGGTCAGGGCGCGCATATTTGGGACGTTGATGGCAACGAATACCTTGACTTCCTGGCTGGCATCGCCGTCAATTCGCTGGGCTATGCCCATCCCAAGTGGGTGAAAGCCGTGTCTGAGCAGGCGGCCAAGGTGGCTCACATCAGCAATTATTTCGCTTCCGAGCCGCAGATCGAGCTCGCCGCGAAGCTGGTCAAACTGGCCGGTGCCCCGGAAGGTTCCAAGGTCTACTTCGGCAATTCTGGTGCCGAGGGTAATGAAGCGGCATTGAAGCTGGCCAAGCTGTATGGTCGCACCCTGCCCGGCGCACTGCCGTCCATCGGCGGTAAGCCCGCCCGTATTCTTGCCATGACGCACGGCTTCCATGGCCGTACGATGGGTGCGCTCTCCGCAACTTGGAAGCCGAACATCCGCAAGCCCTACGACCCGTTGGTGCCCGACATCGAATTCGTGCGCGCCGGCGACGAGGTCGCCCTGTACGAGGCGTTCTCCCAGACCGGTCTTGGCCACTATGGCAAGGGGCCGATAGCGGCGGTGATTCTGGAACTCATTCAGGGTGAGGCCGGCGTGCAGCCGTTGGGTGCCGATTACGTCAAGTTCGTGCGTGAGCTGTGTGACATCAACCATGCGCTGCTCATCATCGATGAGGTGCAGACCGGCATCGGTCGTACCGGCAAGTGGTTTGCATTTCAGCGTGAGGATCTTTCCGGCGGCGTGACCCCGGATATGGTGACCTTTGCCAAGGGAGTGGCCGGCGGATTCCCGATGGGTGGCATGATTGCCTTCGGCGAGAAGCTTGCAGCCCTGTTCACTCCGGGCTCTCATGGATCAACCTTTGCCGGCAACCCGTTGGGTGCGGCGGCTGGACTTGCCACACTCGGTGTCATTGAGGACGATAACCTCATTGCCAATGCCGAGGCCCGCGGCCAGCAGCTGCGCGATGGCATTATGGTCACCGGCAATCCGCTCTACGTATCCGTGCGCGGTCGTGGCCTGCTCGATGCCGTAGAGCTCAAGCATCCCTGCGCCCACGCCGTCATGAACTACTGCCTCGAACACGGGCTCATCGTCAATGCGGTGGCCCCCAATGCGCTGCGTTTCGCACCGCCGCTGATCGTAACCGCCGAAGACGTTGACCAGGCGCTCGCCGTTCTCAAGGACGTGCCCGCTGATCTGCCGAACGACTGACTTACCTGACCTATATAAGGAGATCACCATGACCCCAGAACTGCGCCATATGCTGCGTGATGACGACCTCAACCATGAGGAGCAGAAGCAGGTGCTTGAGCTTGCCATCAAGTTCAGCAAGAACCGTTTCTACAAGCAGCCGTTTGCCGGTCCGCAGGCCGTCGCCGTGCTGTTCGACAAGCCTTCCACCCGTACCCGCTCCAGTTTCTCCATTGGTGTTGCCGAGCTTGGCGGCTACCCGCTGGTCATTGACAAGTCCGGCTCCCAGCTGGGCCGTGGCGAGCCTGTGGCCGATACCGCCCGTGTGCTCGACCGTATGGCCTATGGCGTGGTCTGGCGCACCTTTGGTCAGGATCGCGTGGAGGAAATGGCCAAGTATTCCACCCACCCGGTGGTCAACGCGCTGACCGATGACTTCCACCCCTGCCAGATTCTTGCCGACTTCCAGACCATCGCCGAACACCGCGGCGGCGTGGACAATCTGAAGAACCAGACCATCGCCTACCTCGGTGATGCCGCCAACAACATGTCCAACTCGTATCTGCTCGGCGGTGCCGTTGCCGGTATGAACGTGCGTGTGGCCGGACCTCAGGGCTACCTGCCGCGTCCGGATATCGTGGCCGATGCCGAACGCATTGCCGCTGAGAACGGCGGTTCCATTCTGGTGACCACTGATGCTCGTGAGGCCGTCGCCGGTGCCGATTGCGTGTTTACTGACACCTGGGTTTCGATGGGTGAGGAAGCTGAATACGCCATCCGATCCAAGCCGTTCTGGGATTATCAGGTCAATGCCGAGCTCATGGCTCTGGCTAAGCCGGATGCGCTATTCCAGCACTGCCTGCCCGCCTATCGCGGTAAGGAAGTCACTGCCGAGGTGATTGATGGCCCGCAGTCCGTGGTGTGGGATGAGGCGGAGAACCGTCTGCACGCGCAGAAGGCGTTGCTCACCTGGCTGACCGGCAAGGCCCGTGGCGACGAAAGCCTGCTCGCATGAGTGAAGCCCTGCCGTCCCTGCAGCGCCCTGCCACCAGGGCCGCGCGACTCAGTGCCATTGAACAGGCGCTGGCCACGCATGTCATCACGTCACAATCGCAGCTGTCGAAAATCCTATTGGACGAAGGCATCGCGGTTACGCAGGCCACGTTGAGCCGCGACCTGGATGAGATGCATGCGGTGAAAACCCGGCTGAAGGACGGTACGGTGGCCTATACGGTTGGACGTGGTTCGGCGGTTGCCGATGTTGAGGACGTGGGGGAGCGCACCGAGGCTCAGATGGCTCGTGTGCTCAATGGTCTGGTCACTTCGGTGGCCGCTGCCCGCAACCTCGTTGTGGTGCATACCCCGTCCGGAGCCGCACAATATGTGGCTTCCGTGATTGACCGTCAGCCCATCGACGGCGTGCTTGGCACCATCGCTGGAGACGATACCGTCATGGTGATCTGCGCTGACGACGGCACCGCCGTCTCCCGCTCTGACTGGCTGCTCGGCCTCGCCTCCAAATAGTGTTTTTTCTTGCCCCCCCAAGGTGGGGGGAGCTGTCACCGTAGGCGACTGAGGAGAGTTGCCCAATCCTCCCCAACACGCCGTGCATAAATATACAATCCTCTGTATATACTTACATCAGTTTGTTTTTTGGACCTTGAATGAAAGGGAACTCATGGCAGATAACAATCGCCTTGTTCTGGCCTACTCCGGTGGTCTTGATACCTCCGTCGCCATCTCGTACCTGAAGGAGCGCACCGGCAAGGACGTCGTGGCCGTGTCCCTCGATGTAGGTCAGGGCGGTGAAAGCCTTGAGACCATCAAGGAGCGCGCCCTCGCCTGCGGCGCCATCGAATCCTACGTGGTTGACGCCCGTGACGAATTCGCCAACGAATACTGCATGAAGGCCCTCAAGGCCAACGCCATGTACGAAGGCGTCTACCCGCTGGTCTCCGCCATCTCCCGCCCGCTGATCTCCAAGCACCTCGTGCGCGCCGCCCACCAGTTCGGCGCCGACACCATCTCCCACGGCTGCACCGGCAAGGGTAACGATCAGGTTCGTTTCGAGGTCTCCATCGCCTCCATCGACCCGACGCTCAAGGCCATCAGCCCGATTCGTGATCTCTCCCTGACCCGTGACGTCGAGATTGCGTTCGCCAAGGAGCACAAGTTGCCGATCACCCAGACCGAGAAGTCCCCGTACTCCATCGATCAGAACGTGTGGGGCCGCGCCATCGAGACCGGCTTCCTCGAGGATCCGTGGAACGGTCCGACCAAGGACTGCTACTCCTACACCGACGACCCGGCCTTCCCGCCGGTCGAAGATGAGGTTGTCATCGAGTTCAAGGAAGGTATCCCGGTCAAGATCGACGGCCGCGACGTCACTCCGCTGCAGGCCATCGAAGAGATGAACCGACGTGCTGGCGCCCAGGGCATCGGCCGTATCGACCTCATCGAGGATCGCCTGGTCGGCATCAAGTCCCGCGAGCTGTACGAGGCTCCGGGCGCCGTGGCCCTGATCACCGCTCATCAGGAACTCGAAAACTGCTGCCTCGAGCGCGAACAGCACCGCATCAAGCGCGATATCGACAAGCGCTGGGGCGAGCTGGTTTACGATGCGCAGTGGTTCTCCCCGGCTACCCAGTCGCTCAACGCTTTCATCGAGGACACCCAGAAGTACGTGTCCGGTGAGATTCGCATGGTCCTGCATGGCGGTCGCGCTGTGGTGACCGGCCGTCGTTCCGACTCCTCGCTGTACGACTACAAGCTCGCCACCTACGATTCCGGCGATACCTTCGATCAGAAGTCCTCCAACGGCTTCATCGACATCTACGGCCTGCCGTCCCGCGTGGCTGCCGCCCGCGATGTCAAGTTCGGCAACGGCATCGAGGTCCCGAAGAACACCGTCGAGTAATCACTTACTCTTGGCTCCCCTCTTTGAGGGGCCGAACCGTAAAGCAAACAGCCCAGTGGGCTGCTTGTAGGTGAGGCGCGAACGACAGTGAGCCAACAATCAGCAGCCGTCGCCGCAGGCGACTGAGGGGAGTTCAAGCAAAATATGCTTGTGCTCCCCTTTTTTGTATCTTTTTTGTATCGGAATATGAAGTCATTTCGTATGCTCTCCAACGAGGATGTTAACAGATCATATTTGGATCCCAAAGCCGTTGATAATCAGGGAAGAACGAGATCCTGACATGTTACGTTCCTAGCCGTTTGGTTTAACGGGTGGGAAACAAAGCGGTGTTTTTGGTCTTTCGCTGAGAACACGGCTCTATCGTTGATGAACCAGCATCTCTCGAAACGTAAGGCCCTGAAGGAGGCTATTCCTTATCTTGAGCGTTTCGGTTTGGGAGAGTATTCGAACAAGCCGCCATATGCCATGTCTGGAGGTATGCGGCAACGTGCATCATTCGTCAGAACGATTTTGACAGGTAAAGACATCCTGCTGTTCGATGAGCCATTCGGAGCTGGGGCTGCGGATGTTTTCTTGGAGACTGAGCGAAAGGTTTTTCGTATGTCCGGTCCCGAAGAACGGGAGCGCGCGGTGGGCCTGTATTTCACCACGCCGATGACCACGGCCCAGGTGGGTGAGGCGCCTGGGCTGTCCGACCAGGCAGTGCCCGGAACGCCGGTTGGCGAAGGATCCCCGGTATGCCGGTCGTATGGCGGAACCCATCATCCCGCTGGAGACAAGGGCCAAGGCGATCGGAACCGATGCCGGGCGGCGGAAGCGGGCCGCCGAACGGCTCGGCGCGGGCGTCGGAGCGGTCCACGACCGGGCCGGGGCGTACAGGGTGGAATGGCCGCGCTGCGGGCCGGGAACGGGAACGCCGGCCAGGCCGACAAGCCGGCGCCGCGGCGAAGACGGAACGCCGGAGCCGTCTGCGATGACGCGGAGGCGTTGCGTCGCGGGGCCGAGGAGCTGGGGCTGGAGGACGCGTTGATGCGGGAGGTGGCGGAGGTCGCGGGAAAAGACCCGGGCGCCGATCCGCGGCGCCTGTCGAACAGGGAGAAGACCCTGCCGGCCGACCGTCTGAGGCCGGCGTGTTCGCCCGGCTCGATGACATGCCTGCCCGGCATCGCGCCGGGCGGCCACCACTGCTGCCACGCCAGGCTGAGCGTTGACGGATACGCCGGGCTCGGGACGGAGGCGGCGGAGGCGTTCGCCGCGTCCAAGGGCAGGTACGGGTACCGCGGGATCAGGGCCATGCTCGGGGCCGGCGTATCGGAGAAGGCGGTCCGCGGGATCATGGCGGAGGGCGATCCGACGGCGCACGTGCCGAGACGTCGGCGCTACGGCCCCCACGAAGGCGAGACCACGCCCGCGCCCGGCAACCTCGCCGACCGTGACTTCACCGCCAAGTCCCCGAACGAGAAGCGGCCCGCGGACATCACCCGGGATATCAAGGCCGGGGACGGGAAGGGCGTGCCTCTCGCCGCCGGTCGACTGCCATGACGGCGGGATCGTCGCGTGCACCGCCGGTTCCGGTCCCGACGCCGGGCTCGCCGACGGGATGCTCGTCAAGGCCGCGGAGACGCTGCCGGAGGGGGCGAAGCCCTTGGTGCATTCCGACCGCGGCTTGCCAACTGCCGGTGCCCCGGATGGCCGGACCTCATGGAACGGCACGGCCCGGTGCGGTCGACGGGCGCGAAGGGCCGTTCCCCGGACAACGCCGCCGCAGAGGGGTTCTTCGGCAGGATGAAGACGGAATCCGTCCATCCCTGGCATTGGGAGGAACGACCCCGCGGCGAGACGCTCGTCCCGGTCGGCGACTGCATCCGCTGGCACGACCACGGGCGCATCAAACGGTCGCCCGGTTGGATGAGCCCGGTACAATACCGTCAGAGCCAGGGAACGGCCGCGTGATCATCCAAGAAAACGCCCGCAGCCCCTTATCCCAAGGCTTATCTGAATATGTCAGAGATTGGGGAAATAACCTAATTCGAAATATTGGCATATGCGGTGGTGCGGCGCTCACGTATGCGTACGCCGCACTGGTCTCATCAAGCGTCGGCGGAGTGAAAGGCCTGCGGTTTAGTGCTCTCCGTAATGAGTTCGGCAGACGGCTATTTCTAGGTTTTGAACGTCGTTACCCGTAATGCGGTATACGATGCGGTTCTTTTCATCAATGCGACGTGACCAGTATCCGGTGAGATTGCCGCGCAAAGGTTCCGGCATGCCGATGCCGTCTGACGCGCCATTGCGTTGGATATCCTTGATTATTTTATTGATGCGTTTCAATGTCTTTTTGTCTTGTGACTGCCAATACAGGTAATCGTCCCATGCTTCGTCGGTCCAAATTAAGAGCATATTAGTTCTCAATCAGTTGGTGTTCAGTGCCTTTTCCTGCGTCAAGTTGCGCGGCGGCGTGACGTACCCTGCTCATGTTTTCCGCCGAATAGAACGGATCAGCGGTTACCTCGAATGGAATACGGCGTTCCCGGACAACGGTTTTGGCAAAGATATTGAATGCGGCGCTCATGCTGATGCCAAGTTCGCTGCATACTTCACTCATGCCCTTCTTGGTGTTTTCGTCAAGTCGAACGTTGACTAATGTTGATGTCATGTTGCGCTCCCTGTATATCGTTTGCGTATATATTCAATATATATCTGTGCGGTCTTTTGCACAATAGTGCCGCATCAGTGCATCTCTATAATGAGCGGACAGTTGGCAATGCGTCTGATATTCCCGACATGGAATACGAACAACTTGAATCCACCGGTATGTAGCCCAACGCTGATAGTCTGACAAGCAGTCTGATTTGTTTGCAATCCATGGTTTCAAGGAGCCTTCATGACTGAGAACAACGAACATCTGGCCCTGTGGGGTGGTCGCTTTACATCCGGCCCGTCGCCGGAACTGGCCCGACTGTCCAAGTCCACGCAGTTCGACTGGCGTCTGGCCGACGACGATATCGCCGGTTCCCGTGCCCACGCCCGTGCTCTCGGCCGTGCGGGACTCCTGACTGCCGACGAGCTGCAGCGCATGGAAGATGCGCTCGACACTCTCCAGCGCCATGTGGATGACGGTTCCTTTGCTCCTATCGAAGACGATGAGGATGAGGCCACTGCCCTCGAACGTGGCTTGATCGATATTGCCGGCGATGAGCTCGGCGGCAAGTTGCGTGCCGGCCGTTCCCGCAACGACCAGATCGCTTGCCTGATTCGCATGTGGCTGCGCCGTCACTCCCGTGTGATTGCCGGATTGCTGCTTGACTTGGTTAATGCCCTGATTGAGCAGAGCGAAAAGGCCGGTCGCACCGTGATGCCGGGCCGTACGCACATGCAGCATGCCCAGCCGGTGCTGCTTGCTCACCAGCTTATGGCTCACGCTTGGCCGCTGATTCGCGACGTGCAGCGCCTGATTGATTGGGACAAGCGCATCAATGCCTCTCCGTACGGCTCCGGCGCGCTGGCCGGCAATACACTCGGCCTTGACCCGGAAGCGGTGGCTCGCGAGCTCGGCTTCTCCCGTGTGACCGACAACTCCATCGACGGCACCGCAGCCCGTGACCTGGTCGCCGAATTCGCATTCGTGGCCGCCATGACCGGCGTGGACATCTCCCGTCTGTCCGAGGAAATCATTATCTGGAACACCCAAGAGTTCGCCTTCGTCAAGCTCGATGACGGCTACTCCACCGGATCCTCCATCATGCCGCAGAAGAAGAACCCGGATATCGCCGAGCTCGCCCGTGGCAAGTCCGGCCGTCTCATTGGCGACCTGACCGGTCTGCTGGCCACTCTGAAGGGTCTGCCCACCGCCTACGCACGCGACCTGCAGGAAGACAAGGAAGCGGTGTTCGATCAGGTCGACACGCTCGAAGTGCTGCTACCCGCGTTCACCGGCATGGTCAGAACCATGCGCTTCGATGCCGACCGTTTGGAAGCTGAAGCCCCGACCGGCTTCGCCTTGGCCACTGACATCGCCGAATGGCTTGTCAAGAACGGCGTGCCATTCCGCCATGCTCACGAGCTCTCCGGCGCCTGCGTCAAGCTCGCCGAAGGCCGTGGCCAGGAACTCTGGGATCTGACCGACGAGGACTTCATCGAGACCTTCGCCGCATTCCTGCCGGCCGGAAAGGCTCCGGGCGTGCGTGAAGTGCTCTCCAGCCACGGTTCGGTCGACTCCCGCAACGGCAAGGGCGGCACCGCCTATGGTCGTGTGCGCGAGCAGATTGCCGACGCCAAGGCCAGTGTCGAAGAGCTCAAGTTGTTCCCGGCCTCCACTTCTGACGGTTCCGCGTATAAGGCCCCCGGCACGTTTTAAACTGCGCTCCCGTTGGCGGGGGCTGTCGGCGAAGCCGACTGGGGGTGGTCGCGAAGGTCTTCGTCCACATGACCACCCTCAGTCTCGCTCCGCGATCCAGCTCCCGCCAGCGGGAGCTAGGTTTTGCGTTGTCATCGCAACGGCCTACACTGAATAATCGTAACGAACGGGAGCCGTAAGGCTGAGAGGAAGTTGCCAGACTTCGACCGGGGAACTTGACGCGGGTCATGCCGCCGTAAGGAATCGTTGTTCTTGATTTGTTAGGTTTCCTGCAACAGTCTTTCATTCCGTTTGCATAATTTAGCCGTATGACGGGTCGTGGTGTAGCCAATGCATCGCGGCGGCCACACGGTCGCATGATTGGGTTCATGAATGGGCGCACCACTTAAGGTACGGTTCGTTTCGTGCACCCTTTTTTACTATTCGGAAAGGTTGTTATGCAGGTCAACGGAGAGCAAGTCAAGCTCGATACGCCGGTCAGCGTTGCCGACTATCTCGAAGCACACGGATTCCGCGCCGAACGCGTGGCCATCGAACTTAACGGTGAGATTATTCCGCGCGACAAGCGTGCCGATGCCATGCTTGACGACCAGTGCGTTATGGAAATCGTACAGTTTGTTCAGGGTGGCTGAAAGGAAGAGCTATGAGCAATATCAATCCGGTTACTGAAGCATCCGTTGAGGCGACGCCGCTGCCGCCGCAGCCCGCCGTCACCAATCCGGTCGGTACCGCTGCGCCGATTCTGCCGGTGGAAGACAAGCCGCTGAATCTGGGAGGCCACGAATTCCAGTCGCGATTCATCTTGGGCTCCGGCCGCTATGACCTGAACCTCATCAAGGCCACGGTCGAGCATGCCGGTACGCAGATCGTCACTATGGCGCTACGCCGCGCGCAGACTACCGAAAACAGCGTGCTCGACTATATTCCCGAAGGTATCACGCTGCTGCCCAACACCTCCGGCGCGCGTAACGCTGAGGAAGCCGTGCGTATTGCACGATTGGCACGCGAAGTCTGCCACACCGACTTCGTCAAAGTCGAAATCGAACACGAGACCAAATACCTCTTGCCGGACAACGCTGAAACCATCCGTGCCACTGAAATGCTGGCCAAGGAAGGCTTCGTGGTCATGCCCTATATGTTCCCGGATCCAATCGCAGCCCGTCAGCTTGAAGAAGCCGGTGCTGCCGCAGTTATGCCGCTCGGCTCGCTGATTGGTTCCAACATGGGCTTGCGCATGCGTGATTTCATCGAGATCATCATCGCCAACGCGCACGTGCCGGTTATTATCGACGCCGGCATCGGCCGCCCGAGTCAGGCTTGCGATGCCATGGAAATGGGTGCGGATGCGGTGATGGCGTACACGGCTGTGGCCTCCGCTGGAAATATTCCGTTGATGGCTGAGGCGTTCAAGCACGCCATCGATGCGGGTCGTGCGGCCTACCTGTCTGGTCTCGGCAAAGTGACCGAAGGCCAGGCTGTGCCGTCCAGCCCGACCACAGGGTATTTGCACTGATTGGGTATTGGCTCCCCTTTCTGAGGGGAGCTGGCCGTGTAGCGGACTGAGAGGAATTCGCGAGGCAGCGTTAAAACTTCCTCTCAGTTACCTGTGATGACAGCGTCCCTCCGGAGAGGACAGAAACATGGAGAAAACATGGCATTGACGGATGAACAGGTGGAGCGGTACGCGCGTCATCTGATTTTGAAGGGCGTGGGTGTCAAAGGGCAGAAGCGTCTGCTGGCTTCCAGTGTGCTGATTATCGGCGCGGGCGGGCTCGGTTCGCCGGTTGCTCTGTATCTGGCGGCAGCCGGAGTCGGTCGCATCGGACTCGTGGATGGCGATATGGTGGATTTGAGCAATCTGCAACGCCAGATTATCCACACCACTGCACGGGTGAACGAGCCCAAGGTGGAGTCAGCGGCTGCGGCCATCCGTGAACTCAACCCGGACGTGACGGTCGACACTTACTATGAGCTTGTTGATGCCAACAATATCGCCGGCCTCATCGAGGCATACGATCTGGTGATAGAGGCCACCGACAATTTCGCCGCGAAGTTCCTTATCAATGACGCTTGTGTATTGGCCAATAAACCGTATATTCATGCGGGTGTGGTCGGATTCGCAGGTCAGGTGATGACCGTCATTCCCGGTGAAGGCCCGTGCTATCGCTGTATTTTCCGCGACATGCCTGCCGCTGGCGAGATTCCGACTTGCAAGGAAGCTGGCGTCTTGGGTGCGGTGGTCGGCGTGATCGGCAGTCTGGAAGCCACTGAAGCCGTCAAGCTGATAGTTGGCGTGGGGGAGCCGTTGGTGGGCCGCATGCTCACCGTGGATGCGTTGAACATGAATATTCGACGGGTGCCATTGCCGGAGCATGTGCCGGATTGCCCGGTGTGTGGTGAGCAACCGACCATCACCGCCATTGACTCGGCCAACTATATTCAGCCGGCCTGCGCGATTTAGAGCTATATGGCTCCCTCTCTGAGGGGAGCTGTCACCGTAGGTGACTGAGGGGAGTTGCTACGGTTGAGCAAGCCTCCCCTCAGTCCGCTACGCGGACAGTTCCCCTCCAGAGGGGAGCCAAGATCAGAACGAGAGGGGAAGAACATGCCTATTGCTTTGCATAATGTGGTTGATGCCGATGAGAGCGGTGAGTGTGCGTATCGTCACATCACGCCGGAAGAATTCGCCGAGCTCGACCCGAATACGGTTACGCTGCTCGATTTGAGGGAACCGGCCGATTTCGCCGCTCACCCGGTCGAAGGTGCCATCAATGCTCCTCTTGATCCATTGGCTCATGTACTCAAAACCGTGCCCAAGGATCGAACTGTTGTGGTCTATTGCGCCCAAGGTTGGTGGAGCGAGGAAGTGGCCGAAATTCTCGCCGATCGCGGTTACGATGTGGCCAGCCTCTATGGAGGCTTTCAAGGCTATCTTGATTATCTCGAATCCCACCACGATCAACAGCTCAACAGCCGATTGGCCGCAACGTATCTCTGACCTCTCGGCGCAAGGAATTCTCGTAATAATCCCTGATTTCGAGAGATCTTTGCACTGACTCGTGCTAAGCGCAAAGATTTCTCGAACAGTTCCTATTGTCGTTCTTTTGGATGAGTGTGCACGGTAATGTGCGTGCCCTACAATCGGTCACGGTGTTACCCGATAAATACTTGAATGTTGTCGGGTAATCACATGGAATGAACCGAACCAGCCCGAACGGGAAGGACGAAACCGTGGGACGCCTGCTCACTCGAGCGCAGATTCAACGCTTGGTCGCCAAGCATGGCCGTGAAGTCATCGAACATCAGCACATGCAGATCGAACGTTGCTGCTATCAGCACGGCAATGTCACCACATTCGAGCATTCCATACGTGTGGCGTGCCTCGCCGTTTGGCTGGCGGATCGCGCACATCTCTGGTACCACGTGAATCTCAGGTCTCTGATTCGTGCGGCTCTCCTGCACGACTACTTCCTGTACGACTGGCACGACTGGGACAACGGGCAACACCGTTGGCACGGCTTCACCCATGGCCATGCGGCCTTGATGAACGCTTTGAAGGATTTTGACCTCAACGACATCGAACGCAACAGCATCGAAAACCATATGTTCCCGATGACCCCTGTGCCGCCCGCCTATATCGAAGGATACCTTGTCACGTTGTCGGATAAGCTTTCGGCCACCGCCGAAACGTTCTCGTTCGACCGGTTCAACAAGCCACATCTGCCCTCGTTGGAGGCACACATCAAACACCGCGTTGCAAGGTGATTACCGCCGATGATAATTGCGCTTGAACACTACTTCCTCTGGTTCCTGTTCTACAGCTTTGTGGGCTGGGTCTATGAATCCATCCTTGTTTCTTGCCAAGAACGTCGCTTGGTAAACCGTGGATTCCTCAACGGTCCGCTGTGCCCGATTTACGGCACCGGTGCGGTACTGGGCATTGCCGTGCTCGGCAATCTCCATAATCCAATCATCATCTTTCTGATTTCGATGGTCGGCGCCACGATTCTTGAATACACGACCTCGTGGGTTATGGAGGAGCTCTTCCACGCACGTTGGTGGGATTACTCGAATTTCCGTTTCAATGTCCAAGGGCGTGTGTGCCTTTTAGGGGCGGTGATTTTCGGTATTGCCGGTGTAGTGATTGTGCTCGGCGCCCAACCATACGTGGCACAGTTCACTGACCTGATTCCTGTGCCAATGTTGCACACGTTGGTCACGGTACTGGCTCTGGTCACCATCATTGATTTAGCGGTCACGGTGGCAGGCATGCTCGAATTCGAGCAGGTGCTCGACTCCGTTACTCAAACGGTGCAGGATGTGGCTGCACGAGCAGGCGACACGTGGCAATGGGGTTCCAGTGCGGTATCCGATAAGATGCGCGAGCTTTCGCGGGATACGATTGAGCGTCTACGTTGGGCAGTCAACGGTGTTATCAACGCGCAGCAGAAGCGTATGCTCAAGTCCTTCCCGAAGTTCCAGGTGCCGGATCGTCAGGACATCATCGACTCTTTGCGCGAACTTATGGGCCCGCGCCGCTGATTGCAGGGTTTTTACATGAACTATGACCCCGCGCCCTCAATGCCGTTCTCCTTGGCCACAGCGCGCAGATACGCATAGTATTCGGCGAAGAACGCCGCGTTGTAACCATTGGAATAGAAGATTCCGCTCAGGCCGACTGTGGCACCATTGAGCAGATACCAGACGAGGAAGCTGACCTGCGCCACGAAGCACTCCCATTTGTGGCCCTTCATTATGCGCCGGGAGAGGCTGATAGCCTGATTGGCACTGATGTTCGGGTTCTCCGCCACGATGTACGGCACGAGGAAGTACGAATAGGTTTTGATGATGCCGCCCACGAAAGTCAACCACCACAGCATCAGGTACGCGTTCTCGACCATCATCGTCCATGCCATGCGCACCCAACGCTTGGATTGCAGCGGGTATAGGAACCGGCGCAACGGCACTTTCTCGTAGATTCGGGCCTCCAGCATGATGCGCCGCAGCACCACGCGGAAGACCTGCACTACGAACAGGGGGAATGCCACAGTACCCAGCAGTGCCACGATCACCAGAATGGATATGACGATGTTCTGCGCATGAATGACGGACGTGGCCGCATCCGCCACGGACAGGATGAACGATCCGGAGGAAAATGAGTTGAGTGCCGCGGAAAGTACGCCGCGGGAGCGGCCGAGCGCGGCGATGGCTTTCTCGTTGCTGTTGACTTGGTCGCGTGCGTCGCTTCCCTGCCCCGACGCTATCTCCATCAGAATGTCCAGCGGGCCGGATGCATAGTAGCCCTCGCCAGGGGCCTCGGCGGTGGTCTGTGCATCGGTTTGTACGGAAGTCTGAGCCGTGCCGGAATTGGTGTGGATGGCAATCAGCGAGGAGCCGTATTCCGCACCCAGAAACGCCGCGAACAGACACGCGATAACAATCAGCCAATAACTTCGCTTCAGAGTCTTCCGCGCCTGTGCCTTGAGTGCTTTTCTCTCTATCGCTGCTCCCCTGCTTAGTAGCCACTCCCAACTCTAGTGGAAATGTGACAGATTGTGGCGCATTGACAAGTTATGCACTGTCGCCATGTCCTGCGAAACTTGACTGTGCCCAATTGGGCGGTTTTATACACAATTCGATAGGGAGAAGCGACAGGCTATGGCTCACGTCACCGACTTCAAGGAAGCGGGTTTCAACACCCTGCTTGAGGAACTGGAATGGCGCGGGTTGATTTCCCAGTCCACGGACAGGGATCGACTTGCGGAAGCACTGAACGGCGAGCCCATCACCTATTATTGCGGCTTCGATCCCACTGCTGCATCCCTGCATATCGGCAATCTGGTGCAGCTCATCAACATGCGTCATCTGCAGTTGGCATGCCATCATCCAATCGCCCTGGTCGGTGGCGCCACCGGTCTGATCGGCGATCCGCGCCAGTCAGGTGAACGCACGCTCAATCCGAAGGACGTGGTGGCCGGCTGGGCCGACCGCCTCAAGAACCAGATCGGCGGCATTTTGGAGACTGAAGGCGCCAACCCGGTGCGTTTCGTGTCCAACTACGATTGGACCGCTTCGATGACCGTCATCGACTTCCTGCGCGATGTCGGCAAGAACTTCCGCTTGGGCACCATGCTGGCCAAAGACACCGTGGCTCGCCGCCTGAACTCCGAGGAAGGCATCTCCTTCACCGAGTTCAGCTATCAGGTGCTGCAGGGCAACGACTTCCTCCACCTGTTTGACGAATACCACTGCACGTTGGAACTCGGCGGCTCCGACCAGTGGGGCAACCTCACCTCCGGCCTGGACCTGATTCACAAGGTGCGCGGTGTGGACGTCAATGTGTTCACCAGCCCGATCATCACTGATGCTTCCGGCAAGAAGTTCGGCAAGTCCGAGGGCAACGCCGTCTGGCTCGATGCCACGATGCTCAGCCCGTACAAGTTCTACCAGTTCTGGATCAACCGCCCGGATGTGGAGATGGAAAGCCTGCTGAAGGCGTTCACCTTCCTGCCCAAGGCCGAAATCGAACGACTGGTCGAGGAATCCAAGACCAACCCCGGCAAGCGCGAGGCCCAGAAGACCCTCGCCTGGGAGGTCACCAGCTTCGTGCATGGCGAGGCCGCTACCCAGGCCGCCATTGACGCTTCCGGTGCGCTGTTCGGACGCGGTGGCAACCTCGAAGACATCGATGAGGAAACGCTGGAATCCGTGCTCGACGGTTTCAAGGTGGTCGACGAGAACGGCGAGCACGTCTTCCCCGTCTCCAAGCCCGGTGATCGCGTAATCGACGCCGCCCAGGCTGCCGGACTGTTCAAGTCCGCTTCCGAGGCACGCCGCGCCATCAAGTCCGGTGGCGTGTATCTCAACAACAACCGTATCGAGGATGAGGAGCAGGTGCTGGCCGAAGCTGACTTCCTGGCCGGCCGCTTCGCGCTCATCCGTCGTGGCAAGAAGGCGCTCGGCGCCGTGGAAAACCGTTAATCAACAACGAATTAAGGAAAACAAGTAATGGCAGAAGGTAACGAGCGTTCCGGCAAGTCCTACGGCGGCGGCCATAAGGGGTATGGCGATCGCCGACCGGGCAACCGCGGTGGCAAGGGTTTCAAGCCGCGCGGCAAGGGCGGTTTCAAGCCGCGTCATGATGGTGAGGGTTTCAAGCCGCGTCGCCGCGAGGATGGCGAGGGTTATGCGCCGCGTCGCGATGGTGATGGTGAAGGTCGCGGCGGCTACCGCAAGTCGTACGGCAAGGGCGGCGACTTCCACAAAGGTGGTCGTTCCGGCTACCGCGGCAATGGTCCGCGTCGTGACGGCGAAGGCTTCCGCCCGCGTCGCGACCATGATGGTGAGGGTTTCAAGCCGCGTCGCCGCGAGGATGGCGAGGGTTACGCGCCGCGTCGCGATGGTGATGGTGAAGGTCGCGGCGGCTACCGCAAGTCCTACGGCAAGTCCGGAGGCTTCCACAAGGGCGGCTACCGCGGCAATGGTCCGCGCCGCGACGACGACGGTTTCAAGCCGCGCCGCGAGGGTGGCTACCGTTCCCACGAAGGCGAGAACGGCGAGAACCCGCGCTACCAGCACCGCGACAATGATCGCCGTGATTTCCGTCGCGATGGCGATCGTCGTGACTTCCATAGGGATGGAGACCGTCGTGATTTCCATCGTGACGATCGCCGCAATGATCGTCGTGACTTCCATAGGGATGGCGATCGCCGCAACTTCCGTCGCGATGACCGTCGTGACAATGACCGCCGTGACGGCTACCGCGAGTTCTCTCAGGAGGAGAAGCGCCAGTACCGTGAGGAGAAGCGCTCTGAATACATGAACCGTCCGCGCCGCAATTCCGACGGCACGATGAGCTTCCCCTCGCAGAACCCGTACACCGATCGTCGCCCTGACGAGCCGAAGATGCCCAAGGGTATGGAATGGTCGATGCTGTCCTCGGATGAGAGGGAGCGTCTGCGCGGCCTGTCCAAGGAGCACGCGGAGAACATCGGTCTGCATATTCTCGCCGCCTTTGCGCAGGAGGAGGACGATCCTCAGAATGCTCTCGAGCATGCCAAGTGGGTGGCTCGTCAGGCTTCCCGAATTGACTTCGCCCGTGAAACGTTGGCATTCATCGCCTACCGTCAAGGCGACTACAAGCTCGCCTTGCGCGAATTCCGCACCGCTTACCGCATGAACGGATTCCAGGACTACCTGCCGTTCATCGCCGACTGCGAGCGTGGTCTTGGCAACCCGAAGAAGGCCGTGGAACTGGCACTGTCCGACGAGGGCAAGGCACTGCATGGCTCTCCGAAGGTCGAGATGTTCCTGGTGTACGCTGGCGCTCTCGGCGATTTGGAAATGTGGGATAAGGCCATTGATGTGGTTCACGCCGTCGGACGTTCGCAGGGTCTGCCGGGGGAGTACCGCATGCGTGCGGTACAAGCCGAACAGTATTTCCTCGAGGAAGCCGGCCGCAACAAGGAAGCCGAGCAGCTTAACGATTTGCTTGACCGCCTTGAAGACCAGTACGCCGACGAAGACATCGACGAGGATAGCGATGACGTGGTCGTTGACCATGATCTTGAGGACATCACCGACGACTCCGAAGTGATGGAAACCCTCGGTATCGACCCGTCCGAAGCACAGTATGCTCCGGAGCTTGAGCCTGAAGAGTCTGAGGAGCCTGAGGAATCAGAAGACGCCGAGGAACCGGAAGATGATGAAGCTGCGGAGGAATCCGACGTAGCTGAATCTGATGCCACTGAGGAGTCCGAGGAGAGCGACGAACCGGCCGAATCCGAAGAGTCGGCTGATGATGCTCCCGCCGAAGCCGAATCTGAAGAAACCGAGGAGTGAGCGGCGTAATGACCCGTTTTCTCAAAGGCGCCGATCGTCCGCTTGCCGAGGCCTATCAGCTTGCGCTGCTGGACCTCGACGGTGTGGTGTACCGCGGCAAGAACCCGGTCGACTATGCGGCTGATTCCATCCGCGCTGCCGAACAGGCCGGCATGACTATCGAGTACACCACCAACAATTCCTCACGATTCCAGCATGTGGTGGCCGATCAGCTCAAGGGTTTTGGCCTGGATGTGGAACCGTGGCAGGTCATCACCTCCTCGGTGGTGGCGGCCCGTATGGTAGCCAAAGCGTTGCCGGTCGGTGCGCGCGTGCAGGTATTGGGTGCCGATCATCTTCGTGATGAGGTCACGCGAAACGGTTTGACCATCGTGAATGGCCCGGAAGACCATCCGCAGGCGGTTATTCAGGGATGGTATCCCGAGATGACGTGGCAGATGATGGCTGAAGTCTCCTATGCGGTCGAAGCCGGAGCCACATATTTCGTGACTAACCGCGATCTGACCATTCCGCGTGAAATGGGCATAGCGCCCGGCTGCGGCTCGATGATTCGAGCCGTGATCACCGCCACTGGCGTCGAACCAGTGGCCTCCGCAGGTAAGCCGGAAGCCTATATGTACGATGAAGCGCGTGAACTCAACGCCGCCGAAGGTCATGACTTGGTGCCCAAAGAGTCGTCCATCGCCATCGGCGATCGTCTCGACACGGATATCGAGGCAGGCAACCGTGGCGGCTATGATTCGCTGGCTGTGTTGACCGGCGTGACCAACCCGACCGAGCTTATGCTGGCTCCCGAACACTTGCGCCCCACGTTCATCGCCCGTGATCTGCGCGAGCTTGGCGAGATTCAGAGCGAACCGGTGCGTTGCGAGGACGGTACTTGGGAGTGCCGCAAGGCCAGCGCATGGTTTGAAAACGGACGGGTTCAGGTCAGTGATCCCACGAGTATGGATGGTCTTCGTGCTGCGGTATGTGCCGCTTGGGAAGCCGCCGACAAAGGCGCGCAGATGGATGAATCCATGGTGCCGAACTTTACCCTTGGAGAGCAGTGATGAACAGCGAACCTCAGTCAGCCGGCCGTACGCCGGTGTCGCAACGGTACCCGGATCTTGTGGATATTGACAATCAGGACAATGACCGCAAGCTCGAGATTTACCGCAATGTGCTTGACTCATTGCACAGTGAGCTCGACGAGAGCCGTGACTGATTGATGTCAGAACATCCGATTGATCCCGCAATGCCGCTTGACCGTCTTGACATGATGCTTGTGGCCTCCGATCTCGTTGAGTCCCGATCCAAGGCGCAGCGCCTTATTAAGGCCGGACATGTGCGTGTTGACGGAGAGACCATCACCAAGCCGTCATTCATGGTCAAAGCCGGTCATTGTGAGCTTGCCGTGGATAAGGGTGATGATTATGTCTCTCGTGGAGCTTACAAGCTGCTTGGCGCGTTCAAGGCCTTTGCCGACGATGGGCTGACCGGGCCGCAAAGTCTGGAATGTTTGGATATCGGTGCATCCACCGGTGGATTTACCGATGTGCTACTGCGCGGGGGAGCGGCCAGAGTCGTGGCCCTCGATGTGGGGCATGGGCAGCTTGACCCGCGTATTGCAGGAGATAACCGCGTCATCGAAATGAGCGGCGTCAATATCCGTGAAGTCACGGCCGATGATTTGCCATATCGCCCGGCGATGATCGTGTCCGATGTCTCGTTCATTTCACTGACCTATGTGATTCCGGTGATTGCGCGCATCGCCGCTCCCGGCGCTCAGGTGGTGCTGCTGGTCAAGCCGCAGTTTGAAGTCGGTCGGCAAGGACTCGGCAAGCATGGTATTGTGGACGATCCGGCATTGCGCGAGCAGACCCTTGCCGATGTCGTCGCCTGTGCGCGGCAGCACGGGCTGCACGTCGTCAATACGGCCGACAGTCCCATTGAAGGCATGCACGGTAATGCGGAATATCTGCTTTATGCGGTTTTCAAATGATATCTTCGGCATTCTCGGTTGACCAGCATCACACAGGATGTTCGGTCAAGACCTATTGAAGTCGAGCAAATAGCATGCTCCACCATGCTGTTATCACGCAATATGGCAGTGCCGGCTTGTAACGTACGGCACGTCAGCCGATGAGCCTCGATCTTGTTGACGTCTATATGCGAGGCTGAGCTGCCTCCCTCATATTTCAGCATGTCGAATCTGGTGAACATCGCGCTGCGCAATGGCCGGATCTCCAGACTGCTGCCGTTGATGCGATGCCCCTGAAGCACGCCGTGGAGCAGAATGTAGCGCGCGCGGATATGACGGCTGGTCAGCGATCCCTTAACGAGCAAATCATCGTTACACGTGACATCTCCGCCGGAGTGCAGGTCGCCGGTGAGCTCGATGCCGCCGCAGATGATGCTGCCATCGGTGATGATTCTGCCTCTGCCGGCAATGCGCTCGACATGAACATCGCCGGAACATCTCACTGTACCATTGTCGACAATCAGCTGATTGCCGGTAATGGTGTTTGCCTCAAGCGTGCCGGTGACCATGGTGGTGCGAAAACGTACATCGTCGGCGAATGTGGTACGGGTCGTCACGGTAATGAGCCCATAATTTCCGTTACGTACGTGCCCTGTGTTGCCGGTGTGATGATGCAAGATACCTCCTGTGCTTTGCGTACCGCAAGTGTCATCATCGTTGATGAGCTAATGCTAACGTTTGCATTATGGGTATATAGTAACAGGACGGGGGTATCGCGAGAATCAGCCTTGGATAAAGCGGTCGATTTGATCCTGCTTGCCCATGATGATGAGCTCATCGTTGCGATGCATGATCAGTTCCTTGGAACCGTACTGGAATTCCTTGCCGGGGCCTTGATGCCGACCACGGTCACACCGTACTTGTCATGCACCTGCACATCCTCGATGTTGCGACCCACCGCGTACAGCGGGGTGTGAATCTTCACGACGTTGTATGGGCCGTCGATTTCGATGTAATCCAGATAGTTGCCAGCCACCAGATGACCCACGCGCTTGCCGGCATCGGTTTCCGCATTGATGATATGGTGGGCACCAATGCGCTGCAGAATGCGGGCGTGCTTCTGAGAGACCGATTTGGCCCACAGGTCGGAGATGCCGGCATCCAACAGGTTGCCGGTGATGGTTACGGAAGCCTCGACCGACAATCATTGCGGCCGCAAGAATGAACAGGCATGCTGGGTTGCCGGCGCTGGCCACGCCTGCGGAATAACCACCCAATGCGACTATCGAAGCAAAGGTCATCACGCCAAGTCCACCGAACTGGATGGAAAACAGGATGACCAACTTGGCCGAACATCGACCAGTACTCGCCGGTGTTCACCACCGGAATGCCGCAGGTGGACAGGGCGGAAACCGCGGTGAAGAACGACACCGGAAAGTTGCTGAAGCCATCGTGATTCGTAGTGGAGATGGGCAGCGTCAATAATCCGGTCGACAGCAATATCAATACGGAAAAATACAGAATGGACAGGCGGCCCGGATGCCTGATGAGGCGATCCGTGAGCTTCATGCGCCGGATGCGCTTGGAGGCCCGGTCGTCCTTGTCTTGGCTGATTACGTCGGTCGAGTACCACCATGACAGGCCTTTCGAGGTCTCCTTGTTTGAGGAGGACTCGTCAAAGTCGTTGGACATGGTTCCTGCTTCCCGCCATACTGATGGCGTAATGGTGTATGGCTGTAATCGTAAGCCGAAGCCTCACGATAATCGACTCCGCGGAACAGCATGCGGTGTGCAATAGTATCGACGCCCATATGTTGGCCTTGTCTGATGTCCGAGGGCCGGTGACGTGATGTGGCCGATGGCTCAGGCGATGATTAGGATAGTCATCAGTGCGACCGATTCAATAGGAGGATGTCCATGGCCAAGCGCAATGCGGTTGTGGTGACGCATACCAGGCTCAGGCAGTCCGGCACAGTGGTGTCCGAGGCGGTGAGCCAGCTGCGCAGCGCCGGCTTTGAAGTCACGATTATCGATAACACCGAAGCTCCGGATTTCGGCGTAAGTCCCGCATGCGTGACGGACGACACGGAAATCGTCGTGGTGCTGGGCGGCGACGGCACGATTCTTCGCGCGGCCGAGCTCGTGCATTGCACCCAGGTGCCGATTCTCGGCGTGAACATGGGGCATGTCGGCTTCCTGGCCGAATTCGAGAGCTTCCAGATCGACGAGGCGATTCGGCGCGTGGCCGAACATGACTATTCCATTGACGAGCGCATGATCGCCCATGTCGATGTCTGGCTACCCGGTGCCACCAAACCCATCGAGGATTGGGCGCTGAACGACATCACTTTGGAACGCGCCGACCGTGGCAAGATGGTGGAGCTCTCCATTCGCGTGGACGATGTGGAAATGAACTCCTTCGGCGCCGATGGCGTCATCGTCTCCACGCCCACCGGTTCCACGGCCTATGCCTTTTCCGCCGGCGGTCCTGTGATTTGGCCGAACGTCAAGGCTTTGCAGCTGATTCCGTTGGCCGCGCATGCGTTGTTCGCCAGGCCGCTGATCATCGGCTCCGGTTCGACCTTCACCATCGATATTCTGGACGATTCCATGTCCGAAGGCTGGATCTGCTGCGATGGCCGCCGCCAGCGCGCCCTGCCGCAGGGTACGCGCGTCATGGTGCGCGAATCGCGCGATACGTTGCGCCTCGCCCGACTCTCCGGTGTGCCGTTCACCAACCGTCTGGTCTCCAAGTTCGATCTGCCGGTGGTTGGTTGGCGTGAGCATGCACGAAATGAGGCCTCGGGCCAGCCACTGCATCACGGACACACGTTCCCGACTGCCGCTGATGCCGTGTCTGATAGGACAGACGAGCATAACGGCAAGGCGGAGGGCTGATGCTCGAAGAACTCGATATTCGTAACCTAGGGCCGATTCGAGAAGCCTCCATCGCGCCCGCCCGTGGCATGACGGCCATCACCGGCGAAACCGGTGCGGGCAAATCCATGCTGCTGTCCGCCATTCGTCTGGTGTCCGGCGATACGGCCGAATCCTCGCGGGTCGCCGCAGGAGCAGACGAGGCATGGGCGCAGGCGATTTTTGCGCTGGACGATGATGCTCTAGCCGTAGACTCCGGGAACCATGGTCAGGACGATTCTTCACGTGATGCCGATGACGGCGATGCTGCGGCCCTCATTGGGGTCGCGGCGGCTGTTGCCCGAGCTCGCGATGCGGGCGTCGAACCCGAAGACGGTGAGCTGTTCCTCTCTCGCACTGTGCCGGCTTCCGGCCGATCTCGTGCCGTACTTGGCGGCAAATCCGTGCCGCGATCTGTGCTCGGTTCCATTGCCGGAGAATTGGTGACCATTCACGGGCAGGCCGATCAGCTGAAAATTGCCTCCGCCGCACGTCAACGAGAATTCCTTGATCGTGTGGCCGGCGACGAGGCTGAGCTTGATGCTTACCGGCAGGCATGGAATGAGCTGACCGCCATGGATGAGCGGTTGGGGCGACTGCGCTCGCAGGAGTCCTCCGCTCGTCAGCAGGCGGACTATTTGCGTGAATCCATCGACCGTATCAACCGTACCAATCCGCAGCTGGGGGAGGACGAAGAACTGAAGTCGCGTCGCGAGCGTATCGAGAACGCGGCCGATATCGCCCAAGGAGTGGGCGCGGCGTTGGGCGCGTTGGATGCCTCACAGGTGGATGCCGATGCGGGTGGTGCGTCGGCCGTAGATCTCATTAACCATGCGGTGACTTCGTTGCGTGCGATTCGCGTCGGCGGCGAGTTCGCCGAGCAGGCAGATCGATTGGAATCCATCAATGCCGATTTGGGTGACGTAGTGTTCTCGCTCACTCAAGAATTGGGCGATGAGGGCAGTGTCGAAGACCTTGACCAGATCAACGGGCGGATTCACGAGCTGAACGAACTCACTCGCCGTTGGGGGCCGACCTTGGCGGATGTGATTGCGTGGCGTGACAAGGCCACGTTCGACTTGGAGGACCTGGACGCCTCGCCGGAGAAAGTAGCCGAACTGGAGGCCGAACGACAGTCGCTGTACAGTGCGGCTTTGGCTGCTGCCGATACGTTGAGCGCCGCCCGTACCAAGGCCGCCGCATCGTTGGGTGCTCGTGTGGCCGATGAGTTGAGCTCACTGGCTATGTCTGGTGCGTCCCTTGAGGTTCGTGTCACCCCTCGAGAATTAAGTGACGGCCATGACAACGACCGTGAAGCGGCGGCTGGTGATTCAGCGGGGGACACTGGGCCTCTCGAGCCGTACGGTCGCGACGATATCGCTTTCCTGTTCACCCCGTTTGAGGGTTCTGCGCAGTTGCCGATGGGCAAAAGCGCTTCGGGCGGCGAGCTCAGCCGATTGATGCTGGCTCTGGAACTTGTGGCGGCGGACGTCCGTGGCGGCAGCGACCAGACCTTCATCTTTGATGAGGTCGATGCTGGCGTGGGAGGCAAAGCCGCGGTCGAATTGGGCAAAAGGCTCGCGCGATTGGCTCGCAACGCACAGGTCATTGTGGTCACCCATCTGGCACAGGTGGCTTCTTGGGCGGACGCCCAGTTCGTGGTGTCCAAGGAATCGCAAGGCGCGGGGGACGAGACGGCTGGCGTTGCAACCACCGTCTGCGAAGTGCGCGACGACCAACGCGTCCATGAAATCGCCCGCATGCTCTCCGGCAGCGAATCCGAAGCGTCCCTGGACCATGCCCGCGAACTGCTGAAGGACTCCACACTATGACCAAAGTAGCCATATTCGACCTCGACGGAACCCTGCTCGACTCCATGGGCGTCTGGGACCAGGTAGACATCGACTTTCTCGGCAAGAGGGGCATTGAGGTGCCGCCGGATTACATGATCAAGGTCTCCTCCATGCAGTTCCAGCAGATCGCGGAATACACCATTGCGCGTTTCGGACTCAAGGACACGCCTGAGGAGCTGATGCAGGAATGGGACGATATGGCCCGCGTGGCCTATTCCACCACAGTGGAGGCCAAGCCCGGCGCGCTCGACTATCTGCGTGATCTCAAGAGTGCCGGGGTGAAGATGGGCGTTGCCACATCGTTGCCACCGCAGCTGCGAGAGCCGGCGTTGCGACATGTCGGCATGCTCGACATGTTCGATGACATCGTCTCCGTCGATGACGCCAATGATGTCGGCAAGGACCAGCCTGACGTATATCTGCTCGCCGCCGAGCGGCTGGGCGCCAAGCCCGCTGATTGCACGGTGTTTGAAGACCTGCTGGTCGGTATCAAATCAGCCAAGTCGGTCGGTATGAAAGTATGGGCTATGCACGACGATTCGTCTGATGCCGACTGGCCCGAAATCTGCGATATCGCGGACGGCGTCCTCTTCGATTTTCACGACGCCCCACGTCCGTTGTAAGCACATACAATAAGCCCCTCTGATGAGGGGCTCCCGCGAAGCGGGTGGGGGAGAAAAGTCATGGCATGAGCCGTGCGATTCAATATCGGGCACAGCCCGATTCCACTTGCGCTTACTCAGTCCCTACCGTCGAGTAGTCCTGCCAGACTGCCTTTCGGCCTCAAACCGTTGCTCTTCCAGCTTCTCACCCTCCGCACGCGCGGACTCCTCAGCGGCGATACGCTCCAGCAGCATGCTGACCGGCGCTTCGTACACCATCTCATCGAACCAATGACCGTCACGCTCCACCGCGTGCTCCGCGCGACCTGTCTCTTTGAATCCCAATGACTCATACATATGACGTGCCCGCAGGTTGAACGACCACGCCTTCAGCGTGATGGTCTTCGCGCCAAGCTGCTCGGCGGCCAGCTTGATGCCGAGCTTCATCGCCAAGCTGCCGTACCCGTGGTTCTGATAGTACGGGCCGATGAGAATAGTCATCGTGGCGTTGTGGTCGGGCGCGGTGCAGTCCTTGGCGATGATATGGCCCACAGGATGCCCGTCCGGGCCGAAGGTTGTGCGGCCGAAGCGCCGGTCGTCATCCTCGTCGCTCCACGTATGGAACATCTGGTCGATGGTCTTGTCCGGCACTTTCTCCATCGTATGACGGCAATCGTCGGCGATGGCGTGATCGTTCCACCAGATCTCAAGCTCCGGATAATCGTTCGGTTCAGTATGGCGTAGCGTAACGGCGTTGTTCGGTATAGGTACCCCTTTCCGAGGCCATTGTAGGCACGGCCCATGTTTCGACACTGTATGTTGGCGATGTGTTTGTTCACTGTTTAGCTGTTATGTAACACACCTTGACAGTTAAGCAGAACAGTTATACTGTGTTGTATAACAGCTAAACAGCTGGGGTGCTAGTCAACCACAATCGAAAGGGGCATAGGTGAAACTGATCATCTCATCCGTGTCCGGTGAACCCATCTACGAGCAAATCAAAACCCAAATCCGTTCGGCGGTGCTCAGCGGCGAGTTGAAGGCGGGCGAGGCCCTGCCTTCCTTGAGGAAACTCGCCAAGGAGCTGCGCATCTCCGTACTCACCGTCACCAGGGCGTACAACGAACTGGCCGATGAGGGCGTGGTACAGAACATTCAAGGCAAAGGCACTTTCGTGATGGACAAGGGCAACGAACTGATGCAACGTCAGCTCGAAACCCAGATTCGTGAAAGCCTGGCCGAGGCAAGCCGGGGCGCCAAAGCCGCCGGCATTCCGCTGAACGCATTGGACCGCATGCTCGAAGAGGAATACCGCAAGGAATAACCTCAAGAAAGGACCATGGACATGACCGCCATATCCGAATCCGACGCGATGGCGTTGCAGGTCACCGACGTCACCAAACACTATGATTCCGGCTTCACGCTGGACGACGTGACCTTCGACCTGCCCAAGGGCTACATCATGGGACTGATCGGCCCGAACGGCGCCGGCAAATCCACCCTCATCAAACTCATCCTCAACATGATCCACCGCGACGCCGGTTCGATTCACGTGCTCGGCCTCGACAACATCGCCAACGAGGAGCCCGTCAAAGAACAACTCGGCGTGGTGTTTGACTTCAGCTACATGCATGAACAGTGGCAAGTCAAGAACATTGAACGTATCGTTGCGCCACTGTATCCATCATGGGACGGTGGATGCTATCACAAGTATCTGGATACTTTTGGCCTTGGTGACGCACAGAACGGCAAGAAACATATCAAGGATCTTTCCCGCGGCATGCAGATGAAGCTGATGCTGGCCATCGCATTGAGTCATGATGCCAAGCTGCTGATTCTCGACGAGCCGACCAGCGGACTCGATGTGCTTGCCCGCGACGAACTCATGGATATCCTGCATGCCTACATTGAGGATGGCGAGCATTCGGTACTGTTCAGCACCCATATCACTGCCGACCTCGAACGTGCTGCTGACTTCATTACCTACATCACCGATGGCCGTCTCTACTACACCGGTCCGAAAGACGAGTTTGAGGAATCGTTCCGCCTGATTAAGGGCGGTCCAGACGAACTGGCACAACTGCCTGCGGACGTAGTGCTGGGCTCACATACGTATGCCACCGGATTCGATGCGCTGGTCCGGTCAGACAGGCTTGATGCTGTTGCGTCGGTGGTTTCGGGGCTTGTCGTTGAATCGGCTTCCATTGATGACATCATTCGACTGACCAATGCCCATGATTCCAATCGTGACTTGAGCGGGAGGTGAGCGGCCATGGAGGCAATACTGAGGGTGTCGCGGTCTCGGCAACATGCATTGACCACTGCATTGCGCGTCGATATGGCCTACCTGTGCGTCGACGTACGGACTGTGTTCTCGTTGTTGTTGGCACCGTTGTTCTCCGTCATCTTTCAAGGTGAAGCTTATGGTGATGGCTTCGGCTATCGCATGGGTGTCATCATGACGGTATTCACCTGCGCCATGTGGGTGCTAACCATGGCGGTTGCTGACTTACAGAACGGATATCGACTTCGTGGCATTATTCCGGCTTCGAGGAAGAGTCAGGTGGCCGCGCGATATGTGGTTGGATTGGTGATTTCCGTATTGTCGATAGCGATGATTGTTCTGATTGACGGGTTGCAAGTGCTGGTCAATCCAGATTGGTCATTCGCGGGCAATCTGTGGGCGGCGCCGTTGGGAGGTTTCTGCACCGCGCTGATGGTCGCGCTTATCGTGCCCACGGGTTATCTGTGGACCAAACTAGGCGGTCTTCAAGTCACGATGATGGTGATCTATGTCGTTGCATTGGCTGTATCCATACTGCTATCTATTTTGCCTGCTTCGGTGACCAGAGGATTGGCCCATGCCGCGAATGCCATCATCGCGCAACGATTGTGGCTGGTTATTGCGGTATTGACAACGACGGTTGTGGCATATGGAATCTCGTATGTAATTGCCTCTCGCATATTTGCTTCAAGGGAATGGTGACGATGAACTGGAAATCCGTAGTAAAGCAATGTCGATTCGATTGTGCCGGGATGGGTCTGTTTAGCGTGGCGAATATGGTATTTCTGCTGGCTCTCCCGATGCTGTCTATCGTGGTATCGCTGGTGATGATATCGACCCACGTCGATGAACACGTTGCCAGTGGTCTGATGGGCGGACTCGGAGGTTTGGCATCGACGATGGCATGTATGAGTGCATTGGGGCCTGCGTCATCCGAGGAATCTGCAGGGCACAGTGCCATGCGAGGGCTGATTCCTGTTTCACGCACTGCACAAGTTGTAGGTCGGTACCTTTTTCTGTTGGTGGTTGGCCTGCTCTGGGCTTTGGACGTGGTGATATGCGGCGGCGTCTTCATTGTCTTTGGCGATATAGCAGATATGGGGTGGATCGGTACCTTGGCAGCAGGTGCTTTCATCTTCGCTTTGGCTATCATTCTTGGGTCGGTGCTGCTGGCCTGTGCATACCGGTTCACCTTCCGCAAGATGATGGTGGCCTCTGTCGCGGTCATGGTTGGCTTGTATGCCGTCATTGCGCTGCTGGCCCGATTGCCTGTTGA
Organism: Bifidobacterium breve DSM 20213 = JCM 1192; assembly: GCF_001025175.1. Taxonomy (NCBI): domain Bacteria; kingdom Bacillati; phylum Actinomycetota; class Actinomycetes; order Bifidobacteriales; family Bifidobacteriaceae; genus Bifidobacterium; species Bifidobacterium breve. The sequence goes on from NZ_AP012324.1 coordinate 810,173, forward strand.
CTGGCAATGGCTTTTGCTGAATATTACCGATTTCCTGACGATCTGGTGGCATACGGCGCTTGTTCTCGCCGTGTTGTGTCTGCTCGCATATTTTGGCTCCATGCTTATAGCCATCCGCATCTACCGAGCCAAAGAACTCTAGCCGCGCATTTGTCCGACCGCGAATGAAAAGAGACCGACAGGAATGATGAGGTGCCGTAACGAAGGTTTTGAAAACAAATGGTAAAGACAATCGGTACGGTATATTGCAGAAAATCTAAAACTTAAATTTGGACTGCAATGAAATCATTATTTGAACAACTCGGAGGCACTTATACCCTACAAGGCGATTACTATCTACCCGACCTTGCCCTACCAACCGAAGAAGAAACACAACCTATTGGCATATGGGGACAGCGGCATAAACGCTATTTACAAGACCATAAGCGAGTGACTTATACAAACTTGCTTACAAGCGGAAATTTGAACGCTTATCTTGCCGATATTAACGAGCAAGCAGAAAATATGTTTTCTCGCTTGGTAAAAGAAATGGCGAAAATGCAGGGTGTAACTGAGCAATTAAAGACAAAGAACCAAATGGTGTGGGTGGGTAAAATGAACTCAATCCGCAACGCAGCTATCGAAGTGGTAAACAAGGAGATTATATTTGCATAAAATTAATAGCCTCAGACCGTTTTGGCCTGAGGCTATTTTTCTGAAATCAGTAAATAATGTTTCCTTCTTCATCAAGTTTATATGTTTTTATAAACCACTTATAAACTCGGACGGACCTTCCGTTCCACGATATGGACATATAGCCGTTTCTCTATCTTTACCTCCGGGATAAGGATTGCCCGTGCTTTTGTAAGCGTATTTTTTTACGTTATTGAGGTTGCAGGTATAAGGGTGTGAGTTATGGGCGATTTTGCGCCGTAACTCGCACCCTTATACCTGCAATTGGCTAAATGAGCCCTTTCTACCTGCAAAAATGCTCCGTAATTGGTACCGAAATACCTGCAATATGTGAGAGATACGAGAATTGGACGTTCTGGCGGATCTAATTCGACCCTTTATACCTGCAATGACTCGACGATTGACCGAACTGAATATTCGTTGCAGGTAATTCGGTACTTATTAACGGAAGCCCACAAGAAAATAGCGCCTGACACATGCCTGACAATGCCCGTGCATACTCGGACGCTTGGCTTGCGGCATCAAAAAACCGATACGCGCCGGTAAAGCACGTATCGGTTTCAAAAAATGACCGTTATACAAACGTCACGTGGACTATTACAGTGACTGGGCGGCCTTTTCTACGTAGTCCTCCATGCCGTCGATGGCCACGACGTCCTTGAAACGCACGTCGGCGGTCTCGAGGCCACGCAGGGCGACCGGGGCAGTGGTACCGGTCTCACGGGCCAGCACGTCCATGCACTCGAAGTCGGTGCCGGTAGCGTCGAAGCCCAGAGCCTCGTTCACCACGCGCGGGAACTTGTAGGGGCTGGCGGTGGAGAGCAGCACGCGCGGGGTCAGCGGATCGCGCGGCATCTGCTCAAGCAGGTAGTAGCCGCAGGCGGTGTGCGGGTCGATTACGTAGTGGTTCTCATCCCAGCAGTGCTTGATGGATTCGCGCACCTGGTCCTCGTCGGCCCAACCGGTGCCGAAGATCTGGCGAATCTTGGCCAGCAGCTCTTCTGGAATCTCGTACGTGCCCCACTGGTTGAGGTCGTTCATCAGCATGGAGATCAAGCGTGTGTCGCCCTCGGACAAGTAGTACAGCATGCGCTCCAGGTTGGAGGAGATGAGGATGTCCATCGAGGGGGAGATGGTCTGGAAGAACGGGCGCTGACGGTTGTAGGTACCGGTGGTCAGGAAGTCGAACAGAACGTTGTTCTTGTCGGAAGCCACCACGAGGTGCTTGACCGGCAGGCCGAGCAGCTTGGCGTAGTAGCCGGCGAGGATATCGCCGAAGTTGCCGGTCGGGACCACGAACTCGACCTCATCGCCAACGTTGATCACCTGATCGGCTAGCAGCTGGGCGTAGGCGGAGAAGTAGTAGACGACCTGCGGCACCAGACGGCCCACATTGATGGAGTTGGCGGAGGAAAGCACTACGTGAGCATTGCCGGCGAGACGCTCGGCCAGGGCTCGGTCGCCGAAAATGCGCTTGACCGCGGACTGGGCGTCATCGAAGTTGCCTTCCACGGCGGCCACCTGTACGTTGGCGCCGGTCTGCGTGGTCATCTGCAGCTCCTGGACCTGAGAGACCTTGCCTTCCGGGTAGAAGACGGTGATGGCGGTGCCCGGGGCGTCCGCGAAGCCGGCCAGCGCGGCCTTGCCGGTGTCGCCGGAGGTGGCGGTGAGAATCATGATCTTCTCGTCCGCGTCGCCGTCGGCTGGCGTGGTGTGCGCCATGAAACGCGACAGAATTTGCAGGGCCACATCCTTGAATGCGGAGGTTGGACCGTTGAACAGTTCGAGCACGTAATCGTCACCCAGAGGCTTCAATGGAGTGATACGCTCGTCGGACCACTGCTCGCCGTAGGCATCGGCGATGCACTGGCCCAGTTCCTCGGCGGTGAAGTCCGGCAGCAGCGCGCCCAGCACTTCGGCGGCGATCTGCTGGTAGGTCTTGCCCGGCAGCGAGGCGACATCCACCTTGGTCTCGCCCAATGCGTCCGAGACGAACAGGCCGCCGTCGTCGGCAATGCCCTTACGAATCGCCTGCTTGGCGGTCAGCGAATCGGTGGTGCTGCGAGTGGAATGGAAGGTGGTAGCCACGGTTGAATCCTTATTCTCGGGAATGAAAGATACTACAAATCTTCATTATTCTATCGTCTGCCTCGGTCAGACGTCGCGGACGTCTCGTTTTGATTGTTTAGCGACAGAAATTCAGGAAATTAGTCCTATGCTCCTAAATTTCTGTCGCTAAGAAGTACTCAGTGACAGAAATTTAGGATTAATGGGTTTATTTCCGAGAATTCTGACGCTGAGCGGAGCTGAGCGACAGAAATTTAGAAGTATAGGGGTCATTTCCTGAAATTCTGTCGCTGAAGGATGCTGGAGGGATAGTGATGAGGGCAAAAGGTCAGAAAATATAGCCGTGGGGCGCAACAACCGCGGAAATTACACTGCGTTAGACCATTTGGTGAGTTAGGCTTGAATGTTATGAGTGATGAACTGAGTCCTGAGGTATTCGACGCGGTGTGCCGTCAGGCCGATCAGGCCGCGAGCGCACAGCAACGCCTTGCCCAGGCGAACACCGAAGCCAAGAACGAGCTGCTGCTGGCCATTGCGGATGCGCTGGACGAGCATGCCGCCGATATCGAGGCCGCCAATGCGCTGGACATGCTTGAATCCAAGGAAAACGGCATGGACGCGGGCAAGCTCGATCGCCTGCTTTTCGATACGCCGCGCGTGGCCGCCGCAGCCCAAGACGTGCGCCATGTGGCAACGTTGCCCGATCCGGTTGGTGAAATCGTGCGTGGCTATAACCTGCCTAACGGATTGCGTCTCACCCAAACGCGAGTGCCCATGGGTGTCATCGGCATGATTTACGAAGCTCGCCCCAACGTCACTGTTGACGTGGCCAGCCTGTGCCTGAAGTCCGGTAATGCTGCGCTGCTGCGAGGTGGGCACGCCGCCGAACGTACCAATGCCGCCACCTTGAGCGTTATCGCCCCAGTGCTGGAAGCTCACGGTTTTGATCCGGCTCTAGTGCAGTCCGTCGACCAGTATGGCCGTGCCGGCGCCACCGCCATGATGGAGGCCCGTGGCCATATCGATGTGTTGGTGCCACGCGGCGGTGCGGGGCTCATCCAAGCCGTGGTGCGCAATTCCAAGGTGCCGGTTATTGAGACCGGTGCCGGCAACGTCCATATCTATATCGACAGGTCCGCAGACCTCGTCAAGGCCATTCCGATTGTGTTGAACGCCAAAACCCAGCGTGTGGGTGTGTGCAATGCGGCCGAGAAACTGCTGGTGCATGAGGACGTCGCCGCTGAATTCCTGCCTCAGATTGCCGCAGCGTTGACGCAGGCGAACGTCGTGCTGCAAGCGGATGAAACTTCGTACGACATCCTCGAAGGCGCCGCCATTGAAGGGCTTGAACTGAATCATGCCACCGAGGAGGACTGGGATACCGAATACCTGGCGCTCAAGATGGGTATTAAGGTGGTGCCAAGCCTTGAATCGGCCATTGACCATATCAACATCCATTCCACCGGTCACACCGAATCCATCATTGCCGAGGACTATGCGGCCATCGAGGAATTCACCAAGCGCATCGACTCGGCCGTGGTCATGGTCAACGCCTCCACCCGTTTCACTGATGGCGGTGTGTTCGGATTCGGCGCCGAGCTCGGCATCTCCACCCAAAAGATGCACGCGCGCGGACCCATGGGCTTGAGGGAAATGACCACCACGAAGTGGATTGGCTATGGAACGGGGCAGGTGCGCGCATGAGCGAGAATGTGAAGAGCGAGGACAACGCCACAGTTGAGCTACGGCCGGATATTGACCTCAACGATCCCAAACTCAATCTCAAGATTGCGGCTGAGCGCCTGAGCATTGTGCGCTACGTGTTTCTCGTGCAGATTGAGGATGGCATCGCTTCGGCGGCGCAGCGAGCGTCGCTCGAGTACGCGGATGCAGTGCTTATCGGTTGGCCGGAGAATGAATCGCCGGAGATTGCGGATTTGACTGATGCCCAGCTCAAAACCGTGCGCGAACACATGGATCTGATGGAAAGCTACATCGCCAAATACACGCAGATGGAGCATGATGGCGATATCGATGGCATGACGGACACGCTGATTCGCATCACCGAACGCGTGGCCGAGGTCCGTCGACTGTATCAGCCGGACTTCCCTCTGCCTACGTTCGCTGAGATTCGCCGCGTGGTGCAGGATGAGTGGGACGAAGACATGGGTAAGATCGATCCCAAGGAAGACAATCCCACTGCCAATGAAATCGAGCAGGAAACCGAAAGCGCCAACGAAGGCGGCGAAGGTGGCAAAGCATGAGCAGCAGCGATCCGGCTGAAATCATTGCTGTCGCACAGGGCGAAGCCGAACGGCGTATGTCTGATCTGTCTGTGCCGGGCGGCGCGAATAGCCATGGCAAAGGTCGCCTTTCCGCGCGCGGCAATTGGCACACGCGTCTGCGCATCGGCATTATGGGCGGCACATTCGACCCGATTCACAACGGCCACTTGGTCGCGGCGTCCGAAGTCGCATGGGTGTACGACCTTGATGAAGTGATTTTCGTGCCCACGGGTCGGCCTGTATTCAAGCTTGATAAGGAAGTCACCAACGCCGAGGACCGCTATCTGATGACAGTGATTGCCACGGCATCCAACCCCAAGTTCACCGTGTCTCGCGTGGATATCGACCGTCCAGGTGTCACCTACACCATCGATACGCTTAAAGACATTCGCGCCCAGCATCCCGATGCAGAGTTGTTCTTCATCACAGGCGCTGATGCCGTGGCTGAGATCATGCAGTGGAAGGACGCCGACTTGATGTGGAATCTTGCCCACTTCGTGGCCGTCACGCGCCCCGGATATTCCAGCCCGGATGGCGTCACGCTGCCCGAAGGTAAGGTCGATACCCTGGAAATACCGGCTTTGGCCATCTCCTCAACCGATGTGCGCCGTCGTGCCGAGCACGACGAACCGGTCTGGTATCTGGTCCCGGATGGCGTGGTGCAGTACATCGGCAAGCATGGCCTGTATTCCAAGCAGCACTGACGGCAACCGCAGCGTATTATTTAAGCCAACCCCATCTTGATTTTCAACGTCATCACACGAATCGCCGACTGAGTGACCTTATTGGCGAAGGCGGGATCCGATGCCGCCCGCGTAGACAATCCATCCAGAATCGGCACGACATAGTTGGTGTCTCCGATGCAGACCAAATCGCCGCCGGCTTCCACGAGTTTGACTCCCAATTGAGTGGTGTCATAGGCGCTCACAGCCGCTGCCGACATCGAATCCGAAATCACTACGCCGTCATATCCCAGATCGCCGCGAAGATGCCCGTCAATGATGATTGAGGAAAACACTGCGGGATCATTGGGGTCAATGGCCTGATAGGTGGCCAATGCCATCATCACCATGGCAGGGTCGGCCTTATCGATGGTGGTGTCAAACGCCTTGATTTCCGTGCCATCCAAGGTGGTGGTCGTATCCAGGATGCCGTCGGCGGTGAAATCCGTGTTGCCGGTCACTGCGCCCAATCCCGGATAATGTTTGATGGCGGACTGTACTCCGGCATTGGCCATGCCCTGCACAAACGCCGTGCCATGAGCCGCGTTGCCTGCCGTGTCCAGTCCGAAATCGCGATAGAGCGCACCAATGGGGGCGTTGGCGGCCCGATTCACCACTACCGTGCCCAGCACGGGTGCAAGATCGACATTAATGCCGGCGGCTGCCAGCTGTGAGCCCCATACGCTGGCCGATTGACGCAACTGATTGGTCGACATGGTTCCCTGATCCACTGCCGTGGGCATCCGATCAAAACCAGGGCCGGTCAGATGCTGTACCCAGCCTCCCTCTTGATCGGTGGAGATAATCAGGCGGTTATCACCGGGGCATACCCCTGCAACTGGTCGTCCGCAGCCCGCACCGAAGCAACCCCTCCGGTCCATTTGCCGATGATGAGCACCGATCCCACATGGCGGTCGGCGATGAGTGAAGCCAGTGAGGCCGGGTCGTTGCCGGCATACAGCGGTGCCATCACCAACTGACCAATTCGAGTGTCCATATCCATGGCATTGACCATGCGATGAGCTTTGCTGGCAGGGGAGGGATCCGGCTTGGGGGTCACCGAACGTGCCAACTGCTGCGGAGTGTTCCGTGCAGCGTCTGCTGTAGCGGAACTTGCCGCGGCATCATTTCCAGTCATCGATGCAAACCAGCCGATGCGCCATCCATACAGCGCCGTGACTACCAGCGCTAGTACGCACAATACGGATCCGACCAACACGCCCCAATGCGAAGTCCTATGGCCATCCCGATAGGGACGTGCCGACGGTTGCTCAGGACGATTGCTCATAATCTTCCAGCATAGGGGAATCTCATACAGCTTGCTGGCAATCCGCTGGCAGTATGTGTTCAGGGTTTGTGAGGAACCCGCCAAGCTGAATACAAGCCGAAATCCAGTGCGCTGTGCTCAGGGCATAACCTACTTTCCCGACCTTTCGCTACGCTTGAATCATGTCTTTTAATGACCCTTTCTCAATACTGTTCGGCAATGGCGGCGGTTCCCGGCGCAATAACTCGAATGATGATGATCCGATCATTCTTAATGTTGAGGCCGATGGAGACACCCCCAACAGGAATGGCTCCAACCCCTCAGGGCGAGGTCCGGCCGGTCCGCGCTTGCCCCGCAGACCCTCCGGCAGCCATGGCAACAGCCGAGGCACCAAAATATTCATCGGCGTGGTGCTGGCATTGGTCATCATCGTCGCACTGTTCTTCGGTCTGTCCCGATTCATCACCGATCTGATGTGGTACGGACAGCTCGGCTTCCAATCCGTGGTGTGGACCCAGCTCGGCGTGAAAATCGGTCTATGGGTGGCATACGCATTGCTGATGGCCTTGACCGGTTTTATCGCCGCATGGCTGGCCATTCGCGCCCGCCCGGACTCCGCGGATGGCTCCACGATTCGCATCAATGGTGATGTGGTGGAAGTCGGCAAATCGGCGAGCTCCAAGACCGCACGTCGCGTGGCCGTGGTGATTTCGCTGATTGTCGGCGTGATTTTCGGCTCCCAGTTCAACGCGAACTGGAGCGAGATCCTGCTTATGTTCAACGCGCAGAAGTTCGGTACCACTGACCCGCAGTTCGGGCTCGACAACGGCTTCTACGTGTTCGTGCTGCCTGGCCTGAAGCTCGTGCTCGCAGCCGTGGCCATGCTGCTGGGCGTCGGGCTCATATTCTCTCTAGTCACGCACGTGCTGATGGGCGGCATCCGCATCACCATGCCGGTCAACGGTCGTGGCCTGTTCTCCATCACCAAGCGCGCTCGCCGTCAGCTCGGCATCTGGCTGATCCTTAACATGCTTGCGTGGTCCGTACGTCAGGTGCTGGGTGTTTTCGAACAGCTCACCGTGCAGGGCTCGCGTATCACTGGCGCTTCCTACACCGCAGTGCATGCCAACATTCCCGTCACCTTCATCATGGCTGCGTTGACCGCCATCCTCGGCGTGGTGCTTGGTGTGTGGTTGATGCGTTCCCATGCGCTTGAAGGCCAGGCGTCCATCGGCGTGCGCGCCTCTGCTGCTCTCAAGGCCTGGCGCGTGCCGGTCATTGCCATTGCCGCTACCGTAGTGGTCGGCATGGTGCTCACCATTGCTTGGCCCATGCTGCTGCAGCGCTTCCGCGTCAACCCGAACGCGCAGGAGATGGAATCCACCTATATCCAGCGCAACATCGATGCCACTCGCGCCGCCTACGGTCTCGACAAGCTCAAAACCGAGCAATACAAGGTGACCGACAAGGGCGAGCAAGGTGCACTGGCCAAGGAGGCCGACACCACCGCGCAGATTCGTCTGCTCGACCCGCAGGTCGTCAGCCCCACGTTCAAGCAGCTGCAGCAGTCCAAGCAGTACTACACCTTCGCCGACACGCTTGCCGTCGATAAGTATGAGATTGATGGCGTCTCCCAAGACACCGTGATCGCCGCGCGTGAGCTTGACCTGGCTGGCAACGACAACCGCAACTGGGTCAACGACCACACCGTGTACACCCATGGTTATGGCGTGGTGGCCGCTTACGGTAACAAGGTGACTGCCGACGGCCAGCCCGAATTCTTTGAATCGGGCATCCCCACCCAAGGCAAGCTCACCGAGTCCGAAAAGTACGAGCCACGCATCTACTTCTCGCCGAACACCACCGAATACTCGATTGTCGGCGCACCTGAAGGCACGCAGGCTTGGGAATTCGATTACCCGACCGGTTCCGAAGGCGCTTTGACCACGTTCAAGGGCGATGGCGGACCGTCGGTCGGCAACCTGTTCTCCCGGATTCTCTATGCAATCCGCTTCGGTTCGGACCAGATACTGTTCTCCGACCGTGTGAACAGCGAATCCCAGATTCTCTACGACCGTTCCCCGAAGGAACGTGTGGCCAAGGTCGCGCCGTACCTGACACTTGACGGTCGCGTGTATCCAGCCGTGGTCGATGGCCGCGTCAAGTGGGTCGTCGATGGCTACACCACCTCCGACGCCTACCCGTATTCGCAGATGACCGATCTCGGCAATGCCACCAAGGACTCCACCACGGTGTCTTCGTCGACGGTGTCCAGCCTGGGTTCGCAGCAGGCCAACTATATCCGTAATTCGGTCAAGGCCACTGTTGACGCATACGACGGTTCCGTGGACCTGTATGTGTGGGATCAATCCGACCCGGTGATCAAGGCGTGGGAGAAGATCTTCCCCGGCCAGTATCACCAGTTGTCCGAAATCTCCGGTGACCTGATGAGTCACCTGCGTTACCCGGAAAGCCTGTTCAAGGTGCAGCGTGAGTTGCTCTCCAAGTACCATGTGACTTCCGCCAACCAGTACTACTCGGGCGAGGACTTCTGGCAGACGCCGGTCGACCCCACCGAATCACAGTCCCAGCAGGATCAGGACATCCTGCAGCCGCCCTACTACCTGACCTTGCAGACCGGTGGCACCAAGGAGCCGGTGTTCTCGCTGACCTCCACCTATATTCCGGCCGGCCAGTCCACTCGAGAGATTCTGACCGGATTCCTTTCGGTCGACTCCGACGCCGGTAATGAGAAAGGCAAGATAGGACCGAATTACGGCACCATCCGATTGCAGGAGCTGCCCAAGGATTCGAATGTGCCGGGCCCCGGCCAGGCGCAGAACAATTTCAACGCCAATGCCGATGTGTCCAAGGAACTGAACTTGTTGCAGTCCGGTGACACGCAGGTGGTGCGAGGCAACCTGCTCACCCTGCCGCTCGGTGGTGGCTTGGTGTACGTGCAGCCCGTGTACGTCAAGTCTTCGGGTGCCACGTCGTTCCCGCTGCTGAAGAAGACGCTGGTGGCATTCGGCGATCAGGTCGGCTTTGCCGACACGCTTGATGAGGCGCTCGATCAGGTGTTCGGTGGTGACTCCGGTGCAGCGGCCGGCGATGCCGAGAATGTGTCTGGCGACGGATCATCCGACTCCTCGAACACCGGCGGACAGGATGCCAGCAATCAGCCCGGTTCCGACACCTCCGGCGACCAGTCCCAGTCTGATGGCCAGTCCGGCACCACGGACGGCAAGTCGGATTCTGGCACGTCATCCGGGCAGTCCGGCACCGCTCGCAGTCCCGAACTCCAGCAGGCATTGAGCGATGCCGCCCAAGCCATGAAAGACAGCCAGTCCGCCATGAAGAACGGCGATTGGACCGCCTACGGCAAGGCCCAACAGCAGCTCGAAGAAGCCCTCAACAAGGCCATAGAGCTCGACAAGTAGTTCACCGAAACAAGGTGGCTCCCGCTGGCGGGAGCTGTCAGCGCAGCTGACTGAGGGTGGTCAAGAGTGACTAATGCTATCACCCTCAGTCGCGGATAAACCGCGACAGCTCCCGCCAGCGGGAGCCATGCTATTGTCTGGAGTCATGCCATACACTTTCCGTCCAGCCGTCGAGTCTGATATCCAAGCCATCACCGACATCTACAACGCCTCGGTGGTGGTCGGCGGAGCCACCGCGGACCTGACTCCGCGCACCCTCGACCAGCGCCGTGCGTGGGTCGAATCCCATAAACCTCCATATGGCGTATTCGTGGCGGAATCAGAGGGCGGGCAAGTCATCGGCTTTGGTTCACTCTCCGTGTTCTACGATCGTGCCGGCTATGACGGCGTCACCGATCTCGCCTACTACATCGCCCCCGCATGGCAAGGCAGGGGAGCGGGCACGTTCATGCTGGACAATCTCCTACGCGAGGCCCGCGCCCGTCACATGCGCAAAGCCTGCGGCATCATCTTTGCCGACAACGCCGGCTCAATCGCCCTCATGCGACGATTCGGCTTCACCCAGTTCGGCCTCATGCCCGCTGCCGCCACCGACTCCACCGGCACCATGCGTGATATGTCCTACTGGTATCTCGACCTCTAAGTACAATCGTTGCGTTTGTAGGCTGGCGAGACAAGACGAGGAACGGATATGGCATCGGATTTTTGGCTGATTGCGGGACTGGGCAACCCGGGCAAGAAATATGAGGACACGCGACACAACATGGGCTTCATGACAGCCGACGTGCTCGCCGAACGCTGGAGCGTGAACTTCGCCGATCACAAGGGTCTTGCCATGCTCGGTAAGAGCACGATGAATCTTGACGGTCGCACCATCAAGTTCTTTCTGGCCAAGCCGTTGACCTACATGAACGACTCGGGCAATGCCGTGGCCTCCATCAGCGCCTACTATCAGATCGAGCCCGACCACATCGTGGTGATTCACGACGACATGGACTTGGAATTCGGACGCATCAAGGTCAAGGCGGGTGGCTCCGCAGGCGGTCACAACGGCATCAAATCCATCGATCGTTCACTCGGCACACCGAAATACGCCCGCGTACGTATGGGTGTCGGCCACTCCAAGCGTGGTGCGCATGCGCATGACAACACGGTGAACTGGGTGCTGGGTGGCTTTGGTCCGGATCAGCGCAAGCAACTGCCTGAATTCCTGGCCGACGGCGCCGATGCGGCCGAAGAAATCATCTTCCACGGTCTTGCCAAGACCCAGGAGAAGTTCAATGGCCGTTGATGCGAAGACGGCTGCTGACACAGGCCACAACGCCCATCCGGATCTGATTAACGGCTCGCTCGTGGGCGTCCTGTCCAAGCTCGAGCAGGACAAGGTTTTTCATCAACTGGCGGTTGGCGACATCGAAGTGTCGGATGATGTCGACAATTCCATTTTGGCCGGTGTTCCCGAAGGATTGCGTCCGGCATTGGCCGCCGCAATCGCCCAAGGCGTGAACGGTGGGGCAGGCAAGCCGGTCGTGCTGGTTGTGGCCTCCGGCCGTGAAGCCGAGGAAACCGTGGGATCGCTGCGCTCCTGGTATGACGGCGACCCGAACGATATCGCCCAGCTTGAGGCGTGGGAAACCCTGCCGCACGAACGATTGAGCCCGCGCGCGGACACTGTGGCCAGCCGTATGGCCGTGTTCCGCAGACTGAAGCACCCGAGTGACGCCAATCCGATGTTCGGGCCGATTCGCATCCTTGTCATGCCGATTCGCTCGTTGATTCAGCCGGTGGTCCAAGGCCTTGGCGACGTCGAACCACTCGTATTCACGGTAGGGGAGGATCTACCGCTTGACGAGGCAGCCAAACGACTCATCGAAAACGCCTACACGCGCGTGGAACTGGTCATGGATCGCGGCGAATTCGCCGTGCGTGGTGGCATTCTCGACGTGTTCCCACCTACCGCGCCGCACCCGGTGCGTATCGAATTCTTCGGTGACGAAATCGACACTATCAAGGAATTCCACGCTTCCGACCAGCGCACCTATGGCGAGGGTCTCAAAACCATCTGGGCCACCGCTTGCCGCGAACTGCAATTGACTGATGCCGTGCGCACCCGTGCCAAGGCCCTGATCGGTTCGATTCCCAACGCCGAAGACATGCTCGAGTCCATCGCCAACGCCATTCCGGTCGAAGGTATGGAATCTCTGATGCCCGCGCTTGTGGATCACTTGGAACCGGTGGGCTCCATGCTGCCCAAGCATGCTGTGGTGCTGCTTAGCGACCCTGAAAAACTACGCCGTTCCGCTGAAGATCTGGCCAAAACCGCCAACGAGTTCCTGGCCGCCAGCTGGCATGTGGCCGCATCCGGCCACGGCGCCGGCGCGCCCATCAGCTTCGACGAAGCCAGTTTCCTTGACTATGCGGAAACCATCAGTTCGCTCGAGTATTCCGAGCACCCGGTGATTCGCCTGACGAGTTTCGGTGTAGACACCACGCTGGCCGGCCATGTGCAGCTCGACGCGCAAAACCCAGCCGAATTCCGCGGCGATGAAGCCAAGGCCTCACAAGGAATCGACGGCCTGTTGGATGCTGGCTTCCACGTCACCATTACCGCTGCTGCCGCCGGTACCTTGGCTCGTCTGAAGCGTGCGCTCAACACCACCGGCATCACCACGTTCGATACCATCCGGTCTCAGGCTATCGATGGATTCGTGGACAATGCCGCCAAAATCGCCCTGCTCACCGAACGCGACCTGACCGGTCGAAGCTCTGCGGTTGCTGTGGCCAAAACGCCGAAACGCCGGCGCAAGGCCATCGACTTAGTGGAACTCAAAAAAGGCGATTACGTGGTGCATGAGCAGCACGGCATCGGCCGGTTCATCGAAATGCGCCAGCGCACCATCGGCACCGGCGCCAACAAAACCACCCGCGAATACCTGGTCATCGAATACGCGCCTTCCAAGCGCGGTGCACCGGCGGACAAACTGTTCATCCCCACCGACCAGCTCGACCAGGTCAGCAAATACATCGGTGCCGAAGCCCCCAAGCTCAACAAACTCGGCGGCTCCGACTGGGCGGCCACCAAGGCCAAGGCCCGCAAGCACGTCCATGAGATCGCCGACGACCTAATCAAGCTGTACTCCGCCCGCCAGCGCGCCAAAGGCTTTGCATTCAGCCCAGACACCCCGTGGCAGAAAGAACTGGAAGACGCCTTCCCCTATCAGGAAACCGCCGACCAGCTCACCACTATTGACGAAGTCAAGTCCGACATGGAAAAGCCCGTGCCAATGGACCGTCTTATCTGCGGTGATGTGGGCTTCGGCAAAACCGAAATCGCCGTACGTGCCGCATTCAAAGCCGTACAGGACGGCAAGCAGGTGGCGGTGCTCGTGCCCACCACTTTGCTCGTTCAACAGCATCAGGAAACCTTCACCGACCGCTTTGAAGGATTCCCGGTGAATGTGGCCGCCATGAGCCGCTTCCAAACCACCAAGGAGATCAACGCGACCATCGAAGGCCTGGAAAACGGCATGGTGGACGTGGTCATCGGCACACACAAACTGCTGAACCCGAAAATCAAGTTCAAGGATTTGGGACTCGTCATCATCGACGAGGAGCAGCGTTTCGGCGTGGAACACAAGGAAACGCTGAAAGCCCTGCGCACCAACGTGGACGTGCTGTCCCTGTCCGCCACGCCTATTCCGCGTACGTTGGAAATGGCCGTGACCGGCATTCGTGAGATGTCCACGCTCGCCACACCGCCAGAAGACCGTCTGCCGGTGCTGACCTATGTGGGTGCCTATGAGGACGCGCAGGTCACCGCGGCCGTGCGCCGGGAACTGCTGCGCGGCGGCCAGGTGTTCTATGTGCACAACCGCGTGCAGGACATCTCGTCCATCGCTGACAAGATTCACACGCTGGTGCCCGAGGCGCGCGTCGGCATCGCCCACGGCAAGATGGGGGAGAAGCAGCTCGACCAGATCATCCGCGACTTCTGGCATCGCGACATCGATGTGCTCGTATGCACCACGATCATCGAAACCGGTCTTGATATCTCCAATGCGAACACGCTGATCGTGGACCATGCCGACCGTTTCGGTCTGAGCCAGCTTCATCAGTTGCGTGGCCGCGTTGGTCGTGGCCGCGAGCGTGCGTACGCCTACTTCCTGTATGACCCGTCCAAGCCGATGACCGAGCAGTCGCACGACCGACTCGCCACCATTGCGCAGAACACGGCGCTCGGCTCCGGCTTCGACGTGGCCATGAAGGATCTGGAACTACGCGGCACCGGCAACCTGCTGGGTGACGAGCAGTCCGGCCATATCGAGGGCGTCGGCTTCGACCTGTATGTGCGCATGGTCTCCGAGGCTGTTGAAAAATACAAGGAACCCGATGAGGACGTCGAGCCGGTGTCCGTGTCCATCGATCTGCCTATCGAGGCGTCGATTCCGATTGACTACATCGATTCCGACAAGCTGCGTTTGGAGGCATACCGCAAGCTCGCTTCCGCACGCAATGAAGCCGACCTCAAGGATTTGAAAGAAGAACTCACCGACCGTTACGGCAAGCCTCCGGTCGAATTCGAAACCCTCTTCGACGTGGCTCGCTTGAAGTTCAAGGCGCGCAAGCTCGGCGTTTCGGAGATTCTGGCGCAATCCAACCGCGTGCGTATCGGACGCATTGACCCGCCCGAATCCATTCAGATGCGCATGACGAGAATCTACAAGGGCACCCAATACCGCCCGGTCACTCACCAGCTCATCGTCCCCACCCCGTTCACCGGCTCCCTGGGCCAAGGTCCCATGAGTTCCGATCAAGTAGTTCTTTGGACCAATCAGCTCCTCGATGACTTGGCATGGAGGCCACAACGATGAAAAACCAACACACGGCAACACTTGCCGGCTACGAAATTCCTCGACTCGGCATGGGCACGATGGCGCTCGCCATCGAGGGGCGGCCGACCAATCGTAATCAGGCGATCGAGACCATCCATGCCGCGCTGGATGCCGGGGTCCGTTACCTTGACACGGCGTGGTCCTATTACCTGCCCAGCAAGCCAGGAACCGGCGAGCCGGAGGACATGGGATATGGCGAATACTTGGTTCGTGACGCGTTGAACTCGTGGCACGGCCCGAAGGATGAGGTGCTCGTGGCCACCAAAACCGGCTGGTTGCGCACACTCGACAACCATGGAAACTATAGCTGGCAGGCCGATGCCCGCCCTGAAACCATGATTGCCAACGCCAAGGAATCCGCACGGCGCCTCGGTGTAGAAACGCTTGATCTGCTGTACTCGCATTGCAACGATCCGCAGGTGCCCTACGAGGACCAGATGGGTGCGCTCAAGCAGCTCGTGGATGAGGGCGTGGTCAGAGCGGTCGGCATCTCGCGCATCGACAACAAGGACATCGAAATTGCCCATACCATTCTGGGAGACAGGCTGGTCGCCGTCCAAAACCAGTTCTCGCCGGTCCACCGCGATCCCGACCACACGATGGAAATCTGCGAACAGCTTGGACTGGCTTTCGTCTGCTGGTCGCCGCTTGGTGGCTTCCTCGATCCCTTCAATGAGCATCTGTTCGACCGATTCAAGGAAGTCGCCGACAATCACGGCTGCTCCTACCAGCGTGTCACACTTGCTTGGGAGCTTGCACAATATGGCAATCTGTTTACGATTCCCTCCGCTAGAAACCCACAGGAGATTCAGGACTCGTTCAAAGCGGTCACTCTTGAATTGTCCGATAGCGAAATCGACTATCTCAATGATGTAATCAGCGCCTAAGCGTTTTCCTCCAAAGTTGACTGCAATCACGCGGCACACCGACATTGTGAGCGCTCACATCAAATTTTGGGCGTGTTGTTCACAACGTCCACAAATCGCACTACTCTTATGAATGTCATTCAAGATACACAACCGTTTTAAGGAGTAGTTGTGGCAGCAATTGAAAGCGTGTACGCACGTCAGATTCTGGATTCCCGTGGCAACCCGACCGTTGAGGTCTACCTGGAGACCGAAGACGGTGCTCAGGGTAAGGGTCTGGTTCCCTCCGGTGCTTCCACCGGTGAGGCCGAGGCTTGGGAGCGTCGCGATGGCGACAAGTCTGTCTACGGCGGCAAGGGTGTTCTCAACGCGGTCAAGGCCGTGAACGAGGTCATCGCTCCGAAGATCATCGGCATGGATGCCGCTGATCAGCGCGCCCTCGACGACCTGATGATCGAGCTCGACGGCACCCCGAACAAGGGCAAGCTGGGCGCCAACGCCATCCTCGGCGTTTCCCTGGCCGCTCTGTACGCCTCCGCTGAGTCCGCAGGCCTGCCGCTGTACCGCTACATCGGCGGCACCAACGGCCACATCCTGCCGGTCCCGAACATGAACATCATGAACGGTGGCGCTCACGCTGACTTCGCCACCGACATTCAGGAGTACATGATTTCCCCGTACGGCTTCGACACCTACTCCGAGGCTCTGCGCGCTGGCGTTGAGGTCTACCACACCCTGAAGAACGTCCTGAAGAAGGAAGGCCTGAACACCGGCCTCGGCGACGAGGGCGGCTTCGCCCCGAAGATGAAGTCCAACGAGGACTCCCTCAAGTACATCATGGACGCCATCTCCGCTGCCGGCTACGAGCCCGGCAAGCAGATCGGCATCTGCCTGGATGTCGCCTCCTCCGAGTTCTACAACAAGGAGACCGGCAAGTACCGCTTCGACGGTGAAGAGCGCGACTCCGCCTACATGCTCGACTACTACGAGAACCTCATCAACGAGTACCCGATCGTCTCCATCGAGGACCCGTTCAACGAGGAAGGCTGGGAAGACTGGGCTGCCATTACCGCTCGCCTCGGCGATCGTCTGCAGTTCGTTGGCGACGACCTGCTGGTCACCAACCCGGCTCGTCTGCAGAAGGCCATCGACCTCGGCGCCGCCAACTCCCTGCTGGTCAAGCTGAACCAGATCGGTTCCGTCACCGAGACCCTCGACGCCATCGAGCTGGCCACCGCCAACGGCTACACCTCCATGGTTTCCCACCGCTCCGGTGAGACCCCGGACACCACCATCTCCGACCTGGCTGTCGCTAAGAACACCCGCCAGATCAAGACCGGTGCCCCGGCCCGTGGCGAGCGCGTTGCCAAGTACAACCGCCTGCTCGAGATCGAGGAGGAGCTCGGCTCCACCGCTCAGTACGCCGGCTACAGCGCTTTCAAGGCCTGCAAGAAGTACCTGGCCAAGTGAATTGAAACGCCCGTAAAGGCGTGATATTCAGCTAAAGCTTACTACCCGTCGCATTCGTCAAGTCGAATGCGGCGGGTATTTTCGTGTGTCATGAGCAAGTCGTTCCGCACCGGCAAGTCCGGTAAATCTGGCAAAGTCGGTAAACCCGGCAAAGCAACGGCCAGAAAGAAAAACAGTGCGGGACCAATCGCATTTTTCGTATCCCTGTTTATCGTGGCTCTTGGCACCATTCAATTGGTTTCCACGTTTCACACCTATGCGCTGAACCTTGCCGAACTCAATGGCCTCAAACGAGAGGAAGCCTCGTTGGTGGCCCAAAAACAGGAATTGGAAAACGACATCAAACGTTGGGATGACAAAGCCTACGTCACCGCCCAAGCTCGTGAGCGTCTCGGCTTTGTGTTTCCCGGGGAGACCGCAGTTCATGTGCTTCATCCGGAAGCCGTAACCGGCGACGAGGATTCCAAGTCTGATTCGTCCTCGTCCTCGGAATCCAACAAGAAAGTGCTGCCATGGTACAGCGAGCTCGCCTACTCGTTCAAGAAAGCCGACGAGCCTGTGTCTCAATCAAAAGATGACAGCTCGGGCGGCTCTGATTCCGGCAATACGCAGGATGAACGGAACAACACGCAAGACAGCAATCAGACCAACACAGGGGAGGGAACCCAGCAGTGACCATCGATATCGACGCCAAGGCCAAGGCTCTCGTTGACGCGATTCTTGCCGAACCCGCGACCGACCATGACATCGATGTGGTGCAACGCCAGCTTGGACGTTATCCGCGCGGCATGGTTGCTGTGGGTGCCCGATGCGTATGCGGGCGTCCGCTCGCCGTCATCACCCGGCCCGTGCTGCCCGGCGGCATACCATTTCCCACCACCTGCTACCTGACGGGGCCTGAGGCGGTCAAGGCCGCCTCCCACGTGGAAGCGGCCGGCATCATGCAGCAATACAACGACATGCTGGGCGCCGACGAGGAACTGCAGGCCGCCTATAGGCAGGCACATGAACTGTATCTGGCCTTCCGCCATGAACTGGCAACCCGTTTGGACGACAGCGAGGAGCACATTGAGGGGACCTCGGCCGGCGGCATGCCTGTACGTGTCAAATGCCTGCATGCGCTACTGGCCCAATCGCTGGTCATGGGGCCGGGAGCCAATCCAATCGGAGACATGGTACTCGAACGAATCAAGGATGAGTTCGACCCCGCCCTCTGTCGCTGCTCGCTGGAGGACTGAGCAACGATTCCGCGCATGGCACGTGTGCCATTGTCCGTACAAGAAGAAGAGGAAAGCGATGAGCAAGGAATCCGTAACCGTTGCCGGTATTGATTGCGGCACGAACTCCATCCGATTGAAAGTCGCGCGCGTGGACGCCGACGGCATGCATGAAGTCGTACCCCGCATCCTGCGGGTAATCCGACTCGGTCAGAACGTGGACAAAACCCATCGTTTTGCCGACGAAGCATTGGAACGCGCGTATGAAGCCGCCCGTGAGTTCGCCGGCGTACTCGCCGAGCATCCGGTCGACGGCCTGCGATTCGTGGCCACCTCTGCCACGCGCGATGCCGAGAATCGTGAGGAATTCGAGGATGGCATCGAGAGCATCCTTGGTGTCCGTCCTGAAGTCATTCCCGGTACCGAAGAAGCCGATCTCAGCTTCTTGGGTGCCACTTCCGTAGTCAACCGAGATGATTTGCCGGCACCCTATCTGGTGGTTGATTTGGGAGGCGGCTCCACTGAACTGGTGATCGGCGGTGATGGCGTGAACGCCCCCACCACACAGGTGCAGGGTGCATTTTCCATGAATATCGGATCCGTGCGCATGACCGAACGCCATCTCGTCACCGATCCTCCCACACAAGCGGAGATTGATGAGGCGATAGCCGATATCGACGAGCATATCGATGAGGCGTTCCGTACTGTGGACGCTGGCAAGGCACGTACCATCATCGGCGTGTCCGGTACGGTGACCACCATGACCGCCCTGGCCATGGGATTGAAGGAATACGATCACACCGTGGTCGATGGCCATCGACTGAGCCTTGAAGATGCGTACGCAGTGGATGACCGATTCCTGCGCATGACCCGAGCCGAACGCAGCGCATACAAGACCATTCATCCGGGCCGTATCGATGTGGTCGGTGGTGGCGCTGTGGTCTGGAGCCGCGTGCTCGCCAAAGTGAGCGAGGCGGCCCAAGCCGATCACGGCGAGGCCATCGACTCGTTCGTCGCGAGTGAACATGGTCTGCTGGATGGCATTGTGCTCGATTATGGGTGCCGTCTTCTCGCTCGGTAGCGTACAATAACTAAGCCGGTGAAAATCCGGCAGGCCTCCATGGCGAAATTGGTATACGCAGTCGACTTAAAATCGACCGCTTCGGCTTACGGGTTCGAGTCCCGTTGGAGGCACTCTCACTCCCCGTGATCAGCATCGTTTGCCGCGGGGATTTTTCGTATCGGTCGCCCTCCCGAAACAAACAGCCGTTAGTCTGTGTGATGTTGTGACGATGAATCTGATGAAATGAGGGAACGCACATGGCTTCACGCTGGACCGACGTCGAACGGGTCGATGAGGGCGCCTTGCCCACCATGCTCGCCCAGGCCGTCATCGCAGGCACCTCGCTGACCATCGGCGCCATCGCCTGTTCCGGCTTCTACCTGTCCATGATCGGCAATGTGGTGGCTTTGCTGCCGTGGGTGACCGTCATGGTGCTGATCGCCGTGGCTTTTTCCTACGTCGTCGGATTCGCTTTGCTATGGTGCTCCGAAGCGCTGACCATGCGCATGAAGGACGCCTTCAAGCCGTGGGCCTATGGTGTCGTGGGACTGCTCGGCTATGGCATCTGGGGCATGTTCGTCATGAGCGCCATGATGAACTCGCTCAACCAGCCGTTGAACGGCGTGGTATTGGCTAATGGCGATGTCATTGCCCTGACCGTCAACTATGCGGTGTTCGGATTCATCGCGTTCCTGCTGGCGCAGGCGTATGCGCCGAAAACCGCCACTAAAAAGGGTTTGACCGTTGGACTCATGGTGGTGCAGATCGCGCTCGCCATTATCGGCATCATCGTGCTGGTGATGATGTTCTCGGCATTGTCCCACTAAAGCATTTTCGGCCGTGCCGCACTGAAACTGGCACAGAGCCGAAGTGCCGTGTCTCCTTCGCGGCATGGACGTATGCTGGTATATGTCGTTAATGGCTATACGGCGACGCTTGTTCAGGAGAAGGAGAGCTATTGTTCAGCGTGCTTGACATGTTCACCATCGGCGTGGGTCCCTCTTCCTCGCATACCGTGGGGCCTATGGCGGCAGCATACGCGTTCTCTTCCTCGTTGCAGCAGAAGCATGTGCTGAATCGTGTTACGCGCGTCAAAACCACGCTGTACGGTTCATTGGCCTTGACTGGGCTCGGCCACGGTACCGATCGCGCCGTTATGGCCGGACTCGAAGGCAATGTACCGGCCACAGTGGATACCGATCATATGCTGCATATTCGCGAGACTTGCGCGCTGGATAACACCTTGAATCTCGCCGGGGCCAAGCGTATTCATTTCGATTATGACCATGACGTGATTTTCGAGCAGTGGAAGCGCATGGCCGCCCATCCCAACGGCATGCGATTCCAGGCATTCGATGATGCCGCCAACTTGGTCGACGAACAAGTCTGGTATTCCATCGGCGGCGGTTTCATCCGTCAGGGTGCGCCCGATGATTCCATGATCGGCATCCATGACCGTCCTCCGGCCGGCACGTCCTTCGCCGATGAAGACGAGTCCGCTGTGGAACCCGTAACCGAGGTGCCGTATCCGTTCCATTCCTGTACGGAATTGGTGGCACTGTGCCGGCGTCACGATATGAGCATTGCCGATATCGTATGGGCCAATGAAACTGCGCTCCGCCCGGAAGAGGCTGTCAAGGCCGAGCTAGATGGCATATGGCAGGTGATGCGCGACTGCGTGAGCCACGGCTGCACATCCAAGGAGACGGTGCTGCCCGGCGGACTTGACGTACCCCGGCGCGCGCCCAAGATGTATCAGCGTCTTGCTTTCAACTCCGATGTGCTTCGCCGCAACAGCCGTCGTAAGGATGCCGTGCTGGAATCCTCGGATGCCGCATGGGTGGATCTATTTGCTCTGGCTGTTTCCGAGGAGAACGCCGGGGGAGGCCGTATCGTCACTGCGCCGACCAACGGCGCGGCAGGCATCATCCCCGCCGTGCTCCACTATTATTGGCACTTCGTGGACGATGCCGATGATCAGGGTGTGTCCACGTTCCTGCTGACCGCCGGAGCCATCGGTTACCTGTTCAAACGTAATGCCTCGATTTCCGGTGCTGAAGTCGGATGCCAGGGCGAGGTCGGCTCGGCCTGCTCGATGGCCGCTGCAGGTCTTGCCGCTGTTATGGGCGGCACACCCGAACAGGTGGAGAACGCAGCGGAGATCGGCATCGAGCATAATCTGGGGCTCACCTGCGATCCGGTGGGTGGTTTGGTGCAGATTCCCTGCATCGAACGCAATGCGATGGCCGCCAATACCGCCATCAATGCGGTACGTATGGCCATGCTCGGCGATGGCTCGCATATCGTGACCTTGGATCAGGCCATAGCCACGATGAAGCAGACCGGCGAAGACATGATGGCCAAATACAAGGAGACGTCCAAAGGCGGTCTTGCCGTCAACGTCGTTGAATGCTGACTTCCGCAGGTTTGCCAATAGTGCTATTGTAGGGCGCATTGTGTCTGTGAAGGAGGACTCATGGCAGATCAGATGCCCAAGGTGAATGCCGAATTCGGCACCACGCCCGTTATCGAGTTTCCGGCGCCCGAGGCCCCGAAGGGTCTCAAGGCCGTTGAGTTGGCTGAGGGCGACGGCCCGATGGTTCGTCGCGGCGACACCGTGACCGTGAACTACCACGGCGTGGTGTGGGGCAAGGACACCCCGTTCGACTCCAGCTTCGACCGCCACCAGCCTGCCAGCTTCGGCATCGGCGTGGGTCAGGTCATCAAGGGTTGGGACCAGACTGTGCCGGGCCACAATGTGGGTTCCCGTCTCGTGGTGTCCATCCCACCGGAATACGGATACGGTTCCCGCGGCGTTCCGCAGGCCGGCATCGGCGGCGAGGACACGCTGGTATTCGTCATCGACATCATTTCCACCCGCTGACGCCTGTTCAGCATGTGACGAACGCCGGGGTCGCAGCCGGCGTTTTTGTTATAGATAACGTATCTTCATTCAGCATCAA
The DNA here is from genome assembly GCF_001025175.1 of Bifidobacterium breve DSM 20213 = JCM 1192. Classification (NCBI taxonomy): domain Bacteria; kingdom Bacillati; phylum Actinomycetota; class Actinomycetes; order Bifidobacteriales; family Bifidobacteriaceae; genus Bifidobacterium; species Bifidobacterium breve. The sequence continues at coordinate 833,097 of NZ_AP012324.1, forward strand.
ACGGTTCAGGAGGACGATATGGCTGAGGACAAGGTCTACCTGCTGACGCAGGAAGCATATAACAAGATGAAGGAAGAGCTGGCCCATCGTGAGGGCGAGCTGCGTGAGGAAATCGCTCACAAGATTGCCGTGGCTCGTGCCGAGGGGGATCTGTCCGAGAATGGCGGTTATCAGGCCGCCCGCGAGGCGCAGAGCAAGAACGAAGGCCGTATCACCGAGCTCACCGTCAAGCTGCGCGACTCCAAGATTATCGAAAACGCTCCTGAGGGTACCGTGGGCAACGGTTCCGTGGTGACCATCGAGCTCAACGGCAACGAGATGACCTACGTGCTCGGCAGCCGTGACATCGTGGCCGGCACCGACTACGAGATCATGACCCCGGATTCCCCGATCGGCAGGGCCATCGAGGGGGCCAAGGTGGGCGACACCGTCTCCTACACCGCACCGAACGGCCGTGAGCTGTCCGTGACCGTCAAGGCCGCCAAGCCGCTGGCCTAAGTAGGCAGAAGCGCATAGAGCAAGAGCCTGAAACCTCGTATTGAGGTTTCAGGCTCTTGCTCTATCGGCTCTCGCGCGTTGCGATTAATGCCACAGTGCCACGATTACCATATAGATCGCCACCATGTGGCAGGCATAGCCGGCTACGGTGCCGCAGTGGAAGATTTCATGGAATCCGAATACGCGCGGCCAGGGATCCGGCTTGCGCAGCGCGTAGACGATGGCGCCGAGGATATAGCAGGCACCGCCCGAGCACAACAGCACCACCACGGCGGGGCCCGCATACGGCGAATTCCAGAACATCACCATATAGGCCAGACCATAAATGCCGAAGATGATGTACACCACCGTATATAGCCATCGCGGCGCATTGATCCAAATCACGTGGATGATGATGGCTATGACCGTGCATGCCCACATCGAAATAATGATGATATTGCGCCAGAATGGTTCCAGCGCGAATGAAACCGGCGTGTATGTGCCGGCGATGAGCAGAAAGATATTCACATGGTCGATGCGGCGCAGCACATCGGTGACGCGGGGGCTCCAATCACCCAGATGGTAGCAGGCTGAATTGGTGAACAGCACCAACGATGATGTCATGAATACGGCGCATGCCCATTTCAGACTGGCCCCGTGTGCCAGGCAGATCAGTACGATGCCTGCGGCCAAAGACAGGGGAGCGGCCACCGCATGAATCCAGCCGCGCATAGCGGGCTTCGGACGGCCGTGAACATCGAGACGAATCTTGCGCTCCACTTCCGCAGGGGCGATGCCCTCGATTTTCAGTGCCCGGTTCTCTGCCTTGGCCAGCGTGCGGCTGGCCTTCTCTTCGGCTTTGGCTCGAATGGCTTCGGCCCTGAACTGCGCCTTGACGCGTACTGCTTCCGCTTTGGCCTGCAGCGCCTGTTCGCGTGCCTCTATGACGGCCTGACGCTTCGTCTCGACATACGAGTCAGACGGTTCGTTGACGGCCTCGGAATTGGTCTGCTGGGTCGTTGCCATCTTGTCGTCGGTTGCTGATGCCATATGATTCCTCGTTCCGCGCGAGCTGACGGTCATTCCTTACGTTTCCGTAACTTACGTTAGCGTAACCTACTGGATTGTCAATACCGACTCACCTGTAATTTATCATCAGATCACATCACGTAATTCGGCGATAAGCGGAACCTATCTGCGTATGATGGACACATGGCTGATTTTTCACATATTCTCGCAACGCGCCCCGATTTCGACGACGACGACCGCGAATGGCTGCACCATCTCGTTGCCGACTGGCAGGTCATCGCCGATCTGAGCTTCGCTGATCTGCTGTTGCTCGTGCAGAACGGCGACGGCAAGTACGTGGTTGCGGAACAGTGCCGCCCCTCCACCGTGATGACCCTACGCGGTGATGATGTGGTGGGAGACACCATGCCCGATGATATGACCGGTGAGCTGGACGCCGCCATGCAATCCAGCGTGGTGTTCCGTTCCACTGTGCTGCGTACCGTAGGCAAGGCCACGGTGTGCAATGTATACGCTCCGGTGCGGCACAATGGCAAGACGCTTGGCTTGGTGGTGCGTGAGACGAACATGGCCACGCGTGAATCCAATGGTCGCTACGAATCCGAAAGCATCAATGCCGGAAAGCAACTGTATGAGATGATTCCGCGCGGTCAATTCCCTTACAAGGATTCGGTGATGAGCCAGCGTCATATCGCGCGCGTGGCGGACGGCTTCATCATCCTCACCGTGGACGGCGTGGTGCGGTATGCCGCTCCCAACGCCATCAGCTGTTTCCGCCGTCTCGGCCTGCTCAATACCATGCCCGGCCAATACCTGAGCGAGCTGGGCACCCAGCTACTCAAGGAGAACGATCCGGTGCCGGATACTTTGCCGCTGGTGCTGGCAGGCAAGGCGGCCGTTGACTCCGAGCTCAACGCCAACCGTTCCGCCGTCTCCATGAGATCGCTGCCGCTGTACGACAATAACGGCCGTGTCGGTGCGATTATCCTATGTCGTGACGTCACCGAGCTGCGCCGTCGCGAGCAGGAACTGCAGACCAAGAACGCCACGATTTCCGAGATTCACCATCGTGTCAAGAACAATCTTCAGGCGGTTTCCGCGCTACTCAGGCTGCAGGCGCGCAAAACCCAGTCCGACGAGGTCAAGAAGGAACTGCAGGAGGCCCAGCGCCGTGTGCAGACCATCGCCATGGTGCACGAGGGGCTGAGCCAGACAGCCGATGAAGTGGTGGACTTTGACAAGGTGATTGCCAACCTGCTGCGCATGGCTGTGGATCTGGCAACCATGAAGGATCAGCACATCGAAATCAATTACATGGGCAAATTCGGCATGATGCCCGCCCAAGACGCCACGCCGTTGTCTCTGGTGCTTACCGAGCTCATCACCAATTCCGTGGAGCATGGATTCGAGGGGCGCAAGGAGGGACATATCACGATCTCCGTGGGACGTTCCGGTCCGAACCTCAATGTGGTGGTCGAGGACGACGGTTCCGGCCTCGGCTCTGAAGAGCAGGGCGGCATGGCACGTTCCTCCGGTTCCGGCTTGGGTACGCAGATCATCAACACCTTCGTGACCAACGACTTCGGTGGTTCCGTGAACTGGGAGTCTCGCCGCGAAGGCGGTACCCGTGTGGTGCTGGATATGAAGCTGCGTGCCGCACAGGACGAGTAATAGCCCTAACGCAAAAACCCTCCCAAACGGGAGGGTTTTGCATAAACAAGCAAAAATATCAGATCTGCATCTGCATAGCCTGCGAACGGCGGGCGCGCATGGCACGGCGCTTCAGAGCGCGGCGCTCGTCTTCGCTCAGGCCGCCCCAGACGCCATAATCCTGATTGGTGTCCAATGCGCACTTGAGGCATGCATCAATCACCTTGCAGGTACGGCATACGGCCTTGGCCTCTTCAATCTGATTGTATGCGGCACCGGTGTTGCCCACCGGGAAGAACAGTTCCGGATCCTTGTCACGACATGCGGCCTTGGCTCGCCAATCAAAAGCGTTGCTCATTGCTTGCCTCCCTTAAAAGCCCTGTGGCTGATGTGATTTTCCTTAAGTCCTGTACAAGGTAACCACGAACCGGTGCGTTTTTCAAGAGGTTTTGCCCAGAAAAAAGCGGAGATTTTATGACGCGCACTGCACAAGGCATGCCGAGGCACCCGCAATCAGAACCGCGCGGCCAGGCGTGTCCAAATCCTCCTGCCTCATCGTGTTCACCAGCGATGATGGTATGCCCGCTACCAAATCTGCCGTTCGATCTCCGCAGGGGAACACAATGCGTGTGCTGCAATGGTCCGGGACCCGTATGTGGCGGGGTGAGCGCACCGCGAATACCACGATAATGGACGAATCGGCAAGGGCTTGCCTGAACCGTACGGCCTGCGTATCGCAGCAGAGCGGATCCAGCAGGTCGTCGGCGTCGTCAACCAGCCATATCAAACGTGGTGGTGCCGGTGCGATGCGCGTTGATGCGGCACTGAGCCGGGGACGATGCTCGGTCGTCGTGAGTCGTTGGCCCCTGTATAGACCGCTGATATGCAGCATCAGGCCGTCCATGGCACTTACCTGGCGGGCAATGACTTCGAGCAGCGTGGTTTTGCCCCGTCCCTGAGGTCCGATGATGGCGATATTGCCGCAGTCAAGGGGCACAACCGCATCGGTGAGTGTGATGCCGTTATCCGATAGACCAAACCGAATACGATCCACCTGCCCGGATACCGGATGGTCTTGGACACTCCGTGGCAGGGGAGAGGTGAACAGTGATGGTCGCGAACGTGTCCCCACGAATTGGGCAGCGAACGCGATTTGCCGGCAATATACATCGATATTGTCGGCTGGCGCGCATCTGAATGCCGTCACGTGTTCGCCGTCATTGCAGTAGGCGGCACCCGGTAGTGCGGGACTTATGGTCGCAGCTCTGGAATCGCCCAGCAGCTCGGTGGATTGTAATCCGTCTCGCACGCGCAGACAGATGCTAATGGCCATATTCGCTTTCATATCGGTGCTGACCTGACCAAGCGGATTCTGCGTGCAGGCGATTAGATGCATGCCCAGGGAGCGGCCAAGCGAGGCGATACGCACCAAGCGCGGCATGTAATCCGGCAGCTGGTCTTTCAGCGCATGGAATTCGTCGATGACCACGACAAGTCGAGGCGGTGCGTCGCGCATGTCATCAATATCGGATACATGCAGGTCGGCAGACAGCTTTTCACGGCGGGTCAGTTCGGCTTCCAAGGCCTTGAGCGCCCGTGCGGCATGGGCCAGATCGAGATCGCAGACGCTTCCGATGGTGTGGGGCAGTTGCTCGAGTTTACGGAAAGCGGCACCGCCTTTGAAATCAAGAAAAACGAAATTAAGTTGATCCGGACCATTCATGGCCGCCAAAGCTAAGCACCAGCTTTGCAGCAGTACCGATTTGCCGGAGCCGGTGGTGCCGGCCACCAGAGCATGAGGGCCCTGCCTGTGCAGGTTGAGCATGAACGGGCCGGACGCGGTGACGCCAAGCGGCACATCGTAATCGGAAGGCTCAAGCCAGTTGCGGACTATGGTTCGCCAGCCAAGGCGGTCGAACGTCAGCAGGGATTCGATGGAGGGCGCATCGGAAGCGCAGAACATGTCGGCAGCGTCAGGGGAGGGGCCTCGGGGAGCGTGGTGTGTCTCAGTGGACTCGACAGGGCTTTGGGACGGTTCGACATATGGCAGCGGCAATGTGACGAGCATCGATGCAAGGCCACCGACGATGCCGGGAACCATGACTAGGGCAAACATCCATTGCCCGTGCAACGCCATCATTGCCAGCATCATGATCTGTGCCACTATCGGGGCGGCCGCAACGAGCACCATCACGCGGGAGCGTGCGCCGCGCGGAGCGGTTGTGGCACCCTTTCTTGCAGGGGCCGGTAATGAACGATGAAATCGTATTGTGCGTTGCCGTTCACGAGTCATGCTTTCAGCGTGAATGAAGGATGCGCGTAGCGCAAGCGATAACGGGATATGTGGTTCCAGCTTGCCGGGCGTGCGTCGCGGCACGCTGATTGGCTGAATTATCAGCTTTCGGCGAGTGTACCTACGGTTCCTGCGGCGTGGGTGCCCGCAGCCAGCTGGCTGAACAGTTCGGTGTTCTTGGCATCGTCAAGCAGCACGGAGGAGCCGACGCCATCCACGTAATAATCGGGATTGGACCAGTACACGCTGCCGGATATGCCCTTGCTTCCTGTGGCGTCTTTGAACGCCAACGCCATATTCACCAAGGTTAGCGGCGTGGTTTTCCCATCGACGGTAAGCGCACTCAAGCCGGCTTCAGCCATGGTCGTCACCGTCTTGGGATTGGTCAACGTCTCCTTGCTGGAGGCCTTCTTGACAATGGCGGAAATGACCTGACGCTGGCGGGCATTGCGGCCAAAATCGCCGGTGGCATCGGCATAACGCATACGAGAGAACGACAATGCAGTCGAACCGTCCGCGTTATGGCATCCAGCTGTCCAGTTCAGGCCGGAATAAGCATCCTGTACGTCCTGGTCGTAACACAATTCCACGCCGCCCAAAGCGTCTACGACCTTCTGCAAGCCTCCGAACTTGACCTGTGCCACATGATCGATTTTCTGTCCGGTCAACTGCTCTATCTCGCCGACCAAGGCCTTTTTGCCGACCAGCTGAGCCACGGCATTGATCTTCATGTATTGGTCGTCCACGTTCATCAAGGAGTCGCGCGGAATGGAAATCAGTGAACTGGGGCCGGATTTAGGCTTGGTCAGCACCAGAATCGTGTCGGTTCGGTATCCGCTGATATCGTCTACGCCACCAAAGTTAGTGGAACCGTCACGCTCATCGGAACCGAGAATAAGCCAGGTGGAAGCCGGCGTGTCGGCTGCGGTGGTCAGCCAATCCGCTTTGTTGAGCTTGCCGTCCACCCAGCCCCAGGCGCCGAACACGGCGAGCACCAGTGCTGCGATAAGCAATATGACTGCGCCGATGACGCCATTGCGGACTTTATGACCACGGCCGCGTATCGCTATGGCGCTGTTGTGCCCGGACGTCATAGCTACCACGGGCGTTCTGGAGGGGGTGGCGGAGCGAATGACGGATGATGCCGGCGTGCTGGCATTGCGAGATGAGCCGGACGAGCGGCGTGCCTGCGTCGGTGGAATGCTTTGCGGCTGGGAGGAGGCCGAGGTGCTTCTGCGAGCGGATCGGTTCACATTGGGGGAGAAGCTGGGCGGTATGCCGTTATCGTTGCCGCCGGCGGCTCTGGGTGTTCGCGACGATGATGAGGGAGTGATGGTACGTGGTGTCTGTGACGATGCTCGTGAACGTCGGCCTGCCGAAGGAATAAAACTCGGCGGATTGATCTGCGGATCTGCCCCACCTGATTCCTGCGTCATGCAATCCTCCCAAAACTGCTCAATTTACTGAATGACACTTTTGCACATGCTGTGCCGTGCCATACCTAGGGAGCGCTGTTCCTGTGCAGGAACGGCACAATATTCATCTCAATTGGTTATGGAGTGCAGTGCTCGGTGGACGGCATATAGCACATTGAGGCGGAAAAAACTGTAATGACACGAGACTTGATTTGACAAATTCCAAGTCACATGTGTGTAATTTGTGGGTACAAGTACAACTCATAGGCAAGGAGGGTCGCATGTGGGGTGCGATTGACGATTCTGCCGAAGAGCCTTTGAATGAGTTGTGGGGACTGTTCAAGCCCGATGGTGATGTGTCTTGGCAGCACAAAGCATTGTGCGCACAGACCGATCCTGAAGCGTTCTTTCCGGAAAAAGGTGGTTCGACACGCGACGCCAAGCGCGTATGCGCCAAATGCGAAGTCCGCGAGCAATGCCTGAAATGGGCTATTGACCATGACGAGCGTTTTGGTATCTGGGGCGGTATGAGCGAGCGTGAACGCCGCCGGTATAAGAAGGACCACAGGGAACAGGCATAGCTATATGCACGGCCACTTCAAGGTCAGTGCGTACACTGGGAGTTTATGAATCCGACAGCGAATAGCGATATCCATGAAGCTGTGGTCGATGCCATATCGGCAAGGCCATACACGCACCGGCAGGATGTGGATGCCGGCATAGTGGCGGTAGTCACCGTTGAAGCGGATATGCGTTTTCTCAATGCCACGCTTCGCTCGCTGCTCACGCAAAGCGTATTGCCGGGCGTTATCGTCATAGCCGATGCCACTGGGCTCACAACGCGATCGGTGCAAACTTCATTTGAGGTGATCCACTCACCTGCAGGTCCCGCAATGGAGGTGCCGCAGGCAAAGCAGGTGAGCGTGCAAGTGGTGCGTGCCAAGGGGGCGCGTTCATTTGGTGATGCCGTATCCAAGGCGCTCGCCGCCGCCGATCTTGATTCTTCCACGCGTGCGGTGTGGATGCTGCATGATGATTCCCGTCCTTCGGATAACTGGTGCCTGGAGCGATTGCTCGAGGCGTGGCGCAATGCTTCCGGAGCCGGCATCCTAGGATGCAAACAGTGCGATTGGGGAGGCACCCAATTGCATGATGTTGGTATGTACGCCGGCAATCATGCCGTGCACTCCCTCGTGGTCGACGGTGAGCCCGATCAAGAGCAATATGATGGTCGGCAGGATGTTTTCGCGGTTTCCCTTGCGGGAGCATTGGTTCCGTTATCGCAACTCAGACGACTGAAGGGCATTAATCATTGGTTCACTACCTACAGTGAATCGGTTGACTTCTGCCGCCGTGTCTGCTTAAGCGGCAGGCGCGTGGTTATTGTGCCGCAGGCGGAAATCTCGCATCGTCGCGCACGCTATGAGGGCATCCGTACCCGTGGCGGCGAACCGTTGAATGAGGAGAGTGCCATCAATCCGGCCATGACGGTGGCTCGTTCGCAGCAGCGGTATCTGTACACCGACATTGCACGCTCGGCATGGATGGTGGTATGGCTGTGGCGTTTATTGCGTAGTTTCGGCATGGCCATCGCGATGTTGTTCCGCAAAAAGCCATATGAGGCATGGGTGCAGCTGTGTCTGCCGTGGTTGGCGTTGACCTCCATCGCCGGTGCCATGCGATCGCGCAGTCTGGTGACTCGGCAATCCAAAGTGTCCATGTCCTCATTGCAGGTGCTGACTGCCGATCGCCAGCAAATCAAGCAATTCCATGACCGTCGTGACGCGTTCATGGCCCAGAAGGGGCTGGTATTGCTGAGCCCTCTGGAACGTGCCCATCTCAGGATTCGTCTGATGCGCCGCTGGGCGGGGGCCTTGGGATTGGCCGTGGTGTGCTTTGTAGCGGTGATGCTGCTGTATTGGCCGGTGTTCCGTTCGCTGTTCTCTGACGGATCGTTGTATTCCAATGCGTTGTTGCCCACGGGCGCAAGTTTCGAGCAATTGGTGCAGTCCGCCACTACGCCGTGGGTGTTTGGATCCGGCGTTGGCCTTCCCGCACCCCCCACGCCGTGGCTGTTGGTATTGATGGTCGCGTCCATCGTCACTGCTGGTCATGTTCCTGCCGCCTTGGGACTGATCTTGTTTGCCGCTGCGCCGTTGAGCGCCTTGTCATTCTGGGCACTGGCGGGTATCTTTACGCGTTCGGATGTCGTCCGTGTGCTGGGCGGATTGCTATGGGCCTCAACCGGCATGATGTTTGGCTGGTATGCACAGGCGAATCTTCCCATGCTCACTGTTCTGGTGTTTTTGCCTGCCGCTTTTGCATTCGTGTTCCGTGCAGTGGGCATGTACCACACCGAGGATCCGTTGAAGCCTCACCCGTCCGTACAAGCCGCGGCCATCTCCGCGTTGTGCTTTGTTCCCGTGGTGGCCGCTGAGCCGCAACTGCTGCTGGCGTTGATTGTGGTATTCCTTATTTTCCTGCTGTTCGTGCAGCGCAAGCGCGCCGCATTATTGCTGATTCCCGTGCCTGCAGCTTTTGCCGTGGCCCCCACCATTCTCAACTCCATCCGATACGCAGACGAAGGATTTTGGCGTCAGCTGTTCGGCGATATCATGTTGCCTTCCTCGGCGCAGAACGGATCGCCGGCCTCATTGAGCCTGCTTGAATCGGCTCAACGGGCGTTGGGCTGGAATCCTTTGTCCGGACAGGCCGTCGATATTGCAATGGCTGTGGTCTTCATAGCGATTACCATCCTGGCGGTTGCCTCGTTGGTGTTGCCTTTTGCACTGAGAACATCACGACTGATGTGGGTGGTCATCGTCTGCGGCGGTGTGCTGGCCATGTCTTCAAGCCGTATTGCCATCTCAGTCGATGCTGATGGCGTGGTGGCGGGTTCCGCCCAGCCCGGCATGCTGATGATGATCATGGGTTTCCTGGCCTGTGTCTGTCTGGTGGCCGGCGGTGCCGTCAAGCGGTTCCTTCCGCTGCATTCTTCGTCCGGCGAGCAGACCACGGAGAATCGTCTTCACCCGTTGATTGTCTTCGGTCGTGCCGTTCTTGCGGTGTTGCTGGCTGTCTGCATCGGTATTCAATGTTGGTATGGACTGGTGCGCCATCAAGATGAGGGACTTAATGTTTCCGGTTCCGGCCTGCCCATGGTGGTCACCGATTACCTGGAGTCCGGAGTGGACCATCGTGTGCTGGCGGTCAGCGCTCAGACACGCAATACGGTCAATTACACGGTGATGCGCACCTCCAGAGGCGATTTGATCGATAGTTCGCCGGTGGAACGGGTGCGTTTGCTCGATGGCAAGCATGATGACGTCGATCAGGTGCTGGCCAAGGCGTGCGCGACTTTGCTGTCCAATCCGGACGAGCAGGCGATTGCCGATATCAGCGCTCTTGGTTTTGGTGGCATCTATGTGGTCGCCGATACGCAATCCGATGCCGATACAGTGCCTTACGAACAGTTGAGCACCAATATCGCCGCTTCGGACGGCACGCAGTCGCTGGTCTCCACCGATGCCGGCAGCTATTACCGACTCACGCTGCAGAACGCCGATGCCCAGAATGTTGACACCTCTTGGCAGCAGCGTACACAGCAGAGCGCTTGGCGATATGCATGGCTGATTTGCCTATCGGTGATTCTGGTGCTGTATTGCCTTGTCGCAGTGCCGCGCAGACGGTTGCTTGCCGGATTGGAGGTGGAAGCATGAGCAAGGAGATAGTTTCCAAGTCTAGGCGTGTGACCAGCGTGGTGATCGGTGCGATCACCATGATTGTGCTGATTGCGTTGCTGGCCGTTTTGGTGGTGCTTCCTGGATCCAAGCAGTGGGTGGATGCGGTGGCGGCCACCGACGACGCCATCGACCAGACCGTCAGTCCCACGCAGACTGAGGCCTATTGTCCTGCCCCTATGGGGTTGGCCGATACTGGCAGCTACGGGGATAGCGCCTTCCAAGCGACAACCGGTAACCTCAGCACACAAGCGCGTTATGCCGCTTTTGACTCCGTATACAGCGCCACGGTATCCGCGTTCGGTGATGATTCCGCTGACAACATCACCTTGAAGGATGCCGATCCGACCGATAACGACGCCGTCAAAACAGGTGCCCAGTCAATCGACAACGGGTCTCGCCTTCTCGATACACGCATGCTGCAGGCTGCTGAAGGCACAGGCACTGTCGGCTCCATTGCCTCCTGGGCGGATGACGGTGACCTCAAAGGTGTATCCGCATCATCATGTGAGACCACGGCCTTAAGCCAATCATTCCTGCTGTCCGGTACGGCGACCGGCACCACGCAGCAGCTGATTATCGCCAATCCCTCCACCAAGCCCACTACCGTGGAGATAAAGATTTGGGGATCGAAGCAGTCAGGCGAGATGGCATTGTCCACGCAATCCTCATTGGCCATTCCCGCCAGCGGCGAGAATGCACTGGACTTGGCAGCTGCCGCACCGAATCAGCAGGGGCTGTACGTCACCGTATCCAGCAAGGAGACTCCGATCGCGGCTGTTGTCCGCACGGTGTCCATGAATGGACTGACGTCAAAAGGCTCGGATTTCGCGCTGCCGCTTCATGATGCGTCCAATGCCTCAGTGGCCACGTCGATCGCGAAGGGCGATGCGGTGGATGCCTACCTATATGCCGCTTCCGCGACGGGTGTCACGTTGTCGTGGATCACCGAGCATGGTCTGGTACAGGCAAAGGATGCAACATTGCAGGCCAATCGGGTGACCGTCGTCGATTTGGGTGAGGCTCCCGAAGATGCATTGGGCGTGATGTCCACTGCCGAAGACGATGTGGCTTTCAGTGTGAAGGCGTCCCAGTCCGGTGATGACGATCAGGCTGATTTCGCCCTGATTAATGCCGCGGCTCCGGCTTCGTTTACTGGTCTTGCCATTCCTGATGATGTGGATGCCACGGTATCGTTGGCGAACTCGTCCAATCAGTCACGTAAGGCCACGTTGCATGCCTATGACGCCGACGGCAAGGCTACCGCCTCCAAGGAAGTGGAGATTGACGCCAATGCCGCCACGACGATAGATATCAAGGATCTGTCGAAAGACAATGAATCGGCGGTACTGTTGATGCTCGAGGACCAGTCTCAGCAGATTGGCTGGGGCGTGCGCTTGACCCACGCCAACCTTGGCGATGACAAAGTCGCCGGTCTGGCATCGCTGGGTGCCACGCCGCTGATGCCTGCCACCACCCATGTCTGGGCGCGCAGCAATCCCTCGATCGTCCACTAGGCGAGTGGACCCTGGGTTTATTTACAGTCCAAAGTCAGGGTCGATTTCCTCGGGTCTGCGGCCGTAGAGTTCCGCCATTCGGGAAACCAGCTCGTCACGAATCGCCAGTTGCAGTTCGATTTTGGTGGGTGCTTGCGTCTGTAACGGCATGCGGTACAGCACGATGCGTGCCGGAATGCCATGCCCTGCGGGGAAGCATTGCGAGGTCATATTCGGCTCGACCTGCCACGGCACCGGATCCGACGGCGGCACATCTTCCACAGCGAATTGTAACGGGCGCACCAGTTCGGGCCAGGCATCGCCGAGGCGACGCACCTGAGCGGCCACCATATCGTCGAACATGCCGGTACGTGTGCGGTAGCGGGGCAGTCGGGTGCCGAACATCGGGGTGCGCGTACCCCTGCCGTGACGATTGCGGTACACGCGGGCATTCCAAGGTGGCTGAAGCATGGTTCCACCATAGGCCAAGGCGACGGCAACATGCGCTAGGATTGGTTCATCGAATCGAATCTCATCAGCAAGGAGGACACGGCGAATGGTGGTACGTTCGTGGGCCGAACTTGATTTGGATGACATATGCGCGCATGCACGAGTGTTCGGCTTTGATCTGGACAACACGCTGGCCAGTTCCAAACAACCTATGGAACCCGCGATGATCGCACGATTCAGCGCGTTGACCGCGCACGCGACCGTGGCTTTGATTTCCGGAGGCGGCATGGACGTCGTCACCTCACAGGTGCTGGATGTATTGGGCCCGGATGCCGATCGCGGCCACCTGCATGTCATGCCTACGTCAGGCTCCCGCTACTATCGATGGGATGGGGAGCGCTGGGCGCTGGTCTACGCACATGATTTGGATGACCGCACCGTTGCCGCCATCACCTCCAGTCTGGAACGGCGCGCCAAGGAACTGGGCATGTGGGAAGAACATGTCTGGGGGAGTCGGATTGAAAATCGCGGCAGCCAGATCACCTTCTCGGCGCTTGGTCAGTATGCGCCCGTTGTCGCCAAGCAGTCATGGGATCCGGACAATATCAAGAAACGAGCGCTTGTTGAAGCGGTGAAAGCGGATTTGCCAGATTTGAGGGTGCGCTCCGGCGGATATTCCAGCGTGGATGTGAGTCAACATGGCATCGACAAGGCCTATGCGGTGCGTCGTCTTGCTGAGATACTTGATGTGCCGGTCGGCGGCATCGTATTCGTAGGAGATCGCATGACTCCTGACGGCAACGATTATCCAGCCGTCGCAGCCGGTGCCGTGGGCATGAAGGTCGAGAACCCCCAGGATGCGTTGGGCCTGATGGATGCATTGCTGCAACGTGTGGGAGCATCGGCCTAAACGGTCGGGAGGCCTGCCTGGACGAAAGGGGATGCGTGTTGAGCTGGGATCGCCGTGATTCGTTGCTGGGCATGATGCGTGACGCGTTGTTTCCTCGTGGCTGTGCCGGGTGTGACAGACCGGATGAGGTACTGTGCGGCGACTGTCGTTCCCTATTCGCCAACTGGCGCAACCGGGAACTGGTATCAGGTCAAGAAACTCAGGGTGCTGTGCACACATGGTCCGCGTCAACATATCAGGGAGTCGTCAGGCATGCGATTCTTGCGTGGAAAGACCATGATGATACCGAGCTCGATACGATATTCGGCGAGGTAATGGCCTCATTACTGGAACACAGCGCCATTCACCGCTCCTGCCATCGGCAGACCGCCGTGCTCGTGGTTCCGGTACCTTCATCGCCGGCTTCGATGCGGCGCAGAGGGAGACGGCATATCGATCCGTTATCCAAGGCCGTGGCAAACGCATTATGCGATTACGGCTTCGATGCGAAACCATATCGGGTATTGGCCAGTATTGCATCGGGCGGCCGATCGGTGCAGCAGGCGTCATCGGCTCAACGCGCCCAACGCATCGGTGGACGAATCGCACTTGTCTCTGATGCCGTGATGCAAGGCCAACAGGTGGTACTGGTCGATGACATCATCACCACCGGCTCAACGTTGCGCCAATGCGCGCAAACCTGCAGACAGGCCGGCGCCGAGGTCATAGGGGCAATGACGCTTACCGAAGCCAAAAAGGTGGTATAACAACAAAGAATCCTCGCCGGATCGACGCGGATTCATTTGCGGCCGTGCGGCCCTAGATCACTCATTGGCAATGTGATATTTGGGCAGGGTGATCTCAAAATCGGCGCCACGGGTGTCGTCCACGACCCTTACGCTGCCACCGTGCAATTGGGCGGCCCATCGTGCGATGGACAGGCCCAGGCCGGTGCCCCCGGATTCAGTACCCGGTCCCGTCTTGCCTTTGACGAAGCGGCGGAAAATATCGGAACGATCGGAAGGCGCAATCTGTGAGCCGAAATTGACCACATTGGTCACAATGGTGCCGTTGTCTTTGTCTTCATGCGTTTCGACCAGCACCGTGGTGTTATCGGGGGAGTGCTTGAGCGCGTTGGCAATGATGTTGGTGAACAGCTGACGGAGACGATCCTGATCGCCTTCCATCGTGATGTCATCGCTCACGCGCATCTGAATATCATGAGCATGCCCGCCATCGGCGATTTCCAACGGTTCAACGGTTTCGTCCAGGAATTCGGCGACGTTGAACTGCTCGATGTTCAGACTGGCGGCTCCAGCTTCCATACGGCTCAGATCCAGCAGGAAGGCAATAAGATCGCTCAGGCGCTGCGTCTGGGTAAGAATGCCCTCAAGATTGGCTGACGTGGGTTCAGTGACCCCATCAGCCATGTTCTCGACCATCGCCTGCAATGCAGACACCGGCGTGCGCAGTTCGTGGCTAACGTTGGCAATCATGTCCAGACGCATTTTGTCGGCATGCTCTAACTCTTCGGCCATTTCGTTGAAGGAGCGCGCAAGCTGGCCCACTTCATCATGACGTTCCTGATCGATGTTCACACGCACGGTGTAATCGCCCTCGGCCATGGCTTCAGCCACGTCACGCATCTGGCGCAGAGGTGCGGTGATACCTCGAGAAAAGAAATAGGTAATGCCCAGCGCCACTACCAGAGTCAGGGGCATGGCAATCCAACCGGACCATCCGAATTTCAGGAGAAACCAGCACATCGCGAAGGCGATGGCGGTGGCGCAAACGATAAGCGCACTGAGCTCCAGCTTGAGCGAAGAGAACAAATCAACCGGCTTGACACGCTTGGTGGCGTTGTCGAGCCGGGATTTCGTTGATTGCGGAGATGCCATTACTCGGTCGGCGGTTCGAAGGCGTAGCCCACACCATGCACGGTGCGAATCATATCGGCGCCAAGCTTATGGCGCAGGGCCTTGACGTGGCTATCGACGGTGCGGGTGCCAGAGGCATCCACCCAGTCCCACACCTCTTCAAGCAGCTTCTCACGAGTGAGCACCGACTTCGGACGACGTGCCAGCGTGGCCAGCAAATCGAATTCGGTCGGGGTCAGGTGCACCTGCTCACCGTTGACGGTGACGATGCGCTGGGCCGGATCGATGACCATGGAACCGAAATCAAGAATCTTCTCGTTCTCGGAATTCTTGGCGATGACCTTGGCGCGTTCCACGCGGCGCAGCAGCGCCTTGCAGCGGGCGATGAGCTCACGCATGGAGAACGGCTTGGTCATGTAATCGTCAGCACCGGCACCCAGGCCAATGACCTTGTCAGTTTCATCGTCACGGGCGGTGAGGATCAGCACAGGAACCGGGCGCTCGGCAACGATACGCTTAGTGGCTTCAAGACCATCCATAACCGGCAGCATGATATCCATGATGACCAGATCGGGCTTGAGCTGCAAGGCGGCCTGAACGGCGGAAGCGCCATCTCCAGCCACACGGGCGGTCCATCCTTCAGCAGTGATGCGCTGGGCGATGGCAGTGGCGAGTGTCGGCTCGTCCTCCACTACCAACACCGTGCGCGGAGCCGTGTTCTGATGCGCTGTGGAATTCAGCATGAATAGTTACCTTTCAGCCTGTTGGCTAATTCAGTTCTCTGGCTTCAAGAATACAACTGCGAGAGCTGGAACGGTGATTTTAGCCGAGAAAGGCCTTGAATGGTATTCTCCGGCGTCCGCCTCGAACGTGCCGTTATGGATGTCGGAACCGCCATACTTGGCATCATCGGTGGTGAACACTTCGGTCCATTTGCCGCCGATGGGCAGTGCCACCTGGTAGTCGGACCATGCCTCGCCGGAGAAGTTGACCACCACGGCCAGCGTCTCGCCCTTGGTTCCGATGCGCAGGAAGCTCAGCGTGTTGTGATCGGCATCGTCGCTGGTGAGCCACTGGAAACCGGCCGGATCGAAGTCCTGGCTCCACAGTGCCGGATTCGCCTTGTAGAAGGCGTTGAGGTCGGCCACCATGGTCTGCACCTGGCGATGATCCTGCCAGTTCAGGCAATCCCAGTCGATGGAGGCATCGTGATCCCACTCGCCCCACTGTGCCAGCTCGTTGCCCATAAAGGAGAGCTTCTTGCCCGGGTGAGCCCACTGGTAGGCGAACAGTTCACGCACGCCGGCCATCTTCTGCCAACCGTTGCCCGGCATCTTGCCATATACGGATCCCTTGCCGTACACGACCTCGTCGTGGCTGATGGGCAGCACATAGTTCTCGGAGTAGGCATACACCATCGAGAAGGTGATTTCATTGTGATGCCACTTGCGGTTGATGGGCTCCTCATGCAGATATTCAAGGGTGTCATGCATCCAGCCCATGTTCCACTTGAGGCCGAAGCCGATGCCGCCGGCGGAAGTGGGGGCGGTGATGCCCGGCCATGCGGTGGATTCCTCGGCGATCATCATCACGCCGGGGTTGTTCTTGTAAGCGGTGGCGGTGGCCTCCTTGAGGAAGTCGATGGCCTCCAGGTTCTCGCGGCCTCCGTAGATGTTCGGGCGCCACTGACCGGGTTCGCGGCTATAGTCGAGGTAGAGCATGGAGCTGACGGCATCCACGCGCAGTGCGTCGACGTGCAGGTCCTCAAGCCAGAACAGGGCGTTGGCCACCAGGAAGTTGCGCACCTCGCGGCGTCCGAAGTTGAACACATAGGTGCCCCAATCGGGGTGTTCGCCGCGCAGCGGGTCTGGATCCTCGTACAGCGGGGTGCCATCGAAACGGCCGAGCGCAAAGGCATCCTTCGGGAAGTGAGCGGGCACCCAGTCCATGATCACGCCGATGCCGGCCTGATGGAACTTGTCGACCAGGTAACGGAAATCGTCGGGGGAGCCGAGGCGTGAATCCACCGCGTAGTAACCGGTGACCTGATAGCCCCAGGATCCGGAGAACGGGTGCTGGGCCAACGGCATGAACTCGACGTGGGTGTAGCCCTCCTGCTTGACGTAGTCCACCAATTCCGTGGCTAGGTCGCGGTAGCTCAGGCCCTTCTTCCAACTGCCGGCATGCACCTCGTAGATGGAGACCGGGCCGTTGTGCGGGTTGGTGGTGCGGCGGTGCTGCATCCAGGCGTCATCGGCCCACTCGTAGGAGGATTCGGTGATGATGGATGCGGTGTTCGGCGGGATTTCGTGCTGACGCTCCATCGGGTCGGCCTTCATCTCCCACACGTAGTTGGCATTGAGGATTTGGAACTTGTAGTTCTCGCCTGCGCCAAGACCGGGAATGAAGATCTCCCACACGCCGGAGGAACCGAGCTCGCGCATGGCGTGGCGGCGGCCGTCCCAGGCGTTGAAGTTGCCGACCACGCGCACGGCGTGGGCGTTTGGCGCCCATACGGAGAATGCGGTGCCCACCACTTGTTCGCCGGGCGTGCCATCGGCACCGCCCATCGGGTCGTCATAGCGCAGCACGTGTGCGCCGAGGGCTTCCCAGAGCTTTTCGTGGCGACCTTCGCCGAACAGGTAGGTGTCCATTTCGCCGAGTGTGGGCATGTAGCGGTAGGGGTCATCCTCGATGAGCACGTCGCCGCTTTCCCATTCGGTTTTCACGCGGTAATCGGGAATGGTGGGCTGCTTCTTGGTCCCCGCGGCGGGAACGGTGGTCACGAATACGCCGTTGTATTCGTGTGTCATCGGATATTCGCCGTCTTGGGTGAGAATGGTCACGGATTTGGCAAGCGGACGCAGCACACGGATTGTGGCGGTATCGGCATGCTTGCCAATGCCGAGATGCCCGCCAAGAACTCCGTGGGGGTTGTAGAATTCAGCATTGCTCACCGCGTCGAGGTCACTTTGGGCAACAGGCACGGTGACGGTATCTTCCTTGATCTTCGTTTCATTAGCCATGCCCCAAAGTCTACGTGCGTTGGTGTCGGAAACGCTACATTGGCGCGTCGAAAATGGCGAATTTATGCCGCTTAGAGTGTTGTCGCCTGATTGTGAGCGCTCTCATTGTCCCAGTCCAGACCATATGGCACAATTATTCGAGTTTTTGTGAGTAATCCGTCAGTTCTCGGAGGATACATGTCTTATCAAGTCGGCGATATGGTCGTCTACCCACGTCATGGTGCAGCAAAAGTGGAGGCCATCACCGAGCGGACGGTTAAGGGCGTGACGCGCGAATATCTGCAGTTGTCCGTACTTTCCTCCGACGGTCTGGTCATCAATGTGCCGGTGGAAAACGCCAAGAAAGTCGGTGTGCGTGACATCGTCTCCGGTTCCGAGGTAGCCAAGGTGTTCGAGATTCTGCGAACCCCGATCATCGAAAAGGAAATGAACTGGTCCCGCCGTTACAAGCTGAATGTCGAAAAGATCGCCACCGGTGATGTCAATAAAATCGCCGAAGTGGTGCGCGATCTCGCGCAGCGCGACGTGGACGAACACGGCTTGTCCGCAGGCGAGAAGCGCATGCTGACCAAGGCCCGCGCCATCCTGACCTCCGAGATCGCGCTGTCCGAGAAGATCGATGAGACGGAAGCACAGCGTCTGCTTGACGTGAACCTCGGCTACGCACCTGCCCAGGTGGGTGATGACCAGCATCACGCTGCCGAGCCTGAAGAAGCGGCCGCAGACACGCTGGCGCGCGTCGAAGCCGAAAAGAAGTCCAAGAAGAAGTGATCCTGCGCGTCGGCCAGGGCTTTGATGCCCATCGGTTTGCCGCTTCCGGTTCCGGACGTGAATTATGGTTGGCCGGACTGTATTGGCCGGTCCCAGAGAACGCTGCACCGGCTGAGGCTGCCCGATATGAGGGCATCGAAGGTGATTCCGATGGTGATGTGGCCGCTCACGCCTTGATTGATGCGTTGCTCGCCGCTGCCGGTCTGGGCGATATTGGTTCACTGTTCGGCGTGGGCTCCCATGCGCATGGTGCCGGTATGCACGGCTCGGATATGCTTCGTGAAACTGTTGCCCATCTTGCGGATAGCGGCTATCGGCCCGTCTCCGCGTCCGTGGCCATCGTCGGCAATCGCCCGAAAATCGGTACCCGCCGCGCCGAAGCGGAAGCCGCGTTATCCGCGGCCGTCGGTTGCCCGGTATCGGTCACCGCCACCACCACCGACCATATGGGTTTTACCGGTCGAGGCGAAGGCATAGCCGCCATCGCCAGTGCTTTGGTGGAGCGTCGCTGATGACGAAGCCATAAGAGAGGAGCCCCTTTCCATGCGGAAAGGGGCTCCTCTCGTTGAGAGTAGTGCGGAGTGCTACTTTCGCAACGTTTCCACAGCTTTGGCAAGTGCCCAGAACAGGGTGGACAGCGTCACGATAATGAAGCTTGGGGGAGCGGGGAACATCGCGGAAAGTACCAGTCCGGCCCAGATGGACACCAGGCACAGCACGCTGGCAATCGCCATGGCCTTGAACGGCGAGCCGGCCAGAATATTGGCGGTGGCCGCAGGCGTGATTACCAGAGCGAAAATCAGCAGTGTGCCCACAGCCGGCACGGCAATGGTAATCACACCGGCCATAATCGCCATGAATGCCACATTCATCAGGCCAATCGGCACGCCTTTGGCTTGTGCCACCTGCTCATCGAGCGAGCTGAACAGCAGCGGACGGTAGATAATCGCCAAGAGGACTAGCAGCAGCACGTCGAACACGGCGAAGCCAATGATCTGGCCGGTGGTTATGGTCAGGATTGAGCCGAACAGAATGGACTGCATCTGCTGGGAAGCCGAGCTGGACAGTCGTGCGAAGAACAGACCCAGACCGGTGGCAAAGGCCAGTACGGTTCCGGTGGCGATTTCACGTTCGGAGACGCGCTTGCCCAATGCGCCGATGACCAGTGCGCCACCGAGCGCGAACACGCCCATGCCCAGCGAGACGGGCAGGCCGAACAGCACCGCGCCGGTGGCACCGGGCAGTCCGATATGAGCCAATGCGTGAGCGGCGAAGGTGGATCGTCGTGCGATGGTGAAGTAGCCCATAACGCCTGCGGCCAATGCGATGCACAGGCCGGCGATGAAGGCATTGGTCATGAACGGGGCAGATAGCGTGCTGAGCCATTCAGGATCATATGAGAAGTTGATGGTGCTCATGGTCTTTGATATCTCTGTGTCTCTTGTTTCTTCATGCCGCGGCTTGGTATGCGCGGCGATTCTGTACGGTGCTGACTGCTGTGCTAGACGTTATTGGTGCGCGGTCGCGGTATCGGTGCCGTGTTCGTGATGGTGCAGCTGCGCCACTTCGGCGGCGGTATGCATATCCTGCGGCTGGTCGCGTGGCTCGTCCGGAGTGGGGGTCACGAACATGTCTCCCTGCGGGGTGGTGACCACCTGCACCTGTGTGCCATACAAATGTGTCAGCAGATCGGAATCAAGCACCTTGTGCATATCGGCGTAATGCGGATGGCCGTCCAGCAGATATACGGCGCCGGTCAGAATCGGCAACAGCATGTTGAGATCATGCGCCACCACTTGGATAGTCATGCCAAGTTCGCGATTGAGTTTGGCAAGCACATGTACGGTGGATCGTTGGCTGGCCAGATCCAGATTGGCCAACGGCTCATCAAGCATGAGCAGCTGTGGGTCGCATACCAGCGCCTGGGCGATGGCGACACGCTGACGCAGGCCGCCGGACAGCTCGGACAGACGGTAATGGGCCTTGTCCGCGATGCCGGTGAATTCCATGGCTTCGTGTGCCTTGGCCTTCTGTGCTTTGGTGACGGGATGAATGCCGAATCGTGTACCGGTCAGTCCCAGTAGCACCGACTGCTCGGCGGTGAGATTAGAATCGACGTCGGAAACATAGCTTTGCGGCACATAGCCGATGCGTTTGTTCATCTCTCCGGCCGGCTTGCCCAATACGGTCAGGGAGCCGTGCGAGAGAGGCAGCAGGCCCAACTCGGCCTTCATCATCGTGGTTTTTCCGGTGCCGTTAGTGCCAACGATGGCGGTGACCGAACCGGTGGGGATGGTGAAGTTGCCATGTTGCCATATCGTGCGATCGCCACGCTTGATGGCGGCATCCGTGAACACGATGCATGCGGAAGATTCGTTCATAGGGCTCGATTGTGGCAAATGATGCTGACAATCGTTCTCAATATCGAATGATGCGGTTATGCGGTTATGACAAAGGCCATGCAACCGATGTCATATCGGAAGCATGGCCTTCGCGCATATGTATACTATGGTCACAGCTCGCCGCCGTGGACCCCGATCATTTGCCCGGATCGGTTTGGCCCTCGTTCGAAGGAGTGGTGCCTTCTGTATCGGTGGTGGAGTTGTCGGTCCCGAAGTTTGCTGAATCACTGGCGGAGTCGGCGTTCATGGCCTTGCATTCGCGGATATACGTGGTACCTGCATCGTTGGCGGAGTCGGACTGGTTTGCGGCAGTGTCGGAGGAATTTTCTCCGGACGCATCGCCTTCGGTGTTGTCGCCGGTGCCGGCATCGCAGCCGTAAGTCGGATCCACCGCGTCAATGATGGTGTTGATGAGCTGGTTAATCCAAGCATTCAGCGTGGTGGCGTCCGCGGGCATTTGCTCGGAGACATCGACGACCGGCACATCGGATTTGCCTGCGGTGCCGGTGATCATATTGGTGGCATCGCTGGCTTCCTGCGTGTTGTTGATCAATACATCCGCGCCCTTGTCTTCAATAAGCGTCTGGAACGCCTGCAGATCCGCCGGTGCTGGTTCGCCGCCGGAAGCCGTCGACTGCGTATAGCCCTTGGGGGTTGCGTCCTTGAACCCCACGTCGGCCATGAGATAGTAGGCCACGGGTTCGGTTGCCGCGTACGTGAGATCGGTATGGGTTTTGGTGAAGTCGTTGACCCAGGTTTCCAGTGTTTTTTCGCGGTTCAGCCAATTCTTCAGTCGCGTCTGGAATATTTTCTTCTTGCTGGGCAGAGCCTTGACATATGCCTCGGTGATGGCGGAGGCCATGCTCGAGCGTGCGTCCTTGGAGAACCATAAGTGAGGGTTGTCGCCTTCCATGGCGCCCATAACGGAAGCGGCGGAAACCAAGGTGGAACTTTTCGACAACGGCTTGGTCGCCCAGGAATCATAGCCGGCGCCGTTGGCCACCACGATCTGTGCTTGGGATAGTTTGGCGACGTCCGAGGTTTTCGGCTCGAAATCATGGGCATCCACATTGGTGGAGTTCATGATGGAGGTGACCGTCACGTCATCTCCACCAAGTTCCGCGGCCAGCGACCCCCATTGGTTGATGGAGGCGACCACGTTGATCGGACCGGTGGGCTCGGGTACGTTCTGCTTGGTGTTCGGCTCGGTTTGGGTTGTGGCCGAGCCGCAAGCCGCGGAAGCGAACAGCATGACGGCGCCTAGGCCGGCTGCGGCGAGTTTCGTGAGTCGTGTAATCCGAATCCCCATGGCGTGCCTTCTTCGTTGAGATGGACGAACGATATAATCCTGATTTGTTCCAACGATAGCCTATCGTTTCGATAGAATGCGCCGAACAATATGGAAGGGTATGGATGTCCACGAAAATCGACGGCAAGCAGGTTGCTGCCACGATCAAAGCCGATCTCGCCGAACGTGTGAACACGCTCAAGGCGCAAGGCGTGGTGCCTGGACTGGGCACGCTGCTGGTGGGGGAGGATCCCGGCTCGATGAAGTACGTGGCCGGCAAGCATGCCGATTGCCAGGAGGTGGGTATCACCTCGGTCAAGAAGGAACTGCCTGCCGATGCCAGTTTCGGCCAGATTGCCGAGGCCGTGCGTGAACTTAACGATGACCCGGCTTGCACCGGATTTATCGTGCAGCTGCCGCTGCCCAAGGGCGTTGATGAAAACGCGATCATCAACATGATCGATCCGGCCAAGGATGCGGACGGCATGCACCCGTACAACCTTGGCGAACTGGTGCTGCATGTACGCGCAGACATCGCAACACCGTTGCCCTGCACCCCACGCGGCGTGCTTGAATTGCTTGATGCCTACAACATTGACCTGGAAGGCAAGGAAGTGTGCGTGTTGGGCCGTGGCATTACCATCGGCCGCACCATCGGCCTGCTGCTCACGCGCAATGCCGTCAATGCCACCGTCACCTTGTGCCACACCGGTACGCGCGACGTGGCCGACCATATGCGTCGTGCCGATGTCATCATCGCCGCAATGGGCTCCGCCGGCTTCGTGACCCCTGACAAGATCAAGGAGGGGACGGTACTGGTGGATGTGGGCGTCAGCCGCGTATTCGATGAGGAGGCCGGTCGCTACCGTATCAAGGGCGACGTGGACAAGGCCTGCTATGACAAGGCGTACGCATACACCCCCAACCCCGGTGGCGTAGGCCCCATGACCCGAGCCATGCTTCTGGCCAACGTTGTAGAAATGGCCGAGCGCTCCTCCCGATGAGGAACAGGTGGGCCGGGATGTTCTGTTGCCGGGCGTAAAGCTTGGCCTGAGCGGCCTGGAGCGGTCCCGGCAACAGAACATCCTAGCCCATCTGTGGTCAACGCAAATTAAAGCGTGCGACACACCCGAATTTTTCTAGGAAATTTGGGCAGAGTTGCTTGTATCGTAAATATCAGTATGTCTGCAAGGGCATACGTATAACTGAATATCGAGAAATTATCCATCCACTATTAGAAACCATATATTTACATGGCAGAGAACAACATTGAAGTCACCAAGGTTGCCATCAACGACATCGGCACCGAAGAGGACTTCATCAAGGCAGTCGATTCCACCATCAAGAACTTCGATGATGGTGATCTGGTTGAGGGTACCGTCGTCAAGATCGATCACGACGAGGTCCTCCTGGACATCGGCTACAAGACCGAGGGCGTCATCCCCTCCCGCGAGCTTTCCATCAAGAAGGACGTTGATCCTGACGAAGTCGTCGAGGTCGGCGACACCATCGAGGCCCTTGTCGTCACCAAGGAAGACAAGGAAGGCCGTCTGATTCTGTCCAAGAAGCGTGCTCAGTACGAGCGTGCTTGGGGCGACATTGAGAAGATCAAGGAAGCTGACGGCGTCGTTGAGGGCACCGTCATTGAAGCCGTCAAGGGCGGCCTCATCGTCGACATCGGTCTGCGTGGCTTCCTGCCTGCCTCCCTCGTTGAGATGCGTCGTGTCCGCGACCTCTCCCCGTACATCGGTCAGAAGATCAAGGCCAAGATCCTTGAGCTCGACAAGAACCGTAACAACGTGGTTCTGTCCCGCCGCCAGTACCTTGAGGAGACCCAGTCCGAGGTCCGCGAGACCTTCCTGTCCCAGCTCAAGAAGGGTCAGATCCGTGAAGGCGTGGTGTCCTCCATCGTCAACTTCGGCGCTTTCGTCGATCTCGGCGGTGTTGACGGTCTGATTCACGTTTCCGAGCTGTCCTGGAAGCACATCGACCACCCGTCTGAGGTCGTCAAGGTTGGCGACAAGGTCACCGTCGAGGTGCTCGACGTCGATCTCGACCGTGAGCGTATCTCCCTGTCCCTCAAGGCGACCCAGGAGGATCCGTGGCAGCGTTTCGCTCGCACCCACGTTCCCGGCCAGATTGTCAAGGGCAAGGTCACCAAGATCGTCCAGTTCGGTGTCTTCATCTCCGTCGAAGACGGCATCGAGGGCCTGGTGCATATCTCCGAGCTCGCCAACCGTCACGTCGAGAACCCGGAGACCGTGGTCAAGCCGGGCGAGACCGTGTTCGTCAAGGTGATCGACGTCGATCTCGATCGTCGCCGCATCTCCCTGTCCCTCAAGCAGGCCAACGACTCCGTTGACCCGGCTTCCGAGGACTTCGATCCGGCCATCTACGGTATGCCGGCCGAGTACGACGAGCAGGGCAACTACAAGTACCCCGAAGGCTTCGACCCGAACACCAACGAGTGGATCGCTGGTTACGAGAAGCAGCGCGAGGAGTGGGAAGCCCAGTACGCCGCCGCTCACGACCTGTGGGAAGAGCACAAGGAGTTCGTGGCCAAGGAACTGGCAAATGCGGCCGAGTCCGCTGCCGCCGACGGCCAGAACCAGAAGGAAGAGAAGCCGGTCGAGGAGACCTCCAACTACTCTTCCGCTGCTCCGGCTACCGGCACCCTCGCCGACTCCGATCAGCTCGCCGCCCTGCGCGACCAGTTGCTCGGCAAGTGAGTTTGCCGCGAAGCTAACGCTTAGCGTCTGAAGAAACCCGGTCCGAGTGGGCCGGGTTTCTTGCGTTTCGGGAGTTATCCGCCAATGACTCCCCTTCCTGAGGGGGAGCTGTCGGCGATAGTCGACTTGAGGGGAGTTGCAGCTACGATAGGCACCATGATGCGAATAGGACTGACTGGCGGTATCGCAGCCGGCAAAAGCACAGTGGCCGCACGGTTGCGTGAGCTGGGCGCGTTGCATATCGACTACGATGCCCTGGCCCGCCAGATCGTCGAACCTGGGGGAGTGGCGCTGCCGCAGATTGTCGCCGAATTCGGTTCTGATGCCCTTAACGCTGACGGCACCATGAATCGCCAATGGATTGCCGACCATATCTTTGGCAAGGATGCCAGAACGGGCGCGCGTGAACGCCTTGATGCCATCGAGCATCCGCTGATTTACGCCGAGGCGGCGCGTCTGGAACGTAAGCATCCCGAAACAATCGTCATCGTCCATGACATCCCGCTGCTCGCCGAAGTAATCGATACCATTCCTTTCACTTTCGACCATATCGTCACCGTCGAGGCACCGGTGTGCATACGGCTTGACCGTATGATCGAGGAACGCGGTATGAGTCTCGAACAGGCTGAAGCGCGCATCCGCCACCAGTCCAGCGAGGAGGAACGTCGGGCTATCGCTGACATCGTCATCGACTCCACCCATCCAATACCTGAGATGCTGGCCCAAGTGGATGAAATATACGTGGGATGGCTCACACAAAATGAACGGCACTAGAGAAAGTGTGAGGCAAACGCACAATATCGCTCAATCGCACATTGGAAGGAATGGCGGGAATGAGCTGTTTCTCGGGGAATTGTGTTCGATTGTCAAAGCGAAATCCTCACACTTCTCTTATTGAGAATAATTTGCTGTGAACCGGGACCGCTAAGATAAAGCCTCATGGGATTCAATATCGAGCGTGCGGACAAGCCTTTCGTCGTCAAATCGCCCTATCAACCATCTGGCGACCAGCCACAGGCTATCACCGAGCTGTCTGAACGCATCGAAAACGGTGAAAATGACGTGGTTCTGATGGGTGCCACCGGTACTGGTAAAACCGCCACCACCGCCTGGCTGATAGAGAAACTGCAGCGCCCGACCCTCATCATTGAGCCCAACAAGACGCTGGCCGCGCAGCTGTGCGCCGAATTCCGCGAACTTATGCCGGACAACGCCGTCAGCTACTTCGTGAGCTACTACGACTACTACCAGCCGGAAGCCTATATCCCGCAGACGGATACCTATATAGAGAAAGACTCCAATATCAATGACGATGTGGAACGGCTTCGTCATCAGGCCACCGCAAACCTGCTGACCCGGCGTGATTGCGTGGTGGTGGCCACGGTATCCTGCATCTACGGCTTGGGCACGCCGGAAGAATATGCCGGCCGTATGCTCTTCCTCAAGGTGGGTCAAGAGATCAACCGTGATGACCTGCTGCGTCAATTTGTCGCCATGCAATACAAACGCAACGACATCGCCTTCACCCGCGGTACGTTCCGCGTGCGGGGCGACACCGTCGAAATCATCCCTGTCTACGAGGAACTGGCGGTGCGTATCGAATTCTTTGGTGACGAGATCGACCGCATTTCCACGCTCCATCCGTTGACCGGAGACGAAATCGATGAGGAAAACGAGGTTCACATTTTCCCGGCCTCGCATTATGTGGCCGGTCCCGAACGCATGGAACGGGCCCTGAAAACCATTCGCGAGGAACTTGACGAGCGTCTGGCCGAGCTGCGCAAGCAGGGCAAGGAGCTGGAAGCCCAGCGCCTCAACATGCGTACCACCTATGATTTGGAAATGCTCACCCAGGTGGGTGTCTGTTCCGGCGTCGAGAACTATTCGCGTCATTTCGACGGTCGTGCCGCCGGTACTCCGCCGCACACATTGCTTGACTTTTTCCCTGATGATTTCCTGCTGGTCATTGACGAATCGCATGTCACCGTGCCGCAGATCGGCGCCATGTATGAGGGCGACGCCTCCCGTAAGCGCACGCTGGTCGAGCACGGCTTCAGACTGCCCTCCGCAATGGATAATCGTCCGTTGAAATGGCCGGAATTCCTGCAGCGCGTGGGCCAGACCGTATACCTCTCCGCCACGCCAGGTGACTATGAGCTGGGACTTTCGGATGGCGTGGTCGAGCAGATCATCCGTCCGACCGGCCTGCTGGATCCGAAAATCGATGTGCGACCGGTCAAGGGTCAGATTGACGACTTGCTTGGGGAGATTAAGGCGCGCGTAGACAGGAACGAGCGTGCGCTGGTCACCACATTGACCAAGAAGATGGCCGAGGATCTGACTGACTATCTGCTGGAACGCGGCATCAAGGTCGAATACCTGCATTCCGACGTGGACACGCTGCGTCGTGTCGAACTGCTGCGCATGCTGCGTGAGGGCAAAATCGACGTGATAGTCGGCATCAACCTGCTGCGTGAGGGCCTTGACTTGCCGGAAGTCTCCCTGGTGGCGATTCTCGATGCCGATAAGGAAGGTTTCCTACGTTCCTATCGTTCACTGATTCAGACCATCGGTCGTGCCGCACGAAACGTGTCAGGCACGGTAATCATGTATGCCGATGAGACCACTGATGCCATGCGCAAGGCGATTGACGAGACCGATCGCCGTCGCGCCAAGCAAATTGCTTACAACAAGGAACATGGCATTGATCCGAAGCCTCTGATTAAGAAAATCAGCGATGTCAACGACATGCTGGCCAAGGAGGATGTGGATACCCAGACCTTGCTCGAGGGCGGTTATCGCAATGCGGGCAAGGCCGGCAACACGCATCTGGGCGTGCCCGTGCTCGATCCCAACGAAGCCGACAAGCGTCATGAGGAAATCCTCAAGGCCGGACTGCCCGCCCAGGACCTGGCTGATTTGATTCGTCAACTCTCTGAACAGATGCACACTGCCGCCGAACAGCTCCAATTCGAGCTCGCCGCCCGTCTACGCGACGAAATCCGCGACCTCAAAAAAGAGCTGCGTCAAATGACTGAGGCGAATAAGTAAACCCGTCACAGACATAAGTTAGTGTAGGGAATCATGGCAGAAACCCCACTCGCATTTGAAATCATCACCTTTGTGGTGCTTGCACTGTTCTTCATCGTCGACCTGTTCGTCATTGGCCGTCGCCCGCACGTGCCTTCCACCAAGGAATGCGTGCAGCATATCGCGTTCTTCGTGGTCATGGCGCTCATATTCGGTGGATTCATCTGGTTTTTCGCTGGTTCCAAGCCGGCCATCGAGTTCTATTCCGGCTGGCTGACCGAGTATTCGTTGTCCATTGACAACCTCTTTGTGTTCGTCATCATTATGTCGAACTTCGCAGTACCCAAGCAGATCCAGAAATATGTGCTGTCGGTCGGTATCACCATCGCGTTGATTTTCCGTGGTCTGTTCATTCTGATTGGTGCGGCTCTGATCACCCGTTTCACCTGGGTGTTCTTTATCTTCGGCGCATTCCTGATCTACACCGCGCTCAAGTTGGTGCTTGGCGGCGATGAGGATGAGGAATACCACGAAAACGGCATCATCCGTGCGTTGCGTAAGGTCATTAAGATTACCGACGATTACGACGGCGAGAAGCTGCGCACCACCAAGAACGGCGTGCGCTATTGGACCCCGATGCTCATCGTGTTCCTGACCATCGGCACCACCGATGTTATGTTCGCGTTTGACTCGATTCCCGCAATCTTCGGTCTGACCAAGGACCCGTTCCTGGTGTTCACCTCCAATGTGTTCGCATTGCTTGGCCTGCAGCAGCTGTACTTCTTGCTTGGCGCCTTGCTCGACAAGCTTGTCTATCTGCCGATTGGCTTGTCCGTGGTGCTGGGCTTCATCGGTGTCAAGCTCATTATGGAGGCGCTGCACGGCAATACTCTGCCGTTCATCAACGGCGGCGAAGGCGTGCATTGGGTGCCTGAAGTGCCAACATGGCTCTCCCTTGCTGTGATTGTCCTGGCAATCGGCGGAGCGGCTTTGGCTTCTGTGGTCAAGATGAAGCAAGTGGAAAGCGCTGAGAAGGCCTGAAATCATAGGGAAATCAACCCCTCAAAACCCAATCGGCGCAACAGTGTGAGCGCTCACAACACACCGGGGAATAAACTTGTCATGAGCCGGTCTGCGCTAGTAGACTGGGCTGCGGCAAGTGAGGCAATCGCGCCTCGAACCAAAAAAGAACAAGAATAGGCAGGCATTCATGCGTAAAGCCAAGATCGTAGACACCATCGGTCCTTCCACCGAGGATTACGACAACCTTCTCAAGCTCGTCGAAGCCGGTATGGACGTTGCTCGTCTGAACCGCTCCCACGGCACCCCCGAAGATCACCTCAACGTGTACAACAACGTGCGCAAGGCCAGCGAGGCCACCGGCCGCAACGTGGCCGCTCTCGTTGATCTGCAGGGCCCGAAGATTCGCTGCGGTTGGTTCAAGAAGAACGCCGAGGGCGAGGACAAGGTCCAGCTGACGCTCGGCCAGGAATTCATCATCACCACCGACGACGTTGAGGGTGACGAGCACATCACCTCCACCACGTTCAAGGGCCTGCCGGGTGACTGCCACCCGGGCGACCCGATTCTGATCGATGACGGCAAGGTTCGCCTTGAGGTCACCAAGGTCGAGGGCAACAACGTGCACACCAAGGTTGTCGTCGCTGGCCCCGTGTCCTCCCACAAGGGCATCAACCTGCCGGGCGTCGCCGTCTCTCTGCCGGCTCTGACTGAGAAGGATGAGGCCGACCTGCGCTGGGCCATCCGCACCGGTGCCGACATCATCGCCATGTCCTTCGTGCGTTTCGCCACCGACATCGACCGCGCCCACGAGATTATGGATGAGGAAGGCCGTCGTATTCCGATCGTCGCCAAGATCGAGAAGCCGCAGGCTCTGGAGAACCTCGAAGAGATCGTCAAGACCTTCGACGGCGTCATGGCCGCCCGCGGCGACATGGCTGTTGAGTGCCCGCTGGAAGAGGTCCCGCTGGCCACCAAGCGCATCATCGAGCTGGCCCGCCAGTACGCCAAGCCGGTCATCGTGGCCACCGAAGTCCTCGGCTCCATGGTGAACTCCCCGGTCCCGACCCGTGCAGAGGCCTCCGACTGCGCCAACGCCGTTCTCGACGGCTCCGACGCTACCATGACCTCCAACGAGACCGCCGTTGGTAAGTACCCGGATGTGACCGTGGCTACCATGGCCCGTATTTCCGCTTACGCCACCGACCACGGCTTCGACCGTATCCCGGAGCTCAAGAACCTTGACATGTCTTCCACCGGCGCTGTTTCCTCCGCTGCTGTGGATCTGGCTGACAAGCTCAACGCCAAGGCCATCGTTGCTTACACCCAGACCGGTTCCACCGTGCACCGCGTGTCCCGCGAGCGTCCGGCCGCCCCGATCTACGGCCTGACCAACAACGAGCACACCTACCACTGGCTGGCTCTGTCTTGGGGCACCGAAGCCTTCCTGCTCAAGGAGGACTACCACGACAAGTCCCGCAAGGACCTCATGATCTTCACCGACAAGGTCCTCAAGGACGCCGGCAAGGTTGTTGACGGCGACAAGATCGTCATTCTGAGCTCCGCTCAGGGCGATCACCAGCCGGGCCGCACCGACTCCATCTACGTGCACACTGTTGGCGCTTGCGACTGATTATTCGCTCGCTGACTAGCACACGCTAGTAGTAGACGAAAGTCCCATCCGATTGGATGGGACTTTTTGTTGCGTAGGGAGAGGAGTCGCATTCGAGGCGAATTGCGGCTCTTGTCTCCTCACTTAGTCATTGAGATGCTGCAGGCTG
This sequence comes from Bifidobacterium breve DSM 20213 = JCM 1192, assembly GCF_001025175.1. Classification (NCBI taxonomy): domain Bacteria; kingdom Bacillati; phylum Actinomycetota; class Actinomycetes; order Bifidobacteriales; family Bifidobacteriaceae; genus Bifidobacterium; species Bifidobacterium breve. Next base: position 864,460 of record NZ_AP012324.1, read on the forward strand.
CCACTCTTCAGTCGCAGAATCGCGATCACGGTTTTGGCATCGAGAATCGTGCCGTTGACCACCATTTCATAGGCCTCGTCCACCGAGACCAGTCGGACGTCGGAACGAGGCGTTTCCGGCCCGATCTCCTGACGAGACACCGGCTTGAGACCGGTGGCAAAGAATATCGAGGTGTGCTGGGTGGAATAGCTCGGCGTATTCATGAACCGGGTGAACTGCGTGAATTTGTCGGCGTCGAATCCGGCTTCCTCGGCCAGCTTGCGCTTGGCCACATCGGTCGGGCGTTCGGAAGGATTGTTGGCGTGCCCAGCCGGAATCTCCAATGTCCACCGATGGTTGGCAATACGGTACTGCTCAACCAACGGAATCATGCCGTCTTCGGTGACGGCCAACACAGCGACGGTGTCGCCGTTGAGTTCCTGGACAAAATAGCGTTCAAACGAGCCGATCTGATTCGATTCGTACGAGACATGATCGACATTGAAATAATGCGTCTCCACGATTTGCCTGCGGGAAATCTCCTTGACCGGAGAAGGACGCCACGGGTCAAACTGGCGGTAGGTTTCGTTGCTCATATGCCCTCCTAACAGAAGCGGAACATCAACCTATGGCCTATTGTAGGCCGCGGCGACACGCCTGACGATAGGCAACACTCGGGTACGCCGTTAGCGATGATGACGGCTATCGCGTGTCTTATGGCGGGAGAGTCGAATTGATATGCTAAGCTCTGCAAGAGTGCTTTGGCACGCCCTCGTATCCCAATTGGTAGAGGAAGCAGCCTCAAAATCTGCGCAGTGTGGGTTCGAGTCCCACCGAGGGCACTTTCGCAAAAAGGTCAGACTCAAATAACGACCTTCGCGAATCGCGAGGGGTCATTTGTATTTGGTCACAATCGGAAAAGAGGGTGGCATGGCTGCAAGGAAGAAGTCCGAGGAACCGAGCATCGACGTCGACGAGGTGCTGACCGACGAAGAACTCAAGGCTGTGGCCGAGGAAGACGGCGAGCCTGCTGAGTGCAAAACCAAGCCCGAGAACGGCCCGCGTACCGTTGTCGTGGCCGAGGACGAGGCCGTGAATCGTATGGATTTGGTGGCCATGCTCGAAGACAATGGTTACGAGGTCGTCGGCCAGGCCGCCAATGGCGAGGAAGCCGTCGAACTGACCCGCAAGTTCCGCCCGGACGTGGTGTGCATGGACGTCAAGATGCCGCGTATGGATGGCATCGCCGCCGCCGGCATCATCTGCGACGAGAACATCGCTCCCGTGGTCATGCTCACCGCCTTCTCCCAGACCGATTTGGTCAAGAAGGCCACCGGTGCCGGTGCCATGGCATATGTCACCAAGCCGTACGAGGAATCCAAGCTCCTGCCGACCCTCGAAGTCGCCATGGGTCGTTTCGCTGAAATCAACGATCTTCTGGACAACGTCGAGCGCAGCGAACGCAAGCTTCAGGAAACCACCGATCAGCTCAAGGAGACCGAGGAAAAGCTCAAGAAGGCTGAGGACACCCTTGAGGAACGCAAGCTTGTGGATCGTGCCAAGGGTCTATTGATGGACAAGGCCGACTTCTCCGAGCAGGGTGCTTTCCGTTGGATTCAGAAGACATCCATGGATCAGCGCATTCCTAAGAAGCGTCTTGCTCAGGCCATCATCGCCAAGTACGGCGATCCGAAGCCGTCCGAGACCGACGAGCGCTGAGCCAACAAACAAATGAACCAATTAGGGGAGAGGCCAGCGTGACCGAGCCCACCAATGAAACTTTGCTGGTGGTGGATGGCCACTCGCTGGCCTTTCGTGCGTTTTACGCCCTGCCGGTTGAAAATTTCAGTACCGCAGCAGGGCAAGCCACTAACGCGGTATGGGGCTTTGCCACCATGCTGTCTCAGGTGATTGAAGCGGAGAAGCCAGACCATCTAGGTGTAGCCTTCGATATGAAGGGCGGCACGTTCCGCAACGACATGCTTCCGCAGTACAAGGGCACCCGTGAGGCCGCGCCCGAGGAGCTGCTCACCCAGCTGCCTTTGATTCAGCGCATGCTCAAGGCCCTGGGCGTCACGTATATCGAAAAGCAGGGGTATGAGGGCGATGACATCATCGCCACTCTCGCCACTATGGGAGACGACGCCGGCTATCACACGCTGGTATTGTCCGGCGACAGAGATGCCTTCCAGCTTGTGGACGACAACGTCACCGTGCTCTACCCAGGCCATCACTTCAAAGACCTGAAGCATATGACGCCTCAGTCCATCGTGGACAAGTACAAGGTCACGCCGGCGCAATACCCTGATTTGGCGGCTCTGCGTGGTGAGACCGCCGATAATATTCCCGGTGTGCCCGGCGTGGGCGACGGATATGCGGCCAAATGGATCAACCAGTATGGCTCGCTGGATGCCATTTGCGAACACGCCGACGAGGTCACCGGCAAAAAAGGTGAGGCGTTGCGCGCCAATATCGATCAGGTCAAGCTGAACCGCAAGGTCAATGCGCTGGTGCGTGACGTGGATCTCGGTGTCGATATCGAGGATCTGACGTTCGGCTCAGTGGATGTGGCCCAGATTGATGCTCTCTTCAAAGAGCTTGAGTTCGGTCCGCGTACCAAGACCCGCGTGATGAAGATTTTCAATGGTGGCGTGAGTCCAGCTGGAACCGCCCAGGGAGCAGCGGCCGCACAGTCGGGTGGTCCTGCAGAAGACAAGCTGGATTCCGGTTTGGACACACCGAAAATCACGGTTATTGAATCCGCGGCACAGTTCGAGCAGTGGGTCGAAGCCCATCGTCATGAGATCAATGTTCCTGACGACATTGTTGATTTTCCGGTTTCCGATTACAGCAATGAGGCCGAACGTCACATCATGTGCGGTGACGCGGTCGGTCATGCCTGGACAGTGACCGCATGGGGAGACGCGCGGCCCGGGCGCGCCCATGTGCAGGCATGCGCCGTTGCTACGGCATCCTCAGCAGCCATTATCGAGGCTCCGATGGCATCATCAGTGCAGACCGCTCTTGATCGGTTCCTGAAAGCCGAGCATTTCCGTACCATCGTCCATGGATACAAGGAACTGCTTCACCTGCTTTCTGCCGCCGGATTGGGCATGGCATTGCCGATGTTCGATACCAAACTGGGCGGATACCTTGCCCAGCCTGACTTCCATGCCGACAATCTCAATCAGGCAGCCGAACACTTCCTGGATATTCATGTTGTCGATGCCGAGCAGCCGGCCCAAGGTGTGCTGGATTTCGACGACGAACACACCGAGGAAGACCTGAACGAACGGCGTGTGCATGATTTGGCTGTTATCCGCGAACTGGCCGTTACTTTGGGGCCGGTCATCGACGAGCGTCGGCAATACTGGCTGATGCGTGCCATTGAGCTGCCGGTTTCCCGGGTGCTGCACGGCATGGAGCAGTCGGGGGCGAAAATCGACCGTTCCAGGCTCACCGACATGCGTGACCGGTTTGCCGCCGATGCCCGTCAGGCACAGGAAATGGCATGGCAGTATGCAGGTGGTGAGATCAACCTGCAGAGCCCCAAGCAATTGCAGAAGGTGCTGTTTGTAGATATGGGTTTGAAGCCCACCAAACGCACCAAGAATGGCTCTTACACCACCAATGCGGCGGCATTGCAGAATCTCTACATCCATTCCGTGGATAATGAGCAGGCCAATGGATTCCTCGGGGCGCTGCTGCGTCATCGGGAAACCAATAAGCTTAAGCAGATCGTGCAGACGCTTATTGATGCCACGAATAAGGCAGACGAGCGTATCCACACTACGTTCGAGCAGACCGTGGCCGCCACCGGCCGATTGAGCTCGGTGGACCCGAATCTGCAGAATATTCCCAACCGTAATGCGGTCGGACGTGAGATTCGTAGTGTGTTTGTGCCGGGAGAAGGCTATGAGGCGCTGATGAGCTGCGACTATTCGCAGGTCGAATTGCGTATTATGGCCGATTTGTCTGGCGATGAGGCTCTGATCGAGGCATTCCGCTCCGGTGCGGACTTCCATAAATATGTGGCCTCGATGGTCTATGGCGTGCCGGTGGATCAGATTACCGGTGACCAGCGCAGCCATGTAAAAGCCATGAGCTATGGCCTTGCCTACGGATTGAGCACCTATGGATTGGCTCAGCAGCTCAACATTGCGCAGCGTGAAGCCGAGGCCCTGAAAAACCGGTATTTCGACACCTTCGGCAAGGTACACGACTACCTTGAATCATTGGTAGCGACTGCCCGTGAGAAAGGCTATACCGAAACGATTTTCGGCCGTCGGCGCTATTTTCCGGCGCTGCGTTCCACGAACCGCATGGCGCGTGATGCTGCCGAACGCGCAGCGCTGAACGCGCCGATTCAGGGTTCCGCCGCAGACATCATGAAAATCGCGATGATTCGTGCCGGGCAGGCTCTGGACGAGGCCGGTGTGAAGAGCCGCATTATCCTGCAGATTCACGATGAACTTGTGGTGGAGATTGCTCCGGGCGAAAGCGAGCAGGTCACCGAGCTGATTCGCAATGCCATGGAACATGCCGTCGATCTTGCCGTACCGCTGGATGTGTCCTGCGGTATCGGATCGGACTGGCAGCTCGCCGCCCACTGATTCGTTGCCGGTTTCTTTTGCCGCGCAGTATGAGTTGCCCTCCCACCGAGGGCAACCAGTAACGTAGCGGACTGCGGAAATTTGATGAAGGATGCCCGCAAACCGCAATCGCTGTCATCTCCACTACAATGAGACCTATGCCGAATCTCAAGCAAGTTATCGACGTTCTCGAGACCCTGTATCCGTTGCGTTACGCCGAGGAATGGGATGAGCCGGGCCTGATTGTGGGCGATCTAAACCATGAGGTGAATCGGATTGTCTTCGCGGCCGACCCGACCTCGGCCATAGTGGATAAGGCCGTTGCCACCGGCGCCGACCTACTCGTCACCCATCATCCGTTATTCTTCCGATCCGTGCATGAGGCCAGCGGACTTGGTTTCCGCGGCGATATTGTCCGTCGCCTGTACCAGCACGGTTGTGGATTATGGGTGGGACATACGAATGCCGATGCCGCATACCGTGGCGTGGGACAGGCCGCAGCCGATTATTTCGGGCTTGTTGGCTCGCAACCGCTTGTACCCATCGAAGATACGGCGGCCGCGCATCCGGTCGGGCTTGGACGTGTGGGTCGTTTGCCGGAGCCAATCACGCTCAAGGATTTTGCTCAGCGCGTATTCGATGAGGTGAGTGACCATGGCATGGTCACTGCCCTCGGTATCCAGATGTGCGGCGATCCAGAGGCTCTGGTGCGGCGTATAGCCATCTTGCCAGGCTCCGGTGATTCCTTGTTCAATGAAGTGCGCGCGACAGGCGCTGATGTATACGTGACCAGCGATTTACGGCATCATCCGGTGACTGATGCCATTGAACAGGCGCGCTACGAGGCACGAATGCGCGGTCAAGGCATTGCCCTCGGGCAGGGGGAGAGCGGTGATGGGCATGTGCGTCCTTATTTCATCAACACACCGCATGCTGCCATCGAATCCATGTGGTTCAATTATGCGCTTGAGGATGTGCCTGTTGCCGTCGAACGGGCGACAGGTTCTCGTCCCGAGGTTGAATGGTTCCGCGACACGACTGACCCATGGACGCTGTCCATCACCTCCCGTCAAGACTGAGCCACTACAGTAGGGTATTGAAAACGTTTGCGAAGGAGAGGCATGTTTGGCGAAAGCAAGCGGGAACAACTCGAGCGCCGGCTTGACCATAAGCTGAACGCTACTTCTGACGGTATCGACATGGATGTGCCCGCCAAGGTGGTGAGCAGTGAAACCGTGTATACCGGCCGCATCTTCCACGTGGACGATATGCGTATTGCATTGACCGACAAAGGCGGCGAAGAACATGAAATCAGCCGTCAGGTGTTGCGCCACGCGCCTTGCGTAGTAATGCTCGTGCATGACATGTCCAATGACCGATACCTTATCGAACGTGAATATCGTGCTGGTTCGGACATGTTCGCCTATGGGCTGCCCGCGGGTCTTATGGACGAGGGCGAGGATGTGCTTGACGCCGCATTGCGTGAATTGGGTGAGGAAACCGGAGTGGTTCCTGACTGTGATGCCATGGGTGTCGACTATGTCGGTGACTTCTATTCCTCTGAGGGCATGACCGACGAGTTGGCTCACATCATGGTGCTGCATCTCGGTCCGTTCAAACATGAGCCACGGCATTTCGACCCGGATGAGCATGTGGAGTCCGCATGGATTCCATGGAGCGATCTGGCCGCCACGCGCATCACCTCCTCCAATTCAATGATCGCCATCCAGCACGAGGCGCTGCACAGGCTCCTCGCCAAGAATTCCGACAAAGACAAGCCGACGTTATTCTCCTGACGTTCACCGTGCCCGAACATCGGTAACACAAGAAAGTGGGATACTGAAGAGTATGCAGATCAGACCAGGATCAATGTATCCGCTGGGTGCCAGCTATGACGGCGCCGGTGTGAATTTCGCGTTGTACTCGCAGGTTGCGCAAAAGGTGGAGTTGTGTCTGTTCGACGAAGATGATGCGGAGACGCGTGTCGAGATGACCGAGCAGAACTCCTACGTATGGCATAACTATATTCCCGGACTGCAGCCCGGGCAGCGTTATGGTTACCGCGTCTACGGGCCGTACGACCCGGCGAACGGTCTGCGGTGCAATCCTAACAAGCTGTTGCTCGACCCATATGCCAAGGCCATCGAAGGCAATATCGACGGCGACGAAAGCCTGTTCTCGTACTGGTTCAAGAGTCCGGACGACAACACGGCGATGAACGACCTCGACTCGGCGGCTCACACCATGAAGTCCGCGGTCATCAACCCCTACTTCGATTGGGGCAATGATCAGCATCCGTATATTCCGTACCATGATTCGGTGATTTATGAGGCGCATGTGCGCGGCATGACCAACCTCAACATGGATGTGCCGCCGGATATCCGCGGCACCTACGCGGGCCTGGCTTATCCGAGCGTCATCGAATATTTGAAAAAGCTTGGCGTCACCGCTATTGAACTGATGCCGATTCACCAGTTCGTCAACGACTCCTTCCTGCAGGAAAAGGGTCTGTCGAACTACTGGGGATACAACACCATCGGCTTCTTCGCACCTCACAACGCCTATTCCTCTTCCGGGGAACGCGGCGAACAGGTCAACGAGTTCAAAGCCATGGTCAAGGCATATCATCATGCCGGCATGGAGGTCATTCTTGACGTGGTGTACAACCACACCGCCGAGGGCAACCATATGGGCCCCACTCTGAGCTTCAAGGGTATCGACAACGCCTCCTACTACCGACTGGTGGAAGGTGATCAGCAGCACTACTTCGACACCACCGGCACCGGAAACTCGCTGCTTATGCGCTCGCCGCATGCCCTGCAGCTGATCACCGATTCGCTGCGCTACTGGGTCACCGAAATGCATGTTGATGGCTTCCGCTTCGATCTGGCCGCCACGCTGGCTCGCCAGTTCCAGGAGGTCGACAAGCTGTCTGCGTTCTTCGACATCGTGGAACAGGATCCGATCATCTCGCGCGTCAAGCTGATCGCCGAGCCATGGGATTTGGGCTCAGGTGGCTATCAGGTGGGTGGCTTCCCGTCCAGCTGGTCCGAGTGGAACGGTCGCTACCGCGATACCGTGCGCGACTTCTGGCGCTCGCAACCGTCCACTTTGCCTGAATTTGCTTCTCGCCTGATGGGCAGCTCCGACCTGTATCAGGTCAATGGCCGCCGACCGGTGGCATCCGTGAACTTCATCACCGCGCATGACGGCTTCACGATGAACGATCTGGTCAGCTACAACGAGAAGCACAATGAAGCCAATGGTGAAGGCAACCGGGACGGTGAGAGCAACAATCGTTCCTGGAACTGCGGTGTGGAAGGCCCCACCAACATTCGCGACGTCAACGAATTGCGCCAGCGTCAGATGCGTAACATGTTCTCCACTCTGCTGCTAAGCCAAGGCATTCCGATGATCTGCGGTGGCGACGAAGTGGCCCGCACCCAGCAGGGCAACAATAACGCATACTGCCAGGATAATGAGATTTCGTGGACCGATTGGAATCTCGACAAGAACCAGGAAGAGCTTCTTGCGTTCGTCTCCAAGCTCATTCATTTGCGTTTGGAACATCCGGTGCTGCACCGTCGTCGTTTCTTCGCCGGCCGCGAACCGGGCGACGACTCCAACACGATTCCGCAGGTCGAATGGTTTGACCACACCGGTTCCATCATGGATATGGACGATTGGCAGAACACCCATGCGTTCTCCATGATGATCTACCTGAACGGATCGGATATTCCCGAGGTCGACTGGTATGGCAACCGGATGGTCGACAACGACTTCATCCTGATCTTCAACGCGCATTACGAGCCGATCATGTTCACTCTGCCGGATGAGCGTTACGGCCGTAAGTGGCAGCTGGTCGTGGATACGCACAACCCGAATGGGCCGGAACTGAGCTATGAGGCGGGCTTCATGATCACCGCCCAGTCCCGCAGCTTCCTCATGCTCATGAGCGCCAAAAAGCCCATGGGCCTATAACCAGACCGAAGTCAAGCTCCCTCTGACGAGGGAGCTCCCGGTGTAGCCGGGTGAGGGAGAGACCGGAGCAAAGCCGCGAACCCCTACTCGCGCCCCTTACGCTCCTCCACGAGCCGAGCATCCCCGAGCGCAAGCAGATGCTTGCCGACAAGCGGGCGCGGCTGGTCGAACAGCTTGCGGAAATCCAGGATTCCATCGACTTCATCGACGCCAAACAGCGCTTCTACGACAACGTCCTATCCGGCGCAACCCCATATGTGAGCGTGCTTATCCCGTTCGCCGCGCTTGCAAAGGAGTCAGAGGAACCGGGAGAATTGAAGGGTGCGGAGAGGAAATAGGTTCGACCGAGCCGTTTCTTCCTCCGGGATGCAAGCGCGAACAACGGTTTGTTGTACCCGCGCTTGGCGAATGGGCCATGCCCTTAGACTGGAATCAGCAAGCGCACAGCGAGGCGCTCGAATCGTTTTCCGATGTCGGGAGGTAGTCATGTCGATCGGTCAGGTTATCAAAGTCGTTCGCGAGGAGCGAGGTCTTACGCAGTCGCAGTTCGCGCACAAGCTGTTCGTCACCCAACAGGCGCTTTCCCGCTGGGAGAAGGGAACGGCAGAGCCGAGCATCGACATGATTCGGCTTATCAGCACCCGTTTTGAGGTGCCGATGGCGAGGCTTATGGAGATGCCGGACAACGGTTTTTGCCAAAGTTGCGCCATGCCATTCTATCGCCCGGAAGACCATGGCACCGAACCGGATGGAACGCGAAGCGGAGATTATTGCAACTACTGCTATGACGACGGCGTTTTTCTTCAGGACTATGCCAATAGCGATGAATTGGTCGCCGCGTGTGCGCCGATGATGGCGGAATCCTGCCATATCAGCGTCGAACAGGCCGAGGATTGCATGTCGGCGCTGCTGCCAAACCTCAAGCGGTGGCGGCATCAGGACGAGATCGATGCGGTGGCGGAAGGGGAATGAGCGATGGCGTTCGATTATAAGAAGGAGTATAAGGACCTGTATCAGCCGAAGACCATGCCGGCCATCGTCATGGTACCGGCGATGCGGTTCGTCGCGGTGGACGGTGTGGGCGACCCGAACGAAGAAGGCGGCGATTACGCCAAGGCGATGCAACTGCTTTACGGCATTTCGTTCACCGTCAAAATGAGCAAGAAGTCAAAGAACCCGGCCGAGCATATCGACGGGTACTTCGACTACACCGTGCCTCCGCTGGAGGGCTTATGGAGCATGGGGGAGGGTGTGTCCGGCGTCGATTACGCGCACAAAGCCGACTTCCATTGGACTTCGATGATTCGTCTGCCGGAATTCGTGACCGATAAGATCTTTGCGTGGGCCAAGGCATCGTTTGCCGCCAAACACCCGGAATCCGACGTCAATCGCGCATATCTCTTCGATTTCGATGAAGGCGTGGTCGCGCAGGTCATGCACAAGGGCCCGTACGACGACGAGCCCGCAACCGTGGCGATTCTGGATGACTACGCGCGCTCGCAAGGCTACGAGCTCGACCTCTCCGACGCCCGCCGACATCACGAAATCTACATATCCGATCCGCGCCGAGCAAAACCGGAAAACCTCAAAACCGTCATCCGTCATCCGGTAGTGAAGGTGGGTTGACTTTCGGTGAACTGCTCGAAGCGCTCACCGCGCAGTAGCGCGAACAATCTGCCGGAATCCTCACCGTGGTCAAAGAGCGCTACCAAGAACTCGATAAGCAAAATAACTAGAAGCACTGGTTCCTCTCGGAGAGATTCTGCCCGAGCGACCTTATGAATCCGGCACAGGTCATCTTTCCCGATGCAGGAAGCATCCAGGCTCATGTGCATTGAGGACGCCGATGGATTGCAGATAGGCGTAGACGATGGTGGTACCGATGAATCGCATGCCGTACGTCTTGAGATCCGCTGCGATGGCGTCGGACAGAGGGGATGTAGTCATGCCTGTCTCGTAGATGACGTGACGGCCGGTGAACCGCCAAATATAGTCGTCGAAACTGCCGTATGACGCCTGGATATCCCGGAATGCGTTGCAGGTATTTTGGTGTCATTTGAGATTGGGAAGCGGAAATCGATGTCGCATGGAATCGAACTGACTAGCAGGTGGGGTCCCAACATCACAAAAGTCCCTTAGACCGCAAGGCCATATAGGTTCTACGGTCATCGGATAAAATCGGATAAATCGTTTAGCGGCCGGATAAAAGAAGAAGCCCAGAATCGTTGAGATCCCAGGCTTTTTTGTTTGTCGGGCTAGCGGGATTTGAACCCACGACATCCTGCTCCCAAAGCAGGCGCGCTACCAAACTGCGCTATAGCCCGATACGCCATTAAGGCACAAGGAATTATTATAAACGACGCTGGATACATTGCGTGTCGAGCATATGAATTCAAAAAGGTTCCGGATTCTCTTGATAGCGTATGAGCGACATCTTTATACAATGATGCTCTACAACGACTAGGTTTGAATCTGCATCTGCTATTTCTATCAAATTCAGTAACAACATTCATGAGGATGTTGCGAGTCGTCACGTATTTTGGCATAATAAACAGTGCTTTGGCCCGCAAGGGCGAGGCTCCAAGTCGCCGGGGGTATTCCCCCGGCATTCCTTTTCCTCCAATGTTGTCAGGAGCCCATTTGAGCGAATTGAGCATCTTCGCGGACGAATCTGGCGAGTGGGGTAAGCTGTCCGAATGCTATCTCATCACATTGGTGCTTCACGTCCAGTCCGATTCTGTAGCGGAACATATTGATAAGTATGAACGCCATCTGGCTGATTCAGGCTTGCCTGATATTCCATTCCATGCTGGTCCATTGTTTAATGGGCATGACGGTTACGAAGACATTTCATTTGCGGACCGTAAGCGGTTGTTCTTCGCGTTCTTCACGCTCGCTCGTAACCTTCCGTTCCGATATGTGACATTCGCGCATCTCAAGACCATGTTTGATGGCAACAAAATCCGATTTGAGGCTCAGCTCAAACGTGACTTAGCCGACTTCTTCCTGTCGCATCTGGACGAATTCCAGTCGTACGAGATAATCAAGGTGTATTACGACAATGGTCAGCAGATTGTTGCAAATGCATTGAAGACTTCTATCAGCTATGCGCTGTCTAAGGAGACCGTTGTATACCGTGATGCACAGCCAAAGGACTATCGTCTTGAACAGGCGGCAGATCTGATGTGTACTGTCGAACTGACTGCGTTGAAGTTCGATAAAGGCACGGAAACTGCTACTGATCGGAAAATATTCAAGAATCGGAGAGACTTCCGCAAGAACTATCTCAAGATTCTACGTCGCAAGCAATTCTGAACATCATTACGGGAATTACAAGATTTTTGTAGTGTTTCAGATTTTCAGTAGAATGGCGACAGCCAAATCCCGCTGGCTTGCTAGTAAAGCGTTGTCCTCGGGGGGAGCTTTGTTTGTTGTTGAAAGATAACGCGGTATCGAATAGATAGGGGAGGACCGGCATGGGATGTCACCAACGTGCGGAAACCTCCGGCCTCATCTCCTTTCTGATTTGTGCCGTCGTCGGCGCGGTGTCCATGAACCTGTACCTGCAATTCGCGCCGGCCATCTGGCAGCTGACCCAACGCCGTTTCATGGTGTGTTCGGGCATCGTGGCCGCGTGCGGTGTCATCTCGTTCATCATCGGATACGCCAGCAAGTCACGCTCGCTGAACCTCAAACACGGTTGGCTCGCGCCGATTCGTCGCATGTTCGAAATCATCGCTTTGTCGGTGGTATACGCCTCGACCATCTTCCTGTCTTCGTTCGCCCTGATCGGCGCGGCCAGTGACATGATGGGCAAGGCACTGTTCTCCGGCTATCTTTCCAGCGTCTGCGCGGCCTTCGCCGGCGTGGTGGGGTATATGACCTTCGTGCAGGCGGAGATGATGAATGCCAAAACCATCGCCAGCCTGTTGCCGTTCTTCGTCATCTCCGGCGTGGTTACCGCCGGCATGACCACCGACGATCCATACTGGTATCACAACAATTTCTCCCAGCTGGGCGACCGCACCACATTCGCGGCACGCATGTTCAACTCCACGCTGATTCTGGCCGGCACATGCATCATCATCGTCAGCTACTTCGCCATCTCCGAGCTGGTGACCACCGAACGGCTGCAGCGTCTGTGGCATGACCACACCAAAGCCGACCCGAACCGCGGTTATGAGATTTCGCATTTCATGTTCCGTATAGTCGTCCTGTCCATTTTGCTGACCGTGGCCGGCCTGGCGTTCATCGGCATTGGCGTGTTCCGCTATACACCGCACAATCTGTTGCACAACATCTGCGCCAAAGGCCTGCCGTTTGTGATGTTGCTGCTGTTTGTCCTCCTGCCATGGCTGGCGCCCCGACTGTCCAAAGCGGTGATGGTGGCCTCCGATTTGGCTGCACTCGTATGCGCCGCATTCTGGGTCAATATGATGATGGGGCACAACACGCTTACCAATGTGGAGGCTCTGGCTGGACTGGCGTTCCTCGGTTGGTTCATCGTGTTCTCTCGTCAAATCGCTGCCATCGAAGCTGATCGTATTGCCGCGCAGCTCTTGCATGCCCAAGCCATCGAAGATGGACTGGAACAGCCCGCTGCTGAACCGGAACAGCAAATTGAATCTCGCATCGCTGCCGACCGCTGAGCCCATTCATTTGCTAGATTTGGCCTTATGACTGAACAACTCTCGAATCTCTGGCCTGCGCCGCTTGCTACACGACCGTTGAACGCCACGGTGACGGTACCGGGCAGCAAATCGTTATCCAATCGTTATCTGATACTTGCCGCACTTGGCAATGAACCCGTCACTTTGGTCGGATTGCTGCGTTCGCGTGACACCGACTTGATGATGGGCGCTCTTGAAGCATTGGGCGTGCGATGTGATGTCGATACCACAACCGACACCACCGTAACGGTCACACCGCCTTCATCCGGCCGATTCAATGGCAACGTTGATGTGTTCTGCGGCTTGGCCGGTACGGTGATGCGTTTTGTACCGGGACTGGCACTGTTCGCCGATGGGCCAGTGCATTTCGACGGTGACGAACAAGCCTACGCCCGCCCGATGAGGCCGGTGCTTGACGGTCTGAAGCAACTTGGTGCCAAGATCGAATACCACGGGGAAGTCGGACGACTGCCGTTTACCATTACACCGCCAACCGAGCTTCCGGCTGCTCAGGCTCGGGTCAGTATCGATTCGTCCGGTTCCTCCCAGTTCATCTCCGGCTTGCTGTTGATTGGTTCCAAACTGCCCGGTGGATTGAGACTGACGCACACAGGAGAAAAGACCCCGAGTCTGCCGCACATCCGCATGACCGTGGTCGATGTGACCGGTGCCGGCGGTGCAATTGAAGCCGATGAGTCCGCCCGCACATGGACGGTCGAGCCTCGCGCGATACAGCTGTTGGATAAGGTGACTGTCGAACCTGACTTGTCGAATGCGGCGCCATTCCTCGGTGCGGCCTTGATTGCCGGTGGTACGGTCCGTGTACCGCATTGGCCGGAAACCACCACCCAGCCGGGCGGTCTGCTGCCTGGATACTTGGAGCAAATGGGTGCCAAGGTATCGTTCCCGACGATTGACGGCGTGCGCTATTGCGAAGTGACCGGCGATGGAACTGTACGCGGCCTAGGCTCGTTTGATCTGACCGCAGCGGGAGAGATTGCGCCTTCGCTGGCGGCGATTCTGGTATTCGCCGATAAGCCCACCGATATGGTAGGTATCGGGCATCTGCGCGGCCACGAGACGAATCGTCTGGAAGCCTTGGTCAATGAGATTCGCCGCATCGGGGGAGTGGCCGAGGAATTGCCCGACGGACTGCGCATCGAGCCAGTGCCGTCTGAGACACTGCATGAGGCGAATATGGAAACCTACGCCGACCATCGTATGGCCACGTTTGCCACGATGCTGGGACTGCGCATTCCCGATATTCAGGTCATTAATGTGGCCACCACGCGCAAGACCCTGCCTGATTTCGTTGGTATGTGGAACGGGATGCTGGCATAATTCAGCTCCCTTCAGTCCGCTGCGCGGACAGCTACCCTCAGGGAGGAGCCAAGTTAAAGAGTCCGGCGCCCCTCTTTAAGAGGAGCCGTCGCCGGAGGCGACCGAGGGGAGCGCGACGCATCGGGCAAATCACGGCATTACAAATGAGTGTGGGGCTGATTCCGGTTGGAATCAGCCCCACACTCGTGTTGCAACTAGAGACTAGTTAATGCCCTAACGGCGGCCACTCACTTGGCGAAAGTGTTGCCGTAGGTGTCGGTGCCGGCTTCGGCGATTGCGGCGGACTTGCGGGCGATAGCCAGCTCTTCGTTCGTCGGAATCACGGCGATGATCACGGAGGAGTCCGGAGTGGAGATGATGCGCGGTTCCTTGGAACGGGTGGCGTTCTTCTCCTCGTCCAGCTTGACACCGAACGGAGCGAGCTTGTCGCACACCATCTTGCGCACGATGTCGTCGTTTTCGCCCACGCCAGCGGTGAAGGTGATCACGTCGCAGCCACCCATCTGGTAGGTGTAGTTGCCGATGTAGCTGACGATGCGGTGCACGTAGACGTCCAGAGCCAGCTTGGCGTCCTCGTTGCCTTCGCCCACCAGACGGTGGACTTCGCGCAGGTCGCCGAAGCCGGTCATGCCCATCATGCCGGAACGCTTGTTGAACAGGGCGTCGAGCTCGTCCACGTTCATGTGGGCGTTGCGGATCAGGTGGAAGACCACAGCCGGGTCGATGTCGCCGGTACGGCCACCCATCATGAGGCCCTCGAGCGGGGTCAGACCCATGGAGGTCTCAACCGGCTTGCCGGAGACTTCAGCGGAGGCGGAAGCACCATTGCCGATGTGCAGCACGATCTGCTTCAAGCCCTCGGCCGGCTTGCCGATGACGTCCGGCACCACGGAGGAGATGTACTCGTGGGAGGTGCCGTGGGCACCGTAGCGGCGAATGTGGTACTGGTCGGCGATTTCCTTGTTCAGCGCATAGGTGCTGGCGGCCTTCGGCAGCTGGAAGAAGAAGGAGGAATCGAACACGAAGATCTGCGGAACGTCCGGCAACAGGGAGCGCATGACTTCGGCGCCCTTGGCCTCCGGGCCGTTGTGCAGCGGGGCGAGCACGGCCAGATCCTTGACCTGGTTGATGGTCTTGTCGGTCACGAGGGCCGGCTTCGGGAAGATGGAACCGCCCTGCACCACACGGTGGCCGACGGCAACGATGCCGGCGTCGGACAGCTTGGGGCCGTACTCCTCAAAGAAGCCGAGCACGCGCTTCAAGCCCTGCTCGTGGTCGTGAATCGGCTCTTCAAGCTCGTGCTTCTCGCCGTTGTACTCGTGCTTGTAGTGGCCGTCGACCGGCTCACCGATCTTCTCGACGAGACCGGAAGCGAGGCCTTCGCCGGATTCGAGATCAACCAGCTGGTACTTGATCGAGCTGGAGCCAGAATTGATGACAAGGACGGTTTTCGCCATTGTGGGCATCCTCCATTGTGAATTGAATGTTCCCGTGGATACACGGGTTACCGTTGATTAGATTACTCGTTGCTTGCTACAAAATGTGGCATTACAGCGGCTCCCCTCAGAGAGGGGAGCCGGAGTCGGAATCACTGCGCTTCGATGGCGGTGAGGGCGATGGTGTTGATGATGTCCTGCACCAGGGCACCACGGGACAGGTCATTCACCGGCTTGTTGAGGCCTTGCAGCACCGGGCCGATGGCCAGCGCGCCCGAGGAGCGCTGCACGGCCTTATAGCCGATGTTGCCGGCGCACAAATCCGGGAACACGAACACGTTGACATGTCCGGCCACATCGTTGCCTTTGGCCTTGGTGGCGGCCACGTCGGGCGACCAGGCGGCATCGAACTGGATGGAACCAACCACCGGCAGGTCCGGTGCCTTCTCCTTGAGCAGCTTGGTGGCTTCCTCGACAATATCCACATCCGGGCCCTTGCCGGAGCCGAGCGTGGAGTAGGAGAGCATGCCGACCTTTGGGTCGATGCCGAAGGCACGTGCGGTTTCGGCGGACTGCAGCGCGATTTCGGAGAGCTGCTCCGCATCCGGGTTCAGGTTGATGGCACAGTCGGCAAACACGGCCACGTGATCCTTGAAGCACATGAGGAAGGCGCCGGAAACGAGCTTCTGACCTGGCTTGGTCTTGATGACCTGCAGGGCCGGACGCACGGTGTTGGCCGTGGAATTGATGGAACCGGAGACCAGGCCGTCGGCGTAGCCGAGCACCACGAGCATTGTGCCGAAGTAGCTGGCGTCGGCCAGCTGCTTGCGAGCCTGCTCTTCGGTCATGCCCTTCTTGGCGCGCAGCTCGCACAGCTTGGCAACCATGGGCTTCAAGACGTTCTCGTCATCCATGGCCTGGAAACGGGCGCGGTCCAGGAACTTGAGGCCGAGCTCCTCGCCGCGGGCCAGAATGGCATTCTTATCACCCACGATGATGAGATTCACAATCTCACGCTCGAGCAGGTAGTCAGCCGCCTTGATAATGCGGTCTTCCTCGCCTTCAGGCAGCACAATAGTCTTCTTGTTGCTCTTGGCCTTGCCGAGCAGGTCGAACTGGAAGGCATACGGGGTGATGGGTGCGGTGTTCTCCACATCGAGCGCTGCGAGCACTTCATCGGTGGGGGCGTTCTTGCGGAAGGTCGCCAGCGCCAGATCCTTGGTGGATTCGTCGGTGAACGGAATCTGGGGAAGCGTCCAGACGGGCAGACCGTACTTGGCGAGGGTTTCCTTGACGGAGAAGGCGTGGCGCGGTTCACAGCCGGTCACGAAAATGCCGAGCACCTTGTTGCCGGCGGCTTCCATGCCCTCGATGGACAGATGCACGGTCTCGTCCAGCTCGTGCGGCCAGCGGTCGATGGTGCACACGGCCAGGAACACGCCGGCCTTCAGGTCGGCGGCCACATTCGCATTGAATTCGTAGCTGGTCGGATCATTGACATGCGACTTGTCGGTGCCGACGATCAGTGCGGCATCCGCACGGGACACATCCATGGCGTCGTTGAAGGCACCGACGATGTCACCACGGGCGGTGCCCTTGTCGGTGCGCACCTTGTGCACGTCAAGTCCGGTAGACAGAGCCACGCCAAGGCCAGCATTGGACGCGGCGAGCAGAATGGGGGTGAAGTCGTCGTGGTTGGACACGGCCGGACGGAACACCATGGTCTTGTACTTGGAAGTCAATGCATTGAGCACGCCGTACGCAACGACGTTGCGGCCATTAGCGCCTTCGGGGCTGGCGATATATACACGGGTCACGGTCACTGTGTCTGTCTCCTTTGATGTGCAACATATGTGGAACCATATCTCATTGTAGTGGTCGTTGTTATCGTTCACGGTGTTGTGTCGCGGCGGGATGCCCGAAGACAAGGCCCAGCATTGCCATCGAATCCAGCAAACCATACGAAATCGGCAATAACGCAGTGAACAGAGAAAACAAGAAGCGCGAGCCTTGATACGACTCGCGCTTCTTGATTTGCGGCAATTCCTCATACAAGGAACCGCCATTGGGTTCCCCCACCTGGACTCGAACCAAGACAAAGGGTTCCAAAGACCCGTGTGCTGCCATTACACCATGGGGGAGCAGTGAGCTTGCGCCCACAAGTGTTCATTTATACCACACGGCTGGAATTACTGAAAGCCCATGCCATGTCGTTCGCGTCGCTTCATGAAAAAGCAACAGGACTCACGCAAAGAGGAATCCTTGACCGTGATGTTCGGGGTAAGTGTCGAACAGTTCAGCCACCGAGCCATCCTCGAATACCGCGCGAATGGCGCTGGCAAGCAAGGGGGCAATGGACAGTACGGTCAGACCGTCCCAGCGCTTCTCGTCCGGAATCGGCACGGTGTCGGTGAGCACGACCTCGCGTGCACCGCTTTCCTTCAGCCGATCGATTGCCGGGCCGGACAGCACGCCATGGGTGGCGACCACGGTCACGGACTTCGCACCGGCTTCCTGTAGCACGTGGCATGCGCCCGCGATAGTGCCGGCGGTGTCAATCAAATCGTCGACCAGCACGCAGTCCTTGCCAGCCACGTCGCCGACCACACGGTTGGCCACGGCCTGGTTCGGGCGGGTAATGTCACGTGTCTTATGCACGAAGGCAAGAGGACCGCCACCGAGTCGCTGGGCCCACTGCTCGGCCACACGGATACGTCCGGCATCGGGGGAGACGACAGCGACGTTGTCAAGATGCCCCTGGAAACGATCGCGGATGTAATCGACCAGTACCGGCATGGCGATGAGGTGGTCGACCGGACCATCAAAGAAGCCTTGGGACTGGGCAGCATGCAGATCGACCGACATGATGCGGTCGGCGCCGGCGGTTTTGAGCAAATCGAAGACCAGACGGCAGGAGATGGGTTCGCGGCCGCGGTGCTTTTTGTCTTGCCTGGAATAACCGAGCAGCGGGCACACGGCGGTAATGGAGCGGGCGGAGGCGCGCTTCAAGGCGTCGATCATGATGAGCTGTTCCATGATCGCCTTGTTAATCGGCTTGTAATGGCTCTGCAGCACGAACACGTCGGCGCCACGCACCGATTCGGTGTAGCGCACATACATCTCGCCGTTGGCGAAATCGTATGTGGTGGTTTCCAAGATATCGATACCGAGCTGATCGGCGACATCCTGCGCTAACTTCGGATGAACCCTTCCCGTGACGAGAATGAGGTTCTTATCGGGCTTTCCTTCAAGGATTGCGCTCACCATTACTCCCAACATGTGGTCTCGCTGATGCACCCACCAGCATAGCTGTTCTTAACGACCGTAAAGACACCCTTGCGTTGCTTGGCGTTCACCTAACGGCTTTGCAGGGCGGGTCGGATTTGCTTTGTCTGCATCGCGGCTGTTTAGTGGCCGGCCTGCACCCATTGCTCTATGGCTTGTTTCACCGTTTGCGCGTACAGGTCGGTTCCTGCGGAAGGATGAATACCGTCGGAGGCCAGCAGCTGCGTATTCGTCTGTGCGGCGGAGTCCCAGTCTGCTAGCACGACGTTGTCTTGATGGGTGTTCGCATAGTCGGACAACGCTTGGTTGGCCACGGGAATCCAGCTGCGGTCGCCATGGCCGTTGACGAGCACCAGCACACGGTCAGGGCCAATCTGATTGTGCAGCTGATCGAGTTGACCGGTGCTTATTGCGGAATTGGTGGCAAGCCCGAGAATGACCCAACTGCGCAGCGTTCCGGCATTCAAGTCATTGTTCACCATGCCAGGGGCCACCATAATAGAGCGTGACACGGCGGCGTCAATCTGAATTCCCGGAAACACAGCGGATAATCCCTGCGAGGAAGCCAGCATCACGGAGTCGCCGATTGCGGTGATCTGGTCACCGGTCGGCATGCCATGTCGTGGCTTGGCTGGCGGAGGTGTGGGGGATCGCATAAGATCGCTGGCTGTCTGCTGCGCCTGACTTGCCTGTTGCGACTGCTTCTGCTGCTGCAGGGTCTGAGCTTGCTGCTCCAACTGAATCTGCACAGAGGTTTTCTCCGGGGCATGCACAAGGCCCTGCACACATCCAACCAGAGCAACGGCCCAAACGATATCCACTACCACCGCGCAGACTATCTGCTTTGCAACAGGGTTACGGTACGGCACCAGAACCTCCAGTGCCGATTGAGCAGCGGCCGTCTTTTCAACCATCAGCCAGGAGAACGCCACAGCCAGGGCGGTTAGTATGGCGGTGATAGCCAGAATGATGCTGTACGACGGACCTTGAATCATGCGAGGTAACGTGGACCGGACGATAATCCACACTGGCCAGTGCCACAGGTAGATGCCGTATGAGTAGCGCCCCAATGCCGCTAGCGGCTTGAACTTCATCAGGTCCTGCATCCACGAGTCATCGCTGATGGTGCCTGCAATCAGTGCCACAGACAGCACGCTGGCAATAATGATGCCGCCGCGGAATGCAAAGTTATCTTGCTGCCCGTTCACCGTCATGATAATGAGTGCCACCAGCGCTGTCAGCGACATCGCTGGTGCAATCGTTTCCCAGAGACGTTGCCGTGTGGTTTTCGCTGCGACCTCGGCAATGTTGTTGGGAATATTGTTGGGTATTGCGGGAATATTGACATGCACGGAACCTGAGTCCGCAGCCGCTCCGGCGACTCGGGGAGCTTGCGGCGTTGCCTGATTGTGGCGAGTCAGCCACCAAGCCAGGGCCACGCCGAGCATGAGACCCACGCTATGGGTATCGGTGCCGAAATAAACGCGGGTCGGATCTGCGCCCGGCTTGTACATCAGCCACATGGAAGCGCCGCTGAGGGCAGCAAGACCCAGAGGAATAAGCGAGGCAAAACGGGTATCGCGAATCCTCCACATCGCCCATGCAATGAACGGCACGATGATATAGAACTGCGTCAGCACACCGATGAACCACAAGTGCCGTAGAATTTGTGGATTCGTCTGCTCGAAGTAGCTTTGCCCGCCGGCAATGGCATACCAGTTGTAACAGCCGAACAGCACGGTGATGACCTGATTGCGGATGGCAACCAGCAAATCCCGTTCGGTCAGCCAGCAGACGGAGACGATAACGGGAATCAGCAAAAGCAAAGCCGGATACAGTCGAACCAAGCGTCGAGGAATATACCGCCTAAGATTCAACGAGCCAGTGGTGGACAGCGAACGGAAAAGGCTGATGGCAATAAGGAAGCCGGATACCGTGAAGAATACGTCAACGCCGTAGAATCCGCCTGGCATCTTCTGCTGCACGCAGTGATATAGCACGATGGCGATAAGTGCCAGACCTTTGATACCGTCAAGTCCGACAAAACGCTTCACAGTTTTCCATCCCTTTGCTGTTGCGATTTCACGATTCTCTTCTCTTCGAACCTCACAAAAGAATCAGGGTCAAGCATGGTAGAGGGGAACGACATCGAATGACATCGTTCCCCTCTAAGCAATCTGTATTGCTATCGCTTTATTCCCACTCTTTCGCGCTCGTTTACTGTTGTGCCATTCCAGTTGACTCCAGTTGGCTCGTTGATCTTGACCGTCATACCGCCGAATCCCGCCGCGTGACTTCGCGTAGGTGTTTGGGACAAATCCTGGGACAAATCCGCGAACCATTTCGAAACCGCGAGCCTGCAGTTTCGTTTTTGTCCCGGGGACAAAAACGGGCTGGTTTTGAGGCTCAAAATCATTCGAAACGAATGGTCAAACGCCCGATTGTCTTCTTTGTCGCCTGTTTCGCACAGTAAATCGTAGCCTGTGGCTTTATCGTCTTGCGTTCCCGCAGGTTCAGGAGGGATACGCAAGAGCGATGACTGAAAGAATCGTCGCAGGCGGCTTCGCGCATGCCCCTAATCACGCTTTGGCACTGCTCGATAAGGCTGCTCGCTTCACTCCATGAACAGAGGATCCCTCAGTGGGTCGGAGCTCGAAAATCAACGATTCCCCAAGTCAGGTACTCCCATTTCCCTTTCTCCTTATCGAGCTCAGGATACTCGCTCAAAAACCTTTCAACGCCCCTTTCCATGCGCGCAAGCAGGGCAGTTAAGTTGATGCTGATCTTTATGCGGCAGTCGTTCTCAACCCCATCCGGCTCTGGTGAGCTGGTGGATCCATATCCGACGACCAGCTGGCTGTCGTTGTCGAAGACCTGTATGCCGATCGAATGGAACGGCGAGTATTTTGCCCCCGCGCCATTAATAACCGAAGATCCGGTATGGAGCACGGCGTTTCGCAGTTGGCAGAAATCGGATGCGGTGAAGTTGTCTTCCCGCATGAGCGCGGCCATCGTTCGCTCGATATGGTCTCGACTTTGCTTGCGAGATCTGTCGATGTCGTCAACCACAGGGGTGCTAGGAAACCCGAGATACCTCGTGCACCAATTTCGCTGTCCATCTTTATTACTGGGGTCAATCAGGTTCGCGCAAACATCCGGAATGGTGACCAGAACCGTCAGGCATGAGATCAGCAAACCGGCATCGAACGCCAAGCGAGCCTCCCCGATAAGATTTCTCGGCGAGCGCTCAATGGTTCGCGGGGCGCCCTGGGGCGCGCCCGCGTCGTTTTCGGTATCAGGAAGCAACAGGTCAAGCTCTGAGCCCATCGGTTAACCCTCGATCTCTATACTCTCGCCGCCATCGTTCGGAACCAGCTTCACAGAGTAATTGAGCTGCGCCGCCGTTTGGCATAAGGTCTCCACCTTCATAGTTTTCGATTTTAGGCGCTGGTCTAGCGCCTGCGGGGTGAGACCGAGATCGATGGCAAGGGAGCGTTGGGAACGCCCCTGCTCCTCAAGTATCGACTTGATGGCATCTGCGGATCTCATAGCTGCAACATCCCCTGGAAGAAGGTCGACGGGAACATGAATTCGCGTTCTTTTTTCTTTTTGTCGTTGTCGAAACGCACGGCGATTCTGTCACTGCCAATCGAAACGACTTCGCCGTAGCCAAAGCTCTTGTGGAAGACCTGCGTTCCCTCCTCGATCTTGGAGAGGTCGTCTTCGGTGATGGCTGGCCCTTCAGGCTCCAATGCCTTGGGCTCGGTCTTTTTCGGATAACCGGAAAGCCACCAGCCGGCCTTGAAGCCCGTTGCCTTGCCGCCTTCCAGCTTGTAGGTGAACTGTGCGCCATTTGCGGCAAGCTCGTTCATGACGACGTCTAGCTCACCACCGCCGATGGCTCAAAGGCTTCCGCCCTTGGGGCGGCGATCGGCGATACGGACGTTGTGGGACTCGAGGACGCCGACGACCCAGTCCTTCTTGAGGGGAGCCTCTCCAAGCATCGTTGCTTTCGCAGTCGACCTTGAAACGCTCAATGCCGACGGTTTGACCGAGGGTTTTACCGCAACAGCAGGCGACGGAGCTTCTGCCTTAGCGCCGTTGCCCAGAGCGGAGCCGTCGGGAGCCACCATCGACTCCTGCTGCTTCGCGTAGAGGTAGTCGTAATTGGACAGGGACGTATCGTAAAGGCCGACCTTCTCGCCCTCATGCTTGTTGATACCGGTATAGACAAGGCTCGCATCCTCATAGCGACGGAACTTGTAGACCGCGTCGTTCATGAGGGCGGAATTGAACATGCCGAGCGAAACGAGCAAGTTGAAATCCGAGACGTCAAGACCGGTGACCTTCTTAAAAAGCCCCGGCTCCAACTGAGTGATGACGTCGTAGAGGGTCTCCTCGCGGTAGTCGGTGAGGTACATGAAGACCGGGATGCGCGTGGCGAACTTGATCAGTTTCTCCTGTATCTCCTTGCGCTTGGACTTGAACTCCTTCTCCTCCTCAGTGAGCTGCTTCTTCTCCTTTTGGGTGAGGTTGTCGCCCTTCTCCTTCTTGACCTTCTTGATGGCTTCAGACTTGTTGATGATGGTCTTGATGTCGTCGTTGAGACTGCGGAAGCCCTCGATGCTCATGAGGGCGTTGATTGCCTCGTCGTTGGCGAGCAGGCGTCGTAGCGTGTCGTTATCGACGTTGACGAGCAGCGCCGACTCCCAGCGCTTGGCGAGAAGCGTTGCGGAGGTCCCTGCCATGGCGATGTCGAGGATTTCGGAGGCGTTGATCTCCTTCATACGGCTGCCGTCGTAGGCAAGCACGGGAAGGAAGCGGATGAAGTCGCCAACCTTCTGCTCGGGGCCCTTCTTCTCTGTGGAGAGCTGCGTGGAGTAGTCGGACACCATGGTGAGGGCGCGGTCTAGCGCAAAGTCGAACACGTAGCACTCGTTCTTGACGATTTGCATGTTCCCGTCGTCGTCCTTGACCGTCCAGGGTGACTGCACGCGAAACGCCGTCTGGAAGTAGGTCTCGGCGCTCTTTACGTTGGAGAGCATGAAGACGCCGGTCCATGGCTTCACCGTGACGCCGGTGGTGAGCTTGCCGCAGGACAGCGTGATGGACTCCGACTCGAGCGGATCGCGCATCGACTTCTGCACGGGCGGCAGGGCGGCAAGACCGATGCCCGCGCCCGAGCCTGCGCACACGTTGATGTGGTAGTCGTGGAAGAAGGTGTTCTGGCGCTCCATGAGCAGGTTCTTCATGGCGAAGCACGATGCGACGTTGGGCAGGAACCATAGGGTATGGCCGAGCACGGAAAGCAGGCGCACATCGGAGAATGGCATGGCCGGCTTCTCCCCGAGCTTGAGCTCGTCGACCGTAGTAGGCATGTGCTGGCCGCGCATCAGGTCGAGCCACATCTGAACGTAGCTCTTGAACTTGAACTGCGCGGCCTCGCCCTCGCCCTCCGCGGAGAAGAAGACGTTGAGGTCGAACTGGTTGGTATCGGTGTTGAGCGCTATGCGCTTGATGTCCTCTGGCATCTGGTAGGTGAGCATGACCATGCGCGGCAGCGAAGCATAGGGGTTGGGGCCTTGGGAGGGCTTCCAAGCGGCTTTCGCGGCCTGTTCGTCCGAATAAGTCCAGTTGAAGATCTGCTCCTTGATGAACTCACCGGAATTGAGGACGCGGAACGGCGTGCCTGACAGGAACAGGAAGTACTTGGTGACAATCGGCAGCCAGGTCTCGTCCTGCTCGTTGCCGGTGACCTTGACGTCCTCGTGGATGGCCTTCTCGTCGTCCTCGCCGATCGAGGCGAAGAGCTTGCGCGCGGAGTCGCGCCACGCGCCGAAGTGATACTCGTCGAAGATGACGAGATCCCAGTCGGTGAGGCGCACCCACTCGTGGCGGGCCTTGATGTTGCCGTTTGAGTCGAGGCCGAGGTAGTCCTGGAACGAGCCGAAGCAGACGATGGGACGCGACGGGTCGCAGTCTTCGTACTGTTGGCCCTCGCGGCACACGAACTGCCAGTCCTCAAAATCGACATGGCGATTGAGGTCTTCCTCCCACGCGCTCTGGACGGCAGGCTTGAACGTGAGCACGAGCACGCGGCTCATGCCCATGGACTTGGCGAGTTCGTAGGAGGCGAACGTCTTGCCGAAGCGCATCTTTGCGTTCCATAGGAACTTGGGCGTACGTTTAGAACCCTCGGCGTTGACCGACTCGAAATACTCGCGAGTGCGCCGCACGGCTTCCGCCTGCTCTGGGCGCATCTTGAAGTTCTGGTCACGCTCCTCGACGTTCTCGGTGCGGTCGCGTACGGCGACCCATGCAGCGCGCACATCATCTGGCGTGCAGCGGAACCACTCGCCACCCATCCCCTCGTGGTCATGTCTTTCAAGCCAGTGGTGCAACGGGTGATCAAGGAACACCGTGCCATCATCGCGAACTGCCGACTCTGCGAAAACGATGTTGTAGGGTCGCTCCTCGGGTTGAATCACCGGAAATTGCTCACACACACGCACTTCGACGTCGCGCGTGGTGTAGCCAACTTTGAGGAGCCCATTATGGTTGGGATTAGTGTCCTTATAGGCGTAGATCGACGGATGAGAATCCGGGCGTTGTGGAAAGAAGTCTTGACTGGGCATGGCTATTCCATTTCTGGGATCGAGTTGCAAATGTCAGCCATCTCCGCTTCGTCTAAGACGTACTCTGCAAACAATTCCTCATCGGTCCAGATATGGCTCCACTCTTGAACCGGAACGAACTCAAAAGCCTTTGGAGCCATATCTTGCGTGGACGTTCTTGTCGCAACGAGATACCGAACAAACCGCGTCTTAAGATAGGCAATCAGATTTCCCGCCTCCGAAACGGAAGTGCCAAGGACGATTACGTTGTATGTGTTTGAGCTGCACGTGCCAGGTTCACTAAGCTTAGGTTTTCCGAGAATCGTACTTCCCGGGTTGCCTGCCCCGGGGATGAGAACCTTACATTTCTTGATGTCATCGACGGGCGCCGACGGCCCGACAGCCACGCTGCGGATCGTCGAGGGCGACATGGTCGAGTGCGCGGGCGGATCCGAGCGCGCCTGGTTCTTCTCGGCCGAGGAGCCCTCCGAGGCCGGCGGCGTGCTCAGCGTGCCCATCGACGTCAAGAGAACCGGCGATAAGGCGTGGATTGGCTACAATGTATTAGACAGTCCGATGGGGGACGATTGACGTGGGATTGGAGGCCGGCGATGGCCGGCCCGAAGCATCCCCGCCACTACGAGGAGTCGTTCAAACGGCAGATCGTGCAGTTGTATGAGAACGGCAAGCCCTCCCGGGAGATCAGGGCCGAGTACGACATAGCGCGATCGACCCCGCGGCGTTGGG
This sequence comes from Bifidobacterium breve DSM 20213 = JCM 1192, assembly GCF_001025175.1. Classification (NCBI taxonomy): domain Bacteria; kingdom Bacillati; phylum Actinomycetota; class Actinomycetes; order Bifidobacteriales; family Bifidobacteriaceae; genus Bifidobacterium; species Bifidobacterium breve. The sequence continues at coordinate 891,105 of NZ_AP012324.1, forward strand.
TCCAGGGCATCCGCGACAGCGGCTCCACCCGGGCCACGGACAACCGCACGCCCGGGCGGAACGAGCCGGTCGGGCCGGGGAGGCGCAACAGGCAGTTGGAGATGGAGGTGGACGTTTCAGAACGAGCGGCGCCGGCATTCGCACGAAAGCAGGCGTGATACGGGCCAACGCCGCCCGTTATCCGATATCGGCGCGATGCGGGATGCCGGGCGTTCCCCGCTCCGCCTACTACTGGATGATCGAACATCCCGAAGCCGAGCGGGTGGACCCGATTGCCGGCGGCGTGCGCGCGGTCCGGCGCGACGGCCATGAGCGCTGCGGCGCCGGGAAGATCAAGGCCGCGCTGGAGCGGAGGGGCGTCACCGCGTCCGGGAGGCGCGTCGGCGACATCATGCGCGAACGGGGCATGCGGGCGCGTACGCGCGCAGACGGTCCGAACCGCACAGGACGCGGGCCGACGAGGCCGGGCTCGCGAACATCCTCGGCCGCGGGTTCGACGGCTACGAGCCGCCACCCGCCTGGCCGGTGACCTGACGTACGTGCGCGTCGGCGGCAAGTGGGCGCACGTGTGCCTGCTGGCCGGCCTGGCGAACAGGGGCATTACCGTCCATTCCGCCGGGCGGGCCCGGGACGCGAGCCTGGTATTGGGCGCGTTCGCCACGCTCGACTTCCCTCTGACCGAGGTGGAGGTGTTCCACACGGACCGGGGCGGCGGGTTCGACAACGCGAGAATCGACGGGCCGCTCGACGTGTTCGACATCGGAGGATCGCCGTCAGGGAAGGGCGACCCGTACGACAACGCCGTGGTCGAATCCACCAACAGGCTCCTGAAGAAGGAGCTCATATGTATTTCGTCAAATTGAGGTGGACGTGTTTCGGCGCTTAATCTGAACACCGTCGGCGTTCAACTTGAACACCGTCGGCGGTTGGTTCCTTGTTTTGTTGTTTGTTTGGTTTATTTCATGAGGGAGTGTTTGTTCCGATGGGATTCGCCGTGGAAGCGGAGGATCCTGCCGTGGTGGACGATGCGGTCGATGACCGCGGCGGCCATGTCCCCGTCTCCGGACACGTCGCCCCATCTGCCGGACTCGAGGTTCGAGGCGGAGGTGACGCTGCGGGTCTCGTAGCTGTCCGCGCCGGCCTGGAACAGGAGCCTGGCCCCGTCGATGTCGATGGGCAGATGGCCGGGCTCGTCGATGATGACCGGCCCGGCCCCGCCTATCGACTTGAGCTCGGCGTCCAGCCTGTTGTCGTCCTTGGCCTTCCTCAAGCGCATGACCAGGCTGGAGGCGGCGAGGAACCTCGCGGGTATCATGCGTTGGCATGCGAGCATGCCGATCGCGATGGCCAGGTGGGTCTTGCCGCGGCCGACGTCGCCGTAGAGCACGAGATCCTCGGCCCGGTCGACGAATTCCAGGCTTTCCAGCTGTTCGCGGCCCCGGTCGGCGGGGAACGAGGCCATGCCCCCGGTCGTATCCGTCCAGGGTCTTGCTCTGGGGGAACCCGGCCTGTTTGGGCAGCCGCCGCCGTTTGGATTCGGCCCGGCTCGCGTTCTCGGCCGCCAGCAGGTTGGCGAGGAAGCCGAGCCGGCCGGGCGTGGCGTCCTCCAGGGCCTTCCCGGGCACGCTGTGTGTCAACGGCAGGTTGCGGGCGAGGCCCATGACCTGTTCCGGCGTGGCCTTGTCAGGAACGCGGCCGCCGCGCTGCCGCGGTTTTTGCCGGCTCATTCGGCCTCCTTCATGTATTTGTCGTAACGCTTCAGATCCTGCCCGCCTTCGGTTCCCGCACCCTCGAGGATGCGTTTGGCGCATGTGCCGATCGCCGCGCGGTCGACGGTCCGTCCCGCGTTGGTGACGGTCTCCACCGCTTTGACCGTGGCGGCGAGCCCGCAGTCGGCGGCAACGGCTCGGATGTCGTCGAGCGGATCGGAGCGCGTGCGTGCGTCCATGCGGTCGGGCAGGGCTCGCACGGTTTCGGGGAAATCGTTCCCGATCGGGCTTTCGCCCCATATGCGGGGCTTTCGCGCGATGATCGCGAGCAGGCTCGCCGGATCCGCCTGGGGTTCCGCCGAATGGCCCCAGATCCTCTCCGGCGTGGTGATCGTTTCGCCGTCGGGGCCCCGCGGTTCGATCTCGAAGACGCGCGCCCCGGCCTGCAGGCGCATGGAACGCCATTTCGGTCCGGCCGGATACCGGTTCGCGTCGATCGTGGCGGCGCCGGTCTTGTCGGTTTTCACGCTCCTCCAGTCGCACGGGTCGAACCGCACGCCGGGCAATGGAAGCATGTGGTCCTTCTCCGCCTCGAACAGTTCGATCACCGGAACATCATGCCGGCAGTGATCCGATCCGGCGACGCGTTCGCACGCGTCGAGCCACACGCGCGTCAGCGTTTGGAAGCTCCCGGCCGACGGCATCGGCACCATCAGGTTGCGCCCCGCGAAGCCGACGGCGTTCTCCACGCTTCCCTTCTCATGGCCGGAACACGGGTCGCGGAACCGGGGCCCGAACCCGTGATGCGCGCAGAACAGGGAGAACAAGCGGGTCCGGGCGGCCGTGCCGTCCGGCCTGCGATGGCCCACGCCGGTGGCGTTGTCGAACACCACCACCCTGGGCGCCATGCCCATGCGCTCGAAGATCCACAGCAGACCCTGGCACACGCACTCCGAGGTCTCGCCGGGAAGGGCGACCACCCGGCGCATGTTCGAATACGGGAACGACGCCACCAGGAAACGCGCCACGCGTTCGACTCCGGCGATCACGGCCCCGGCCTGGCCGAAATCGACCTGCATGCTGCCCGGCGTCCACTCCAACTCGGCGAAGCCGTCCGACTCCATGCGATGCTCCCGCCGCCAGCGCCTGACCCAGCGCTGCACCGACGAATACGAGCCCGTGAACCCGCACTCCGCCACGAGCCGCTCGTACACGCGCGTCGCGGTGTGGCGCTGCTTGACGGGCATGCGCAGATCCGCGGCCGGCCACCCGTCCACGACGGCCGAATACCCCGCGTCGACCAGCGACCTGCCCGCATGCCCCGAGCCAAGGGGCTTGGGAGAGTAATCCCCGTGGTCGGCGTACCTGGCCACGGTCGTGCGCGATACGCCGAGTTTCCGCGATATCCCCCTGTGGCTCAGGCCCTGGCGGTCGAGCTGCCTGATACGCCGTCGGACACACACCGGTGCCGTCATTTCCTTTCCTCCCGGGAACCATCAGTTTGGTTGACAGGCACTCGGGAATCCACCAAGGAACCGGACGATGCCGGTGTTCCCATTCCACCGGCGCCATCACCGCCGACACCGTCCAAATTGAACGCTCAGGGTGTTCAGGAACAAGTGCCGACAGTGAACACCTTTATTCGATCACACACAGCTCATATACCGGAACCACCACACCGGCCTGGAACAACCACGCTCCGACCTCAACGACTATGTGTGGTGGTCCGACGACCAAAGACTCCGCTCCACCCTCGGATACCGGAGCCCCAACGAATTCACACAACAAGGACTCGTCCTCTAAAGAATTGCCCAACACGCCGGTGCCAATCCAAATTGTCCCGATGCGAGGTCGTCCTGGAAGAGTCATCAAACGTCGCGCGAGCCTGGGCCTTCGTGACCTGCAGCTACCAGACGAGCAACTCCCGCACCGTGGTCTACGCGAAGGAGGTGGAAGGATGGGATTCGCGCCCTTCGGAATAGGGCTCCTCATGGGGTTCCTCACGCTCACGGCCTACGCCTGCTGCGCAGCCGGCGACGACTGAGACTAGGGATTGTAGATTGAAGCTACAACCGAATATGGTCCTTCGACCCCTTGCCGCTATATCTCGGCAAGGGGTCTTGCATGTGGTGAGATAATTTACGTACTTGATAGAAACAAGACGATGCCGGCTGCTTCTCGATAAGCTTCCGGTTGTTCATGAACAGAGGTGCGCAATTGGGAAAGATAAAGCTGCAAGACGTCAAAAGGGCTATCGACATCGGAAAGGACGTCCTGCCCTTCGTTGAACCCGCTATGAACAAATACGGACCCGCTCTGATCGACTGGACGCAGCAAAGGGGAAAGCAGGCAGCAGATAGTCTGGGAGAAGCCAGGGACTCATTCCTTTCAAAGGGCCAGACAATCAAAGACAGGAAGGAGCAGCAAAAGTCACTCGAGGCGGCCCGCAAGAAGGCCGTGGCAAGCTCACTTCCACCAATCTCCGCAAAGGAGTTCTTCGAGAACTTCGAGAACAACGTCTCCAGCGAAGCTGACCTCAGCGATGGGTACATGGCGATCGCCGGCTGCTACGCCGTCGCCACGATGAAATCGGCACGAGAGAAAGACCCTTCCGCCTACGAGGACGTCTATGTCGGTTGCGGCAAATCCATGGGCTTCAGCATATACACCCAGCTTTGCGGCTTCGGCAACGTCGACGTCTACGCCGACTTCAAGTTCAAAAGACCCATGATGATCCTGCTCTTCCCGTGCGAGGAGAAAGACCTCGAGATCCGCTATGAGGCCCTCGTCAGGGATCTTCAGGCCGAGAGCTCGTACAACAAATGGGACGTCCTGACGCGCTCCGATGAGGCGAGATAGGCGCTAAGAGCATGAGCGACAAAGAACTTGCGCCAATTAGCGTCGAGGTTGTTACAATCGACGACCTCGACAGCATCAAGGTCATCGCCAACACCAATACGAGCAAAGAGAACAACGCCGGCATCGGAGAGCGGGCGAACGCCTTTCTCGGCCTCGCCTCGAACGTCATAGACCTCGTCGAGGGAAAGCAGCTTTACAAAGTCGAGGTCCCCGAGGGCTACAGCCTTAAGGACCTTGTCGCCTCGAAGAAGGATCCGGAAGCGGTGAGAGCCCTCGTCCGAGACCCGAAAGGTTGCCTGAGCGGCGACGTCTCCCTCAAAGCAGCCGGGGTCGGCCCCGCGCAGATCGCCAGCGTCGGCCTTGCCGCAGCGGCGATGGTTGTCGGCCAGGCGTACATGACCGAAATCAGCGACAGCCTCCAGCGTATCGACGCCAAGCTGGAATCGATCGCCTCCATGATTGCCGGCGATCAGAGGGCAAAGGTCAAAAACGCCCTGGACATCGCCAGAACCTACGCAGCCCTTCATGACGATTACCTCCAGAAACCCGCCGAGGCGCGCCAGGCGGCAAGAAACGAGATCGAGGGCAGGTACAACGACGTCGGCCAGGTGATCGATTGGATTACCGGGCAGCTCGCCGGTATCGAAGGCAAGGCCAGAGACGCTGCCGAGCGTGAGAAGGACCTCGAACCGCTACTTAAAGAGATCCAATCCTACGAGGCTCAGTTCGGCATGTGCCTCCAAGCCCTGTCGGCGCTCGCCATGACGCGCATGTACTACGACGGCAGCATGGATGACCGCAGCGCCCTGATCGAAGAGCAGCGGATACTCGACAAATCTCAGGGCTTCCTGAAAAAGAGGCAGGTCCTCGCCGCGCTCATGGAGATGAAGATCGGGGGCATGAAAGGAGCGCCCATCGCGCTTCCGCGCGGCACCCAGGGAAACGCCCTCAAGAGGCTGGTCTCCCAGACGCCTAGAGCCGCCGCAAAGGAACAGATCCTCGAGGCCAAGGTCGAGATGCGCGCGAGCCTACGCTCAGGAGAGTCGAAACTGAGGTCCGAAGCCGAAGACCGAAAAGGCGAGATCGAACGCATCGCAGCGGCATCCCGGACAGCCAGAACGCTGCTCACAGACGGGACCGACTGCTGGCTCATCGACGATCAGGAAGATTAGAAAGCAAGAAGAAGAGGCGGGCAATTGCCCGCCTCTTCCTACATCACCCACTTGAACACGGCGCGGAACAGCCAGACGAAAAAGCCCAGCGTGACCTTCAGCGCCGCCTTGAGGAACCTACCAAGACTCTTCATCGACGTCGCCCCAATCTTCCTTGACCTTGCGGGCACCCTCGTCGGTGCCCTCTTCCTTCTCCTCCGCGAGCATCCTCGCCAGCTCGTCGGGCACGCCCGGGACCTCCGCCCTCCCCAGAGCGCGCTGCAGGTTCCTTATCTGCGACTTCAGCAGTTTTGAGGGAGGGGCCACGTGCTCGCGGTAGCAAGCGCAAATCGCAGCCGCATCACATAGGTAGCCCCGCACCCGGGCGAACGCCTCGTCGCCGTCGAGCAGGACGCGGCGGGCGCGCCCGAGCTCGGCCTCCGAGGCCAGCATGAAGCGCCATCCGCGGGACTTGCGCGCCGCCGGTATGCCGTCCGCGGGCGCGTCGGCGCACCAGTCGTCGCGCACCTGGTGCCAGTTCGCCGTGAGCCAGAGCCCCTTCTCGGGATCCTCGCGCATCTCGAGCTCGAACTCCGTGAGCATGTTCGCGCCGGAGAACGGCGATCCATCCGTGAACGAGAGCGTGTCGAACAGCGTCGTCCTGCCGCCCTCGTACTCTATCTTCACCATCATCTCCGGCCCCTCTCCCTGCGCTGGTCCTGCTGGGCCCACTGCCGCTCGGCGGCGAGGATTCGCTGTCGCTCGTCCTCGCGGCGGCCGTCGCGAGAGTTTCCTTCGGCAGCACCGCGCCCGTCGCCGTCCCCGTAGCGGGTCTTGAGCGGCATGAGCCCGTTCATCGCCATGTAGTCGCGCGCAGCCTCGAGGCGGCGATAGCCCTCGCCGCCCGCCTGACCACGCCGCTCGAGCGTAGCCATCCTGAGACCGAACTCCTCGATGGACTCGACGTCGAACTTCGCGCAGGTCACGAGCGCCGAGGAGAGCCTGCTCAGCTCCGACAGGTCGTTGAGCTCGAGGGCGCGCTCGGCGGCCCCGCGGATGCGCGCGGCGCTCGCGTCCGTGGGACGGTAGGCACCCTCGCGATCGAAGCGGCGGCGGAGCATCTCCTTGCCGTAGACGAACCCCAGGCGCTCGCCGCTGACCTTCTTAGACGGCTCCTCGGCAAGGCTGAACACCCAGTCGTCCCGCTGCGCCTTGGCCGAGTTGTCGGCGACGTGCACGCCAAGGGCGTCGAGGATGCCGAGGAACTCCGCCTCGTCGCGCGCCGTGGTCTTGGCGAGCGCGACGCGGGCGCGGATGTCGCCGACCCACGAGTAGCCGCCCGCGCCTGCCCGCCCGCGCCTGCCCGCCCGTGCGCCTCCCGCTCGGTATTTATCCTCCTAATCACCTCGTAGGCGCTGCCTTTCTTGATCCTCAGCAGCTCGGTGACCTCGTCGGCGTCCAGCATGTGCGGCCTCGGCGTCTTCGCCACCTTCTCGTCCATGGCTCCTCCTATCAATAGCGTACGTATACGTACGTTTTACAGATTGAGAGTAAACGTACACATCTGTACCGCCAATAGAATTACGTACATTTTCGTACGCTGATAAGATGAGCGGGTACGTAATTCCAGGAGGAGGTCGCATGTCCGTAGGCGAGAACATAAGGCGGTACCGCAAGTTGCGGGGCATGACGCAGGCGCAGCTCGCCGAGGCCGTCGGCCTGACCGAGGGGGCCGTGCGCCACTATGAGAGCGGCATCCGAGCCGTGAAGCCCGAGCTGCTCGAGTCCATCGCCGATACGCTCGGCGTGTCCGTGAACGCCCTCAAGGATTACGGCGTCGAGAACGCGGGCGACCTCATGTCGCTGCTCGTGCGGCTGGAGGACTCCTTCGGCATCGTGCCCGCAGCCGACGGCGCGGGGCTCTCCTTGAACCCCAAGGCTCCGCACGCGCCCAAAGCCGCGACGGCGATCAGGCTGTGGGCAGAGAAGCGCGCGCAGCTGGAGAACGGCGAGATCGACGCCCGAGAATACGAGGACTGGAAAGCCTCGCTGTAGCGGCTCCCCGCATATCGCAATCAACGAAATCGAATCAGGATGGCAGACTAGGCAGTGCGCGCCGCGCATTCCTGTGTCTGCTGAGTTTTTACTCCCCGTTGCGTGCCGAGATATTTCTGGCGTGCCTGGGGAGTAAATGCCGCGGTGGCTTACATGGCGGCACATGGCGGTATGTCGCGGCATTCCCCTGGATACTCCCGTTTTCATTGAGACGGCGAGATTCTTTACTCCCCATTAACGACCTGGGAAAACGCCGTGTAAGAACCGCCGAAAAGCCCGTTGAGTTTGATTTGAGTTTCACTGACCCAGAAACGGCCCCGTTTCGCCCTCGGAACAAAAACCGAGTGACCACTCACTTGGGATAAATCCTTACTCCCATTCCCCCGAATACCGCCCCGTGCCTTGCTGTCTTGAAGCGCGGGGAGTAAATGGCGAAATCGCAGGTGAGAGGGAGTAAAAGTGCAAAGAAAAAGCCTCCGTCCCAACACGGGAACGGAGGCTCGATTACCGTATTTACTCACCGCCGTCGCTGGTGGCTTTGCCATGACTCTCGTACGAAACGAAACTCAGCGGCACAGTGCGGCACTCAAAAGTGCAGGTCAAAGCCCTATCGGCTTACTCCCACTCAATAGTGGCGGGCGGCTTGGAGGTGCAATCCAGCACGACGCGATTGATCTGGCGGCACTCGTTGGTGATGCGCGTGGAAATCGTGGCCAGCACGTCATAAGGCACGCGAGACCAGTCAGCGGTCATGGCGTCTTCGGAAGACACCGGACGCAGCACGATGGGGGAGCCATATGTACGCTCGTCTCCCTGCACGCCGACGGAATGGACATCGGCCAGCAGCACGACCGGGCACTGCCAGATGTCACGGTCAAGGCCGGCCTTGGAAAGCTCCTCACGGGCGATGGCATCGGCTTCACGCAGCAGATCAAGACGTTCCTTGGTGATTTCGCCGATGATACGGATACCCAAGCCGGGGCCTGGGAAGGGCTGACGCCATACGATTTCGTCGGGCAGACCAAGTTCGGTGCCGATGGCACGCACCTCATCCTTGAACAGGGTGCGTAGCGGCTCGATGAGCTGGAACTTGATGTCCTTGGGCAGGCCGCCGACATTGTGGTGAGACTTGATGTTGGCTGCGCCGTCGCCACCGCCGGATTCAACGACATCCGGGTAGAGCGTGCCCTGCACGAGGAACTTGACTTCCTTGCCGCGGGCGCCGGCCTCTTCGAGTACCTGACGCTGGGCCTTTTCAAACGTGCGAATGAACTTCTCGCCGATGATCTTGCGCTTACGTTCCGGCTCGGAGACGCCCTTCAGCGCCTTGAGGAAGTCATCGGCCGCGTCCACGGTGATGAGCTTGATGCCGGTGGCGGCCACGAAGTCATGCTTGACCTGCTCGACCTCGCCCTTGCGCAGCAGACCGTGATCCACGAACACGCAGGTGAGTTGGTCTCCAATGGCCTTGTGTACCAGAGCGGCGGCAACGGCAGAATCCACACCACCAGACAGACCGCAGATTACTTCGGCATCGCCGACCTTCTCGCGGATTTTCTTGACCTGGTCCTCAATAATGGAGGAGGCATCCCAATCGTTGGGCAACGCGGCGCAGCGGTGCAGGAAGTTCTCGATGAGCTTCTGGCCGAGCGGCGAATGCTTGACTTCCGGATGCCACTGCACGCCATACAACTTGCGGGACTCATCGGCCATGGCGGCAACAGGTGCGCCTTCGGTATGTGCGAGCACCGTGAAGCCTGCCGGAGCCTGCTCAACGGCCACGCCATGGCTCATCCACGTGGTCTGTTCGGCGGGGGAGTCGGCAAGAATGCCCTCGGCATCATCAATCGCGGCCTCGGTCTTGCCATATTCGCCCAGGGCGGCCTTATCCACCTTGCCGCCGAGCTCGTAGGCCATGACCTGGAAGCCGTAGCAGATGCCGAGCACCGGAACACCGGACTCGAATACCTTAGTATCTATGGTCGGAGCACCGGGCTCGAATACGGAGGCCGGGCCACCGGACAGAATAATCGCCTTCGGATCCTTGGCCAGGATCTCGTCAACGGGCATGGAATGAGGGACCAGTTCAGAGTAGACGCCGGCCTCGCGTACGCGGCGGGCGATGAGCTGGGCGTACTGGGCGCCGAAGTCGACGACAAGCACAGGACCGTTTGCCATTGATTTTCCCCTAACGTTTATTGGGATTCACCGTGGGTTGAACATCAACGATTATCACCGGTCAATACGACAAGCCCGACACGCGATGGCTCTGTGCGGAAAACGAACAAATTTCTGGTCTTCACAGGAACAACACGCCGGTTTCGAACATGGCGAATCGAACGTACGACAATGGCATGAACAATGGGTTTTCCGCTTATTCTCGCCCATTTGCGCATTTCTGACATGTGAACCGAATGCTCACAAACCAATGGTTGAATCGCACAAATATTGAAATTTCCGGCACAATTTCGAACACACCCGCAAGAAATCGTTCAAAAGTCGTGTTGTCCTCGTACCATGACGATTGATTGGGAACGGGAATCCTTGGCGCCGCAAGGAACCAAGGCCCGCGACCTAACGGAAATAATCAATCGCACGATCACGTGCAGGAGTACAGGAGTACACATGACGAGTCCTGTTATTGGCACCCCTTGGAAGAAGCTCAACGCTCCGGTTTCCGAGGAGTCCCTCGAAGGCGTTGACAAGTACTGGCGCGTTGCCAACTACCTTTCCATCGGCCAGATTTATCTGCGTTCCAACCCGCTGATGAAGGCTCCCTTCACCCGCGAAGATGTGAAGCACCGTCTGGTCGGCCACTGGGGCACTACCCCTGGCCTGAACTTCCTCATCGGCCACATCAACCGCTTCATCGCTGACCACGGCCAGAACACCGTGATCATCATGGGCCCGGGCCACGGTGGCCCGGCTGGTACCTCCCAGTCCTACCTGGACGGCACCTATACCGAGACCTTCCCGAAGATTACCAAGGATGAGGCTGGTCTGCAGAAGTTCTTCCGTCAGTTCTCCTACCCGGGCGGTATCCCGTCCCACTTCGCTCCGGAGACCCCGGGCTCCATCCACGAGGGTGGTGAGCTGGGCTACGCTCTGTCTCACGCTTACGGCGCCATCATGGACAACCCGAGCCTGTTCGTCCCGGCCATCGTCGGCGACGGCGAAGCTGAGACCGGCCCGCTGGCTACCGGCTGGCAGTCCAACAAGCTCGTGAACCCGCGCACCGACGGTATCGTGCTGCCGATCCTGCACCTCAACGGCTACAAGATCGCCAACCCGACCATCCTGTCCCGCATCTCCGACGAAGAGCTCCACGAGTTCTTCCACGGCATGGGTTACGAGCCCTACGAGTTCGTCGCTGGCTTCGACGATGAAGATCACATGTCCATCCACCGCCGCTTCGCCGAGCTGTGGGAGACCATCTGGGACGAGATCTGCGACATCAAGGCCGCCGCTCAGACCGACAACGTGCACCGTCCGTTCTACCCGATGCTGATCTTCCGCACCCCGAAGGGTTGGACCTGCCCGAAGTACATCGACGGCAAGAAGACCGAGGGCTCCTGGCGCGCTCACCAGGTGCCGTTGGCTTCCGCCCGCGACACCGAGGCCCACTTCGAGGTCCTCAAGAACTGGCTCGAGTCCTACAAGCCGGAAGAGCTGTTCGACGCCAACGGCGCTGTCAAGGACGACGTCCTTGCCTTCATGCCGAAGGGTGAGCTGCGTATCGGTGCCAACCCGAACGCCAACGGTGGTGTGATTCGCGACGACCTGAAGCTGCCGAACCTCGAGGACTACGAGGTCAAGGAAGTGGCTGAGTACGGCCACGGCTGGGGCCAGCTCGAGGCCACCCGTACCCTGGGTGCCTACACTCGTGACATCATCCGCAACAACCCGCGCGACTTCCGTATCTTCGGACCGGATGAGACCGCTTCCAACCGTCTGCAGGCTTCCTACGAGGTCACCAACAAGCAGTGGGATGCTGGCTACATCTCCGATGAGGTCGACGAGCACATGCACGTCTCCGGCCAGGTCGTCGAGCAGCTGTCCGAGCACCAGATGGAAGGCTTCCTCGAGGCCTACCTGCTGACCGGTCGTCACGGTATCTGGAGCTCCTACGAGTCCTTCGTCCACGTGATCGACTCCATGCTCAACCAGCACGCCAAGTGGCTTGAGGCTACCGTCCGCGAGATTCCGTGGCGCAAGCCGATCGCCTCCATGAACCTGCTGGTCTCCTCCCACGTTTGGCGTCAGGACCACAACGGCTTCTCCCACCAGGACCCGGGTGTCACCTCCGTCCTGCTGAACAAGTGCTTCCACAACGACCACGTCATCGGCATCTACTTCGCCACCGATGCGAACATGCTGCTGGCCATCGCCGAGAAGTGCTACAAGTCCACCAACAAGATCAACGCCATCATCGCCGGCAAGCAGCCCGCTGCCACCTGGCTGACCCTGGACGAGGCTCGTGCCGAGCTCGCCAAGGGTGCCGCCGCTTGGGATTGGGCTTCCACCGCCAAGAACAACGATGAGGCCGAGGTCGTGCTCGCCGCCGCTGGCGACGTCCCGACCCAGGAGATCATGGCTGCTTCTGACAAGCTGAAGGAACTGGGCGTCAAGTTCAAGGTTGTGAACGTTGCCGACCTGCTCTCTCTGCAGTCTGCCAAGGAGAACGACGAGGCTCTGAGCGACGAGGAGTTCGCTGACATCTTCACCGCCGACAAGCCGGTGCTGTTCGCATACCACTCCTACGCTCACGACGTGCGCGGTCTGATCTACGATCGTCCGAACCACGACAACTTCAACGTCCACGGCTACGAGGAGGAGGGCTCCACCACCACCCCGTACGACATGGTTCGCGTCAACCGCATCGACCGCTACGAGCTGACCGCCGAGACTCTGCGCATGATCGACGCCGACAAGTACGCCGACAAGATCGACGAGCTCGAGAAGTTCCGTGACGAGGCCTTCCAGTTCGCCGTCGACAAGGGCTACGACCACCCGGACTACACCGACTGGGTGTACTCCGGCGTGAACACCGACAAGAAGGGCGCCGTCACCGCCACTGCCGCCACCGCTGGCGACAACGAGTGATGACACCACTTCGGTGTTGTTAGTTCGCTAACACGAAGGGCTCGGGATTCGTCCCGGGCCCTTTTCGTTTCCCCGATTACCGGGGCTTCCCACCCGACATCCGGGCAACCGTCTATTGTGTTGAAGTGTTCTGAACACTGAAGATTACTTCAAGACATTCCAATCGAAGGGAATACGTCAGTTATGGCATTATCCGCAGCCATCGTTCTCGCTGCCGGTGAAGGCACCCGTATGCGTTCCAACAAGCCCAAAGTCCTGCACACCTTTGCGGGCAAGACCTTCCTCAACAGGGTCATGAATTCGGTCTCCGCGCTGAACCCCGGCACTCTTGCAGTAGTGGTGCACTTCCAAGCCGAGCGTGTCAGCGAAGCAGCCCGATCCTACGACGAGCACGTCACCATCGTGAACCAGGACGATATCCCCGGAACCGGCCGTGCCGTGCAGTGCGCGATGGCCCAGCTCGCCGCCCAGTCCGAACTTGACGGCCCGGTGCTAATCGCCGCCTCGGACATGCCGCTGCTGGATAGTGAGACGCTGCGCAAACTGGTCGAATTCCACACCGCATCCGGAAACGGCGCCACCGTGCTCACCACCATGCTTGATGATCCGACCGGCTACGGCCGCATCATCCGTGACCGTGAGGGCAACGTGCTGCGCATCGTCGAGCAGAAAGACGCCAACCGCAGCGAACTGGCCGTGCAGGAAGTGAACACCTCCGTCTATGTGTTCGAGGCCTCCGTGCTGGTCGAGGCCATCGCCGACCTCAAATCCAATAACGCCCAAGGCGAGTTCTATCTGACCGACGCGTTGGAGACCGCCAAGTCCGCAGGCAAGGTCGGCGCATTCGCCGCGCCAGATCCGCTCACCGTGGAAGGTGTGAACGACCGCGTGCAGCTTGCCGCGCTGTCCAAAGCCTATAACCGCCGCATCTGCGAACGCTGGATGCGCGATGGCGTGACCATTCTCGACCCGGAGACCACGTGGATTGAAGACGACGTGGAAATCGGTCGTGACGCCACCATCCTCCCCGGCTCCTTCCTGCAGGGCCACACGGTCATCGGACAGGAAGCTACAGTCGGCCCGTACACCACATTGATCGATGCGACGGTCGATGACGGTGCCGTGGTCGAGCGTTCCCGCGTGCAGGAATCCCACATCGGCGCGCGCACGAACATCGGACCGTGGACCTACCTGCGTCCGGGCAACGAATTCGGCGAGGACGCCAAGGCCGGTGCATTCGTCGAGATGAAGAAGGCTCACATCGGTAACGGCACCAAGGTGCCGCACCTGAGCTATGTGGGAGACGCCCAGCTTGGCGACCACACGAACGTCGGCGGCGGCACCATCACCGCCAACTATGACGGCGTGCACAAGAACCGTACCAAGATCGGCTCCGATTGCCACATCGGTGCAGGCAACCTGCTGGTGGCCCCGGTCGAAGTCGGCAATAATGTGACCTCCGGCGCCGGTTCCGTGATCCGTCACGCTGTTCCCGACGATACGATGGTCTACTCCGAAAACACGCAGCATAACGTCGAGGGCTGGAAGCCCGCTTGGGAGCGCTGAATCATGCCCGCAGTACAGGATTCCATCAACGCCATCCGCGTGGCCGCCGAGGCGGCAGACCGTATCAAAGCCACTGATATCGTGGCTTTCGACGTTGCCGACCTGCTTGGCATCACCGACATCATGATGATTGCCGGTGCCTCGAACGAGCGTCAGGTGCTGGCCGTGGCCGAGGAAATCGAGAAGGATCTCTTCCTCAAGTGCGATGGCCGTCAGCCGCGTTCGCGCGAAGGTCTGACCGAGGGGCAGTGGATATTGCTGGACTATGGCGACTTCGTGATTCACGTCATGCATGATGAAGCCCGCGAATTCTACGGTCTTGAGCGTTTGTGGAAGGATTGCGAGAGCATCGATCTTCAGTTCGAGCATCCTGAAAGCGTGGCGGCATGACGGCTCAGCATGTTCGTTCCATATTTTTGGTTCGGCACGGACGTACGTCGTATAACGCGGCCCATAAGTTGCAAGGGCAGGTCGACATTCCGCTGGATGCCGTAGGCCAATGGCAGGTGCGTCAGACTGCTGCAGCGCTGAAGGACCTATACGTCGATCGCAGGCCGGAAACCGACGAACGCATCATCGTGTGTTCCGATCTGAGCCGTGCGCATGCCACCGCACAGGCTTTTGCAGATGTACTGGATGGCGCCGAAGTGCACGATGATCCTCGCGTACGCGAACGCAGTTTTGGCGATTGGGACGGTCATGCCGTATCCGAACTGGCTGAGCGATATCCTGAGGACTTCCGTTCCTGGATGGAGCATCGCGGCGGCGAGATGAAGTATGGCGCCGAGGCCAAAGAACATGTGGGGGAGCGTGGCGTCGAAGCCCTGCGTGACTGGTCCACGCGTGCCGGCACGGACACCGATCTCTTTGTGTTCTCCCATGGTGCGTGGATTGCACAGACGCTTCAGACGCTGCTGGGCATCACCGCAGTCGATCCCACTTTTTCGACGGTGATATCCATGCGCAATGCACACTGGGTGCGTTTGGTTCCCATGGATGAGCCTGATGACACGATTCGTTGGCGGCTCATGGACTATAACCACGGTCCAGCCGTCGCCGATACCGACGAGTGGGAACGGGAACGTTGATCTGAACAGCCGGTGATTGTGGTGTCGCCAAATCACGCCAATGTCATTTGGCGACACGCCGATTTGCAGGATACAGGAACCCGTCGTAATGTAGACAAGGTTCAAAAACGGACTGACAATTGAAAACGGGGCTATAGCGCAGCTGGTAGCGCATCTCCATGGCATGGAGAGGGTCGGGGGTTCGAATCCCCCTAGCTCCACGACGAAGCCATCGGCATGCATCTGGTGGTTTCTCCGCTGGTTCATGGCGGGTCGAACGACTCCCATGAATCGGATAGCTTCATTCGGGGCTATAGCGCAGCTGGTAGCGCATCTCCATGGCATGGAGAGGGTCGGGGGTTCGAATCCCCCTAGCTCCACAAACAAGGCCGGTGCAATATGCACCGGCCTTCTGTATTTGGCGTGCACCTTAGTCGTGCAGCACTCCGAAGTGCAGCAAGGCGTGTAATACGCCGTCATGATCCACATCATCCGTGACATAGTCGGCAGCGGCCTTGGGCTCGTCCGTGGCGTTGCCCATGGCGACCCCGATTCCGGCATAGGCCAGCATGTCCGTGTCGTTGCCGCCGTCGCCAAAGGCCATGGTCTGTTCGCGGGTGATGCCGTAATGCTTCATAAAACGCTGAATGCCTCGCGGTTTGCCACCATCGGCGGGAATCAGATCGGTGAAGTCCGGGTGCCAGCGCACGCCGCGTATGTTGCTGCACAGTCCCACCAGTTCGGCCTCCAGCTCGGGGTCGATGAACGGGCTGATTTGGAAAGTTTCATGCGTCAACGCCCGCACATGAGGATCCTCGAAATATTTGACGGGGGCGGTTTTGCCAAGACCGCTCCAGATCTGCTGCAATGCCTCGTTGGTATGGTTGAAGTAGACGTAATCCTTTTCACCAAAATCACACACCACATCGGGATGCTGGTCGAGCCAATCCAAAATCACGCGGATATCAGACTGATCCAAGGCCTGTGATTCAAGATATCCCTGTTCGTCAAAACAATATTGACCATTGAACGCCACAATGCCGTCGAATGAGATCGGCATGGTGTCCAGCACCACCTTCATCTGAGAAGGAGCGCGGCCGGTGCAGATAAGCACCTTGATGCCTGCTGATTGAAGCCGCTGAATAGCCTCAACGGTGGAATCGGGAACCTTGTGCGTGACGAAACTCGTGAGCGTGCCGTCGATGTCGAAAAACACAGCTTTAATGTCGGTGGTAGTCATGCTTCTATTTTCGAGGCTCCTCTCGACGCGCCAGACATGCTTATAGCGTGCTATCAACATCAGGCAACGCAATGTGTTGCATGCGCGCCATAAAAGACACCTATACGGCAATCCGCCATTTTTGACCATTTCTGGGATTTTGGGTGCTACGGTGAAACCTGTCATCAACGTGATGGGTTCGCTTGGGGAAGCGAATCACCGTAAGAGGATGCAACAGCAATTTCCATGAGAGAGAGGAACCATTCATCATGACAGCAGCAACCCAGCCGGCAACTCCGGCCGCTCCCAACAGCAACGAACCGGTGCGCGTGAACCACACCGCCCGTAACATCATCATTACCATCGTGGTCGTGGCGATCATCGCCGTGGCCGCGTTCTTCGGCTACCGCGCGGTGGCCGGCGCTAACGAATCCAGCGCCAAGGGCAGCAAAGACAACCCGGTCAAGATCGGTGTGGTCGGTGCCACCAACCCGGAATGGGTCAAGTTCAAGCAGAATGCCGAAAAGGCCGGCATCTATGTCGATATCGTGGACTTCCAGGACTACACTTCCGAGAACCCGGCCCTTGATTCCGACGAGCTGGACCTCAACGAGTTCCAGCACCTGCTCTACCTCGCCAACTACAACGTGAGCAACAACAAGGATCTGCAGCCCATCGGTGGCACCGCCATCTACCCGCTCGGCGTGTACTCCACCAAGGTCAAGGACATCAAGGACATCAAGCAGGGCGACACCGTCACCATTCCGAACGATGAGACCAACCAGGCCCGCGCCATCGGCGTGCTCAAGGCAGCAGGTCTCGTCACGCTCAAGGGCGACTGGACCGCCTTCTCCACCCCGGCCGACATCGATGAAGCCAAGAGCAAGGTCAAGGTCACCCCGCTGAAGGCCGAACAGGTGGCCACCACCCTCAAGGATCCGACCATCGCCGCCGGTGTGATCAACAACGATTACGTGGCCGACGCGGGCCTCAACCCGAAAGACGCCATCTATCAGGATGACGTCGAATCCGAGGAAGCCCGCCCATACATCAACGTGTGGGTGGCCCGCAAGACGGACGTGAACAACGAGACCTACAAGAAGCTCGTCTCCATCTTCCAGCAGAAGGACGTGCTCGACGCCCTCCAGGAGAACTCCGGCGGCACCGCGGTGTTTGCCGACAAGTTCAGCGCCAAGCAGCTGCAGGGCTTCCTGTCCGACATCGAGAAGGACGCCAAGGCCCAGAAGTAAGAGAACCATCGGCTGGTTTCCGCACCGAGCTGTAGTAGCGAGTATTCGATGCGCATAGCCTGCTGAACCGTAACGGAGCGAGCCGCCTGCATAAGGCCCGCTCCGTTACGGCATAACTAGACCGGACGCAATCGCCGGTATTCCAGCCCATACAACATTGGAGCAACAGTGAGCGACCCCATCATCACTTTTGATCACGTGGTCAAAGAGTTCAAGATACGAGGACGAAAGGCCGAGACCGCGCGAGCCGTGAATGATGTCAGCCTGAGCATTGACCGTGGCGACATTTTCGGCATCATCGGCTATTCCGGTGCCGGCAAATCCACTCTGGTGAGGCTGATCAACGCACTGGAGCGTCCCACTTCCGGCACGGTGACCGTGCTCGGTACCGACATCACGGCACTGAACGAGAGCAAGTTGCGCCCTATCAGGCAGAAAATCGGCATGATTTTCCAGCAGTTCAACCTGTTCTCCACCAAAACGGTGTCGCAAAACATCGCTTATCCGCTTCAGCTTGATCATTGGCGCAAGGACTATCAGGATCGGCGCGTCAAAGAGCTCCTGGAATTCGTGGGATTGGCCGAGCATGCGGATAAGTACCCCTCACAGCTGTCCGGTGGTCAGAAACAACGTGTCGGCATTGCTCGCGCGCTAGCCACCAATCCGGAAATCCTGCTCGCGGATGAGGCTACCAGCGCGCTCGACCCTGAAACCACCACCGAGGTACTGGCGTTGCTCAAGCGAGTGAATGAGGAATTCGGCATCACCATCGTGCTGATCACTCACCAGATGAACGTGGTCCAGCAGATTGCCAACCGTGTGGCGGTTATGAGTTCCGGACGCGTGGTCGAATCCGGTGACGTGTACGACGTATTCGCCGCGCCTCGCCAGCCAGTCACCAAACGGTTCATTGCCACCGCTTTGTCGGGGCTTCCTGAGGAAAGCCGTGTCGAACGTCTGCATGGCGAGTGGTCGGGACGCATTGTCACCGTACTCATCCGGCAAAAGGATGTCTCTGATGACCATGGGCGCACATTGCATGCCTCAGGGCAGAACATTTCAGAGCTGATCGCCAAATATGGTGTGGAATCCAGTCTGCTGTATGGCGGCATCGATACGGTCAAGGGATCGGCTATCGGCGCAATCACCTATGAATTCAACGGCCCTGGATGGCATGTGGACGAGTTTTTGCGTGAACTCGCGCAACACAGCGATGTCATTGATTTCGGCACCGCCGAGAAACCAGTGGCATACGCTGATGCGGTCGCCAATCATATTGCCGGTGCCGAAGCGGCCATAGCCAACCAGCAATCCGTGAGCCAGGATGAGTCGGCGGAAATCTCCGCCAGCCATGAAGGAGCCAACGCATGATTACCCTTGCCAACCCCCGTAGCGATTGGACTGTGCTGCGCCCGCTCCTGTTTGAATCTGTCGGTCAGACGCTGACGATGGTGCTTATCACTCTTGTCGTAGGAGGACTTCTTGGATTGATTCTTGGTGTGGTGCTCTATGGCACGCGTCCAGGCAATTTGTTTGAGAACGCCATCGTCTACCGGATTCTCGACGTGATCGTCAATATCGTCCGCCCGATCCCGTTCATCATCTTCCTGGCCGCCATGCAGCCGTTGACCATTGTGGTGGTCGGCACCTCCATCGGTACCGTGGCCGCCATCTTCCCGATGGTGGTGATGTGCACTTTTGCCACATCTCGTCTGGTTGAGCAGAATCTTGTTCCGGTCGATCCCGGCGTCATTGAGGCGGCGCGTTCGATGGGCGCCAGCAAATTCACCATCATCCGTACCGTGCTGATTCCCGAGGCCTTGGCCCCGTTGATTCTGGCCTATGCGTTCCTGTTCATCGGCGTGCTCGACATGTCTGCCATGGCCGGATACATCGGTGGCGGCGGACTTGGTAACTTCGCCATCGCTTACGGTTATCAGAAGTTCGACCAGACCGTCACATGGACGGCAGTGATCATCATGATCGTGCTGGTGCAGGTGGTGCAGGGCATCGCCAACGCCATTGCCAAGCGTCTGCTCAAGCGGCAGCAATGATCAATGATGTCTGCCGAGCCCTCGCCAATATGAAGCGGGGGCTTCGTCATATTGTCCGTTCTACTACAATCGAGAACCATGAGTGAACATATCGATATCGACCACGAACTCATTGCCATCCGTCACTATCTGCACGCCCACCCCGAGCGCAGTTTTCAGGAATTCGACACTAGTATCTACCTGACCGACCAGCTCAAGGCGCACGGCATCGAAATCCTGCCCAACTCCATGGAAACTGGTGTGGTGGGTCTTATCCAAGGGGAAGCCGGGCCCGGGCCACGCATCGGATTGCGCGCGGACATCGACGGCTTGCCCATTGTGGAGGATTCCGGGTTGGAATTCAGCTCCGTCAACAAAGGCGTGATGCACGGCTGCGGCCATGACCTGCACATGACCGGTCTGCTCGGAGCCGCCTTCTGGCTTGCCAATCACCGCGACAAATTCGCCGGCTCCATCAAGATCCTGTTCCAGCCCAGTGAGGAGACGGGGCAGGGTGCCCGTGCGATGATTGACGCCGGCTTGGTGGATGACGTCGATGCCATCATCGGTACCCACAACAACCCGAACTATGCCCCTGGTCAGCTTGCCATCGGTGTTGAACCGATGATGGCTGGCTGTGTGAAATTCCATGTGACGCTCCACGCTCAGGGGACGCATGCCGCCTACCCGTACAAAGGCACCGGCCCGCTTGAGGCGCTTGCCAGTATGATTTTGAGCCTACAGACCATCGTGAGCCGCAATGTGACGCCCTTCCATCCGCTGGTGCTGTCCGTCACGGAAGTGCATGGCGGCGACGTGTGGAACGTGGTGCCCGCCGAAGCCGGTTTCCAAGGCACGGTGCGTTACTTCCATAAGGAAGATGGCAATCTGGTGGGTCGTCGATTCAAGGAGGTCGTTGAACATACGGCTGAGGCGTACGGTATTACGGCCGATGTGGACTGGAACGATTTTCAGGATCCATTGGTCTCCAATCCGTCCCTCGCCAAGGCCGTGGCCGCCGACGTCAACGATTATGCGCAGCTTGAGCCGATTCGTCCGTCAATGGCGGGGGAGGACTTCTGCGAGTTTGCAAAAGTCACGTTGCCGGTGTTTGCGTTCGTGGGCTCAAACGGCCAAGAGGGTTGCGCCGACTGGCACAGCCCGCACTTCGTGGGTCTGGATGAATCCATCCCCACGTTCGTCAACTTCTATGTCAACGCCGCCCTGCGCGTACTCAACGAATTGAGGTAAATTCTTCTCTGGCTCCCCTCTCTGAGGGGAGCTGTCGCCGCAGGCGACTGAGGGGAGCCAGGTGGAGGTCAACGGTGAGTACACTAAGAAGCTATGACACAGCTTCGCTTCGCACTCGCCCAGATTGACACTTGCGTCGGTGCGCTCGACGCCAACGCCGCCAAAGTGCTCGACTATTCCCGCAAGGCCGCTGCTGGGGACGCTCAAGTAGCGGTATTCCCGGAAATGACGCTCACCGGATATCCCATTGAGGATTTGGCTTTGCGCCGCACCTTCCGCCAGGCCGCGTGGGACAAGGCCAATGAACTGGCCGGTCAGCTTCAGGACGAAGGTCTTGGCCATTTGTTCGTGGTGGTCGGCACTGTGGGTACCGATCGGGAAACCAGCAAGCCGCGTAACCGTCTGGTGGTGCTGCATGAGGGCGTGGTCTGGACCGGCTATGACAAGCACTTCCTGCCCAACTACGGCGTATTCGATGAGTTCCGCATCTTCTCCGCAGGAAACCGTTCCGTGACCCTCGAGGTGAATGGCACCACTATCGGCGTGGCCATTTGCGAGGATATCTGGCAGGACGGCGGCCCGGTGGCTGAACTCGCCACCAAAAACATCGACTTGCTGTTGACCATTAATGGCTCTCCGTATGAAGAAGGCAAGACCAACACTCGTTTTGAACTGGCGCAACGCCGTGCTGCCGAGGTCAACGCTCCGCTTATTTATCTGAATCAGGTGGGCGGTCAGGATGATTTGGTGTTCGACGGCGGTAGCTTCGTGGTAGATGCGGACGGTACGTTGCTCGAGCGCAGCCCGATGTTTATGGAAGACCTCACGTTCTGGGATTTCGACGCCGCTGCCGACCATCAGACCAAATCCACCATCGTGGCCGAACTTGACCCGGACGAAGAGGTGTACACCGCTTGCGTGCTTGGCCTCAAGGATTACATGGCCAAGAACCATTTCAACGGTGTGACGCTAGGGCTTTCCGGCGGCATCGATTCCGCGTTGGTGGCCGCTATGGCCGCCGATGCCTGCGGCGGCGAGAACGTCTGGGGCATCTCCATGCCGTCCATGTACTCCTCTGATGGCTCCAAAGACGATGCTGCAGATCTGGCCGCCAACATCGGTGCGCACTATGAGGTTCAGCCCATTGAGCCGCTGTTCGTCGCATACCAGCAGCAGCTTGATCTCGATGGCGTGGCCGCAGAAAACCTGCAGGCTCGCATTCGCGGCGTCATCGTGATGGCAAGCTCCAATTCACGTGGTCTGCTTGCCGTGGCCACCGGCAACAAATCCGAACTGGCGTGCGGCTATTCGACCATCTATGGCGATGCGGTCGGTGGCTATGCGCCAATAAAGGATTTGCTGAAGACCCGTGTCTGGGAGATCAGCCGTTGGCGCAACAAGGCCGCAGCTGCGGGCGTTGGCATCGGCGGGCTCAAGATTGTAGGCAATGAGGAAGGCAATGCGGGCATTCCTTTGAAGAATGGCGTGATGATTCCGGTCTCGTCCATCGAAAAGGCACCCTCGGCCGAATTGCGCCCAGGCCAGAAGGATTCCGATTCGTTGCCTGAATATGCATTGCTTGACAAGGTGCTGGCCGCCTATATCGAACATGCCCACGGCCGTGCAGACCTGTTGGCCGACGGATTCGATGAGGCCACGGTGGACACCGTGATGCGTTTGGTCGATCGCGCAGAGTGGAAACGCCGACAATACCCGCTGGGTCCCAAGGTCACAGCTCTTGCCTTCGGGCGCGATCGTCGTCTGCCCATCACCAACGCATTCCGTGAATAGTTACAAAAGAAGGTACCAATGGCAGATGATGAAAAGAATCAGTGGTATTACAACACCGTCAAGCAGCGGGCTGAATATGGCAAGATCTCGCCGATAGAACAGCGTATGGGTCCGTACAAGACCAAAGAAGACGCCGAACATGCGTGGGATATAGTGGTGGACCGTAACGCCAAATGGGATGAGGAAAACCGCCGCTGGGATAACTACGGCGTCAAACCGTCCGCCGGCAAATCGTCGGATACCGACTGACCATATGTGTTTTCACCGCGATCGGCGAACATGCCGATGACGAATGACAGATAGCTACACCGCTCAACTTCACATCGAGAGTTGAGCGGTTTCGTCTAATATCGGCCGTGACAATCGGACGGCGGATGCTGGAAACCGCTGGATTGGTAGCGCTCACAGAAGAATGTGAGATAGCTCACTCCCAATTTCAGCTTTTCTCAAGACTGTGCAAACTACACTAGTGAAGCAAGGGTTCCGTGAAGATGCGAAACCTACAACCCCATTAAGGAGTGACATGACCGCAGTAGAAAATGCAGCTGTCTCCCAAGAGGAGCTCGACGCCAAGGCGTGGGCCGGCTTCACCGAGGGCAACTGGCAGAAGGATATCGATGTCCGCGACTTCATCCAGAAGAACTACACCCCGTACGAGGGTGATGAGAGCTTCCTGGCTCCTGCCACTGAGAAGACGAAGCACCTGTGGAAGTACCTCGACGACAACTACCTGGCTGTAGAGCGCAAGCAGCGCGTCTACGATGTGGACACCCACACCCCGGCTGGCATCGACGCCTTCCCGGCTGGCTACATCGACTCCCCGGAAGTCGACAATGTGATCGTTGGTCTGCAGACCGACGTGCCCTGCAAGCGCGCTATGATGCCGAACGGCGGCTGGCGTATGGTCGAGCAGGCCATCAAGGAAGCCGGCAAGGAGCCGGATCCGGAGATCAAGAAGATCTTCACCAAGTACCGCAAGACCCACAATGACGGCGTGTTCGGTGTGTACACCAAGAACATCAAGATCGCCCGCCACAACAAGATTCTGACCGGTCTGCCGGATGCTTACGGCCGTGGCCGCATCATCGGCGACTACCGTCGTGTGGCTCTGTACGGTGTCAACAAGCTGATCGCCTTCAAGAAGCGCGACAAGGACTCCATCCCGTACCGCAACGACTTCACCGAGCCGGAGATCGAGCACTGGATCCGCTTCCGTGAAGAGCACGACGAGCAGATCAAGGCCCTCAAGCAGCTGATCAACCTCGGCAACGAGTATGGCCTGGATCTGACCCGCCCGGCTCAGACCGCTCAGGAAGCCGTGCAGTGGACCTACATGGGCTACCTGGCCTCCATCAAGTCCCAGGACGGCGCCGCAATGTCCTTCGGCCGTAACTCCGCGTTCCTCGATGTCTTCATCGAACGCGACCTCAAGGCCGGCAAGATTACCGAGACCGATGCTCAGGAGCTCATCGACAACATCGTCATGAAGCTGCGCATCGTCCGCTTCCTGCGCACCAAGGATTACGACAACATCTTCTCTGGTGACCCGTACTGGGCGACCTGGTCTGATGCCGGCTTCGGCGACGACGGCCGTCCGCTGGTCACCAAGACCTCTTTCCGTCTGCTCAACACCCTGACCCTTGAGCACCTCGGACCCGGCCCTGAGCCGAACATCACCATCTTCTGGGATCCGAAGCTGCCGGAAGGCTACAAGCGCTTCTGCGCCAAGATCTCCATCGACACCTCGGCTATTCAGTACGAGTCCGACAAGGAAATCCGCTCCCACTGGGGCGACGACGCCGCCATTGCCTGCTGCGTCTCCCCGATGCGCGTGGGCAAGCAGATGCAGTTCTTCGCTGCTCGTGTGAACTCCGCCAAGGCTCTGCTGTACGCCATCAACGGCGGCCGCGATGAGATGACCGGCATGCAGGTCATCGACAAGGGCATCATCGACCCGATCACCCCGGAAGCCGATGGCACTCTGGACTACGCGAAGGTCAAGGACAACTATGAGAAGGCTCTCGAGTGGCTGTCCGAGACTTACGTCGAGGCTCTGAACATCATCCACTACATGCACGATAAGTACGCCTACGAGTCCATCGAGATGGCCCTGCACGACAAGGAAGTATACCGTACCCTTGGTTGCGGTATGTCCGGTCTGTCCATCGCCGCCGACTCCCTGGCTGCCATCAAGTATGCCAAGGTCTACCCGATCTACAACAAGGATGCCAAGAACCTCGAAGGCCACGAGTACGAGTACGTCGAGGGCGCTGACGACGATTTGGTCGTCGGCTACCGCACTGAGGGCGACTTCCCGGTCTACGGCAACGATGACGATCGCGCCGATGACATCGCCAAGTGGGTTGTCTCCACTGTGATGGGCCAGGTCAAGCGCCTGCCCGTCTACCGTGGCGCCGTCCCGACCCAGTCCATCCTGACCATCACCTCCAACGTGGAGTACGGCAAGAACACCGGTTCCTTCCCGTCCCGCCACAAGAAGGGCACTCCGTACGCTCCGGGCGCCAACCCAGAGAACGGCATGGACTCCCACGGCATGCTGCCGTCCATGTTCTCCGTCGGCAAGATCGACTACAACGACGCTCTTGACGGCATCTCGCTGACCAACACCATCACTCCTGATGGCTTGGGCCGCGATGAGGACGAGCGTATCGGCAACCTGGTCGGCATCCTGGATGCCGGCAACGGCCACGGCCTCTACCACGCGAACATCAACGTTCTGCGCAAGGAGACCATGGAGGACGCCGTCGAGCACCCCGAAAAGTACCCGCACCTGACCGTGCGCGTCTCCGGCTACGCGGTGAACTTCGTCAAGCTCACCAAGGAGCAGCAGCTCGACGTCATCTCCCGTACCTTCCACCAGGGCGCCGTCGTCGACTGATGACCAACCCCGCGATACGTGGCAATGACTAATCGAAGGGGTGGGGGCTCAGCTCCACCCCTTCGTTATTTCCCCACATAGACTTTCGCATCATTTGGGACAGGAGGACGACGATGCCCGCAACACCCACGTTCCGCACCACTACCAGGCATATGCTCAAGGAATCGAAGACCTATGCCTCACAGACTTTGATGGGCGGCCTTTCCGGCTTTGAATCCCCAATCGGACTCGACCGACGTGACCGCCTCTCCGCCCTCAAATCCGGCGATATCGGCTTCGTGCACTCCTGGGATATCAACACTTCCGTGGACGGTCCGGGCACCCGCATGACCGTGTTCATGTCCGGCTGCCCGCTGCGCTGCCAGTACTGCCAGAACCCTGACACCTGGAAGATGCGTGACGGCAAGCCTGTCTATCTCGATGCCATGATCAAGAAGGTCGACCGCTACAAGGACCTGTTCAAGGCCACGCATGGCGGCATCACATTCTCCGGCGGCGAATCCATGATGCAGCCCGCCTTCGTCTCGCGTGTGTTCCACGCGGCCAAGGAGATGGGCGTACATACCTGCCTCGATACATCCGGTTTCCTCAACACCAACTACACTGACGAGATGCTCGAGGACATCGACCTGTGTCTACTCGATGTCAAGTCCGGCGACGAGGAGACTTATCATAAGGTGACCGGCGGCACGTTGCAGCCCACCATCGATTTCGGCCAGAGGCTCGCCAAGGCCGGCAAGAAGATTTGGGTGCGATTCGTGCTGGTGCCGGGACTGACCGACTCCGAGGAAAACGTGGAGAACGTAGCCAAGATCTGCGAGACCTTCGGTGATTCCGTCGAACATATCGACGTGTTGGGCTTTCATCAGCTCGGCCGCCCGAAGTGGCATGAGCTGCGCATCCCATATCCGTTGGAGAACCAGAAGGGGCCCAACGCCGCTACTCGCGAACGTGTGGCCAAGCAATTCAAAGATCATGGCTTCACTGTGTACTAAATCTCGATGAAGCTCTCCTCAGAGAGGGGAGCCAAGTTATATCTCTCTGGCTCCCCTCTCTGAGGAGAGCTGTCGAACGGAGCCGACTTAGGGGACATAAAATTCCCCTTAAAAGTGGCTAAAACTCGCGCCACGCCGCGCGTTATACCGCGATTGCGCCAAAACGCCCATACCCTAGAGATATGGCCGATATTTACGCATTCCCTACGGGTGAGCCCAATGAAGGGCACCCCGAACGCCCGCAGGGCGTACCGGATGATGTATGGGCGGCCGTTGAATCCGTGAGCGCCATGAAGCGCCTGTATGACGTGCGCTATCGGGAGATTCCCGTTCCTTCCACCCTTGCCGACTATGGCATTGGCGTGGAACTTGAAGCAGGCGAGCGGATGGATAGCCATCCCTTTGCCGCCGACAGTGTTTCCGAGCCGCATGTTGCCACCGGATGGGTAATGACGTTGTATTCGCACGAGCTGCGCCCTGATTGGAATTCCAATTGGCGATGCGTGGCGTTCGCGCGCCTGCCGTTGGAACCTTCCGAAAACGACTCTCTCGCCCCGGGCATGTATTGGGAAGATATGTGCGATTATCTTGGCGAAGTCGAACCGGACTCGATTTCCGGAACGGTCACCGTCACCCAGAACACCACATTCGGCCTGATGGCCGGCAGCACCAGCGCCGGTTGCGAGATACGTGTCTCATGGACGCCACTTGACGGGACCGGGCCAGACGGTACTATGGACGCCGGCGCACAAGTGAACTCGTGGGCCGCATTCATCAGATCAACTACCCGTCGTGAGGAGGATGACGCCAGTTGAGTGACGTCCATGACACCGAACCACGGTTACTGAAAGAGCCGCGCGGGGGAGTGCCGGATGTTACCTCGACGATTGAAGGCTATCATCACGTCTGCGAAGCGTTGGCTGATGCTTCTGGCTCCTTGGCCGCCGATGCCGAACGCGCATCTGGATTCCGTTATGGCCACGAGGATTGGCTGATTCAATGCAAACGAGAAGGTGCGGGCATCGCATTGCTCGACCCCATCGCCTTGACCCAATCTGGTGCCGACTGGAACGAATTCAATGAGGCCGTGGGCGATGCCACTTGGATTTTGCATGATTCCCTGATGGATTTGCCGGGATTCGCTGATCTGGGACTTCAGCCGAAGGCGCTGTTCGACACGGAGATCGCCGCGCGTCTGCTCGGTTTGCATCGATTCGGATTAGCCGCCGTCACCGAACATTATCTTGGCATCACTTTGGCCAAGGAACATTCTGCGGCTGACTGGTCCTACCGCCCGCTGCCACGAGACTGGCGCAACTATGCGGCGCTTGACGTGGAAGTGCTGATCGAGCTCGAAAACCTGATGCGCCGCGATCTGAGAGCCGCCGGCAAGGACGAGTGGGCTGAAGAGGAATTTACCCATGCACTGTCCGAAGGACTCGCCCCTCGCAAACCCCATCCGGTTCCGTGGCTGCGCATTTCCCGCATCACCCAGCTGAGCCGTGATCCGCAGGGATTGGCCATCGCCAAGTCTCTGTGGCAGGAGCGGGACAAACTGGCCCGGCAGCATGACATTGCCCCCAGCCTGCTGTTGTCTGATTCCTCGATTATCGAGGCTGCGACGCGCAAGCCGCATAATGCCGCCCAGTTTCGGGCTCTGCGCTCGCTCAATGAGCGTGTGCGCATTCGCACCGGCACCGAGCAAGACAAGATGTTTGAACGTTATGCCCCAATCCAGCGTGCCGTCAAACCCAAGGTTTGGAAAGAGGCCATTGATCGGGCCATGGCGCTGCGCCCCTCCCAATGGCCGAGTATGCCGGCACCCGCGCCGGACGAGAACGGCATAGTGAATGCACCGCGTTCGATGCGACTCTGGCAGCAAAGGCACCCCGACCGATATGACCGACTGCAAAGGGTCCGTCGCGTGATCACTTCGATAGCCGAAGATACGCGTACGCCGGCCGAGATGATTATCAAGCCGCAGATTCTGCGCAACCTATGCTGGGTGGAGAATCCGGCCGAAGTGGACGTCGAGGAGTTCCTGATCGCGCAGGGCGCAAGAAACTGGCAGGTGAAACTCATTGCACCGTCCGTAAGTGGCGTTATTATGTAGAGGTTGCCTTACGGCAGAACTGTAAGAAAATACGACTTTTGAGGAGTCATTAGCGTGAAGATCAGCGTTCGTAACCTCGAGCCCACCAAGGTGAAGCTCACCGTCACTGTTGAACCGGAAGAGCTCAACCCGTATCTGGATGCGGCCCGCAAGGAAATCGCCAAGCAGGTGAACGTCCCCGGCTTCCGTAAGGGCCACGTTCCCGGCAAGATCATCGATCAGCGTATCGGTTTCGCTGCCGTCGCCGGCGAGGCCGTGAACGACGCCGTGCCGGAGCTCTACTCCAAGGCTCTGGACGAGAAGAAGATTCGCCCGATGGCTCAGCCGGAGTTCGACGTGCAGGACGTGCCGCAGGCCGCCAACGACGACACCAAGCTGAAGTTCACCGCGACCGTCGAGCGTCGCCCCGACATCGAGCTGCCGGAAATCGATGGCCTCGAGATCGCCATCGCCAAGCCGGAAGTCAAGGATGAGGACGTCGACAAGCGCCTTGAGGCGCTGCGCCAGCGCTTCGGCACCCTGGTCGGCGTGGATCGTCCGGCCACCAAGGGTGACTTTGCCAACATCGACCTGACTGCCGAGATCGACGGCGAGACCGTTGACTCCCAGGAAGGCGTGAGCTACGAGCTCGGCTCCAACACCATGCTCGACGGTCTGGATGAGGCTCTTGATGGCCTGTCCGCCGGCGAGGAGACCACCTTCGAAGGCACGTTGGAAGCCGGCGACCACGAAGGTCAGAAGGCCACTGTGAAGGTCAAGGTCAACTCCGTTAAGGCTGAGGAGCTGCCGGAGCTGGACGACGAGTTTGCTTCCGAAGCTTCCGAGTTCGACACCCTGGACGAGCTCAAGGCCGACATCCGCAAGGCCGCCGCTCAGGACGCCGAAGGCCGTCAGGCCACCGAGGCTCGCGATGCCTTCATCGCCAAGCTGCAGGAAGGCCTCGAGATTCCGGTGCCGAAGGGCGTCAAGGCCAACATGGTCGCCGAGCAGCTCAAGGGCATGACCCCGGATCCGGAGAAGGCCACCAAGGAGCAGAAGGCTCAGGCCGAGGAAACCGTCGAGAAGGAACTGCGCGACCAGATGGTGCTCGACGCTCTGGCTGAGAAGCTGGACGTCCAGGTCTCCCAGTCCGACGTGTTCAACTTCCTCGCTTCCATCGCCCAGCAGTACGGCATGGATCCGAACAACTTCATTCAGGCCATCATCAAGAACGGCCAGCTCGGCTCCGCCGTGCAGGAAGTCGGACGTTCCAAGGGCCTGCTCGCCGGCATGCGCGCCGTCAAGTTCACCGCCGATGGCGAGGCTGTCGACCTCTCCAACTTCCTCGGTGAAGCCGCTGAGGAAGAGGAGTCCGAGTCCGTCGAGGCCGCTTCCGCCGCCGCTGCCGTGGCTGACGAGCTGTCCTCCAAGGACAAGGACGCTGAGTGAGCCTAGCTTGCTTGCGTTAGCGTAACTGTTAAGCCCGGAACCGTGTTTCATGGTTCCGGGCTCTTTCTATTCTTAAAGAAGTATTGTTCCATTGGCTCCCCTCCTTGAGGGGAGCTGTCGAGCGTAGCGAGACTGAGGGGAGTTCCCAAGGGCATACTCGTTGCATAAAGTGCGGAGGTCGACATGCAACCAGTAGTTACCGCCAAACGTCTTGGCTGGCTTGCAGCGACAACCATCATCCTTGGCGTGATCATCGGCGCGGGCGCAGGTCTGCTGACGCTGCTGCTCTACGGCGTCGAGCACGTGATGCTCGGCTATGTCGAGGGTTCGGAATTGCCCGGCCCATTCGGTGTGCCCGCTGTACGCCGTGCGATTTCGGTGACCATCGGTCTCGCCGTAGCCGGCGTTATCTGGTATTTCCTGCGTAACAAGACCACCAAGGTGCCATCGGTCAAAAAAGCCGTGGCGGGGGAGCGGATGCCTGTATGGCAGACCTTGGTGCATGTGGTGCTGCAGATCGGTATCGTCGGTTCGGGCGCGTCCATTGGACGAGAAGTCGCTCCTCGTGAACTCGGCGCCATGTTGGCGCAACGTTTCTGCGACCTGTTCCATATCGAAGGGGCCGACGGCATTGACCGCCGTATGGTGGTAGCAGTGGCGGCAGGTGCCGGCTTGGGCGGCGTCTACAATGCCCCTCTTGCCGGCATGTTCTTCGCCGTGGAGATTCTGCTGGTGGACGTGACCCTTGAGAAGGTCGCTTTCGGTTTGGGCATGTCCGCGATTGCCGCGTTCGTGGCGGCGTCGATTAAGGGCCATCACACGTTCTATGACATCACCGCCATGCAACCGCAATCCACGCCTACCCTGATGCTGTTTGCGGTGCTGTGCGGCGCAGCGTGCGGTGTGGCTGGCGCATGGTTTCGCAAAGGCTCGCAATGGGCGGAATCCCATCAATCGCATGACAAGCATATTTTGTGGCAGATGCCATTGGCTGGTCTGGTGACTGGATTGGCGGCGATTGTTGTTCCGCAGGTGATGGGCAACGGGCGCGCTGCGGCGCAGCTTGGTTTCAGTACATTCGTGCCGGAGGGCTCTGCCGCTGCCGGCGCATCGCAATCGGCTTCTTCGGCGGCGGCCTCGCCTTGGAATCTGTTGGCGGGCGGCGGCAACGTTTCCGGTTCGGCTTCTACGGCGGTTAATGCCGGTTTCCAGTTGTCTCAATCGAATATCGCCATGCTGCTGGGTGTGCTTGAGCTGACGTTTGTTGCCAAGGCGTTGGTCACGCTAATGACCATTCGTTCGGGTGCCTCAGGCGGCGTATTGCAGCCGGGCATCGCGTTGGGATCCACGCTGGGTGCAATGCTGGGGCTCATTTGGATACTGTTGTTCCCGGCTGACTCGGTGACTGCTTGTGCGCTGATTGGTGCCGCCGCATTGCTTTCGGCATCGCAGCAAGCGCCGTTGATGGCCATGTGTTTGGTGATGGAACTGACCGAAGCGCCCAGTGCGTTCTTCATGCTGGTCGGGTTGGCCGTGGCCGCATCGTCACTGGTGTCGAAGTGGATGTTGAGCCGTCGTAAGTAGGAAGTTGTTTTGGCTCCCGCCAGCGGGAGCGGAAAGAATAAGCTATGTCTGAAAACACTGAGATTCGTGCGGCGCTGGAATCGCTTGCTGCCGAGCCATTGTCTGAGCAGATCGACTATTACCGCAAGCCGTTTATGGTGTTGTGGGCCGCCATCCAGGAGGCCGCCAGCGGTGTGGCCGAAGACTATGATTTGCCTACGGACATGGCCCAGTTGTGGGTGGCCGAACAGATGAGACAAGTCGCGGACTCACTGGTTGACAGACTCGCGGAAAAGGCCGTCTCGCGCGGTGCCAGCAAGTCGAATGTGGCCCGTGCCGCCGGGGCTAGTCCAGCCAATGCAATGCGCCGGTTCCCCCGCCTCAAAGACGATTCGTCCCAGACTCGCCTGCTCATCGACGACGTTCTCGATACTCTCGAATAACCTCCCTCTGACGAGGGAGGTGGCTCGACGAAGTCGAGACGGAGGGAGAGATATCCTACGCTGGCCGCCAAAAAGCGCGTGAAAAGCCGTCTTCAGTCGCTTCAAGGCGGTAGTCTAAACAATGTTCGAGTAATTTAGAAGGAGAATCAAGGTGAGCAATGCCTTTGCGACCTTGCCGGTCATGGCGGGCGATGACGTCCCGGCCGGCCCCGTCGACCCGATTTTCAACCGTCTGCTCAAAGACCGCATCATCTGGATGGGTGAAGAGGTCAAGGACGATATGGCCAACCGCATCTGCGCCCAGCTGCTGATGCTGGCCGCCGAAGACCCGAAGAAGGATATCTGGCTGTACATCAATTCGCCGGGCGGCTCCATCACCGCCGGTATGGCCATCTACGACACCATGCAGCTCATCGAGCCTGACGTGGCGACCGTGGGTCTGGGCATGTGCGCCTCCATGGGCCAGTTCCTGCTGAGTTCCGGCACCAAGGGCAAGCGTTACCTGACCTCGCACGCCCGTGTGCTCATGCACCAGCCCTCCGGAGGCATTGGCGGCACCGCCACCGACGTGCGCATCAACGCCGAGCTTATCATGGACATGAAGAAGACCATGAGCGAGCTGACCGCCGAACAGACCGGCCATACCGTCGAGGAAATCTACCGCGACAACGAATACGATCACTGGTTCACCGCTCAGGAAGCCCTCGATTATGGCTTCGTGGATAAGCTCGTGACCACGCCGGACACCATCGGCAACAACCAGCAGGGGGAGTGAGACTTATGGCAAGTGAAGAAGCGAAGTTTGCCGCCCGCGCCGACCGACTGGCCGGCCGCCAGGGTGTAGCCGGCTTCATGCCGGCCGCGGCCCCAACCAACCGCTACATCATGCCGCAGTTTGTGGAGAAGACCCCGTACGGCATGAAGACCCAGGACGCCTACTCCCGCCTGTTCGAGGATCGCATCATCTTCCTCGGCGTGCAGGTGGATGACGCCTCCGCCGACGATGTGATGGCCCAGCTGCTGGTCTTGGAATCCCAGGATCCAAACCGCGATGTGATGATGTACATCAACTCGCCCGGCGGTTCGATGACGGCCATGACCGCCATCTACGACACCATGCAGTACATCAAGCCCGATGTGCAGACCGTATGCCTCGGTCAGGCCGCCTCCGCAGCGGCGATTCTGCTGGCTTCCGGCACCAAGGGCAAGCGTCTGATGCTGCCGAACGCCCGTGTGCTCATCCACCAGCCGGCCATCGACCAGGGCTTCGGCAAGGCCACGGAGATTGAAATCCAGGCCAAGGAAATGCTCCGCATGCGCGAATGGCTGGAGGAAACCCTCGCCAAGCACACCGGTCAGGACGTGGAGAAGATTCGCCGCGACATCGAGGTGGACACCTTCCTGACCGCCGACGAAGCCAAGGATTACGGCATCGTGGACGAAGTGCTGGCTCACCGCCAGTAACGGTCTCAAACATGTGGACGAATAGTGATATTCGTCCGGACACTAGGCATTGCAATACCCTCGGTCGGTCTGACCGGGGGTATTGTGTTGAAAGGCGACGGCAATGTGTGCGTCGTGTAAACATACAGACAAGCACAGCAGGCAGTGCGGCATTCATCGGCAAAGGAGATCTCATGGGGCGTGTGGTGAGCTACAACGAGGACATTCCCCGCTGCACGTTCTGCGGCAAAACCGAGCGTCAGGTTCGCAAACTGGTGGCCGGTCCCAATGCCTCCATCTGCGACGAATGCATTGCCCTATGCGTGGATATCATCTCCGAGGAGCGCAGCAAAGACGCCGAAGTCAACTCGCTGAGCCTGCCCAAACCAACGCAGATTTTCGATTATCTCAATCGATATGTCATCGGCCAGGAAGAAGCCAAACGGGCGCTTTCCGTGGCCGTGTACAACCATTACAAGCGCGTCAATATGGAGTTGCAGGAATCCGCCGAACAACTTGACGGCGCGAACGGCAATGTCGCGCTCCAATCAGCCGGGCGAGCCCGCAAGTCTCAGCGGGCTAATGATCCGCTATCGGATGTGGAAGTCGCCAAGTCGAACATTCTGTTGCTGGGGCCCACCGGTGTGGGCAAAACCTATCTTGCCCAGTCACTGGCCCGTGTGATGAACGTGCCGTTCGTCATCACCGATGCCACCACGCTCACCGAAGCCGGCTACGTGGGCGATGACGTGGAGACCGTGCTCCAGCGTCTGCTGCAGGCCGCGGACGGCGATGTCAGCCGAGCCCAGCACGGCATTATCTATATTGACGAAATCGATAAAATCGCCCGCAAATCCGGCGAGAACACCTCGATTACCCGTGACGTATCCGGTGAGGGAGTGCAGCAGGCACTATTGAAAATCCTTGAAGGCACTATTGCTTCCGTGCCACTGGAAGGCACTCGCAAGCACAAAGAGCAGGACACAGTGCAGATGGATACGCGTGGCATCCTGTTCATCTGTGGCGGCGCATTCGTAGGATTGACGGACATCGTGCGCAAGCGTCTGGGCCGCCGGGAAACCGGTTTTGGAGCCAATTGGCATGACGCCGACCTGAAAGACGAGGAGCTGCTTAAGCAGGTCAATGCCGATGATTTAGCCGAATTCGGTCTGCTGCCTGAATTCATCGGTCGACTGCCGGTCACCAGCGTGCTCGAGGAGCTGACGGTGGATGATTTGACGGAGATTCTTACGCAGCCGGCCAATGCGCTGATTAAGCAGTACCGCAAACTGTTTGCCGTCGACGGCGTTGATCTGGAGTTCACCGACCAGGCCGTCCAAGCGATTGCCGATACGGCTATCAAGCAGGGGATTGGCGCACGAGGTCTGCGTTCGATTATCGAACGCACCCTGCAAGACACGATGTTCCAGCTGCCCAGTCTTGAGGATGTCAAGCAGGTGGTTGTCGACAAGGCATCCGTGGAAGGCACCAGTGCGCCGAAACTGCTGCGTGAAACGGTCATCCAGGAATCCGCGGAGCGTCGTCGTACAGCATGATTGTCGGATACTGTGACTCGCTGTTCCTGTGACACGCCGAGTAACCAATGGGTTGCACAAACACGAACCTTGAGTAATATGTATCGAGTTGTCTGAAAGACAATATGCGCCAGTAGCCCAGCGGATTAGAGCAGCTGACTACGGATCAGCAGGTCGCAGGTTCGAATCCTGTCTGGCGCACTCCCGAACCACGGGGACAACGGTGGTATGCGCCAGTAGCCCAGCGGATTAGAGCAGCTGACTACGGATCAGCAGGTCGCAGGTTCGAATCCTGTCTGGCGCACGATAAAGCCTCGGAAGCGAAATGCCTTCGAGGCTTTTCCAATTCTCGTTACATACCTCCTTTACGATGGGTCAGGTTTGTTTTCGCCGGTAGTGAAGAAGGAGAAACAGTGATTCTGGCACAGCATGCCCCTTACGATTTCGATACGATTCTTGAGCGTCATGGCTCTTCGTCCGCCAAATGGCATGAGGTCGTGGAACAGATGGGTGAGGACGGCAAAGATGTGGTGCCCTTGTCCGTGGCAGACATGGAATTCAAACCGGCTCCTGAAGTAGTCGAGGCTCTCATCCAATCTGCCACCCATGACGTATTCGGTTACGATTACGCCACTGAAGACTACTTCACAGCTTTTCTCAATTGGATGGAGCATCGTCATAATTTCCATATCGACCCTTCATGGGTGAGCCTGTCCGACGGCGTGATGCCTGCCGTCAACACGGCCCTGCGATCCGTCACCCGACCGGGAGATAAGGTCATTATCCAGCGGCCTGTCTATTACCCGTTCACCTTTGCCGCCGAGCACAATGGTTTGACCATTCTCGACAACGAGCTGGTACTGGACGAGAACGGCCACTATGGCATTGATTTTGATGATCTCGAATCCAAGGCCGCCGATCCTCGCTGCACGGCCATGATTCTGTGCAATCCGCACAACCCGGTGGGCCGTGTCTGGACGCCTGAAGAACTGCGGCGCATTGGCGATATCTGTATCAAACGCCGTGTGCGTCTGCTGTGCGACGAGATTCACGCCGACTTTTCCTATCCTGGACATAAGGTCACCATGTTCTCCACGTTGGGGGCTGAGTACGCGAATATCGTCTTTGAATTCACCGCGCCTACCAAAACCTTCAATCTGGCTGGTCTGTTGTGCTCCAACACCATCATCCCGAACCCGCACCTCAAGCGTCGTTACGATGCGGCGGCGGATAATATCGGCGGCCTGACCGTCAACCATTTCGGTATGGTCGCATGCCAAGCCGCCTACGACCATGCCGAACCGTGGCTGGACGCACTGATGGAAGTGCTGGAACGCAATCTCGGGCTCATCCGCGACTTCACTGCACGTGTAAGCGGCATTCGTCTGATTGAACCGGAAGGCACTTACTTGGCTTGGCTCGATTGCCGAGGCCTGGGCTTCGATACTCCTGAAGAACTTTGCGATTTTCTGCGCAATGAGGCCCGTGTGTGGTTTGATGAAGGCTCGATGTTCGGCGAATCTGGAAACTTCTTCGAGCGTGTCAACCTTGCCTGTCCGACCAGGCTGCTTGAACAGGTGCTTGCCAACATCGAGACCGCTTTGGCTGACCGTCAGTAGGGGGGTACGCCCCGGGCTGAACGTCCTGAGATATTCCGTACCATAGCAGCAGATCATTCATTATCGAGCGAGGAGACGCGATGGCCACAACCACCGGCGCAAAACGAGGCATTTGGCCCATGATCAGGCGGATAGCCGCCTCTGATCGCATATCTGGACTGATTATGCTCGGTTTTGCCCTTGCCGGTCTGGTTCTGGCGAATCTTCCCCTCACCGCGCATGCATTTGAGGCCGTAGCGGAAACGCATGTGTTCATTCCGCATACCAATCTTGATCTGCCGATCGGCCATTGGGCTCAGGACGGTTTGCTCACTATCTTCTTCCTGACTGTTGGCCTCGAACTGAAGCAGGAGCTCACCACCGGCTCGCTCGCTAATCCCAAGGCGGCCGCTGTGCCGATGCTGTGTGCCGTTGGGGGCATGATCACCCCGCCCATCCTGTTTCTGGCCACCACTGCACTGTTTTCGCAGTTCGGCCCGGGGGAGCCTGGCTCATTGATCCTGGCCACCACTGGCAGCAGCATCCCGTTCGCCGAGATGTCCCACGGCTGGGCGGTGCCCACAGCCACGGATATCGCGTTCTCGTTGGCGGTGCTCGCACTGTTTGCCAAGGCGCTGCCCGGTTCGATCCGCGCATTCCTGATGACTTTGGCCACGGTCGACGATTTGCTGGCCATCATCTTGATAGCGGTGTTCTTCTCCTCGGTCAATGCTTGGTACTGGTTCATTGGCATCGCCGTGTGTGCCGTGGTATGGGCACATTTGGTTCGTCTTAAGAAAGTGCCATGGATCGCGGTGGGCGTGGTCGGCATCCTTGCCTGGATCATGATGTTTGAAGCCGGCATCCATCCCACGTTGGCCGGTGTATTGGTTGGTTTGCTGACCCCGGCACGTGTGATGCACGGTGAATACGCACCGCGCGCCGAACGATATGCGGACAAGCTCAAGCCGTTTTCCGCTCTGCTGGCTTTGCCGATTTTCGCCTTGTTCGCCACCGGCGTGCATTTTGAATCCTTGAGTCCGCTGTTGCTGCTCTCGCCACTGGTCATCGCCCTGATTGTGGCGCTGGTGGTCGGCAAGCCGTTGGGTATCATCGTCACCGCTTGGCTGGCCACACATGTCGGAGGGCTCAAGATGGCCAAGGGGCTACGCGTTCGCGATATGATTCCCGCTGCCGTCGCCTGTGGAATCGGTTTTACGGTGTCGTTCCTCATCGCCTCTCTGGCCTATACGAACCAGGAGCTGTCCGCCGAAGCCCGATTCGGTGTGCTGGTGGCCTCGCTGATCGCCGCCGCGATTTCCGGCGTATTGTTGAGCCGCCAATCCAAGCGATTTGAACAGGCTGTGGCCGTTGCAGCTGCTGAGGCTGACGCCGAGTCCGACGTCAATACGCATTCCGACGAGCTGGCGGAGCATTCCATCACCCTTGCGGACGGCACGGAAAGCGTTGAAATCGACTTCCGTCGTTAATCTGCCTAGGATACTGCTAGAGCCCATGGAGGTACCAAATGGCGAAGAAGCAGAAAAAATCCCAAAAGGCCGATGGCAAAAAAGCATCCGGTATAAAGCAGCCGACAAACACCGGTGTTGACGGGAATCCGAACGTCGGAACAATTGCCGAAGAACAAGCCAACATTCAAGTCGCACAAATTCCGATGAATCCGGTTGATTTGGAGGACGCCGCGCCGCTGGGGGACACCTATCATCGAGGCCCAGTGATTCTGCGCGGCCAGATGATTCCTTCGGACAACACCACCGCGAACCTGCTCAAGCCGGATCAGGATACCGATTGGCTGCATATGGATCCGTGGCGTGTGCTGCGCATCCAATCCGAATTCGTGGATGGCTTCGGTGCGCTTGCCGAGCTGGGGCCTGCGGTATCGATTTTCGGCTCCGCGCGCACACAACGCACCGAATCGGACTACAAGGCGGCTCGTCGCATGGGCAGCCAGATCGCCAAGCGCAATATCGCCGTCATCACTGGTGGCGGGCCGGGCATTATGGAAGCCGCGAACCGGGGAGCGGCATTGGCTGGCGGCAAGTCGGTGGGGCTTGGCATCGAACTTCCGTTTGAACAGGGGCTGAACCAGTGGGTGAACCTTGGCATGAGCTTCCGGTACTTCTTTGTCAGGAAGACGATGTTCGTCAAGTATTCCTCCGGTGTGATCGTCTGCCCGGGCGGCTTCGGCACGTTGGATGAGATGTTCGAGCTGTTGACCCTGGTTCAGACCCACAAGGTGGCGAACATTCCGGTGGTGTTGTACGGTAAGGATTATTGGCAGGGGCTATTCGACTGGTTGGATGGGCCGGTCGCCGAGCGTGGCATGATTTCGAAGATAGATCCCAAGCTGGTTACCGTGACTGACGATGCCGACGAAGCCGTGGACGTGGCCACGAGTATGGTTGTCTGAGGGCATTTGCTCCCCTCCGTCAAGGGAAGCCAAGAAATATTACTTCTTGTATGCGATGAGCAGTCCGGTACCATCCGGAGTAAGTGTGGATTCAAATTCCTCATCCTGCTCGACGGTAGTGATGAGCTCGCGCATGGCCGTGGCCTTGCCGCTGCGGTCGGCCGGGTTGATCACACCGCCCTGCTCCGTATCCAAAGCCAATGCGTCCGTGAATACGATGGCACCATGATCACGTAGCAGGCGGGACGCCTGGGCGAATGTGGCGGCATAATTCTCCGCATCGCCGGCCACCACAATCAAATCGTAATCATTGGCATTGAGCCTGGGCAGAAACACACTGGCCGGGGCATTCACCGCACGAAGCGTGGTAGCGGTCTCGTCCTGCAGTTCGGCAAACGCCTTGCGAATCAGTGTGATGCCCTGTGCGGTGGAATCGACGGCGGTCAACTGTCCCTTGTTGTCCAAGGCATAGGCGAGTTGCAGAGTCTCCACCAAGGAGCCGGTGCCCACGGCGATTACCGAGGAGGCTCCGGTCAAACGGACCAGCAGGCCCAGGAGTCGGGCTTGTGCGGCTGGACCTTGCAGTTGTCCGGATTCGTCGGCGGCGGTACGGGCATCAGCCAGTGTGGACGGTTCAAGTTCGCGAGCATGTTCTTCGGTGAATTCCCATGCCTTGGCGAGATTCGTGTACTGTGTTCTGTCCATAACCGTTCCTTCGATATTCGTTCTCTCAGACTATGACTTTCCGGTATCTACCCGGCAATGATTCAGCGCTCGCGGACTTTGGCCACGATCTGCCACATTTCCTCGCCCACATCGATACCGCGCGGGCAGTGGCGGGAGCAGGCACGCACCGATTGGCATCCGGCCACACCGTCAGCGGTATCAATGGCATCCATGCGATCCATGGCCTTGGTATCACGTGAATCGTTGATGAAGCGGGAAGCCCAGATCAATGCGGCCGGGCCAACGAATGCATCGCCGCCGGCGTATACCGGGCAGGCCCCCTCGCACACACCGCAGGCGATGCAATTGCTCAGCGTCTCATACTTGGCGAGCTGCTCGGGGTTCTGCAGGTATTCGAAAACGTCCACTTTGCCTTCGGCGGTGGTGGCAAGCACGCCATCAGCCTGAAGATACGGGGTGAGTTTACGAATCTGGTTGAGCATCGGGTCGATGTCGGCGATGAGATCACGTTGCGGCGGGAATCCAGGCAAGGAAGCCAGTTCGATAACACCCAGAGAACCTTCAGGGATGTTGTTTTCGACGTTTTCGGCGGGAACGTCGGGTTCGTTAGCGGTTTCGTCGCCGGTGCGTCGGAATCCCTCATCATCGACTTCCGGAGCTGTACTAGGCTGCTTGGCCCAGTCGCGGACGGTGGCCGTACACAGCAGAGTGGGTGTGCCGTTGATGGCTGCGGCATCAGAGCCGCACATGCCGTGACCGCATGAATAGCGGAAGGCCAGCGTCGGGTCGATGGTGCGTTTAATGGTCAGCAGACAGTCGAGCACGGTGTCCGATGGACGCGCGGGAATGGTGTATTCCTGCACCCACTGCTTGCCACGCGGGCGGCGGCGTGCCGCTGAATCCGAGCCGCCACCGAACGGGGAGCTTTTCTTGGCGAACGGGCTGCCGCCGCGTGCACGTTCGGCGCGCTCGGGGCGCGGCGTGAAACGATGCACCTGCAGGGTAACCGTTGTGTTGTTCGCCTCAACCATGTTCTGCCTCCAGAAACCGTGGATATCAGTCCGATTATTCGACAATCTATTGTGTCACAAGCCCTGGGCGGCTTAGTATTCACGCTTCTTGGGCGGGTAGTCGGTGATATGCACCGGCTTGAAGCTCACCGGGCCGGCATCGGCGACCAACGAGTGAGCGAGGAAATGCTCATCATCGCGTTCGGGGAAATCAAGACGCTGCAGGGACCCACGAGATTCCTGACGAGACTCGGAAGCGTGCAACATGGCCTCGGCCAGCTCAATCAAATGCCGGACCTCCCAGATGGCGGTGACCTCTTGGTTGAAGGCGGCAGTTTTGTCATGTGCCCGTAAGATATCGGAAACCGGCTTGATGTCGCTGTTGAGCTGGGCCAGAGCCGTATCGATGGTCTGAGCGGTGCAGCGTACAGCCAGAGCCTGTTCCATCACTGATCCAAGTTGGGCCATGAGCTGATAAGGATTGGCCGTGGAACCCTCATCGACATCATCGGCTTGGCCGGCGAGCAGCTCGTCAAGTTCGGACTTACGGGATTCGGCGGCATGATCGGCGGCCGTCGTCAACATGTCATCGGCCGAATCATCGGCCATGGGGGAGTCGACCGGATTCTCGGCGATACGCGTGGCCATGGTTTGGCCGGCGCGCGTGCCGAACAGACATGCGTCAAGCAGCGAATTGCCGCCCAAGCGATTCGCGCCGTGTACGGAAACGCAGGAGCATTCGCCAGCGGCGAACAAGCCATCGACGATTTGCACGGCATCGTCCGTCCAACGGTACACCTCGCCATTGGTGGTGATGGGGATGCCGCCCATCGTATAGTGCGCGGTGGGCTTGATGGGCACCAGGTCTTTGGCCGGATCGAGGTTCGCGTACTGTTCG
This sequence comes from Bifidobacterium breve DSM 20213 = JCM 1192, assembly GCF_001025175.1. Lineage (NCBI taxonomy): Bacteria > Bacillati > Actinomycetota > Actinomycetes > Bifidobacteriales > Bifidobacteriaceae > Bifidobacterium > Bifidobacterium breve. The sequence goes on from NZ_AP012324.1 coordinate 933,202, forward strand.
ATGGTTTCGACCACCTGCGGCAGCACTTCCTTCATACGTTCAGGGTCGATGCCGGTCATATCCAGCCAGACGCAGTCCTTCGGACCATCCGGATCCTTCGGGTCGGCAACGCCGCGGCCGGCGTCGATCTCCGCCATGATGGAGCGGGAGACCACGTCGCGCGCGGCCAGATCCTTATGCTCTGGAGCATAACGTTCCATGAACGGCTCGCCGTCGGCATTGCGCAGGATGCCGCCCTCGGCGCGTGCCGCTTCGGAAAGCAGGATGCCGGTGTGCGCGAGACCGGTGGGGTGGAACTGCACGAATTCGATGTCTTCAAGCTGCAGGCCGGCAGCTAGGGTCAGCGCCATGCCGTCGCCGGTCAAGTCCCAAGAGTTCGACGTGGTGTGGAACAGTCGGCCCGCGCCTCCGGTGGCCAGCAGCACATTGCGCGCGTGAATGGCCTGAATCTTGCCCGTATGCGTATCAAAAGCCACAATACCGGCCGCCTGCTTGCCATCATCGGCGAGCACCAGATCGGTCACATACCATTCCTCGGCAAACTCAACGCCGGCGGCCACACACTGCTGCCACAAGGCGTGCAGAATCTGGTGGCCGATACGGTCGGCCGCATAGGCGGCGCGCTTGACCGGGGCTCCACCGAACTCGCGCGTATGGCCGCCGAATCGGCGCTGTGCGATATGCCCGTCCTCGGTACGGGAGAAGGCCACGCCCTGACGCTCCAGATTGATCACGGTCTGCGGCGCATACTCGGCGAGCAGCTTGGCCGCGTCCTGATCAACAAGCCAGTCGCCGCCCTTGATGGTGTCGTAGTAATGCCAATGCCAGTCATCGGACTCCACATTGCCCAGGCTTGCGGCAATGCCTCCTTCAGCCGAACCGGTGTGCGAACGCAGCGGCTGTAGTTTGGAGACCACAAGGATCTTCGGGTCCACGCCTTGTTCCTTGAGTTCGGCGATTTCGGGGGATCGCAGCAGTCCCAATGCCGCCGACAAACCAGCCGCACCGGCACCGACGATCACTGCATCATACATATCTTCCAAACGTTTCGGACTCATGGATTCGATTCTTGCACACCCGCCGAACAGCGCCGTCATCGTGTCATGAGGGTGCTGACAATTCTTGTTCTAGCGGTGTGTAAGACTGGCGTCTCCATGATTCAGATGAGGCGACAACTGAGCGTGACCGTTCCGGTCTCCCGGTGAATCGCTCCTCGCAGTTCCAGCGCTCCGAGCAGTTCCAGTACGGTGGCGATATCCGGTATTTCCTCGAGGTTGTTATTCCTGGCCGCGCGCAGCAGGGTGTCCGGTGTGATGGCGAGGCGATGCGTACGGCATTCGCGGATAAGGCCGACCATCAAGCGTTCCGCTTCCGACAATGTGCTGACCTGTATCGTCTGTTGCGTTTCCGCATCGGGCTGCAACGATGCCTGGGCGCGCAAATCTGGCATGTGGTGGGATGAGGAGAAATCCTTGGAGTCTGTGCGAGACGGCAAGGGAGTCGTGATGACAGCCTGGGATAGCGTAGGCTGCTCGGATTTCTTGTGGACCGCCTTGGTCGTACACGAAGGCGCTGGATCACTGGCATCGCGCTGTGCGTTGTCCGCCATGCCTGGGCATCGTTCCATAATCGGCTGATGGCGCTTGTGACAGATGTCTTTCGTGGAGGTGGCGGCGCATAGAATCGTGGCCTGATGGTCGCCAATCATTTTGTTGCAGCCGGCATTGCATGGCTGATTGATGTCTCCTGGCACTGCATACACCTCGCGCATCAGCTCGCAGGCCCAGCCCGCAGTATTCAGTGCGCCTGAGCGCAATCTCGCCTGTGCCACAACCAGTGTGGAAGACAATGCCGCGATAATACGGTTGCGCAGCAGGAATCTGCGCGCCTCGGGAATGGTGCCGGGACAAAGTTCGCTGATGAGCGCGCCTCCCTGCGATTCGATGCGTTCAAACAGTGTGCGATTGCGAGCTGGCCCCATATGGTTCAGTCCGCCGGCGAATACGGCGACGGTTCTGCCCACGCATCCTGGTTTGCGGCCGTGCAGAGCATTCAGAGCACCCCAATGAGCGGCCGCGTCCGTGCCCATCGCGCCTCCTGAAACTACCAGATGACCATCCACCGCGGCTTGCTCGGCAACCGTATGGGCCACATACCGTCCGTACTCGTTGACGTCTCGGGAGCCGACAATACCCACCGGTTTTGCGCAGCTGGTCAGGGCCCGCGGATCGCCTTTGACCCAAAGGCATAAGGGAGGTGCCCAGTCGGAGCGGATGGATAGGTCGGTCAATTGCGCAGGCCAGCATGGGTGTCCCGGGCCGATAATCCATTGTGTGCCATCCATGGTGAACCAGTCGGCCAAGGAAACGATGTCTTGCGAGGGCAGGGCGTCCATCCGCTGATGCCAGCCGGACAGGGCATTGCGAAAAGCGTTCATCGCGCTGGGTGTGGGTTTGCGACCCCAGCGGGTCAGACCATTGATGAACATGCGATCAATGCAGGTCAGTGCTTTTTGGCGAACATCGGAAGGCCGGTCAGGGTGACACTGTGACAAGACCTGCCATAATGCCTCAGCATGTTCGGCTCCTTTGAGTGTGGCGTACATCATCGCATCCGCGCCATCGATGCAGAACGTGAGCGCGGCACGGTATAGGGCATCTAGTGAAGGAGCGGCGATAATACGTGAGCGCACGGTCTGTGCGGCCGCTTCGGCTTTTCCGATTGTGTGAGGGGAGCCGTGAACTGAAGCGGGCTCGGCAATCATATTGGTGGTACTCATGACACTCTCGTTCTCATTTCGATACCTTGATGGACATCCTGTTCGGTAGGGGAAATCCGGCCGGCCAGATCGGCGAGGGTCCAGGCCAATCGCATGGCACGATCAGCTCCACGCAACGTCAGCTGCTGCGAGGACAAGGCACGATTGACCAGTTCCATCGCCTTGAGCGAGGTGTTCGCATGCAGCCACGTGCCGGATGCCTGAGCATTACATGTCCACCCGAATTGCTGGAACCTATCTTTGGCGGCGTTTCTTGCACGAATCACGCGTGCACGAATTGTGGCGCTGGATTCGCCGAGCGGTTCATGCTGCACGGTGATGCGGGGGACGGGCGGCACTGTCATCTGAATATCTACTCGGTCAAGTACCGGGCCCGATAAACGGGAGAAATACCTCATGCGATCTTTTTCCCGACACCTGCAGCGCTCGCCAGTGCCGTAATAATATCCGCATGGGCAAGGATTTGCCGCCATGACCAGCTGGAATGCAGCTGGGTAATACGTGCTTCCTTTGGAGCGGGAGAGAGCCACATAGCCGGATTCCAATGGTTCGCGCAACGTTTGCAAGGCCCGGGCGCTGAACTCCGGTGCTTCGTCCAAAAACAGAATGCCACGGTGAGCGCGGGTTATCGCGCCCGGTGCTGCGATGCCACTGCCGCCGCCGACCAGTGACGCTGTGGAAGCGGTATGATGCGGCGCTTCAAACGGAGGCACATCGGTGATGCCATATTGCGATAAGGTGCCGCACAGCGAGCGAATCGAAGCGACTTCCAGCTGTTCGGTATCTTCCAATGGGCACATGATGCCGGGTAATCGTGAAGCCAACATGGTTTTTCCCGTGCCGGGAGGTCCGGTCATGATGAGGTTATGGCCTCCGGCGGCCGCTACCTGCAGCGTCCATTTGGCATGTTCCTGGCCCAACACCTCATTCATGTCTGCGTATCCGTTTTCACTGACTTCGGCTTGCTCGGAGGCACTTGCATCCTCCGCGAGCTGCAGATCGGGGATTGTATATGAGGCATTGCCTCCCATGAGCTCGATGAGCTCGCCCACATGTCTTACGCCGATTGCATCCATGTCTTCCACCATCGAAGCCTCGTCAAGATTGCGATAGGGTATGATTACTTTTCGGATGCCGCGTTCCTGCGCATGCAACATGATTGGCAGTAATCCATGGATAGGCAGTACCGAACCGTCAAGATTCACTTCGCCAAGCACAATAGTGTCTTCCAGACAATCGTGGCCAATGGCTCCAGCTGCGCAGAGAACGCTGGCGGCAATGGCCAGATCATGTGATGAGCCGCGTTTGGGTAGGGAAGCGGGGCTCATATTCACGGTCACACGGGTTTGTGGCCATGAGAAACCACTGGCTTGACATGCCGATTTCACTCGCTCGCGCGCTTCGGACAGTGAGGTATCTGGCAGTCCAATGATGCTGAAATATGGCAGGCCGGGACTGATGAAAGCCTGTACCTGGACAATGAAGGCCTTGAGTCCGATCAGACCGACCGAAAGGGCGCTGCCAATGGCCATGCTTGATCCTTTCGCTAAAACGCGTTTTCAATGTGATGCACCAGTGGTCTACCCACGCGCAACACGATGGTGATGACATCGAATCTGACGGCTTTGTGCGAGATACGGTTGCGGCAATCAAGCAGCCAATCGCAAGCAGCTTTCCTGATATTCTGTTGCTTGGCCGGCGTCACGGCCTCCTGCGGGCAGCCGTACTGGATGGTGCGGCGCGATTTCACCTCGACGAACACCACAGTGTGCTCGTCGTTGAGCATCACAAGATCCAGTTCGCCGTATCGAGTACGCCAGTTATGGCTCAGTGTGGTCCATCCTTTCTTCTCCAACCAAACAGCCGCATATCGTTCGCCAAGAGCGCCGAACTGCTTGGGTGACAAATTGCGGTCGCCCATTGCGGCTGCGATGTGTTCCGTGGAAGTTGCTGCATCATTCATGATTCCACTGTGTGGGTTGGTGATATCGGGACGCAAGGGCGACCGGCAAATGTGGATACCATGACGCGGCTTGGCGTGTTGTGGACAGCGTGTGGATGAAAGTGCGGTTATCCACCATTAGTTCAGAAAGTATGTGCTTCGCTATGTCATCCAGCGGATGACATTCGCGATCCCGTTACCTATTTGTAAGTGCAACGTTTGTCTGTGGGTGGCTTGTCTTCGACATTACCTTGCCGAGTTTGCGGTACCAAGCCTCGTTGGGTGTTTCCCAGTCCGGGACCTTCATGGGGGTGTCGTTGATCTCCTGGACGATGGCCTGCAGGTCCTCGTCCGTGAGGTCGTCGAGACTGGTCCTCTTGGGCAGGTAGCGGCGGATGCGTCCGTCTTCAGCCGTTTCAGCCGGTAGGGGCGGTAGGACTCGTTCTCGTTGGACGCGAGCCACGGGCCGCGCCTCGGTTCGCGGCTGACGGTGGGCTTGCCGTGGCTGATCCTCAGGGCGATCTGGCGGACCCCGAGCCCCTCGCGGTTCCTCAACTCGTCGATCCGGATGCGTTCCTCTGCCGACAGGTGGGAATAGGCTTTCATATCGAGCGCGACGCTTTCTCTCTGGTTATGAACTTGAACACTTCCAACCATAGAGCGGGTGTTGCGCTTCTATTTAGAACTCAGGGTGTGGGCACTTGCCGGCATACTGATATCAAGCCTGTTACTGGCATGGGTACGGCTGGAGAACGGGAATGCAGAGGCAATGGCGCTTACCGACACGCTGCTTCGGGTGCCGATAAGCGTAGTGGTTGGTGTGCTGGTTGGGGCGTTAGTTGCCGTACTCAGCACGCGGGAAAGCCACCTGCTCAAGTACTTCAAGAATCGGTAGATTGGGATGCTCCCGCTAGACTGAGGGTGGTGCGTGCAGATAGTAGACCACCCTCAGTCAACTTCGTTGACAGCTCCCGCCAGCGGGAGCCAAAGTGGGTCACTTCACCAAATTGGTGAGTTCTCCGAGATTGAGCTCGAAGCTGACGCCGCGATCCTCGAAGTGAGGTTGGTTGCGCGTGCTTTCCATTGCATGACGCACGAACTCGCCGGCAATCTCAGCAGACTCGGCCAGTCCGCGACCGGCCATCACCGCACCGCACAGGGCGGAAGCGAATGCATCGCCCGTGCCGTGAATCATGTACGGCAGCTTGTCATGTGCCAGTTCGATCTTGCCGGTAACACCAGTGGAGGCGCTGGCCACATAGTTGATGATCTTGCCGTCGCCATGGTCGATGCCCTTCAACACCACGTTCTTCGCGCCAAGCTCCAGTAGCGCGCCCAACAGCTCGTCAACCGTGGCTTCATCGATATCCTGACCGGGGTAGTCGCGCTTGGTCAGAATGCTCGCTTCAGTCAGGTTCGGCATCAGCACATCGGCGCCGTCGGCCAGCGCACCCATCGCCTCGCACAGTTCCGGCGTATACGTGGGATACATTTCACCGGCGTCGCCCATCACCGGGTCGACCAAACGTAGCGCATTCGGATATTCGCGGTAGAGACGCTGAATAATCGCCACCTGATCGGGGGAGCCCAGGAATCCCGAGTACACGCCGTCAAGCTCAACGTCTTCTTTCTGCCAGGCATCCAGATAGCCGGAGAGGATATCCGTGGTGTCATGGAAGGTGAACACCGCGTACTTCGTGTGTGCGGAGAACAGGGCGGTCGGCACCGGGCAGACATCGCAGCCGGCTGCCGAAAGAATCGGAATCGCGGCGGTCAGCGAGCACTTGCCATAGCCACACATGTCATGCACGGCGGCCACGCGCGGGATGTACTTCGGGTCGCGGTCGTACAACGTAACGTCGGACACTAGAAAACTCCAATCAATCAGACGGATGTCACATAATCACAGTTGACACTAGTCTGTAGGGATACGGACACGCTAACCGGTATTCATCTGGTGAGGTTCCGTCGCCGAATTCAACAGATCGCTCAAACTCCTAGCGACAGAAATCTTGGAAATAAAACCATCCACCCCAAAATTCCGTTGCTGGTTCCATCTGAGCGACAGAAATTCCGGAAATCATCCCTGATTCCCTGAATTGCTGTCGTTGAATCCGTCTCAGTGGCAGAAATTTCGGAAATAAACCCATTCGTCCTGAAATTCTGTCGCTGACGTCACCTCAGTGACAGGATTCCAGGAAATTGAGGATGATTTCCTAGATTTCTGTCGCGAAGAGACGTGGAAGTGTCTCGGCGTGTCGTGAGATTTTTGATGACTATTTTGCCCGACGTAACCGCCTCATATCCCAATGATTCCAAGGGTTTATAAGGGTCTATAGGCAACCCCGATAACGCTCAGCTTGCGACATGCACCTTGAGCGTCGTAACTTCATAACCAACACCTTGCCAACCGCCCGAACACGGCAGGCGGGTGGCAAGGAAAATATCCTCGCGACCTAGCACAACCAAGGAGAATACCATGGCCGAGACCAACAAGAAGTACCGTTTTGAGACCCTGCAGCTGCATGTGGGTCAGGAGCAGGCCGACCCGGCCACCGACTCCCGCGCGGTCCCGATCTACGCCACCACCAGCTACGTCTTCCACAACTTCGACCACGCCGAGGCCCGTTTCGGCCTCGCTGACCCGGGCAACATCTACGGCCGTCTGACCAACACCACCCAGGGCGTCTTCGAGGACCGCATCGCCGCCCTTGAAGGTGGCACCGCCGGTCTGGCCGTCGCTTCCGGCGCCGCCGCCGTCGAATACGCCGTGCGCAACATCACCCAGTCCGGTGACCACATCGTCGCCGCCAAGAACATCTACGGCGGTACCTTCAACCTGCTGCGCCACACCCTGCCGCGCGACGGCATCACCACCACCTTCGTCTCCGCCGAGAACCCGCAGGAGTTCGAGGACGCCATCCAGGAGAATACCAAGCTCGTCTACTTCGAGACCTTCGGCAACCCGAACGCCGACCTGCCGGACTTCGAAGCCATCTCCGAAATCGCCCACAAGCACAACCTGCCGGTGATTGTGGACAACACCTTCGCCACCCCGTACCTGTTCCGCCCGCTGGAGCACGGCGCTGACGTCGTGGTCGAGTCCGCCACCAAGTTCATCGGCGGCCACGGCACCACCCTCGGCGGTGTGATCGTCGAAGGCGGCAAGTTCGACTGGAACGCCGTTCCGGGCAAGTTCCCGACTCTGACCGAGCCTGATCCCTCCTATCACGGCCTGAACTTCTACGAGGCCCTCGGCGGAGCCGCCTTTGTGACCCGCGTCCGCGCCATTCTGCTGCGCGACACCGGCGCCACCCTGTCTCCGTTCGCTGCCTTCCTGCTGCTGCAGGGCACCGAGACCCTGTCCCTGCGCGTCGAGCGCCACGTTCAGAACGCGCTGAAGGTCGTCGAGTACCTGCAGACCGTGCCAGAAGTCGAGTCCGTCTCCCACCCGTCCATCGAGGGCCGTCCGGACCACGCCCTGTACGAGAAGTACTTCCCGAACGGAGCCGGCTCCATCTTCACCTTCGACATCAAGGGTGGCAAGGACGCGGCTCGCGTGTTCATCGACAACCTGCACCTGTTCTCCCTGCTGGCCAACGTGGCCGACGCCAAGTCGCTGGTCATCCACCCGGCTTCCACCACCCACTCCCAGGAGACCCTGGAAGAGCTGGAGGACCAGGGCATCCACCAGGGCACCATCCGCCTGTCCATCGGCACCGAGAACATCGAGGACATCCTCGACGATCTGAAGGGCGGCTTCGAAGCCCTTCGCGCTTCCGGCTTGGCCAAGTGAGACGGCAGGAAGGCGCGCTGAGGCAGGAAGGGGAGCGGCGCTTATGGGGTGCGCCGCACAATGCAAAGGCACATGGGGGACCTTCCGTCCGATAACTTGACTCAAGGAGTAGAAAGCTCGCACTGACGTCATGCAGTGCGGGCTTTCTTGCGTCTGCATGCCTCACACGACATGACCGCCGCCATAAAGTATGTGAGGCAAACGCACATTATCACCCAATTGCACATGTTGACAATCCGCGATATTTCGCCGATTGTCGGATGCCGTTGTCCGTTTTATATTCGGTCGGCCTCACACTGTTTGCGCAGAGGCACGAATAGAGTGAGACCTGAGACGACATAATCCTCAAGGATGAGGGCCGGCACACGGCCACTAGCCCAATTCAGTCTGGCGCACGATGGGGCGCGCCGTTATTTCTTCATAAGTTGGAATCATCGTCCGGGCATAAGGCCCGGCCAAATATGGAGAGACATTATGAACGTGCAGAACCCGTCCGCATCGCGCGGCATCGCTATTCAGGCCATCGACTTGGTCAAGAACTACGGCACCGGCAGCAATATGGTTCACGCCCTGCGCGGCGTGAACGTCAGCTTCGAACGCGGCAAATTCACCGCCATCATGGGCCCGTCCGGTTCCGGCAAATCCACGCTTATGCACACGCTCGCCGGCCTCGACTCCGCCACTTCCGGCCATATCCTGTTCGGCGGGGCAGACCTGACCCGTATGAACGACAAGCAGCTCACCTTGCTACGTCGCCACAAGATCGGCTTCATCTTCCAAAGCTTCAACCTGTTGCCCGTGTTCACCGCCGAACAGAACATCCTCATGCCACTGACTCTCGCCGGAGACAAGCCCGACCGCGCCTGGTTCGACCTGCTCGTCGAAACCCTGGGACTGAAGCAGCGCCTGAACCACCGACCGAATGAACTGTCCGGTGGCCAGCAGCAGCGCGTGGCCATCGCCCGCGCGCTGATTACCAAGCCGAAGCTGGTGTTCGCCGACGAGCCGACCGGCAACCTCGACTCCGTTTCCAGCGCCGAAGTGCTCGGCTTCCTGAAGCGTTCGGTCAACGAGCTTGGCCAAACCATCGTCATGGTCACGCATGATGCGGTGGCAGCCTCCTACGCGGACCGTGCCATCGTGTTCTCCGACGGACGGATCGTGGCCGACGAACAGCATCCCAACGCCGAAGTCATGAATGAACTGCTTATGGCCGAGCGAGAGCGCACCACCCGCACCACTCTTACCGATACTCCTGCTGACCAGATGGCACAGATGGCAGGCGTGCGCAACGTGCCGGATCTGCCCATCACCGATGCGCCGCTGCCGCCGGCCGTTCCCACCTCTGGGTGTGAGGGAACGCTGCGCCACGCCCGTGCCGCCGCACGCCACGCCCGCTGACCCACGGAAAGCAAGAGAGTAGGACGAACCCATGTTTTCCATCACAGTGAAACTCATGAAGAAAAGCGCCAGAATGCTGATTCCGGCCGGCATCGCCATCCTGATCGGCACCGCGTTCATTGCGGCCACATTCCTGTTCGGTAACGCCATGAACGATTCCCTGGCCCGTCAGACCACCGCGCAGCTTGGCGGCGCGAACTATGTGATCAGCGTGGACTCCAGCGAGGGCCTGAACGAGCAGGAGCGGAATGACATCTACACTCGCACGGTGAACGACTTCCAACTCGACCGTATCCGCGCCACAGAAGGTGTCAAGGATGTGCGCGTCGAATCCTCGAGTTCCGTAACCGTGGCCAATGGCGATAAGCACGCCAGCAGCTATGCCATCACCACCGCCGCACAGCGTGATCTGCTGCCGGTCAGCATCATTCAAGGCGACCAGCCGGTCGATGGCAACGAAATAGCATTGACTAAGTCCGTGGCCGATCAGCTTGGTGTCAAGGTGGGGGATAGCGTGACCGTGAACTCCCGTACCGCGCAGGCCGTAGCTTCGACGGGCTACGGTTCCGCCGGCAACGACACTGCCGCTGATTCCGGTATGACCGTTCGCGTAGTGGGTATCACTGAAGATCCGAACGGCGCCTATGCGTACTACGGCGGAGCCTCAGTGCTTTCCGATAACGTGATCACCGCGATGAACGGTATCGACGATTTCGGCAAACTCAATGTCTATCTTGTCTACCTCGATATCGACGATGCCGATCAGCCGTCCGCCGACGCCACCGTGAAACAAATCGACAAGCTGCTGCCAAAACATTTCACCGTGCAATCCCGCGCAGCGATGGAAGAGGAATCCATCAAATCCGTGAGCAAGGGCGATACGAGTATCACCACCATCTTCCTGCTGAGCTTCGGCATCCTCGCCATGCTGGTCGCGGCGCTCGTCATCGCCAACACTTTCCAAGTGCTCGTCGCCCAACGCCGTCGCACGCTTGCCTTGCTGCGCACCATCGGCGCGAACAAAGGCCAGCTGTATGTCTCCGTACTGTTCGAGGCTGGTCTGCTGGGACTCATCGCCTCCATGCTGGGCGTGGGCCTCGGCATCGGACTGATGGCGGCGCTGTGCCAATCCGGCCTGATGAAAGCCACCGGCATGACCATGCGATTGGTGTTGTCCTGGCCGGCGTTCGTGGTGCCGATTGCGTTCGGCATCGCTATGACCGTGATCGCCTCGCTTGGCTCCGCACGTTCCGCCACCGCCGTGACTCCACTGGAAGCGCTGCGGCCCATCGAACTGAACGATACCCGTCGGGCCGGTAAGATCCGTGCCATACTTGCGGGTCTGTTGGTGCTCGTCGGCATCGGTCTGGCCGCATTCTCCGCCTGGCAGATGAACGAAAAGATCGCCGGACATGATTCGCTGGCCGACAAGCAGTATCCGATGGTACTGCTCGCCGCCATCGCCGGCTGCGCGCTGATCTTCCTCGGACTGGTGCTTTCCGCCACATTCTGGCTGCCGGTATTGATGCGCGGTGTGGGCGCGCTGGTTGCGTTTGCCGGGCCGTCCGCCAAGGTGGCGCATGCGAACATCCAGAAGAATCCGCGCCGCGTGGCCGCCACCGGTGCCGCACTGCTTATCGGCGTGACGCTGGTCTCCACCATCGCCACCGGTGCCGCCAGCGCCAAGCAAACCATGAACGAGGCGCTGACCACGCGCTACAGCGTCGACATGATCGCGGCCGGTGCTGATATGACCAGCAAACAGGCCGATGAGGCCGCCAAGATTAAGGGCATTAAGGATAGTATCTACGCGCCGACTCGCATGATGAGCATGAAGGATGCCAATGGCAAGGATCTGAACGTACTCATCGTTGGCGTGGATGGTGTTGACGCGCTGCGCAAAGTGGTGCGTGCCGACCTGTCCGGCGTGACCATCAGCGGTGACTCCGTACTTATGCCCAAGTATTCCGCTGCCACGGGCAAGGACATTCCGCTAGGTAAGAGCGTCACCTTCACCAGTGATGTATCCGGCTCGCAGACTGGTACAGCTGATGCTGCCGCGAGTGATACTGAGAACGATGGCGGACAATCCGATGGCGTGCAGACACTGACCCTCGCGCCGCAGAAGGTGGATTATCGTCGCATCTCAGCCAACTATGCCGCAGTCGCCTTCGTGGATGCCGGTCACTTCACCAACGGTGATGTAAAAGCGAACGGACATATCATGCTTATGCGTATCGACGCCGAAAGCGCGGACACCACGCTGAACGACGTATTCACCAACGTGCAGAATGCATTCTCCGCCAGTGCAGACATTGACGTGTCTGGTCCGGTGGCCGCACGCACGCAGTGGGAGACCATGATCAACGGCATGATGGCGTTGCTTGTCGGCTTGATTGCGGTGGCTGTGCTTATCGCACTGGTCGGTGTGGCGAACACGCTGAGTCTATCGGTGATCGAACGCACCCGCGAATCCGCCACCCTGCGTGCCATCGGTATGACGCGCGGCCAGCTGCGGTGTTCGCTGGCAGTGGAGGCTTTACTGCTGTCGCTCGTCTCCGGCGTGGTGGGTGTGGTGCTGGGCACCCTGTTCGGCTGGCTTGGGTCCTATATGGTGTTCAGCCTGTATGGTGACACTGTATTCCCGTTCGAGTGGACTACCAACGGTGCCGTGCTTGGCGTGGCGGCGCTTGCCGCGCTGCTCGCCAGTGTTGCCCCCGCCCGCAGAGCCGTCAAGACGCCGCCCGTCGAGGCTTTGGCTGAGGCCTAGTGGCCCGGTCATAGTCTAAGAGCGAAGAGATAGGTCTATTCGTATGCTGCGAATAGACCTATCTGCCTTGAAAGAGGTACATTCGTTCCTTTACAGAAAGCTATCTGCTTTCAAAGGGGTACCGGATATACGAAAACGCGAGTACAACCGTTGGAATTGCAATGATCGTACTCGTGTTATCAGGTCTCGGATATCTCTCTGAAAGCAGATAGCTTTCTGCAGAAAGGCGAATGTACCTCTTTCGAGGCGGATACCACTTGTTCTGCCGTATCGTGTGTATTGGGGAGGTCACACCAACCCGTTATCGTACGCAAAGACCACAGCCTGGACGCGGTCTCGGGCGTTGATTTTGGCCAGAATATGCGCCACATGGGTTTTGACCGTGGGCAAGGAGATGAAGAGCTTGTCCGCGATCTCCTGGTTGCTTAGACCATGGGCGATTTCCACCAGCACCTCACGTTCGCGATCTGTGAGCAGTTCCAGCTCGGGATCGGTATATGTGGGGTGTGCGGTGCCAATGCCGTTCGTCGAATCGGCACCCGTAGCTCCGACCGTTCCAGTAGTGTCGGCGACGCCGCAAGCATTGCCATTGAGACTTGCGTTCGAAACGCCGCCACTCAACGACCCATGCTGCGCATAGCCGTCTTGCATCATTTTCTCGATCAGGCGCTTGGTGGCTGAAGGCGCGATGATCGCATTGCCCTGGAACACGGTGCGAATCGAATTGAGCAGCGTCTCCGGTTCGGTGTCTTTGAGCAGAAAACCCGAAGCGCCGGCATTGATGGCGGCCATCACATATTCATCCAAATCGAATGTGGTCAGGATGATCACACGGGTCGGCTGCGTGCCATCCGTGCCGGCGGTCAGCGAAGTAATACGGCGGGTGGCTTCGATGCCATCCATGCCCGGCATGCGCACGTCCATCAACACCACATCGGGGTGCAGGGTCTCCGCCATCGTCACGGCCTCGGCGCCATCGGACGCCTGAGCGACCACTTCCATATCTTGCTGCGAGCCGATTACCATGGCGAAGCCGGCCCTCACCAGCTCCTGGTCGTCCGCAATGATCACGCGAATGCTTCTGCTCTCGTTCATGCTCTCCACTGTATCCGATTCCTATTCGAGTGCCGCTCCATGGACACCCTGATTGTTCCCTGAGTTCATGTTCGTGGACGAATCCGTCTGAGATGTGGATTCCACCTGCCTCATCTGGCTGGACAGAGGAGCAGCCGGTCGCAGTTGCATGTCGGGTTGTGCGCCTTCATGCATCTCGTCGCTGAATCCGGTTTCGCGCAGCACCGTCAGCAATTGCCGCATGTGCGCCAGAGCCGCACGCCCGCGTTCCCCGATGACCGTGAACGCGGCGATGATCTGCTCGCCATCGGGAGCCGGTTCGGAGTTCAGCATGGCCAGCCCATCATCGGCTTGCGTGATCACCGATTCCAACGTATTCAATACCTCGGCCTGCATGGCCGTGCCGATGCGATTGCGCTCCAGATTGGCGGCCAGCACCTTCTGCCGCTCCTGCTCGGCCTTGAGCGCCTCCTCGCGTTGCATGAGCACCAGCGCGTTCGAGCCGCGTGAACGGCTCCACCGGGCCATCGCAATGCACGCAAAGCCAAACAGCATCACCACGCCACCCGGTATCAGGCCGGAAAGCACCAGTAGCCAGCGGGACATCGCCGATTCGCCGTTGAGGGGCAGCAGCATCTGAATCAGCATGTCATATCCGTTCCAGCCGGACATTACCTTGATGCCGGCCAGCCACGAATCCGCGACCAGCGCCACACTGACCCATTTCCATGCCTGTTCCCGTCCATACAGTGCGGCGGCGTGTACGGACACCAATGCAAACATGTTGACGGTCAGGATGGATGGCAGAAACAGCAGCTGCACGGTGGACAGAATCGCCATGACCAGTGCGCTGCCCTCCGGGAACCGACGTCGGAAAGCCAGAGGGGCAAGCATGATGATGGTCAGTGTCATGTTCAGCACAGTGTTGGGCTGAACTGGGTCATTGCTGACCGTCATCATCTGCAGCTCGCTGCGCGTCGCGGAACTGAACATCGCGATCAGCGCCACGGTGATGAGAATATCCACCAGCAGATAATGCCGTTCGGTCCATTGTGCGAAGCGGGCCACCCAATTCGACTCACCGGTATCTCCCTGATCGAGCGGCTTGGGGCGTATCGAATCCAGGAGTTTCCGTAGTCGTGTGATGGTGGAGGACAAAGCGTCAGACGGTTCTATGGCGGTCTGTGCGATTTCGGGGGAGAGGGGAATCGTGGCCGCCACGATGAACCCGCCGTTCGGGCCAGGGCCGGCATAGACGCTGCCGCCCAACGATTCGATGCGCTCGTGCATGCCCATCAGCCCATAGCCGGGTGCGTGCCCGTCGGCGGCGGATGCCGCTCCCTGGCCGTTGTCGGACACGGTAATCGCAAGCCCGTCATCCGACCACACCTCATCGATGGAGGCCTTCGCGCCCTCGCCCGCATGCTTGCGCGTATTGGTCAGCGCCTCCTGTACCAAGCGGAACACGGCGGCATCCGCATCGGAGGTCAAACGATCCGGCCGTGACTTGCCGGTCACACGCCGGGATACGACCAGATGACCGTCGAACAGAGAATCGATGTCCGCATACCCGGCATCATCATCCGTGCCGAACACGCCGAACAGTCGCTGCATATCACGCTGCGCGCGTTCCGCTTCATGGCGAATCGTGCTCATCGTATGCTTGGCGACGGCCAGATCATGCGCGCCCGCATATCGGCCGCCATCCGACTGCACGATAATCGTCGACAGCGTATGGGCCACCACATCATGCATATCACGGGCAATGCGCGCGCGTTCGGCCAGCGCCGCGATATGTGTCTCCTCCGCTTCGCGGGCCACTATGGAAGCATTGCGTTCGCGCATGGCCGTGAGCGTGGCCTTGCGCGCACGCTGCCATAACGCCATGATGATAATGCTCAGCACGCTGATTTCCATGCACAGCGCCAGCACGCCCGTATCCCGCAGCATTTTGATTCCGCAGTTGGATACGCTCGGCTCGCTGATGAGACCGGGAGAGGCCGGGCATATGGGCATGGTCGCAGCGGTGGGCAGCCAGCTGATCCAGGCGGTCCAAGCATTGGAGGAACCGCTTTTGAACAGCGGGCCGACGTTCATTGACACCGCCCAGACCGCAGCCGCGGCCAATCCCATGGCAAAGGCGGTGATAATGAATCGCAAGGAATGCTTGGGATTGCCGTACACGAGCACCGAATACAGGATGATAAGCGTGTAGAAGTCGCCGTAGGTCATCGACGGGCCGAAGACGAGATGGGCGGCGGTCAGAGCCACGAACAACCAAGCGGCGATCTCCGGCTGGTATCGTCGCAGCATCAGCGGAACAAACGTCGGTAGCGACCAGAACAACAATGAATAATTGTTCGATACGAATAATAGTCCAGGAGTCGAAGAGGAACTGGTGGAACTGATGAGCGGGATGAGTCCGAATGTCAGTACTGCGGCGAGCAGGGTGTCCCATAGCAGGGTGTGACTCGGCTTCCGAGCGAACCATGCCCTCACGTGCGCGACCATTTCCATACGTCCCAAGGCTAGCGTGTCCGTTAACAAGCCGACATCACCCTTCAGACGGATTTGTGGGCTAGAGTTTGAGCCATGACATTGCTGAGCAAATACTATGTACCGGGCCTCGCCATCGAGGACCATTCCATTGACGTTCCTCTCGCTTGGTCCGGCCATGAGCCAGGCCAAGCATTCGACGGCGAAACCATCAAACTGTTCTACCGTGTGGTCACCACGCCCGAACACGTGCACGATGACCTGCCGCTGCTGATCTTCCTGCAGGGAGGTCCCGGCGGTGAGGGCCCGCGTCTGAACAGTCCCACCTCCGATGGCTGGATTGAAGAGGCCACCAAGCATTTTCGTGTGATTCTGCCCGACCAGCGTGGTGCTGGTCGTTCTTCGCGCGTGGACACGCACACCATGGCCCGTATTGCCGCCGCCCATGAAGGTGATGTCGCAGCCGGCGCTCGCGCCCAGGCCGATTACCTGAAGAAGTTCCTCGCCGATTCCATCGTGCGTGACTTCGAGCATCTGCGTTTGACCGAGTTCGGCGGGCGCAAGTGGGTGACAATGGGCCAAAGCTATGGCGGCTTCCTGACCCTGACCACGCTGTCCCTGTTCCCGGCCGGTGTGATCGCCAGCTTCACCACCGGCGGCATTCCGCACGTGCCCGCCTGCGCCACCGAGGTCTATGAGCACACCTTCCCGCGTGTGATTCGCAAGACCGCCCAGTTCTACGAGCGTTATCCGCAGGACAAGGAGCGTGTGGCGGCCATTGTGGAGAAGCTGCCGACCGCCGCGGAAGTCTCCGAGTTCGTGGGCAAGCTGACCGATTCCGTACTGAACCCGATGGCGGGAACCGAAGTCGAACATCGTCTCGGCGTGATCGCCGGCATGGCGGCCCACGGTTTCCCGATCATGCCCAACGGCGACCCGCTCACCGTGGAACGTCTGCAGTGCCTTGGCTCCGACTTCGGTAAGAAGCCGAGTTTCGAGCGAGTGCATTGGATCCTCGACAGCGCCTTCCTCGATGGCGACGGCTCCGTTTCCGCCGCATCGCCGTTGTCCGACGAATTCCTGACCAAGGTGATGAACGCCACCTCATCGCGTCCGCTGTACTGGCCGTTGCAGGAATTCATCTACGCCAACGGCGAGATGGACCAGCCGATTCGCTGGGCCGCCCAGCGTGTGCGCGACGGCAAGTCCGAGTTCGGTGCCGATGTGCGCCCGCTCAACTTCACCGGCGAGGCCATGTTCCCGTGGATGTTCGAGCAGGAGGCCGCGCTGCGCCCGTTCAAGCCCGCCATGGACCTGCTGATGGAAGACACGAGCTTCGGCGTGATCTATGACGAGGACCAGCTGGCACGCAACGAAGTGCCGCTGCAGGCCGGTGTCTACTTCGACGACATGTACGTCGACTCAGGCATGCAACTCGACACATTGAGCCGCGTGGGCAACAGCCATTATTGGACCACCAACGAGTTCGAGCACGACGGACTGCACGGTTCGGTGGTGTTCAAGCACCTCTACGACGAAGCCCTCAACCGAGGCGACCTCGAAGAACTGTTCTAACCTTTTTGGCTCCCCTCTTGGAGGGGAGCTGGCTCGCGGAGCGAGACTGAGGGGAGTATGTCAAGTGCGGAAAACATCCCTCAGTCAGCTCCGCTGACAGCCCCCTTAGAGAGAGGGGAGCCCAAGTACGGACGAAAGGAAATCTTATGACCCGGAATCTCACCATTGGATTCATCGGATACGGCAACATGGCTCAGGCCATCGCCCGAGGTCTTGTCGACGCGGGCGTGGTCACCGGCGGCCAGATGGTCGCTTGCGCCGCCCGCTATGACAAACTCGAGAAGACCACTGCCGAGCTCGGCGTGCGCCCGTTGCACAATCCGCTGGAAGTGGTGGTGGCCGCCGACGTGGTCATCATCGCCATCAAGCCTTATCAGATTGACGCCGTCGTTAAGCCGCTCGCCAGCGAACTCGCCAAGCCTGGCAAAATCGTCGTCTCCATTGCGGCCGGCTGGAATCTCAAGAAATATCAGGATCTGTTCACCACCGAAGACGGCGAATCCGTCGACTCTCCGGACATCCACATTCAATGCACGATTCCGAATACGCCGATGGCTGTGGGCGAGGGCGTGCTCGTCACCGAATCCGTCAACACCCTGACCGATGAGGAGACCGAGACCTTCGAGCAGGTGTTCGCGCCCATCAGCCTCATTGAGCGCGTGGATACCGCACACATGAACATCGCCATGGTGGTGGCCGGCTGCGCGCCCGCATTCACCGACATGTACATTGAGGCACTGGGTGATGCCGGTGTGCAGTACGGTCTGCAACGCGCCACCGCCTACCGCTTGGCGGCCAAGATGGTCGAGGGCGTCGGAGCGCTGTACATGGCCACCGAAACCCACCCTGGTGCCATGAAGGATGCTGTCTGCTCGCCTGGCGGCACCACTATCAAGGGCGTTGCCCAGCTCGAAAAAGACGGCTTCCGTGGCGCGGTCATTGACGCCGTCGACGCCATCGTCGGCTGACTGCACTCGGCAAAAAAATTGCCCCCGCCGGCGGGGGCTGTCGGCGGAAGCCGACTGGGGGTCTCCCGAATCACAGGACCACCCCCCCAGTCATGCTTCGCATGACAGCCCTCGCCAGCGGGAGCAGTATGAAGCAGACGAAACTACTCGATGATCACGTCTTCCGGCTTGATGTCGGAGGTGAAGCTCGGGGCGAGCTCGCTCTGGTAGACGTCCTTGAAGAAGCCGTTGGAGGTCAGGGTCTTGATCTCCTTGTTGGTCCATTCGAGCAGGCTCTTGTTGCCCTTCTTCACGGCCGGGGCGATGGTGGACTCGTCACCGATGGTCTTGATACCCACGGTGTAGCCCGGGTTGTCCTTGGCCCACGCGTACAGGTAGGTGTTGTCGTCGGCGAGGGCGGCCACACGGCCATCCTTGAAGGCCTGGAACTGCTGGGTCTTGGAATCGAACTTCCGCAGCTGAACATCCGGGTACTTCTCAGTGAAGAAGGCCTCGGCGGTCGTGCCCTTGGTCACGGCCAGCTGCTTGCCCTTGAGCTGATCGGCGCTGGTGATCTTGGCGCTGTCGGGGGAGACCACGCCGATGGACACCTTCATGTACGGATCGGCGAAGTCGACCACCTGCTTGCGCTCGTCGGTCACGGTGAAGTTGGCCAGCACCAGGTCGACCTTGTCGGACTTCAGCGAGTCCACACGGCCATCGGCGTTCACCTGCACCCAGTCGACTTTGACACCAAGGTCCTTACCGATCTGGTTGCCGAGCGCCACGTCATAGCCGGCGCGGGTGCCGTCGTTCTTCACATAGCCGTAGGGCGGCAGGTCGCCGAAGGTGGCGATACGAATCTTGCCGGTCTTCTTGATCTGCTCGACGGTCTGGCCCTGCTGAGAGGAGGAGCCGCCGGCAGCCGGATCCGGGCCATTGCCGCAAGCCGCGACGGAAATTAGCGTGACGCCGGCGAGCACACCGGCCAAAGCTTTCTTGACATTGAACATAATTCTTTCCCCTTTATCCTTTTCTTGTTGGTTATTGCAAATCTTGATGA
Source organism: Bifidobacterium breve DSM 20213 = JCM 1192 (assembly GCF_001025175.1). Taxonomy (NCBI): domain Bacteria; kingdom Bacillati; phylum Actinomycetota; class Actinomycetes; order Bifidobacteriales; family Bifidobacteriaceae; genus Bifidobacterium; species Bifidobacterium breve. The sequence goes on from NZ_AP012324.1 coordinate 953,045, forward strand.
TTCGGCATGAACGGAGTACTCATGCCTCATCGCCGACCGGAGCCATGCTCTCTAGGAAGTTCCTGGCACGGTCGGTTTTGGGATTCGTGAAGAACTCGTCGCCGGGCTGACGTTCCAGGATCACGCCGTTCTCCAGGAACATCACCGTGTCGGCCACGCGCCGGGCGAACTCCATCTCATGGGTCACCACGATCATCGTCATATGGCGCTTGGCGAGACGAAGCATAAGCTCCAGCACCTCACGCACCATTTCCGGATCGAGTGATGCGGTGACTTCGTCGAACAGCATGAGCTCGGGGTTCATCGCAAGCGCACGCACAACGGCGATGCGCTGTTTCTGGCCTCCTGACAGTTCGCGCGGGTACGAGTTCTTGTATTCGGTGAGCTGCACGTCGGCCAGCAGCTGATCCATCTGCTTGGCGACCTCGGCCTTCGGGCGCTTCTGCACCTTGGTGGGGCCCAGTTCGATGTTCTTGGCCACGGTCAGATTCGGAAACAGATCGTAGCTCTGGAACACCATGCCGATTTCGGCACGCAGCTTGCGCCAGGTCTTCTCGCTGTTATTCGCGATCTTCTGGCCCTTGAACCAGATTTCACCGCCCTGAATGGTCTCCAAACCGTTCAGGCAACGAATCAGTGTGGACTTGCCGGAACCTGAGGGACCGAGCAGCACCAGCACCTGGCCGCGCTTGACGTCGAAACTGACATCCTTGAGCACTTCGTGATCGCCATAGGATTTGCGCAGATGACGGACGGACAGCAGCGGTTCGGAGTCGTTGGACACGGACACTTCTTCTGAATCAGCCATTGTTACGCTCCTTGGCTCGCTTCTCCAGGGCCTTGGCGATCATCGCCAGCGGCCAGCAAATGATGAAATACAGCAGGAAAATGAATCCGTACACCCAGAATGCGGCGTCCGGGTGGGTCATACGGTTGGCCTCCATGATCTGCTGGCCCACCGTGATCACGTCGATCACGCTGATGAGCAGCAGCAGGGACGTGGTCATGATGACGCGCGCCGCCAGATTGATGGTGGCCGGAACCATCAGGTTGATGGACTGGGGGATACGCACGTACCACAGCACCTGCAGTCCGTTCATGCCCAGCGCCTTGCCGGCATCGACCTGATGATCGGATACGGAAATCAACGAGCCTCGTACGATATCGCTGATTTCGGCCGCGACCCATAGGCCGAACGTCACGACTGCCACGGTCACGCCGTCGACCTGCACGCCAAGTTCGCGCGGCAGGATGTAATAGGTGAGGAACAGCAGTACCAGCGTGGGCACGATGCGGAAGAACTCGAGGTACAGCCTCAGCACCGCGCGCAGTACCGGATTGCGCAGGATACGCAGTGCGCCGAGGATGATGCCCAGGGGAATGCCCACCAGCAGGGCCAGTCCGGCCACCGTGATGGAGGTGCCGAGTCCGCCCAGCAGACGGGTGAAGTTGTCGCCGGTGAACAGCACGCTGGCGCCGGAGGCCTCAGTTATCGCCGAAAGTACCACGACGGACCCTCCTTTCCAGCAGTGTGAGGATGACGGACAACGGGATAAGAATGATTGCGTAGGCGATGACCAGCTCCAGCAGGTATTCGTCGCTGCGGTAGTACATGCCGATCAGGTCGCGTGCGGTGTTGGTCAGTTCCGGTACCGCGATAACGGTGAACACGGAGGTCTCCTTGACCATGAAAATCACGTTCGCGGCGACGGCCGGCACGCTGCGCGTGAGTCCCTGCGGCAGGGTCACGTGACGAATCATCTGCAAAGGCGAGAGTCCCAGCGCGCGTGCGGACTCGTTCTGCACCTGCGGAATACCGCTGAAGCCGCCTTGGAATGCGCCGGACATGTATGCGGAGCCCAGAATGGACATACCGACGACAGCGCAGATCTCGGCGCTCCATTTGATGCCGATGGACGGGAATCCGTAATACAGGAAGAACAATTGAATCAGCAAAGGGGTGTTGCGGAACAGCTCCTCGAATACGGTACTGATTTGGGCGAGCACAGGCACGCGGTATTCGCGCAGCAATGCCAGCACCAATCCCAGAAGGGTAGCCAGCACCACGCTGATTGCGGAAAGACGTAACGTCAAGACGAACGCCTTCCCGAACAGTGGAAGACTTGCTTGGATGACTTCCCAGTTCACAGCCGGCCCTCCTTCCGTATACGTAGTAATGCTTGTTGCATGGTCTCTCTCAATGGTTGCGGGCCGCATGTATGGGGTAAAACGTAGCGGCTCCGTGTGCTACCCCATAAGGATAACGGGTGGCGGGGGTGTATTTCGCCAAGAAAAGAACGTTCGACGAGTGCGGATAAAGGTATTGACTTGGAGGTCGGGGTGGTGTATTGCAAGAGCCGTTGCTCGAACTCGCAGCCGGCTGATGCGCAAAACCCAGTAGTCGCAACCGATGGCATGTGATTGATGAGCTTCGCAATATGCATTGATGATGTGCCGGCCGGGTTTTGCGTTATGAACGCCGTTTATACCCTGCTATCGGATACTCCGAAATGGGGATGTTCATATTGTGCGAGTCGAGCATTTCGCGGTTCCCGTGCGCTTGTCGCTTGGCTCTTTAGACTTAAAGGCATGTCTCTTACTATCGGAATCGTCGGACTGCCCAACGTCGGCAAGTCCACCATGTTCAACGCACTGACCCGCAACAACGTGCTGGCCGAAAACTATCCGTTCGCCACCATCGAGCCGAACACCGGTATCGTGCCACTGCCGGACGATCGTCTGCCGGTGCTGGCCAAGCTGGTTCACACCGAGAAGGTCGTGCCTGCCACGGTGACCTTCGTGGATATCGCCGGCATCGTCAAGGGCGCCTCCGAAGGCGAAGGCTTGGGCAACAAGTTCCTGGCCAACATCCGCGAGGCCGACGCGATCTGCGAAGTCGTGCGTGCTTTTGAAGACGATGACATTGTGCATGTCAACGGCAAGGTGGATCCGGCCGAAGACATCGACACCATCAACACCGAGCTGATTCTCGCCGATCTGCAGACCATCGAGAACGCGCTGCCCAAGCTGGAGAAAGATCTGCGCGGCAAGAAGATCGAGCCGGCTTACATGGACGCCGTCAAGCAGGCCAAGACCATTCTTGAGGCTGGCGAGACGCTCGACAAGGCTGCGCGTGAAGGTCGTTTCGACAAGGATTCCGTCTACGACCTGCACCTGATGACCGCCAAGCCGTTCATCTACGTGTTCAATGTGGACGATAACGAGCTGGCCAACAAGGACCTTCAGACCAAACTTGCCGCCTCCGTGGCCCCGGCCCCGGCCGTGTTTCTCAACGCCCAGTTCGAGGCGGACCTGACCGAGCTCGACGAGGCGGACGCCCGCGAAATGCTGGCCGACGCTGGCTTGAGCGAGTCCGGTCTCGACCAACTGGCCCGCGTGGGCTTCGACATCCTCGGACTGCAGACCTTCCTGACTGCAGGCGTCAAGGAGGTGCGTGCTTGGCAGATCCACAAGGGCTGGACCGCCCCGCAGGCCGCCGGCGTGATTCACACCGACTTCGAAAAGGGCTTCATCAAGGCTGACATCGTCTCCTACGACGATTTCGTGGCCGCCGACGGCTCCATGGCCAAGATCAAGGAGGAAGGCAAGCTCCGTCAGGAGGGCCGCGACTACGTCATGGCCGACGGAGATATTGTGGAGTTCAAGTTCTCCCCAACGTCTAAGAAGTGACCGTTTGGTAGTGCTGAAAATCTGGGAATTCTAGGGTGTGTTTACATTATCTAGGTTTTGTGTGATATCTGGCGTACACACACGATAATTATCACACAAAACCTAGATAGTGTAAACACACCCTAAATACCCGGTGATATGTAAAACACCGTCAGCGCCCGTGCGCAAAATGGTGTCCTGTCATTTGATAGGAATAAAAATTTTAACTTCATTATCTGGATCATCAAAGGATAGAATTTCATGCTCATAAACTTCAAAATCTTCCCTGTCATCCAGTTCTTCCCTTGTGGTCTGCAACCATGTTCCGAAGATATACTGATATGTTTTATATAAGTTTCCAAGTGTGCCCCGGTGGGTGAAAACAGCGTATCTTCCTGCACGCAGCGTCTTTTTTGCCAGTTCCAGCGGCAGGCAATCAAAATCCTTCACCGGACCGCCGATCATGACGGAATATAACGCGTCGCCGTCTTTTGTATAAGCCGTCTTCTGCGTTTCACAGATGCCATATCCCGCAGATGTGGTGAAAAAATCTTTGTTAAGACCATGGAACTGTTCCCACAGTCCGGGCAGCTGATTGTCGGACAGGGAAGTAGTCCCCCGAAGCCCAGCTACTTCTGTCTCACCTAGCAGGATGATCTTGGGAGCGTGTGAAATATGATTGGCAATATGGCACACATCTTCCGGCGCCAGTTCTTTTTTTGCTTTTATCACCAAATCAAGTCCGGCTTTCCGGTAAGCTACAGGACTGTATCCAAAAACAGCTTTAAAGGCCCTGCTGAACGCCTCTGACGATTCATAACCACAGTCAAGTGCAATATCAATGACCTTCTGGTCGGAATGAATCAGTTTTTCGGACGCATTGTAAAGCCTCCGACGGTTGATATAGTGTCCCACGGATTCACCTAAAACAGAAGAAAACAGGCGGGTCATGTAGTAGTAGGAGTAGCCGGTTTCTCTTGATACTTCATTCAGACCGATATATTCATTTAGATGTGCTTCGATATAGGTAATGGCCCTTTCTAAAGGGGGATATCGTTTCAAACAGGCACCTCCATCCGTTTTTACTATTACTTTTTATATCTGTTATAAAATTCTCTTAATGCTTCTTTTCTTTCGTTTGGCAATAAAGTTTTTTTTATGCCTAAGATTGCACCCTCTAATGCGTAGAGTTTATTGATACACGCTGTTTTATCAATTTGCTGTATTTTCAGCCATGCTTGTTCTGCTCCTATGGATTTCAAATCGTCTTCATCTAAAATACCAACTTGTTTTAATTGATTAGCTACAGCGTTTCCTATGTTAGGTAATTCCGATAAATTCTTCATATTGCCTCCCAGATGTTCACAGTTTTCCTATCCACATTATATCAGTTCTATTTAAACCAAACAATGCCCCCAGGAATGGAAGAGTTTCGGATATCTGAAGCCACCTGGTGCATGGTAACAGCAGATCCATGCTGCCATGTGACTTCCGATAATATGTTCCGGTATCTGCATTTAGAAGTTCTGCCATCATCAGGCCTTTTTTATGCAGAGCTGCCGGATATCGAGGTATACCCTATAGAAGGCGGGGGCATGGAGACGCCGATTCAGGAGGCATGGTTTGCCGTCAGGCCTTCGGATGAAAAAACCGCAAAAAGTATCATGAATGGTTTGCGCTCCTTTGATACGCTAATCCAGCGTAAATGATGAAAAAACCAAAGGAGAAAAAGAGATGGACAAGACTATTAAAACAGTGAGGGGAAACCCTCTTGCAGCCGAACCTCTCGGCAGGCTGCTCATAAAATTTGCAATCCCATCTGTCTTATCCATGCTGGTGGATGCACTTTACAACATCGTAGACCAGATATTCATTGGGCGTGGGGTGGGATATCTTGGCATTGCTGCAACCACGGTTACTTTTCCTTTCGTCACGATTCTTTTATCCATCGCCACCCTGCTGGGGATTGGCGGCAGTGTCTATACGTCCATGAACTTAGGGGCAGGAAAAGAAGCAGAAGCCGAAAAAACCCTTGGAACGGTATTCACTCTGTCTGTTGCCATAGGTATTCTTTTTACCGTTATATGCCTTACTTTCCTGAAACCGCTGGCACTAGCTTTTGGGGCTACGAAGGGGGCGCAGGGCTCATTGTCCTATGTGTTGGATTATGTCCCCATCATTTTACTTGGTGCACCCTTTAGTATGGCAGCTATTGCCCTGTCCAGTATGGCCAGAGCGTGTGGCAGCCCCATCCTGGCTATGGGATGCTTCCTGGTCGGAGCGGTAATCAACCTGGTTTTGGATCCAATCTATATATTTGTTTTTAACTGGGGAGTGAAAGGTGCAGCAATCGCTACCGTAACCTCGCAGATCATGTCCGCGGTCATACTGTTGGTTTACTTTTTAAAGAAAGGGCATATCCGGTTAAGAAGAAAAAATATCTGCCCTACATTACCCATCTGCGGTCAGATATTTGCGTTTGGGCTTCCATCCTGCATGATTCAGGTGGCGGTAACAATTCTGCAGATTGAACTGAACAAAGCGGTGGTGAGCTGTGAAATGGCAGGCGTTGGCAGCGAAGCGGCACTTAGCAGTCTTGGGATTGTGCTTCGGATCAGTTCTGTAGTGGTTGCTATCTGTGTGGGGATTGCACTTGGGATGCAGCCCATCATCGGATTTAACAAAGGCGCTGGTTTCGAACACCGGGTCAAAGAAACCTATAAAAAGGCGGTTGGCGCAGCTACGGTGGTTTCTGTGATTGGCTGGCTTATCTGTGAGTTATTCCCGGCGGAGATTCTGCAGATTTTTGGGATGAATGAGCCAGCATCTATGGCATTTGGTATCAAGTGTATGCGCATTTCCCTGTTCGGACTGGCGTTTACTGGATTTCAGGTGGTGTCAGCCCAGTATTATCTGGCAGCCGGACAGGCAGTGAAAGCGATGCTGCTTTCCATCCTCCGGCCACTTCTGCTGATGGTACCGCTCATCCATATTTTCTCGGGTATCTGGGGAATGGACGGGATTCTGTACGCAGGTCCCACCGCAGACATCCTTACGGCTCTGATTGCAGCAGGTTTGGTTGGATATGACAGCAGGAAAAAGAGAAAAGGAGTGTGATCAGATGGCAGACATTATGGTGTATGGGCTTACCCAGAATAACTTGAAACACGTTACATTCAGAATCCCGAAGGAAAAAATCACAGTATTTACCGGGGTGTCCGGGTCCGGGAAATCCAGTATTGTCTTTGACACGATTGCAGCGGAATCCCAGCGGCAGATGAACTTAACCTACCCGGCATTTGTACGGTCCAGGCTTCCCAAATACCCCAGACCGGCAGTGGAGCGCATTGACAATCTGACACCGTCCGTTGTGGTGGACCAGTCCTCCTTAGGGGGAAATGCACGCTCCACAGTAGGGACCATCAGCGGACTGTATGCCAGCCTGCGGCTGTTGTTTTCCAGGATTGGGCAGCCCTTTGTGGGAACTGCGTCCTATTTCTCTTTTAATGACCCCAACGGGATGTGCAAGACCTGTTCCGGTCTCGGAAAAGTTACAAAAGTGGATATGGAAGCAGTCCTGGACCGGAATAAATCCTGGAACCAGGGCTGTGTGAAGGATTCCCTGTACCGTCCGGGATCCTGGTATTGGAAGCAGTATGCTGAGTCAGGGCTGTTCGACCTTGATAAACCCATCCGGGATTACACAAAAGAAGAATACAACCTTCTTGTCTATGGTGCCCGTGATGGTAAGGGAGAGCCGGAGAACCCGAAAGTAACTGGACTGTACCATAAGTATACGAAGGCCCTCTTAAACCGGGATATCAGCAGCAAAAGCAGACACACCAAAGAGAAGTCAAAAAAGCTGATTACGGAAATAGAATGTAGTGACTGTCATGGAAGAAGGCTGAATGAGGCGGCTTTGAACTGTAGAATAAACGGGTATTCTATTGCAGACATGTGCGAGATGGAGCTGACTCTCCTGCGGGAAGTCCTGACACAGATCACGGACCAGACAGTGGGTCTGCTGGTTCATACCATCCTGGAGGGATTGGACCGGATGATCGAGATTGGACTCCCTTATCTGCATCTGAACCGGGAAACACCCTCCCTGTCCGGCGGGGAGGCCCAGAGGCTGAAGCTGGTCCGGTATATGGGAAGCAGTCTGACCGGGATGACCTATATCTTTGACGAACCCAGTGCCGGGATGCATCCACGGGATGTCTACCGTATGAATCATCTTCTCAAGAAGCTTCGGGATAAAGGAAATACAGTCCTTGTGGTGGAACACGATAAAGACGTAATCTCCATCGCAGACCATGTCATTGACGTGGGGCCTGCGGCAGGACAAAACGGCGGTGAAATCGTGTTTGAGGGAAGCTATCCGGAACTACTTAGGACAGATACCCTGACGGGAAAATCCATGCAAAAGTTGTTCCCCATAAAACAGACGCCACGTAAAGCCACAGGCAGCCTGCCGGTAAGGGATGCCTGCCTTCATAACCTAAAGCATGTGGATGTGGATATCCCTCTGGGGGTCATGACGGTGGTGACTGGTGTGGCTGGTTCGGGAAAGAGTACCCTCATTTCCCAGGTATTTGCGAGAGCGTATGAGAATGAAGTGGTGATGGTGGACCAGGGGCCGATTACAGCTACCAGCCGCTCTACACCAGCTTCCTACCTGGGCTTCTTTGATGAGATACGAAAACTTCTGGCACGGGAGAACAATCAGCCGGAAAGCCTGTTCAGTTTTAATTCCGCCGGAGCCTGCCCAATCTGCGGCGGCAAAGGTGTTCTCGTTACGGAACTTGCCTTTATGGACCCGATTGTTACAGAATGCGAGGCATGCGGCGGTGTGCGGTATAACAGGGAGGCCCTTGCCTGTACCTACAAGGGGAGGAATATTGTCCAATTGCTGGGGCTTACCGCTTCCCAGGCACTGGAATTATTTGAGGATACCAGGATCAGGAAACGCCTGAGCGTAATGCAGCAGGTGGGATTATCCTATCTGACGCTGGGGCAGCCCCTTAGTACCCTGTCCGGGGGAGAGCGGCAGCGGATTAAGCTGGCAAAGAACCTGGGGAAGAGCGGTAGCATCATTGTCATGGATGAGCCGACCACAGGCCTTCACAGGTCCGATGTAGATAATCTGTTGAAGCTGTTTGATGGGATTGTATCCAGCGGAAATACGCTGGTAGTGATTGAGCATAACCTGGACGTGATGAAGCAGGCGGACTGGATTATTGACATCGGCCCCGATGGAGGGAAGAACGGGGGAGAAGTGGTATTTACAGGGACACCGGAGGAGATGCTTCAAAATGCAAAGACACTGACAGCGGACTGTCTGCGTGCATCCAGTATTTCATAGGCGAATTCCTGTTTTCCCTGCTCCTGATTAGAAAATTAAGGGTTATAGGTCAAAATGTGTGTCCGGCGCTCGAGTCGTTCGTCGGTCATCGCGTTGGCCGCGAGCCCCTCGTCGAGGAACGCGAACGGCTGGCCCTCCCGGATGCGCCTGGGATCATGCGCCGCGCCTTGACGAGCCTTTGGTGCATGCCGTTCACGCTGCCGTCGGCGTATTCGCTCTTCTCGTCGAGGAACGAGGCAAAGTCCTGCTCCCACCGGCTGTAGGAGACGAGCCACGCCGTGGCGGAGTCCCGGTCCTTGACGCGTGCCGGGCGGCGGCAATCGCGCGCAGCCGTCTGCCGGCCTCCAGGCGGGGCCGCCTGCCGGTCAGTTCGAGGATGTTGGCCTGCACGTGGTGTGTACTGCTTCAATATTTGTTGGGCGGGTTCGGCAGTGTTTTTCCGCAGTGTGGGCTGATGGTTTTCCCGGTGTCGTCATCGTTTCCCGGTGATGTGAGAGGCATCGGTGCCGCCGCCTGTATATTCCCGAGTTGCGATTCGAATTGGATTCGGCCGCATGCCTTTCAAAGACACAAACGTGGTAATTCATGAAACGAATTCTGGTGCTCGTGAATGAGTGATCCGAGCTCATTAGATTCTGTATTCGGTGACGGCTTATTCCCAATGCAATGGATGATGTATGCCGTCGTCGTAGTGATGATGTTCAGAAAGAAAGTTTTTTTCCGTGGCTTCCCCTCGGCGAGGGAAGTTATCGCTGAAGGCGACTGAGGAAAGCGATGAAAGAGAGGTCCGAGCAGTGTTGGCTGCCTGGGCCTTTCCACGTAGTATGGGCCTCGTTGAGATGTTTGCGTCCACCTTTCTTCATTTAGGCTTCCGCGTTCTCGTCGACTCCTGTGACGAGAACATTCCTCAATGATTTCGATACCTGTATTTTCAGCGGGCGTTTTCCGGTCTGTACGACCAGCCCCGCGGCCAAGAGCTCTTCCACGTATTTCCTTGCGCTCTGTTTGGACAGTCCGATGTGATGGGCCACTTCGTCCAACGACATGGATTTGGACGAGTCGAACAGCTCTTCCTGAATCACGCCATAGAGCACCGAGACGGCATTGCGCGATAGGCCATGCCTCTTTTCAGGCTGTGTACAGAGTATCCGACCTTTGTCGAGCTGATCGACCTTGATACTGAGTTCGTCAATCAGCTCATCCTGGGCTTGTTGGATGAATCCGAGGATGGTGTTCACGAAGAGCGTGAGTTCGCCGCAGTTCAGCTTGTCTTCCGCTTCCATGAATGCTTTGTAGTAGGCGTTCTTGTTCTCCGCGATGGTGCGGGACAGGGATAGCACGGTGGGCATAGTCAGGTCATGGTTCAGGTACAGGGCCAGGAGATACCGGCCGGTTCTGCCGTTGCCGTCGTAGAACGGGTGGACGTATTCGAACAGGAAGTGCGACATGATGGCCGACTGCAGCCGGGGAATCTCGTCGGAGGTCGCGAGATGGATCATGTCGGTGAGGAGCGCGCCGATGTTGCCTTCGCCTTTGACTCCGTTATGGATCGCGAGGCCGTGCGGCCCCTGTATTTCCACATCGCCTTTCCGGAACAGGTCGCCGTCCGGCTGATTGCTCTCATCGATTTCGTCGAGCACGACCTTGTCATAGATGTCGCGGATGTCGGCGATGCCTGTCGGCAACGCGGAGTCCTTGTCCGTGAGGTTCAGGTACAGCTTGGCAAATTCGCTGAACCGCGCCTTGGAGTCGTCGCCGTCCCGCCTTGCCTTGTCGGCCGCGCCCACGGCGTCCTGGGTTTCCTTGCGGGTGCTGCGCACGCCTTCCATCTCGTTGGTGGCGAACAGTTCCTCACTGATGGAATGCCGTATGTAGTCCCAGCGCATGACGCCGGGAATCAGGTTCCATAGCCGTGATATGCGCCTTTCGGCGAGAAGTATATTTTCCATGAGCAGGGTCGTCTCGCGCGGCGTGGCGGAGAACAGTTCGCCCAATGGCGTGATGACCCCGGTCCTGAATGTGGAATCTGCCTCAAGCCGCTGCCGTGCGAGTGCCGCATGGTTATTGAAGGAATCGACTGACCTGTCGGCATGGAACAGCCTTGCCAAACTTCTATACTTCATATCCATGAGAGACTCACTTCCCAAAGAGCATCCTTGATTATAGAAAGTATAAGATAGAGAAGGAAATGAGTCAATAAACAACTATAAAATCATGGATAATACAAAAATATAGTTGTGCGCATGACTGCATGTGAGTGACATATGGTAGTGCCCGAAATGCGTGTCAGTAGTGAAATACTTCATGATCTGTTGTTCTTTCTGAATATGTGATGGTATGCAATGGGTTTTGCCGCGGTGCATTGCGTTGCGACGATGCCAAGAACGCATACTCGTATAGGTACGTTTATGGGGCATGGTGCGAACGGGTCGGCTCGATATCACCGGCAATGATTCAGCTATGCGTCAATGAGAGGTGTACTGGTCAGATGGCGTGTTCGTTCACGCCGTCGCTGCTGAATGCGATGTGTTGATCATGGTTCGCGCACCATAAGGTCTTACGTCCGAATCCGTCAAATCACGCGGTGTGTGAAATGCCCGTTGTATATAAAAAGTCCGGTGCAACGCACGATGATAATGCGCTGCACCGGACCTACTGCAGAAACAATTGTTACAGACTGTAGATCTGTGCGCCGAACGGCCAGAGCGCAAGCTTGGCCATTTTGAACGACTGGATGCCGAACGGAATGCCGATGATGGTGATGCAGTTGAGCGCGCCTGCACCCAGATAGCCGAGTGCCATCCACCAGCCGACCAGCACCACCCAGAGGATATTGACCAGCGTGGAGCCAACGCCGCCACCGTATTGCACGGTTTTGCCGAACGGTGTCAAGGTAAGGCCCGCCATTTTGAACGCCTGAACTCCTAGTGGAATACCGATAATGGTGATGCACAGAAACAGTCCGATCAGTGTCCAGCTGATGGCGATTGCCAGTCCGCCCAGAATGATCCACAGAATATTGCCGATGACCCTCATCGTAAGTTCCTCACGTTTGCCGGCATTGCGCCGGATACCGAATCGAATGCTGGATTCCATTCTATTAGGCGAACGCGGGCGATATGTGGGGAATCGGTGACGGGACCCCTGAGCATCCCCTGAATCGTCCCTGAGCCGCATGCTCAGGCGCCTACTCGGGTGAGCATTCTCACATTCGGCTGATTTCTAGCGAAAAACCCTTGTGCGGGCGGGCTGTGGACTATAGCATCACGACACATGACCACTACACCGCAGCCTTCTCAGGCATTTCAGTCCACTGCCACCAAACCCGCCACCAACCGCGAGCTGCCCCTGCCGCAGTCCGACCGAGACCCCGCGCACCTGCAGGGCCATTGGCTTCTGGCCCGCATCGGTAAGCACGTGCTGCGCCCCGGCGGCAAGAAACTCACCGAACGCATGCTCGCCAACGCGGACATCGCCGGCAAGGATGTCGTCGAATTCGCCCCGGGACTGGGCCTGACCACTAGGGCGATTCTCGAGCGCGACCCCAAGAGCTACCGTGGCGTGGACCGCGATCCGCAGGTCGTGGACATCATCTCCAAACTCACCAGTGAGAAGGCCACGATTCCGGCAAGCTGCGTGCAGCGCGACGCCGCCGACACCGGTCTGGAATCCAACAGCGCCGACGTGGTGATCGGCGAAGCCATGCTTACCATGCAGACCGAGCGTGGCAAGCAGGCGATTATCGGCGAGGCCTTCCGACTACTGCGCGCCGGCGGCACCTACTCGATTCACGAACTCGGCCTGCAGCCGGACAACCTGGACGAATCCGTCAAGGATGAGGTGCGCAAGGCCCTGGCTCGCAGCATCAAGGTGAACGCGCGCCCGCTCACCGAGCAGGAATGGCGCGAGCTGCTGGAAGCCGAAGGCTTCGAGGTGCTGTGGAGAGGCAAGGAGCCGATGGCCTTGCTGGACATGAAGCGCAATATCGCCGATGAAGGTATCGGCGGTGTGCTGCGCATCCTGCGCAACGTTCTGGGCAACAAGGACATCCGCGCCCGCGTGCTCAACATGAAGCACACCTTCGACAAGTACAGCAACGAACTTACCGGTATCGCGTTCGTGGTACGCAAGCCCGAAGCGTAACAGCGGTGTGCCGGCCCACGATGGCCGGATAATGGAAAACGACCAAAAGCGATGACGCGTATGTGAGGTACGCGCGACGAATAGGAGAACATCATGGCCGATGAGAACGAGCAGCAGACCGCATGCAAGGCAGGACGCGACGAGCAGCATTGCAAGTGCAAGCAGCGTAGGGAAGCCGCCGCGGCAGCCGAGGCGGCTGCCGCCAACGGCGAACACCACTGCGCCTGCAAGCACGAGCACGCCGAGGGCGCGGCCGCGGAGCCGGGCGCGAAGAAGGAGTGCCACTGCAAGCATGGCGAAGTCGCGGCCGCTGAAGCGGGTGAGGCCAAGCACTGCGCCTGCAAGCACGACGCCCACGACGCCGAAGGCCACGCCATTTCGACCGAGCCGCATCTTGGATTCATCGAAGACTTGGCCTCGTTGATCGATATTCAGGAGGAGGCCACTGTCTCCCGTACGGTGCTGCGCGAGGACGGCCTGCGCGCCGTGCTGTTCGGCTTCGACAAGGACCAGGCACTGAGCGAGCACACCGCGGCCATGCCCGTGATCATCCAGGTGCTGGAAGGCAAGCTGCGCGTCGGCGGCGAAGGCCGTGAAGTCGAGCTTACGGCCGGCGGCATCGTCTACCTGAGCGCCCGTCTGCCGCACACCGTCTATGCCGTCGAACCCAGCAAGATGCTGCTGCAGATGTTCGACAACCGCGGTTGATTCGGTGAATGACTGGCAATCACGTATGAGAAGCTGATTGCCGTTAGACCATTCATGATGGCTTCCTTCATATGGTGTTGGTCGTATGACCGTAATATGAAGGAAGCCATTTCTTAGACGTTGGGGAGAGCTTGAATTCGACGCCATCATCATACGGCCTCAAGGGTGCATAAACGATGTCACAAGTAGACGCACGCCCGCCAGCCATCCCAAACGTCACAGCAAACCTAGAACCCGCATGAGCTGACGGCCGATATTCGCCATGGCTGCATCATCAACCACGCCGACTTGGTATCCCAGCAGTTTGCGGTCGACGGTGACGATCTTGTCCGTCATCACGTAACTCACTTTGTTCAGGCCGTTCTCCGGACTTGGTTCCAATCGGACCCGCGTGTCGATGTCGGAGGAATCGTATGAGGTCAGCAGACAAGTGATGACGGAATCGAACCGATCGACGGCATCGCTCTGCACGATGACAACCGGCCGTGGCTTGCTGGCGTAGCCATCGGCCTGCAACGTCCAAATCTCACCTCGTTTCATCGGACATCCTCAAGGCGAGACGACTGGCATACTCAGTAGCGTCCCGCTCGGACGCAAACGGCTCCACGTCATTTCGTGGCAAACGCACCTCATAGGGGAACCCACGGTAATCATTGAACGCGCTGATGAACATACGCAGGGCATCGGCCGGGGTGGTACCCAGCTGTCGGGTCGTCTCCTTAAACAACGCAGCCTGCTCGTCATCAACTCGCGTGGCAATCTGCATGCTCATAGCCACTCCTTATTGCTATTTGCTATCTTTTTGCACCAAATTGTATCAAATACTTGACTTCAGAGTGAAGCCCCCGCGTTCCAAGGCCCTTGTCTATACTGTAGACAGTTGTTCTTCATATGTGAATCGCCCGATATGACTTTGGAGCGGGCTTGTGATTGGAGGGGCCGGATATGACGAGTTACGTGCTGCGGCTCTATGATGATCCGCTGCTCCGGTTCGATGCGTCGTATGGCGAGGGCCTGCTGGCGGGCAAGATCGAGGCGCATGTCCGCTGGTTCGATGAGTCGAAGCGCGCGTTGCTGCCGTTTCCGTTGGCTCCGGAGCCGGATAATGCGAAGCTGACGACGTGGCTGGAGCGGCGCACGATTCCGAAGAATCGTGAGTTCGCCACGCAGGTTCTTGCGCAGGCGGGGTTGAGCATTGCGGATACGCTGGGCATCATCGACCTGTGCAAGGGGCTGTCGGTCAACGATTCGTTCTGGGCGGAACGCGACGGTGAGAACCTCAAGTTCGCGGATATCAACCTGTATGACAATCCGTTGGACGAGACGCTCGCCATCGTGGCCTACACGGGGTATACGTCGAGCGAGAAGCATGCGATCGGCCTGTCGAGCGAGTGGACGACGGACGGCCAGTTCCCGAAGGCGTGGCGGCATACGGAACGTGGGCTGGAACTGTGGAAGGCGGGTTCCGAATGGTATGCGAACGCCGGTTTGGAACCGTATTCCGAGTATCTCGCCTCGCAGCTGGCGCGCAGGCTCGGTGTGAATGCGGTCGACTACCGCATCGCCCGTTGGAAGGGCAAGCTCGCGTCGGTGTGCGGTTCGATGAACTCAAAGGACGTGTCGTTCGTGCCGTTCTATGCGGCGACGCAGCTGGCGTCGTTCCCGGAGAGCCTCGCCGCCGCACGCGCCGTGTCCGAGGAATCGTTCGAGGCGATGCGCACGATGCTAGTGTTCGACGCGCTCATCGTCAATCAGGACCGTCACGCCAACAACCACGGGTTCCTGCGCGACAACCGTACCGGCCGGATTCTGGGTCCGGCGCCGTTGTTCGACCATAACATGTCGCTGTTCAAGAACGACATGCGCGCCGACTGGGAGGGCGGCGCGTGGATTCCGCAGGTACTGTCCGAACGTCAGCCGGCAAATTCTCGTATGACGTTCCGCGACCAGTGCGCGGCCATCATGGGCAGCGCGCAGCATGAGATGTTGCGCAAAACGTTGGACGTCACCTTGGAGAACGACCCGGCTTACCCGCTGGAGCCGGGCCGCATCGAGGCGTTGAACGACTACCTGCACGCGGCCGCACGATCCCTGCTCGAACTGCCGGTGGTCGACGAGTCGAAGCTGTCCGACCAGCTCGATGCGTTGCAGCCGTCAATCGAACACGCTCCTGTCATCCTCAACGAACGACTGTTGCGATAGGCCAAACCGGTCGAGTTCGCCAATAAAAAGGACCTTCCGGGTTGCGCACTGTGAGGAGGCGTGGAAGGCTGCTATTGACTTGAATCCTATTATGCAACCGTGACTGCGTGCCTGTTCATGTTCCAGTCCAGTTGTGTGATGGACAAGTGCGGTATGAAGGCCGTTTCCGAATCAAAGTCCGATTGCTTCGCTCATCGGCGCATATCATATCTGGGACGTCTGGCAGGTCCACACCCACCTCGACGGGTACGGCAAAGCACGCCGATGTCGCCGATCGGCGAGATCGTCAATGGCAGGCGGCGCATCACCACCCCATGGCATGGCGGCTCGGCATGGCGGCTCGGCAAGGCGCTCGACACCACGCCCGAGTTCTGGGCGAACCTTCAGGCCGACCACGATCTGCTGACCTTCGACCCCAGCACCTTGGACGACATCCGCCCGCTCGTGCAGGCCTGACGCCGGGGCGATTGATCCAATGACCACCATCGTCGTATGTGCGATTACAGTGGTCATTTTCATATCTACGGTACGGGGATGACGTGAACGGCCAACATCACCATGATTGATGGCGGCCGTTTGCATATCCGCACATGGCTTTGATGTCTCAGCTGTCCAGAGCGAAGGTGATGGAATCCCGTCCTAGAACCGCCGCGTTACGTGCGCGACTGGCGGCAGCATCGCGGTGGCCAGGGCGAACGTCACCGCCAGGACCGCGCCCGCCGGGTAGACGCTGTACGCCCAGCCGTATGCGATCTGTCCGAGGGGCTGGGCGCACATGCTCGCGGAGAGCGCGAGCGACATCACCTTGCCGGTCATGTTCTCGGGGCAGCCCATCTGGATCGCCGGCACGGCGATGAGGTTCGCGAGGGTGATGGCGATCATGGTTCCGCAGGTGCTCGCCGTGAGCACCGCGAGTCGCATCACTCCACCTGCGGGAATCGTCATGACAAGCGCTTGGGGCAGGATGGTGAGCGAGAAGGCGGCGATCGCCATCGGGAATCGCCGCATGGACAGCGACCTCGCGACCCGTCCACCGACGAGCGCGCCGAGCAGTCCGGATGCTCCCACGAGACCATATGCAAGGCCGTACGCCGTGGAGCCGAACCCCAGTACGGTCCGCACCATGTAGGGGAAGCCGACCTCCGCATACCCCGTCACCAGGAAGTTGAGCGCGGCGCAGATCAACACCAGATGCAGCACATGAGGACGTTCGCGGGTGAGGAAACGTCCGGCCGCGCGCAGGTCGTCGACCGCGGTGACGCGGCCGGCGTCGCCGCGGTCGGGAGCGCCGAGCCGGATGAAACACTCCACGACGGCGGCCGCACCGAACCCCACGATCGTGAGGCCCATCATGGGCATCGCACCAACCGCCGCGTACAGCACGCCGCCGAGCACGGCGGGAACGAGCGTGCTCGTCTGGTTCACTACGTTCACCACGGCCATCGCGCGACGCATCACATCCTCGCCATGGGAGCGGAACATCTGCGGCAGCGCCGCCTGCACCGTAGGCGTCTCCATCGCGTCAAGCACGGCGAGCACCACCTGCATCACGGCTATCGCCGCCAGATTGAAACCGGCGGCCGAAAAGATCGCCACGCAGACGAGCACCGTCACGGCGGAAAGCGCGTCAAGCGCCACCATGACGGTCCGACGGTTCGTACGATCCGCCATCACGCCGCCAAGGGGCGAGAGCAGAATCGTGGGCAGGATGCTCGCAGTAAGAATGGAGGCGAACGCCGCCGCCGAGCCGGTCTTGTCAAGCACCCACATGGACATGGCAAACCGCAGCATAAGGTTGGCGAAGAGCGATATTCCGAGACCCGCGACGAGCAGGCGGAAGTCGCGTGTGCGAAGAGGATCAGCGGCTTGGCTTCTTTGTGGTTGGGTCGTGCATTCGTATGCGTTCGTCATCGTGGATTCCTTTCTTGTGATTGGCCACGGCCATTTATACAAACCGACCGTCGGTCTGTTATGGTGATAACAATACGCCCAAGGAAAAGGGCGCGGAAGCGCTTCGACATCTGTGGCATCAGGATGTGCAAGATGCGGCGCACCCGGGCGCGTCTCCTATGCGGACGCCGTATCCTCTTCCGGCGTCAGGGCCGTGAGCTCTTCGGTCGTCCGCAGGATGAGCGTCTCGTCGAACACTGGCGCGCCGATGGCGTCGAGCATCGTGGCGAGGCAGCGGATGCGGTGTTCCATGCCGGCATGATCGGCGGGGTAGAAGCAGGGCATGAGCCAGTAGTTGCCGAGGAGCGAGAGCAGTTGCGCCGCCTCCTCGGGGTATGCCGTGGGAATGGAGCCGTCCTGCACGCCCATATCGATGAGCGAGCGGAAGGACTCCGGCAGTCTCGTCGACCAGAAGCGCATGTTCGCCGTAAAGAACGCAGGATCCTTGAGCAGCGCCAGCTGGGAACGGACCAAGTCCAGATGATCGGGGGCGTCCACAGCGGAAACGATGAGCGCGCGCAGCTTCTCAAGCGCACTCATGTCCTTGCGCTCGATGAGTTTGTCGAGAAGACGCGCGGTTACGGCCCACTCGTCGGCGTTCAGCCGGTCGAGAATCGCCTCCTTCGATTTGAAGTGGTGGTAGAGCCCGCCCTTGGACAGTCCCAGGTCGTTCAGGATGTCCTGGATGGACGTCTTCTCGTAGCCCTTTTCAGCGAAGAGCCTGCGGGCGGAATCGAGGATTCGTCGTTCGGTGTCTCCGGAATGCATATCGTGCGCCATGCGGATGGCCTGCCTTTCGTTCATGTCCCCGTCAAGCATACAGACCGTCGGTCGGTCTGTCAAATGATCGAGGAAGTCACCCCTGCGATGCGATTGAATATCCGCGGCAAGGCGGGACGAAGAAGACCGGTAAGACGCCGAGTTCAAGTTCAACGTCTCCAAGTAAGTGTTTCTCTGGCTCCCCTCTTCGAGGGGAGCTGTCGCTACAAGCGACTGGGGGAGCGGTACGGATAAGGCCTGAGAAGTCGTCTTCTCAGGCCTTTGTCATGACATTGTTCTGCAAGGACTGGCTGCTGCAGCAGCATAATGTGTGTTCTATTATGAGTCTTCGCCAGAAATCATGACGGAAACACGAGATGCAACCCTTAGCTCGCCCCTGATTCATCCCCGGACCGTTATTCAGGCGGAGCGTATGCGGTAAGCCCAATCCTTTTGTGAAGATTTTGTGTATTGTCAGGCATGCGTGGGTTTCACCGTCGATTTGAATGATGATAGGCTTCTCGATGTCTGCCGTACGAAGACCCCATCAAGGAGATGCCATGAACCTGTATCGCTACGCGATGTTCATCGCACGCGCCTGCCGTGGGTCGTTCGTCGGCAATGTTCTGTTTGCCAATCCACGAATGGCCCTATTCTCGATGCTGGTGTAGCGGGGACACGCCTTATGCCGGGATGTACCGATGGCCCATCCGCAGTCGACGTCGCATGAATCGCTCACCATAGCCATCAACTTACGCAAAGCCGCGAATCGTTTGCCGTATATGAATGCGGAACGGATGGCGGCTTTTCCTTTACGTCCGGACTCATCGGTGTCCTCGCGTCTTGACACAAGCATGGGGCCGGATCGCCACACATGACGTTACCAACAGAAGGAAATGCTGTGACCTCACAGAAAACCGCGGAACTCGGGTCCGCCACCAGTTCCGTAAAGCCTATTGATCCGCACACCCGATTCATCGTCGTGGGTGTGATCGTCGTCGGCTCGTTCATCGCGCTGCTCAACCAGACCGTCATGTCACCGGCCTTGCCGGCACTGATGCATGATTTCAATATCACCACCGGCACCGTGCAGTGGGTGACCAGCGTCTACATGCTGGTCTCGGGCATCATGGTGCCGATTTCAGGCTATCTGATTGATAAATTCTCCACCCGAAAGCTCTTCGCCGGAGCTCTTGCCGCTTTCATGGTCGGCACACTGCTGTGTGCCGTCGCGCCGAATTTCATGCTGTTGCTCGTCGGACGCATACTGCAATCCGTCGGCTCCGGCGTGCTGTTGCCATTGGTCGCCGTAGTGCCGATGCTCGTCTATCCGCCGGATAAGCGCGGCACCGCCATGGGCATGGCCGGTATCGTCATGGCCGCTGGCCCGGCTATCGGCCCGGTTGTCGGTGGTCTGGTGATTGACAGTTTCGGATGGCGCCCGATGTTCATTGGCATCGCAGTCGTGGCACTGGTCATCCTTGTCGGAGGCACGATGATGCTCAAGAACGTCAGCGAGTTGAAGAACCCAAAGCTCAACATCCTGTCCGTGATCCTTTCGACCATCGCGTTCGGTGGCCTGCTCTATGGCTTCTCGTCCGCTTCCACGATGGGATGGGCCAGTCCGGTCGTCATTACCTCAATCGTCGTTGGTCTTGTGGCCTTCGTCGCATTCGTATACAAGCAAGTCAAGCTCGATGAGCCATTGTTGCGCGTTGACACCCTTGCCACCCGCAACTTCCGCAACTCCGCGATTCTGGTCACTCTGATCAACGCCGCAGTCGCCGCAACCAACGTGACGTTGCCTATCTTCATCCAGAATGTGCTCGGCCAATCCGCCACCGTCACCGGCATGGTCATGCTGCCCGCCGCGGCGGTCGGCATCATCCTGAGTCCGGTCGCCGGTGCCGCATTCGACAAATTCGGCCCGCGCGGCGTGGGTCTCGGCGGCCTTGCGCTCATGACCATCTCTCTTGGTCTTCTCGGCACCATCAACACCAGGACATCAGTGCTGTTTGTCGCCGTGTTCTGCGCATTGCAGGCATCCGGTCAGGCTATCGCCAACATGCCGATCAACACTTGGGGCGTCAACGCTTTGCCGAACGACATGATCGCCCATGGCAACGCCATCGCCAACACCGGCCGCCAGATCGCGGCAGCCATTGCGACCTCGCTTCTGGTCACCGCAGAAACATCCGTGACCGCCTCGCACATGTCCCAGGGTGTGAAGTCCGCCACGGCCAGCGGCATCGCGTTCTCCTACCTGCTGTGCGCCGCCATCTCGCTGGTCGCCCTGATCATCTGCATCTTCACCGTCACCAGCCGTGCCAAGGAGAAGGCCGCACGCAACGCCAAGGCCTACGAGGCGCAAGCCTCCGCCGAAGTCGCGGCCGAAACCACTGAAGGTCAGCCCGCCGAGCATCACTACGCCGGCGCATACGTGGCCCCCGCCGCCTCCCTATTCAAGCAGGCCCAGGAACAGTCCATCGGCGGGATCATGGACGATCAGCCCTACAGCTGCCTGGACAGCGATGACATCACGCATGTGGTGCGCGAGTTCATCCGCCTCAACGTCTCCAGCCTTCCCGTGGTGAACGGCGATGGCAGGCTCGTCGGCTTCGTCAGCGACGGCGATGTCCTGAAATCGATTGCCACCTATGAATCCCGTACGGTTTCCACCGGCACCGGTTCGACGATGGTGGTGTTCGACGACGAAACCGTGGCCTCCAAGGTGCAGGCGCTCTCCGGCAAGAAGGTGATGGACATCGCCACGCGTAAGGTCGTTGCCGCCACGCCCGACCAGCATGTTGGAGAGGTGGCCCGAATCCTCGCCAAGAAGCAGTTCAAGAAACTGCCGGTGGTGGATGGTGATGGCAGACTCGTCGGTGTGATCCGCCGTAAGTCCGTGATGGAACATGCCTTCGACGCGCTGTTCCCAAAGGATGATCGGTGATTAGGCGCCATCATCGCTGAATAGAATGAATGGACCATGAGGCTTCCCTTCTCGCGGGGGAAGCCTCATTGCTTTGTCCGCGGAGTCTTACGGCACCTGCGCAACGTGGTGCTCGGTGATACCTTGGTGTGCTTCGTGGCCGTGGCGCCGATGGACCTACACTGTTGCTCATGACCCGCGAATATGAGGGCATCGATTTGAATCTCGGATTCATCAACCTGACCACCGCCTCCGATAAGCTCGCCGCCAACGAGCTGGGGTGGAGTGTCGGTATGCTGCTCAGCGGCGCGTAACGCGGCCTGATGGCGATTAAGCCGAACTACCAAATTTGTGCGTACGACTCGTAGGACGTGTAGTCCGGCAAGTCGTTGCGTCTCGAGCAGCAGTACTTCTTCGTGTCCGCCTCCCTGCACGACGCCATCCGCGTCTTCTACCCGGGCCAGGACAAGCCGGACCTGACGACCTTCCCGGACAAGATCGTCTTCCAGCTCAACGACACCCATCCGGTGATCGGCATCCCCGAGCTCATGCGCATCCTCATCGATGAGTACGGCTACGACTGGGATACCGCGTGGTCCATCACCACCAAGACCTTCAACTACACCTGCCACACCCTGCTGCCGGAGGCCCTTGAGGTCTGGCCGGCCAGCCTGATCGGCGAGCTGTTGCCGCGTCACCTCGAGATTATCGAGAAGATCAACGCGCAGTTCGAGGCCGAGCTCAAGGCCAAGGGCGTTGCCGCCGACACCATCAAGGACATGGCCATCTACACTGGCGACGCCGTGCGCATGGCTTACCTGGCCACCTACGGTGGCTCCCACGTCAACGGCGTGGCTGAGCTGCACTCCCAGCTGTTGAAGGACGTTACCCTGAAGAACTTCTCCGACGTCTACCCGGACAAGTTCACCAACGTGACCAACGGCGTGACCCCGCGTCGCTTCGTCAAGCTCGCCAACCCGCGCCTGTCCGACCTCATCACCGAGGGCCTGGGCACCGACAAGTGGGTGAGCGACCTCGAACTGCTCAAAGGCCTCGAACCGCTTGCCGCCGATGACGAATTCGTCAAGAAGTTCGCCGCCGTCAAGAAGGCCAACAAGCACGCATTCGTGGGCTTCGCCAAGGACCACTACGGCATCGATATCGACGAGAACACCCTGTTCAACACCATGGTCAAGCGTCTGCACGAGTACAAGCGCCAGTCTCTGAAGATTCTCGCCGTAATCTCCACCTACGCCGACATCAAGTCCGGTAAGGTCAAGGCCGAGGACATCACTCCGCGCACCGTGTTCTTCGGTGCCAAGGCCGCTCCGGGCTACTACCTGGCCAAGATGACCATCGAGCTGATCAACAACGTTTCCCGCGTGATCAGCAGCGATTCGGCCGTCAAGGGCAAGCTCGCCGTCCACATGCTGCCGAACTACAACGTCGAGATGGCCCAGAACCTCATCCCGGCCACCGAGCTTGACGAGCAGATCTCCCAGGCCGGCAAGGAAGCCTCCGGCACCGGCAACATGAAGTTCGCTCTCAACGGCGCCCTGACCGTGGGTACGCTGGACGGCGCTAACGTCGAGATCCGTGAGCGCGTCGGCGCCGACAACTTCTTCCTCTTCGGCATGACCGTCGACGAGGTGGAAGCCCAGTACGCCAACGGCTACGATCCGGCCAAGTACTACGAGGCCGATCCGCGCCTGAAGCAGGCCATCGATCTGGTGGCCGACGGCACCTTCTCCAACGGCGACCGCAACGCCTACTCCCCGCTCGTGGCTGACTGGCTGACCAAGGACTGGTTCATGACCTTGGCCGATTTCTCCGCCTACATGGGCATCCAGTCCGAGATCGAGGCCCTCTACGCCGACGAGCTCGAATGGAACCGCAAGGCCGTGCTCAACGTCGCCAACTCCGGATACTTCTCGTCCGATAGGTCGATGGAGGATTATCTCGACCGCATCTGGCACACCGGCCCGCTCGCGTGATGATGGAGCGTTGTTGTCGTTGCGCAGGATTCGACGTATTTGACGGCTGGCGCCGTCCGTCGCGGTAAACCGCTCCCTTCACCTAGGGGAAGCCCACTGGGCTTCGCCTTTGACGGTTCAGCGCCTTCGCCTCTGCGCCTTGACGCCGCGCGCGTAATCGCGCTTGCTCTGCACAAATGATGTTTGTGGAGTAGCTGAGTTGCAACGAAAAAGCCGCACAGGAAAGTGGATTCCGGTGCGGCCTTTTTGTGTATGGGTGGCGTTACTTGATTCGCCGCCCCGCGCACCAGGCGTGTTGGACGGACCAGTCGGCGGGGTCAGTGAGCAGCACGTCGGCGGCGTATCCGGGGGCGAGCAGACCGAGGGGTGCGCCGGTGACCGGATACGGCCGGTCGAATCCGAAGGCCCTCGCCGGGGTCAGCGTGGCTGCCTCGATGGCCTCGACCGGGGACATGCCCAGTTCGAGAACCGCGCGTTGCACGGCGTGCTCGAGGGTCAACGTGGAGCCGGCGATCGCGCCATTGGACTTGAGTCGGGCGTGTCCGTCGACCACGTCCACGTCGAGCGCGCCGAGCTTGTAGGCGCCGTCCGGGCAGTCGGTGGCGGCCATCGCGTCGGTGACGAAGGCGATGCGATGCGGCGCGAAACCAAGGCCGAGCCGCAGCATCGGATCCTGCACATGGAAGCCGTCGCAGATCAGCTCGATGGTGACGCGCGGATCCTCGACCGCCGCCGGAATCGGACCGGGCTTGCGATGGTGCAGACCGTTCATCGCGTTGAACATATGCGTCATCAGGCCGGCGCCTTCGTCAAAGGCGCGGCGGGCGGTCTCGTAGTCGGCATCGCAATGGCCGACCGCGGGCACGGTACCGGCGGTCGCGAAGCTGCGGATGGCCTGGAGCCCGTGCGGCAGCTCCGGGGCGATCGTGATCTGGCGTAGGCAGCCGTCGGCGGCCTCGAGCATCCGGTCCACGATCTCGGGCACCGGGTCCTTGAGGCATTCCGGATCGTGCGCACCCTTGCGCGACAACGCGAGGAACGGCCCCTCCAGATGCGCGCCGAGGATATCGGGGCGTTGATCCATCTTGGCTCGCACATTACGCAGATTCTCGCACTGCACGTCGATCGGATTCGTGATCAGCGAACACACCTGACGGGTCGTGCCATGCATCGCATGCCCGGCGCGCGCCACATCGATGCCATCCGGGCCGTCGTCAAAGCTTTTCTCCCACGCGCCGTGCGAATGGATGTCCACGTATCCGGGGGTCATGATCTTGCCCGAGGCATCGATGACCGCATCCGTTCCGATGCCATTCGCACGGCAGGCGGCCTCGAAATCGTCATCCGACGTGCCTCGCGCCGCGATCGCGCCATTGGCGTCGGCCACGATCCAAGCATGTTCCTCGATGCCGCGGGCGTCGACTTTGCGCGCGTCCCGAATCGCGAAGGCCGACGGCGCGCCCTCCATCGAGTCCGTCACCTGCGCGACGATCTGTTGTCTGTCCATATCTCAAGCTCTTTTCAAATCGTATCCGTCATGGGATTTGGTCCACTAGCGTGCAGTCAGCGGACCAAATCCCACATCCCCAAGCGTATGGACTCAGATGCCCTGCCAGGACGGCTTGTGCGCGAAGGCGTACTTGTAGTAGCCCTTGTGGCGAAGACGGCTGGCGGCCGCCTCATCGACGATGATCGTGGCGTGCGGGTGCAGCTGCAGCGCCGACGCCGGGCAGAACGCGGAGACGCCGCCCTCGACGGTTTCGGCGATCGCCTCGGCCTTGCCCGCGCCGAAAGCGAGCAGCACCAGATGGCGGGCCTTGAGGATCGTGCCGATGCCCTGGGTGATGCAGTGCATCGGGACTTGGTTCACATCGTCGTTGAAGAAACGTGCGTTGTCGATGCGGGTCCGCTCGGCCAGCGTCTTGACGCGCGTGCCGGAGGCCAACGAGGAACCGGGCTCGTTGAAGCCGATGTGCCCGTCGGTGCCGATGCCGAGGATCTGCACGTCGACGCCGCCGGCCTCGGCGATCGCCTGGTCATACGCAGCGCCGGCGCCGGAGACCTTCTCGCCGTCGGTCAGGGGAGCACCCTCCAGAACGTCGCCGGGCACATGCACCTTCGCCGGGTCGAGGCCGAGCGGCTCGACCACGGTGCGGTGGATCGTCGAATGATACGATTCCGGATGCGTCAGTGGCAGTCCCAGATACTCGTCGAGCGCAAAGCCGCGCACCTGGCTCACGTCGTTCGATTCCTTCTTGACAAGAGCGGCGAGCGCCTGATAGGCGGCCAGCGGGCTCGAGCCGGTGGCCAGGCCGAGCACCGCGTCCGGCTTGGCCTTGATCAGATCGGCCACGGAGCGCGCGTAGATCTCACCCGCCTCGGCCTCGTCCTTGACGATGATGACTTCCGCCATGGTTTCCTTCTTTCGTTGATATGGGGTTGGATATGGGGTTGGTGGATGGGTTATGGAGCGATGGGTGTGGGAATGACGGCGCGCGTCAGATGGCGCCCCTGCCGGCCAGCGCCGCGCCGATCGCGCCGACGGGCTGGTCCGGGTCGGTCAGGGACAGGCGGTCGGGCAGACGCAGCGAAGCGACGAAGCGGCTTGTCTCTTCGCGCCGACGCAGCTCGGTCGTGATGCAGTCGAGCAGCGGGCGGCCGGTTTTCGCCATGCCGCCGCCGATAATGATGCTGCGCGGGTCGATGGCCGTGGCCGCGATGTCGATGGCGTCGGCGATCGCGCTGACGATGGTATCGAGTGTTTCGGCGGCCTGCGCGTGGTCCGGCGCGGCTGGATTGCCGGCCTTGGCGATGATCGCCGGCATCGGCGGGTCGTCCTGCGGCCACAGGCGCGTCGCCGCGCCGCCGCTGGCCGCAGTTTCGAGGCAGCCGCGCTGTCCGCAGGCGCAGGGCCAGCGGTGCGGTTCGACCGGGACATGCCCGATTTCGCCGACATTGTTGCTGTATCCGTGGTCCAGTTCGCCGCCGCGGATCACCCCGGCCGCCAGTCCGGTGCCGAGGTTGAGGAAGACGACGGTGCCCTTGTCGCCGGCGCCGTCGGTCGGCGGCAGCATGGCCGCGGCGCCGAGGGCAGCCGCGTTTACGTCGTTCTCGACACGGGTGGGCACGCCGGTGCGCCGGGCGACCTCGCCGCCGAGCTCGACGCGCACGATGTCGAGGTTGGCGATGTTCTCGACCGCGCCGGTCGCCGCGTCGACCATGCCCGGGGTGCCGATGCCGATCGTTGCGATGCCCGCGGCGGCCGGGGCGTCCTTGGTCAAGGCTCCGACGACGGAGACGACGTCGTCGACGAGCTGTTCGGCGCCCGGCCGCGCCGGTATCGACCGCTCGGCCAGCAATTTGGGCCGCGCGTCGCCGTCCGCCGCCTCGGCGAGCAGCACGCCGGCGATTTTGGTGCCGCCGACGTCGATGCCGATGCGCAGCGTGTCTCCGCCTGCCTGGATTGCGCTCATATGGTCCTCCTTCGATTGCAAAAGTGTGTTTTGTGGAATATGCGGTGCGTGAGGGTCACGGATGGTCCTCCTCTTTCGCCGGTCCCGCGTCGCTTTCGCGTATCGTCGGAACGCATGTGCGGATGACGACCACGGCCTGTCCCCGTAGCACAAGGTCCTCCCCCTGCTGGCATCGATACAATCGGGGTGCCGTGCGATTGCCGAAGGAGATGCTTGCGGACAGCTCCTCGTTCATCGATCCAAGGAATGCTTCGCTGACGATTTCCGGAGGACCGTAGACCGCTATGTTGTCGAGGTCCAGCAGCCCGGCGGGGATTGCCAGCACCCGTCCGAGGGTCTGACCGGCTTCGGAGAGGATCTGCGTGCGCCGTTGTGGGTTCTCGGCGATCATGGCATGCAGCCGCGAGGAGGAGAGGAAGGTCTCCAGGCATCCCGGACGTCCACAGGCGCAGACCGGTCCGGTGGGATCGATGGTGATGTGCCCGATTTCGCCGGCGGTGAAGGCCTGCCCGTCCACGACCTCGTCGTTGACGCAGAGCGCCGCGCCGACACCCTGTCCAATGCGCACCAGCAGCGAGTTGGGGGAGCCCTCGCCGAAGAATCGTTCGGCGATCAGCGCCATCCGCGTCGAGTTGTTGACCGACACGGGCAGTCCCAGCGCTTCCTCGAGACGTGCGCGCAGCGGCAGATGGGACCAACCCAGGTGCACGGCGTTGAGCACCGTGCCCTCCGAGTCCACGATGCCGGGCAAGGCGACTCCCACGCCGAGCGTGGGCAGGTCGGATATGGAGCGGAGACGCCCGATCAAGGCGATGACGTCGTCGATCGTGATGGCACCGGTGGTTTCGACGGTGCTTTCGACGCGTTGGACGATGCGCCCGCATAGATCCACCAGCGCGCCTCTGATGACGAAAGACTGCGTCAGATCGATGGCGATGACACGCCAGTATGCCGTGTCGATGGCGAGGACTGTCGAACGTTTGCCGCGGCCAGTGCGATTGTCGATGCCGGTCTCTCGGATGATGCGGTGGTCGGTCATTTCCTCGGTGACTTTGCTGATGGCCATCCGTGACAGTCCGATGTGCCGTCTGAGTTCGACGCGGGACATATGCGTGGCGGGGAACAGCAGGTTGAAGACGGCCATCGTGTTATTGGCGCGGATATCCGACGGCACCGTTTTTGTGGCGATGTTGGTCAAAGGAGCCTCGCTTATGGGTCGTTCCGATGCGAAATGCAGCATGAAAAGCTCCCGTCAGCGCTTGAAGAGGCGCTTTTCGATGATGCCAATACCTATTGTGTCATCTTTGCGGGCGGGCATGCGGCGTGAACTC
Source organism: Bifidobacterium breve DSM 20213 = JCM 1192 (assembly GCF_001025175.1). Taxonomy (NCBI): domain Bacteria; kingdom Bacillati; phylum Actinomycetota; class Actinomycetes; order Bifidobacteriales; family Bifidobacteriaceae; genus Bifidobacterium; species Bifidobacterium breve. Next base: position 981,571 of record NZ_AP012324.1, read on the forward strand.
CTTTTTCGAGTCTTGTGCGCGGCTAATCGGCTCGTTGATAGGCTTCAATTGATAAATATAGCATGGTGAAATTAATTAGTCAAGATGGTTGCCTAAATATGTCGGGATGGATACAATTGAGAAATTTCAATATTTGCAACGATTTTGTGATGTTGCCTTGCGGTATGAAATGAGGATGACGGGGAAAGTGGCATTTATTAGATAGGTTACATACTATAATTGTCCGCATGAGCGACACCTTTGTTATTCGTGAGTTCAATGGCGACGATTCCCGACTGGAGATCAGCGATTACGGGGCTCAGGTGCTGTCGTGGGCGCCGGTGGGACAACCCTCTGTGATATGGCGTCCGTCGGCCTTGGTGCTGGAGGCTGGCGTGCCAATCCGGGGAGGCGTGCCGGTGGTCACGCCTTGGTTCGGGGCGGGATATGCCGGCGGGCATGCGCTTGGTTTGAGTCCCAAGCATGGTTCGGCGCGGCTGAGTTTCTGGCATTGCGAGGATCCATCCGATTCGTCGGATGGCCGTGTGCGATATCGGCTCGACCTGCCCGCCGATGCGGCGGACCCCAGTGGGCAGCCGTTGCGTGCGGTATATGAGGTCGGGGCTGGCGGGAGCCTGCGAATGACGCTGACCGTCGCCAATGTGGGCGAGGCGTCAGCGAGCGTGGAGATGGCGCTGCACACCTATCTGCGAGTCGGTGATGTGCGCCGTACGCGGGTGCGCGGACTTTCGGGCGTCGGATATTGGGATGCCGCGGCCGGTGGCGTCGATCGTGTGCAGCAGGAAGAGGACATCGCCTTCGCGGGCGAGGTGGATCGTGTCTATGGGGTCGCCCGTCCGCTCGAGGTGCATGATCCCGTCCTCAACCGCGTCATCCATGTGCGTTCGGATGGTGCGGAACAGACTGTGGTGTGGAATCCCGGGGAGCGGATCGGTGATGCGATCACCGACATGGCGCCCGGCGAATGGTCCTCCTTCGTCTGTGTGGAGGCAGCGCTCTGCCGCGGGCATGCGGTCGAGTTGGCCCCCGGGGAGTCCTGTACGTTGGGTCAGACGCTGTCGTTGTGAGACTGCGCCTGGCCCGGGCCGACGAAGTTGTTGGTCCGGGCCAGGCGCAGCCCTTTAAATGACGCATGTGTCATATATGTATAAAAATTATTTCTTCACCGTGAACCATTGATATTTCAGTAATCTTTGAGTCTTTTGCGTGCGTTATTCCTAAATATGTCAACAAGGTTGACGAAATGATGTATACTGAATCACGCCAGCTATCACTAGCGGCATTCAGTATCGAGATTCAAAGGAGAAAAGGATACTTTCATGGTTGAATCACAGGTGGTTCTGACGCCACGGGCCCGAAAGGCCGAACGATATGCCACGACCCTTGCGCTCATCGTCACACTGGGCCCGCTGTTCTACGGATTCGAGGGCATGGTGCTCAATGGCGCCATCAGCGCTGTCGGCAGCGAATTCCAGCTTGGTTCCTTCGCCAAGGGCGTTGCAGGCGCCGCGGGCATCATCGGCGGTCTCATCGGCTCGTTGATCGCCGGCCGTCTCTCCGACTACATTGGCAGACGCGGTGTGTTGCTGCTGGTCGGTCCTTTCCTCATGTTCGAGGCCATCTTCGGCGCGTTATGCCCCTATCTGGGCGGATACCCGTTCCTGCTGTTCTGCCGCATCGTCGGTGGCATGGGCTTCGGCGCTGCGACGACCGTCGCCCCGGGATACGTCGCCGAGATCTCCCCGGCGCGCATCCGCGGACGCCTGATCTCCTTCCGCCAGCTCGCTATCATCCTCGGCCTGCTCTTCGCGGCGGTCGTCAATCTGGTGATGACCAATCTCGCCGGCGATTCTTCCGCCGAGGTGTTTCTCGGCATCAAGGCGTGGCAGTGCATGTTCCTGTGCCTGATCGTGCCGGCCCTGGTCTACATGATCCTCATGCCGTTCATCCCCGAGTCTCCGCGCTATCTGGTCTCCAAGGGCAGGAACGAGCAGGCCTCCAAGGTGCTTGAGCGTCTGTCCGGCACCGACGATGTCACCGCGCAGGTCGAGTCCATCCAGCGCTCGCTCGGCGGCGTCAACGAGGCCCTTGGCATCTTCGCCGTACTGCGTTCGAAGTGGCGTGGCCTCGTCTGCGTGGGCATGGCGCTCGCCGCCTTCCAGCAGCTGACCGGCACCAACGGCATCTTCTTCTACTCCAACACCCTGTTCGAAGCGGTCGGCGTCCCTGAGTCCGCGGCCTTCCAGCAGACACTGATCCTGACCGTCTTCAAGATCATCGGTGTGACCGCGGGCATCCTGCTGGTCGACCGCGTCGGCCGCAAGCGCATGCTGATGTACGGCGGCACGCTGATCTTCATCTCGCTGGCCGTGGTCGCCACCGTTTTCACCGTCGCTCCGAGCGGTCCCAATGGCCCCGACATCAGCCACAGCCCCGTGCTCGGCTTCCTCGCCGTCGCTGCCCTGTGCTGCTTCCTGCTCGGCTTCACCTCCTCCTGGGGTCCGATCTTCTCGGTGATGATGGGCGAGATGTTCCCGAACCAGATCCGCGGCAGCGCCATGTCCCTGGCCTCTGGCGCCGACTTCTTCGTCAACTTCCTTGTCGTGCTGCTCTTCCCCTACGTCGTCGAATGGTCGCCGGCCGTCGCCTACTGGGCGTTCTTCGTCTTCGGCGTGCTGGCGGTGATCTTCGCCAAGAAGTATCTGCACGAGACCAACGGCAAGTCCCTCGAGGAAATGGGCGACTGAGCCGCTTCCCCTCCGGCGGGCCGGTCCGTCCGGCCCGCCGCGTATCCCCGTGTTCATAACAACACCCGCACCAACCAAAGGAGCTTCTCATGGCAGACAGCCAGACCAAACCGCGCGTCGTCCCGGACAACGTGCGCAACATCATCACCTTCATGACCGACCAGCATCGCATCGACACCCTCGGATGCATGGGCAACACCCATGCGCAGACGCCGAACATCGACTCCCTCGCCGCCGATGGATGCCTGTTCACCAAGGCCTTCACCCCCTCCGCGATCTGCACCCCCGCGCGTTCCTCGATGCTCACCGGCCAGCTGCCGTTCAAGCACCAGACGCTCGCCAACCCGGAGTGGAACATCGCCTATTCCACCGCCATCCCGGAAACCGACTGGACCTACACACAGGCGCTGCGCGACGCCGGATACAACGTCGGCATGGTCGGCAAATACCATTGCGGCACTAATCTGCCCGACAAGTTCGGCTGCGACGATGACACCTTCTGGGGCGCCGAGAACCCGGTGGCCAACGAGGAATACGTCGCCTGGCTCAAGGAGAACGACCTGCCGCCGGTCAAGGCCCACGATATCTGGCGCGGCAAGCTGCCGGGCAACCGTGACGGCCATATCATCGCGGCGCGGCTCGAGCAGCCGGAGGAGGCGACCTTCGAGCGCTTCATCGCCGACCGATCCATTGCACGTCTGCGCCAATACGCCAAGGAATACAAGGAGACAGGCAAGCCGTTCAGCCTGGATGTGCATTTCTTCGGCCCGCATCTGCCCTACTTCCTCCCCGACGAGTGGTTCGACCTCATGGATCCGAAGGATGTCATGCTGCCCAAGAGCTTCGGCGACACGCTCGTCGGCAAGCCGCCGGTCCAGCAGAACTACGCGACCTACTGGTCCACCTCCTCCTTCGACAACGACCAGTGGAGGAAGCTCATCGCCGTCTATTGGGGATATGTGGCCATGATCGACTTTGAGATCGGCCGCATCCTCGACGTGGCGCGCGAATTGGGCCTGATGGATGACACGGCCATGTTCTTCTGCGCCGACCACGGTGAGTTCACTGGCTCGCACCGGCTCAACGACAAGGGCCCGGCCATGTACGACGACATCTATCGCATTCCGTTCATCGCACGCATCCCGGGGCTCACGCACGGCACGAAGTGCAATGATTATGTGCAGCTCATCGACATGACCGCCACCTTCATGGAGATCGCTGGACTTGACCCGGCGCAGGTGGAGGACGGCCGCTCCGTCGTCGATTTGGCGCGCGGCGTCGAGGTCCCGGATTGGCGCAGGAACATCGTATGCGAGTTCCACGGCCTGCATTTCCCGATCCAGCAGCGCATGCTGCGCACCGATGATTACAAGCTGGTCATCAACCACGAGTCGCTGGATGAGCTCTACGATCTCAGGCAGGACCCGAGCGAGATTAACAACGTCTATGCGGCGCCGGCCTATGACAAGGTGCGCCGTGAGATGGCCGCCGAGCTTTACCGCCAGTTGGTCGAGCGCGGCGACAGCTCCTTCGCCAAGTGGATGGCCGCGATGACCGACTTCGACATTCCGCTGGAGAACACCGCGCGCTCCGACTGGGACCAAGTCGCCAAGTAACGCCGTGCTGCGGTCGCCCGACGCAACCGTCGGACGGCCGCCGTCCCATTCCCGTCCGGGACAGATATAGGGACGGAGGAGTAGACATGTATCGACGGAATGCGTTGGATCAAGGAGTTCATATGACAATCGCGACGGCACCACGGACGATACGGGACGATGGCGGGGCCGCCGCCGGGGACGCGATTCCCGCGGGACCGCTCACGCGCCGCCAACTGCCGTTCTCCGTCGTTGCCAAGCCCACCGGCGCGGCATGCAACCTCGACTGCCAGTATTGCTTCTTCCTGTCCAAGGAACTGCTTTACGCCACCAAGCGACAGCAGATGAACGAGGAGACGTTGGCCACATATGTCGCCGAATATCTGGCCGCCAGTCCCGACGGCGAGGTGACTATGCTCTGGCAGGGCGGTGAGCCGACCCTGCGCGGCCTGCCATTCTTCCGCACCCTCGTCAAGCTGTGCGAACGCTATCGCCGTCCCGGGCAGCATGTCGTCCACGCGATGCAGACCAATGGCACGCTGATCGACGAGGAGTGGGCAGAGTTCCTCAAGGCCAACGACGTGCTCGTCGGTGTCTCGATCGACGGTCCCGAGCCATATCACGACGCCTACCGGCTCAACCGCGCCGGCCGCGGCACGCATGCGATGGTGATTCGCGGTTGGAACATCCTGCGTCAGGCCGGCGTGCGTTGCAATGTCCTGTGCACGGTACACCACGCGAACGAGGAGCATGGGCTTGAGGTCTACCGGTATTTCCGCGATGAGCTCGGCGCCGACTTCATGCAGTTCATCCCCATCGTCGAACGCGTCGATCCCTCGCAGCTCGAGCGTGCCGAACACGACGGCTGGCGCGCCACCGGCGGGCAGGGCGTCGGCATGCTGTACCGTCAGGCCGGGGACGCGGTCACCTCGCGCTCCACGCGGCCGGCGCAATACGGGCGGTTCCTTAGCGAGATCTTCGACGAATGGATCTCGCGGGACGTCGGACGGGTGTTCGTGCAGGACTTCGATGCGGCCCTCGGCGCGTTGTTTGGGCAATACGCCGTGTGCGTGCATGCGCCCGAATGCGGGAACAACTTCGCGCTTGAATTCAACGGCGACGTCTACGCCTGCGACCATTGGGTCGAGCCGGATTGGCTCGTCGGCAATGTGCTCAAGGAGGACTTCCACTCGCTGGCGCACAGCGAGATCATGCGCCGCTTCGCCAGGAAAAAGCGCATCGAGCTGACCGATCAGTGCCGCCGATGCCCGTATCTGCGCATGTGCAACGGAGGCTGTCCCAAGGACCGCTTCGTCAAGTCCGTCGACGGACAGGAGGGGCAGAACTACCTTTGCCCCGGCTACACCGAGTTCTACGGGCATATCCACCCCGATATTGTTGGCATGGCGCGGCTGCTGCGGGCGAACCGCGCGCCCGCCGAAATCATGGATTCGCAGGTGCGCCGACAGGTGCGCGCCTCGCGGTGACCGCTTTCCTCGTGTGGGAGCGGGTAAGAGGATGCAAGGAGATCGCGGATGGTTGAGTTGATTGTGGCGCTGGCCGTCGGATTGGGCGTCGGCGTCGTCGTCGGCGCACTGGGCGCCGGAGGCGGCATCCTGTCGGTGCCGGTGCTTGTGTATCTGCTGGGACAGGAGCCCCATGCAGCCTCGGCCGGCTCTCTGGTCATCGTCGGCCTAACCGCGCTGGTCTCGTTGATACCACGTTCGCGCGAAGGGCATGTGCGCTGGCGTGACGGGCTGGTCTTCGGCGTGCTGTCCTCGGTAGGCACTGTGCTCGGATCGCGTCTGTCCGTGCTCGTCGACCCACGGACGTTGATGCTGCTGTTCAGCGTGCTGTTGGTCGCCGTGGGCGTCATGATGCTGCGCAAGGCGTTCCGCGCCCGCCGTGCCGATGGGAGCGGCGCCGCGGGCGCCGAGGGCGCGTCCTCCGGCCGACGTGGGGGGCGCGGTCTGCCTCTGCTGATCGCTTGTGCCACCGCGACCGGCTTCCTCACCGGCTTCTTCGGTGTGGGCGGCGGTTTCGCCGTGGTACCGATGCTGGTGCTGGCACTCGGATTCACGATGCGCGAGGCATCCTCGACATCGCTGTTGGTGATGATCATCGCTTCGGTTGTCGGACTGGTTTCGCGCATCGGCACCAGCATCAGCGTCGACTGGATGGTGGTCGTGGTCTTCGCGCTGGCCTCGATGTGCGGAGGACTGATTGGCGCGCCGGCCTCGCGCCGTGTCAGGGAAAGCACCTTGACGCTGTTGTTCGGCGTGCTCCTGCTGCTGGTCGCCGTCGGCACTCTGGTTTCCACGTTGCTTGGAAACTGATTCGGCAGGCGCGCCGGCATGACAAAACTCCCGAGCCAAACGGCTTGAACCGCACCCCGATTGTTGGACTGAGGAAATTCAGATTCGATGATCGGAGGTGCGGTTCTTTCGTATGCGTGAGGATCGGAGGGAACGTTACGACGACGGGTTCCGGCGCGAGGCATTGGGGCTCATCAAGGCCGGCGTGGGTTACGTATCGCTTGCCCGCCGGCTTGCGATGCCGGCATATACCGCGAAACAATGGACCATGTTGTATAGGTCCGGCGGCGAGGAGTCGTTCATGGGTGCGCAGGGCAGCAGACGATACGACTGGGAGACGAAGGCCGCCGCGGCCCGCGACCATGTCGACAACGGCCTGACGGTGACCGAGGTCATGGCCAAATACGATGTGGCGAGCGTCGCGCCGCTGCAACGCTGGTGCCGCGAGTACCGGGCGGGCGTGTGGCTGTCTATGCCTGCATAGGTCTGGTCGGCGGCGTCATCGGCGGCCTGTTGCTGCTTGAATTGCCCGCGAAGGTCTTTGAGTTCGCGGTGCCGCCGTTGATTCTGTTCAGTGCGCTCATCATCGCGCTCAACCCACGGAGGAAAGCGGCCGCGCGCGACGCCGTGGCGCGGGCGCTGCCGCGATCGTATCAGGCGGAGCATGCCGCGCGGATCGCCGGGGCGACGACGAACGGCGCGTTGTGCGACGATCCGTGGTGGCTGTGGGTCGGCGTGAGCTTCGTCGGTGTCTATTCCGGCTATTTCGGCGCGGCCGCCGGCACGCTCGCCCTGGCGATTCTCGATTTGGGCAAAATCGGCCCGTTCCATCAGATCAACGCGTTGAAAACCGTGGTCGGCTTCGGCGCGAATATCTCCGCCGCAATCATGTTCATCATCCGTGGTTCCGTCTACTGGCCGTTCGCCATCATGATGTGCATTGGCTGCACCATCGGCAGTGCGATCGCGCCTCCCATCACCCGGCGCATTCCGGAGGACGTCATGCGGGCCGCCGCCGTGTTGACCGGCATCATCCTTGCCGTCAGGCTTGGCTGGAGCACGTACCTGTGATGGCCTCGGCCGCTGGGGCATGTCGGACGGACGCGGCGGTGCGACGATTCATGGGCGTGGGCGGGGAAACATGACGATCCCGCCGGATGGAAGACGTGTTCCGTCCGACGGGACCCCCGTTCGATCAGTCGGTGATTGATCAGTTGTGCATGGCTTCGATGTTGTTGCCTTCCGGATCATGCACGAACGCGGCATAGTAGGTCGGACCGTAGTTCGGACGCGGGCCGGGCTGGCCGTTGTCGGTGCCGCCGTTGGCCAGACCCGCCTCGTGGAACGCCTTCACGGCGTCGTCGCCGGCGGCTTCGAACGCCACGTGGACCGGCGCGACGGTATCGCCTTCAGCGGCGGTGGAAACCCACACCGACGAACCGTCTTCCGCCACGAATGCCTGAACGCCCGGGAAAGCGGGGCCCTTGCTGTAGCCCAGCGGCGCCAGGGCGGCCTCGTAGAACGCCTCCTCCTTGTCGAAATCCTTCACCTTGACGGTCACATGGTTGATCATGATCTGTCCTTTCATGCGTTCGGTGCGTTGTGTATCCGAATTCCATGATAGACGGCAAACGATGTGAATCGGAAGGGCGGCGTTCTGGAAGGTCGCGAAGTCCGGGCCGTTGCCGCCCGCGCCGCGATGACCCTACTGCCCGTGGATGCTCGCCCCGAACGGCCAGAGCGCGAGTTTGGACATTTTGAACGACTGGATTCCCAGAGGAATGCCGATGACGGTGACGCACAGGACCAATCCGATTAACACTCAGGAGACCGCGATCGCCAATCCGACCGGAACGATCTATAGAATATTGCCGATGATTCGCATAGCGGGTTCCTCACGCTCGATCGTGTCCCGGAAGATGCCGGATGGTATATCGGACCTCCATTCTATGGTACTGGTGTGAGGTGGAGCGGGGCCGGGACCAGGCCCATGCGTCTTGAGGCGCCGAGTAGACGAGTAGATTGGAGCGACCATGCCCGTGACGTCCGATGGGGTGGACGGTCCTGGCGCGTATGCTGAGGCCATGGCGAACGAGGGGGCCGATGCCGCGTGGGTCCGGCGTGTGGCGTTGCTGCTCATCGGTCAGGCGTTCTCGCTGTTGGGCTCCAGCATCGTGCAGTACGCCATCTGGTGGTGGATCGTATTGCAGACCAGAACCGGTTCGGCGATGCTGCTGGCCACTCTGTTCGGCGTGGTGCCGCAGGCCGTGGTCTCGATTTTCGGCGGCTCATGGGCGGACCGCCATAATCGCAAACTGCTGATCATGCTGCCGGACATGGTGATCGCCGCCGTCACCGTCGTGTTGTCGTTGGGCTTCGCGATGGGGTGGGCCGGACTGGCCACGATCTTCGTGGTGCTGCTCATCCGTTCGGCGGGCGGCGGCATCCAGACGCCGGCCGTACAGTCGTTCATCCCGGACGTCGTGCCCTCCGGCAAACTGCTGCGCGTCAATTCGATATACGGTGTGATCAATTCGGCGAACATGATAGTGGCGCCGGCGGTGGCCGCCGTGCTCATCAACATGGTGCCGTTGTGGTCGATCCTGCTGATCGACGTGACCACGGCGGTCATCGGCGTCGGGTTCGTGGCGTTGATCAAGGTGCCGAAGAGACGCGCGACGGCGGAGCGTGCCGCGCACGCCGCGCCCGAAGGGGAGGGGCGCTCGCCGCTCGTCGGCGTCCGCCGTGTCTTCGCCGACCTCAAGGTGGGATTCGACTACGCGTGGCATCGGCCGAATCTGCGCAACGTGGTGTTGGGCGACGCGCTGACCTGTTTCATCGCCGTGGCCCCGATGAATCTGACCCTGCTGCTCATGACCCGCGAATACGAGGGAATCGATCTGAATCTGGGGTTCATCAACCTGACCACCGCCTCCGACAAGCTCGCGGCCAATGAGCTGGGCTGGAGCATCGGCATGTTGCTTGGCGGCGCGTTCATGTCCACCATCGGGGCCAAGGTCGTGCGCGACAACATGCGTATGGTCGCACTCGGCGTCACCTTGGTCGGCGTGACCGTGGTGGGTCTCGGGGTCGCGCCCAATCTGCTGGCGTACCTGTTCGTCGACGTGGCGAATGGCGTCGCCTCCGCCATCTGCGTGGGTCCGATGCGCACCATCATGCAGACCGAGTCCGATGAGCATGTGGTCGGCCGCGTCTTTGGTCTCGACACCACGCTCAGCACGCTGGGCATGCCGTTGGGCATGCTGGTCTTCGCGCCTCTGGCCGACCTGATCCCGATTTCGCTGGTGTTCGTCATCGGCGGTGTGTTGACCTTGCCCATCGGCGTCTATCTGTTCGGCCAGACGCGCAGGCGTGCCGGAGCGGTGCCGGACCGGGGACGATGATCGCCGGGAAGCCCCCCCCAAAAAAACAGTGTTCATGTGAAATTCACCGCATATTCGCGCTTTTGCCGGTCTGCCATGATTAGCCTTGAACAAGGAACAGCAGAGTAGAAGCAGAAGGTATGCGCGTATTCGATTTTGACGGAACCATCTACGACGGCGAAAGCCTGTTCGACCTGTACCTGTATTCCGCCCGACACGACCCGAAGGTGTTCCGCTTCATCGCACCCGTGCTGCGGTACGCGGTCAAATACAAACTCGGGCGGGCCACGCTTGAGCAGATGGAATACGGCGTGGGCAGGATGGCCGAAGGCTATCTCACGGAGCTGAACCGTTCCCGGCGTGTGGCGAGCGTCGAACAGCTTGTGAACGATTTCTGGGATCGGAACTACCCGCGCATCAAGCCCTGGTACCAGCCCGAACCGAATGACGTGATCCTCACCGCGTCCTTCGACCTGACGGTGGGGGAGGCATGCCGCAGGCTCGGCGTGCGGAACCTCGTGGCCAGCAAGGTCGATATGGAGACGATGAAGGTCACGTATCTCAACTTCAACACCAACAAGGCCAGACGATTCCGCGAGCTGTACGGTCCGGACGCCGTCGTCGACGAGTTCTACACCGACTCGAGGTTCGACCAGCCGATGATCGATATGGCCCGTCGTGCGTTCATGGTCAAAGGGAATACCATAACGCGGGTGAAATAGCGGACGGCGCGGAACAACGAAGCGTCACCGACAACGAAGGAGGAGCACAGATGAGCATGCCGCTCGATCTTTACGTAATCCGACATGGCGAATCCGAAGCGAACGTCATCGTCGAAGCAGGCGAACAAGGCGACAACTCCCTGTACACGCAGGACAACGTCACCGTGCCCGACCGCTCATGGCGGCTCACCGCCACCGGCCGCAAGCAGGCCGACTGCATTGGCCGTTGGCTTGTCAGCCAGCAGCAGCTGTTCGACCGCTACATGGTCTCGCCGTATGTGCGCACCCGCGAGACCGCGGCCACCATGGCCTTGCCCAAAGCCAAGTGGGAGGAGAACCGTGTGCTGCGCGAACGCTCCTGGGGCGAGATCAACACCATCACCAAGGACGAGTTCAAAACCAACTACGCCCGCAACTGGAACTTCAAGAACACCGACCCGTTGTACTGGCGGCCGCCGGCGGGCGAATCCATCGCCGACGTGGCCGAGGACCGCGTGCATAACATCCTGACCTCGTTGAGCCGCAAATCCGACTCGGAGTCCGTGGTCATGGTCACGCACGGCGACTTCATGCTCGCTCTGATGCTCACCATCGAGGATCTGGCCGACGAGGAGTTCCTGCATCGCGCCGATTCGGACGACTGGAAGATCACCAACTGCACGTGCCTGCATTACACGCGCCGAGACCCCGAAACCGGTCGCACGTCCAAGCGTGTGCGTTGGGAGCAGACCGCCCGGCCCGTGCTTGACGAGGCGAGCGGACGTTGGGAGGTCAAGGTGGAGCCGTGGCGCGAATTCAAACGCCCATATCTGTCCAATGGCGATTTGGTGGACGTGGTGCAGGCCGTCGACCCGCACCTGCTGGAGTATTACGGCAAATAGCTTGCGCAAAGTGCGTCTTCGCAAAATCTCTATGAGATACAATGTCGCACAGCGCGGTCGGATGTGTGTATGCCGTGCCTGACGCCGAGAGCGAGGAGAGTAGTAATGTCCAATATCTTCCAGTGGCAATTGCATGGCGACGGCAAGACGTTGCAGCCCGGCGAGGTGGTCGAGCCTGATGAACGTCTGACTTGGACGCGTACCGCCGGCATCGGCGCGCAGCACGTCATCGCCATGTTCGGCGCCACCTTCCTGGTGCCGATTCTCACGGGCTTTGATCCGTCCGCCACCCTGTTCTTCACGGCCATGTCCACCGCACTGTTTTTGCTCATCAACAAGAACGTGCTGCCAAGCTATTTGGGCTCGTCCTTCGGCTTCATCGCCCCGATCACCGCAGTCACCACCGCCAACAAGGGCATCGCGGTCGCCAGCTTCGGCATCATGTGCACCGGTATCCTGCTGGCTTTGGTCGGTGTGCTCGTGCATTACGCCGGTGCCAAGTGGATCGACATCATCATGCCGCCGGTGGTCAACGGTGCGATCGTGGCCATTATCGGCTTCAATCTGGCGCCCTCCGTATGGACCAATTTCAAGGCCGCGCCTGATACCGCAGTCGTGACTTTGCTGGCCGTGCTGCTTATCGCCGTGCTGTTCAAGGGACTGCTTGGTCGACTCAATATTCTGGTTGGCGTGATCATCGGCTACGTTTATGCCTGCTTCCGCGGCCAGGTCGACTTCTCCGCCATTAATGACGCCGCATGGATCGGCTTCCCGAAGTTCCACCTGCCGCAGGCCGACTTCTCCATCCTGCCTATGTTCCTGCCCGTCGTGCTCGTGCTTGTGGCCGAGAATGTCGGCCACGTCAAGTCCGTGGCCCAGATGACCGGCCGTGACTACGACAACCAGATCGGCACCGCCCTGATGGCCGACGGTCTTGGCACCACGCTCGCCGGCTTCGGCGGCGGCTCCGGCACCACTACCTACGGCGAGAACATCGGCGTTATGGCCGCCACCAAGGTCTACTCCACCGCCGCCTACTGGTGCGCTGCCGCCTTCGCCCTGATTCTGAGCCTGTGCCCGAAGTTCGGCGCCGTTATCAACACGATTCCCGCCGGCGTGCTCGGTGGTGTGACCACACTGCTCTACGGCATGATCGGCATGATTGGTATTCGCATCTGGGTGGAGAACAAGGTCAACTTCGACAAGCCGGTCAACATCATGGTGGCCGCTATCACCATGATCATCGCCATCGGCCAGTTCGCGTTCACCATCGGCGGCACGTCCTTCAACGGCATCGCCATCGGTACGATCGTGATTCTCGTGGCCTACCACGGCCTCAAGGCTATCGGCAAGGCCACCGGCACCATCGCCAAGGACGATCCGGACGTGCTGTAGGTGCCCGTTTGACCGTCTTATCTTTATCAGCGACAGAAATTCAGGAAAAGAGTGGCTTCGTCCTGAATTTCTGTCGCTGAGTCATAGTGAGCGACAGAATTTTAGGAAATCACACCCATGCTCCTGAATTTCTGTCACTGAGGGTGTCTCAATGACAGGATTTTAGGATGAGTGGGGTCATTTCCTGATTTCCTGACGCTAAAGAACACATATGACGCGGGCTAAAAAGTGATTCATGAAACGTTGAAAGCAAGATGTGCGAGTAACGTCGTGAAATAGCAAGATCCGTGGTATTCACAAGCAAAGTAGGGGCCTTACGCTAGGTTTGGAAAGCTTGCGTAATTTGCGCAACCTTTGACATGAAAGGCCATTGTGCCCCGTAACGATTTTGATGATTTCGAGGATTCCGCCGATTTCCCGATGAATGACGGCGAGGAATTCAAACCCATTACCTTTGGTGAACTTGGCGTACCCGGACTGTTGGTACGCGTGCTCGCGGCGGACGGGAAAAAGACCGCGTTCCCCATTCAGGCCGATACTTTGCCCGACTCGTTGGCCGGGCGCGACGTTCTCGGCCGAGGCCGTACCGGTTCCGGCAAGACCCTCGCCTTTTCGATTCCTCTGGTCACTCGTCTTGGATCCTATGATTCGCTTGGCCAAACCGCGATGAAGGAATTCCGCGATGAAATTAAGCGTCGCAAGAAGGCAAGTCTTGAGGAGCGCCGCTCCGATGATTTCCTGCCCCATCCGCGCGGACTCGTGCTGGCCCCCACCCGTGAGCTGGCCAACCAGATCAATGACGTGCTGATGCCGTTGGCCCATGCGTTTGGGATGAATACCACCACGATTTACGGCGGTGTCAAGTACATCCATCAGGTGCGTGATTTGAAGGCCGGCGCCGATATCGTGGTCGCCTGCCCGGGCCGTCTTGAGGATTTGCTGCGTCAGAAAGCGCTCACGCTTTCGTCCGTCGAAGTCGTGGTAATCGACGAGGCCGACGAAATGGCCGACATGGGCTTCCTGCCGCCGGTCAAGCGACTGCTTGAGCAGATTTCTCCCAACGCCCAGCATATGCTGTTCTCCGCCACGCTCGATCATGGCGTGGATGAAGTGGTGAACACCTTCCTGCATGATCCCAAGGTGCACGAGGTCGATTCGGCCACCGCCGAACCGGATTTGATGACCCACCATGTGTTTGAAACCACGCGCGGCGACAAGCATGAGCTTGTACGTACGTTGGCCTCCGGTACTGGCCGTCGTATCCTGTTTACCCGCACCAAGTTCCAGGCCAAGAAGCTCGCCAAGAACCTGACTCAGAACGGCATTCCGGCCGCCGAACTGCACGGCAATTTGAGCCAGAACCAGCGCGACCGCAATCTCGCTGCCTTCGACTCCGGTGATGTGCGCGTCATGGTGGCCACCGACGTGGCCGCCCGTGGTATCGACGTCGGCGGCGTGGAGCTTGTGGTGCAGGTCGAGCCGCCGGCCGACCCGAAGTCGTTCGTGCACCGCTCCGGTCGTACCGCCCGCGCCGGCAAGGCCGGCGACGTGGTCACCCTGGTGCTGCCAGAACAGCGTCGTGAAACGCGCCGACTGCTGAATCAGGCCGGTATCAAAACCAAGATGATTGAGGTCACTCACGATTCGCCCGAAGTGCTTGAGCTGGTGGGCGACCGAGCCGAGCGCGTGGACGGCTGGAGTCTCGACAAGTCGCAGCCCGTCGGCAACCCGCGCAAGGGCAAGAACAAGGGCGCCAAAAATATGGCTGGCGATGAGTCTGGCCGCGGCAGCAAGCGTAAGCATAGCCGCAATCGCAACCGTGGCGAGCAGAACGTTGCCGAGACCGAAACTCGCTACGAGAACGTCGGCGGCGAGTCCTACGATGATCAGCCGCAGCACCAGCCCGGCGGCAAAGCTAACAAGAAGGCCATGAAGAAGAACCGCAACCGTGCGGAACGTCGCGCCGGCATGAGCAATCCCGAGGCCGAGCGTCGCGATTATCTGTTCGAGCATGGCGATGAGCGTCGTGGCAATCGACGCGAGGATCGTGCCGACACTCGATATGAAGATCGCCGTGATCGCCGTCGCGGTAAGAAATCTGATGACCGTTATGATGACCGTCGCGGCGATAAGTACTCCAAGAACGGCAAGTCCGATCGGCGAGACAGATTCGATTACGATCGAAGCGATGAGTTCGGCTCGCGTAAGCATGAAGGCAGCAAGCGTATCCACCGCAAGAACGAGAACCGCATCGTGCGTGATGAGCGTTCCGAGGGAGCCAAGCGTCACGAGCGCCGTATGATCGCCAAATACGGCAATACACAAGGCCCGAAGCGTCACCATTCCAAGAAGAACAGCTCGCCATTCCGCTCGTCCGGTACCCGCAACGGACGTCGATGACGTTCCTTGGCTCCCTTCAGGGAGGGGGCCAAGCGCTGGTTAATATTGGTACGCTACGGAGCCGTCGGCGTTGTGGATGGTGAAGGTGGGGGATTGCTCGATGTTGAGGTCCACGGTTAGGGAGTGTTGGGCGTCGGCGCTCACTGAGCGATAGACGAAATGCTTGTTTTCCAGTTCGAGTGCCTCGGTACGCGCGTCAATCAGCCATGGATTGCGGCGGCGCAGCGCGATCAGTGCCTGATGCAACCGGTATATTGGCTCACCCAATGTGGAGAGATTGGAGGGGGAGTCGGGGAACTTCGGGCGAATATCATCGTCGCCACCGAACCGCTCCTGCTTGACGCCCACATAGCCCTGTTCGTCACCGTAATAGATGCTCGGCACGCCGCCAACCGTCAGCAACACCGCCACCGCCAACGCCGCTTTGGCCGAGCCTATCTGCGAGACGATGCGCGTCACATCATGATTGCCGATGAACGTCTGTGGCACGAAGGAATCCAGGAACGCATTATGCCGCTTGAGATTCCAATCCAACTCAAAGAAGTTCTCCGTCTCCAGCGCATGCTGAATCGACTTCCACAGCTCATACTGCGTGACTGAATCCATCGTGGATTCCTCGACGATGCGCGGGTAATCGCCATGAATCACCTCGCCGAAAACCCACGAATCCGGATGCGTGGCCTTGACCTGTGGCAACACTCGCGCCCAGAACACGCTCGGCACCGCATACGCGGCGTCAAGTCGCCAACCGGCAGCCCCACGATCCAGCCAGTAGTTCATCACACGGGCCACATAGTCAACGGTCTTATCGGACGAATGGTCCAGCGCTACCAGATCGTCGTGCCCCTCGAACACATCCAAAGTGGGTTCGCCATTATCGCCGACATGCGTGCGGACCAGACCGTGCCACGGGTTATCGGCCGGATCCAAGCGGCCGGCGGCTTCGTCAAGCGACGCCTGAACGGCAGGATGATTGCGGCTTACATGGTTGAACACGCCATCCAATATCACTTGCAAACCCATATCCCGGCAGGCAGTGATCAGCCGGTCGAATGCAGCATCTCCTCCCAGCCGCACATCGATGTGCATATGGTCAAGCGTGTCATACCCGTGCGTCGCCGATTCGAATATCGGACCGAGCAGCAGACCGGAAGCGCCCAAGTCACGGGCATATTCCAGCCAAGGAATCAGCGCGTCAAGGCCACGGCCATGGAATTCGCGCGGGCCGGCGGGACGGATATCGGCGCCGCAGAATCCCAACGGGTACACGTGCCAGAACATCCCGTACTTCACCCATTCGTGTAGCTCGTGAGCCGAATCTGCGCTTACCGCCACCGTGCACCTCCTGATTGACGCCGCGTCCATTTTCGCACACGCATGACCGAATCCTCGGTAGATGACGAGCGTTGTCGATGCAGGCGCCGAATCGAAGCATACGACTGTCCCTCTCTGTTTTCACGAAAGGATGCGCGGCGCGCAACATAACAACACCATATAATCCGCGCGCCACGGGAACTACGTAGCCATTCTTCCGTTACAATCAGTGTGACGGCTTCCGCCCCCGAAGAAGAAGGTGTTGATTCCCCTTGGACGTCTCACTGGCGCATTTCCTCCAACAAGTGCTTTCCAACCCGGCTCTGACCGTCACAACGTTGCTGACGCTGGGAGTCATCTTCGTCAACGGCTGGACCGACGCACCCAACGCCATCGCCACCTGCGTGACCACGCGATGCATGCGCGTACGCTCCGCCGTCATCATGGCGGCCATCTTCAACTTCCTCGGCGTCTTCATCATGACGCAGCTCAACGCTTCCGTGGCCTCCACCATCAGCAACATGGTCGATTTCGGCGGCGACACGAACGCGGCGCTCATCGCCCTATGCGCGGCGCTGTTCTCCATCGTCGTATACAGCGTGGGCGCCTCGCTGCTCGGCATACCCACCTCCGAAAGCCACAGCCTGATCGCCGGCCTGTCCGGAGCGGCCATCGCCATCCAAGGCGGCATCGGCGGCATCAACATGGGCGAATGGGTCAAGGTGCTCTACGGTCTGGTCGCAAGCCTCCTGTTCGGCTTCGCCGTCGGCTGGTTGGTATGCAAGGCCGTGACCCTGATTTGCGCTGGCATGGACCGCCGCCGCACCAACGGGTTCTTCACCTACGCGCAGATCGTGGGCGCGGCGGCCATGAGCTTCATGCATGGCGCGCAGGACGGCCAGAAGTTCATCGGCGTGCTGTTCCTCGGCATGGCGTTCTGCAACGGCCAACCCAGCGTGACCGGTGTGATGATTCCGGTCTGGCTCATGATTCTGTGCAGCACCATCATGGGCGTAGGTACGTCCGTCGGCGGTGAACGCATCATCAAATCCGTGGGCCAGGACATGGTGAAACTCGAGAAATACCAAGGCTTCTCGGCCGATCTGTCAAGTGCGCTGTGCCTGCTCGTCATGACCGTGCTCGGCATCCCCGTCTCCACAACGCACACCAAGACCAGCGCCATCATGGGCGTGGGCGCGGTACGCCGCCTCTCCGCCATCAACTTCGGCGTGGTGCGCGACATGATGCTCACCTGGGTGTTCACCTTCCCCGGTTGCGGTCTCATCAGCTTCGTAATGGCCAAACTGTTCATGGTCGTGTTCTAGAAAGGATTCCACCCATCATGGCGAGACAAAAAGACGTGTTCTACTTCGACGGATTCCGCCGCAGCGCGGACTACGCATGCCAGGCCGCGAAGCTGCTGTCCGAGGTCATGCACGACTTCAATCCGGACCAGCTGCGCGAACGCATGGACAGCATGCACGCGATTGAGAAGTCGGCGGACGAGGTGCGCCACGACATGATGGACGAACTGGTGACCGCGTTCATCACGCCGTTCGACCGCGAGGACATCGACGGGCTTGGCCACGTGCTCGACGATGTGACCGACAGCATCGAAGGCGTACTCAACCGCATGTACTACGACAATGTGACCGACATGCGCGACGATGCGGTCCAGATGTCGGATATGGTGGTGCGCGCCACGGAAAGCATCTGCGAGCTGGTCAACGAACTGCCGCGATTCCGGCATTCCAAGACGTTGCGCGAACTGGTGTTCGCCATCAACACGATCGAAACGGACGCCGACCACCTGTTCATCGAGTCGATGCGCACGCTGCACACCACCTGCACCGATCCGCTGCAGGTGTTCGCCTGGCATGACGTGTACCGTCACCTCGAACAGTGCTCCGACGACTGCGAGCGCGTGGCCAACACCATCGACAGTATCGTCATGAAAAACAGCTGAGGTTGGTTTTTCATAACCTCCCTCTGATGAGCCGAGCCGTGAAGAAAACGCCGGAGGTGTTTTTAGGCAAGGGTGAGTGACAACGAGCGAATAAGAGGTCAGCTGCAAGCTGTCCTGAATCGCGTTCGAGGTGGCATCGCGAAGCGATGACGGAGGGAGAGACCTACTTGACCAAAGGCCCCTCACCGATGGGCGTTGAGCCAGAGGATGGCGAGTTGGGTGCGATTGGTCAGGCCGAGCTTGTCCAGTATCGCGCTGATGCGATTGCGGACCGTGCCTTCGCTCAGGAACAGTCTGGCGGCGATGTCGCGGTTATCGAGGCCCTCGGCGACCAGCGCGGTGATCTCACGTTCGCGCTCGCCAAGCAGGCCCTCGATGGAATCGGCGGTATCTCTGGAATCGTCGGAATCGGCAGGATTCGGAGTCCGTTCGGTGAGCTTGCCGAGCACTTCCGCGCCGAGCACCACCTGACCGGCCATCACCGCCTGCAGCGCAGGCCCGACCGTCGCCACATCCTGTTTGATGAGATAGCCCTTGGCACCAAGCCCCATCGCCTGCGCGATATACGACTGGTCCGCAAACGTGGTCAGGAACAGTATGCGCGCGGCCGGGTCCGTGGCCAGAATCTCGCGCGCGGCATCCAAACCGCTGGTGCCGGGCATCTGAATATCGATCAGCAGTACGTCCGGTCGGCTCGCCGGCGTCTCGAAATAACGGCGCACGGCGGTATCGCCGTCATTTGCCGTCCATAGCACCTCGGCCGTGCCGGTGGCCGTCAGAATCGTCTCCAACGACTGGCAGACGATCGGATCATCATCCACGATTGCGATTCTCATCAATCCCTCGATTCCATGGTCCAACGCTTCTTCGGCACGGATACGAACACACGCCAGCCGTCCTCATACGGCCCGCAGACCGCGGTGCCGCCAAGGGCGCGCACGCGCGATTCGATATCCGCCAAACCCATGCCGCGCATCAGCTCATCGGCCGAACCACGCATATCGGCAACGCCGTCGGCGGCGAGTCGCGAGCCGACGTGCGTGGCGCGCATCGCACGCGGGCGGGCAGCGGCCGTCCGGGACCCATCGGACTCGGACACGGCCGGCCCCGGATCCTGAATGACCAACTGCCAGAACGCGGGGAAGTCACGCAACGTCACGCTCGCCTCGCGCGCCGCGCTGTGATGCACCACGTTCGACAATGCCTCGCGAATCACGGTCGCGAAACAGCGCGAGACCGGCGCAGGCGCCTTGGCGATATCGTTGGCCAGCGTCACGGCGAAACCGGGGGAGATGCCGTCGAACGACGTGACGGCATCATCGATCTGCGCGGCGAAATCAGTGCCGTCATCCTCAAGATCATGCACCGAACGGCGCACCATCGTCATCGCATCATCCAACGTCGCACCCAACGTGGCGAACCCTTGCGCGGCGACCGTATCGTTCGTCGCCTTGGCCACCGTTTTGCCGGCCTGCGCCTGCATGATCGCGCGGGTCAGCAGATGGCCCACATTGTCGTGGATCTCCCGGGCGATACGCGTGCGCTCGCCGAGGGTCGCCATGCGAATCGACTGGGCGCGTTCCTCATCGATGTCGGCGATGCGCGAACGAGTGGCCCGCGAGGATTCGCGCGCCCTGTCCTGCGCGTGCAGCAACGCGCGCCGCGCCTCGTCCGAGGAGGCGCGGGCCCGGCCCAGAACGAATCCAAGCAGGGCGACCAGCGTCATCACCAGCGTCTGGAGACGGTCGGTGCCACGGGCGAACCAGAGCGCGATCAGCGGCAACACCCATATCCAGCGCGCGGCGGCCGAAAGCCACGGGGCCGAACGCATTGCATCGGCAAGGGAACGGCGAGAGGCCGCGGTCCGCGAGACACTGGGGGAGCGGCCACTTGCCGCAGTCCGTGCCCCAGCCCGGGCTCCGGTCGAGGCGAGGGCCGGCAGCCGTGCAGTATCGTAGGCGATGAGCGGCATGAACGCGCACCATGAAGGCACCGCCACGGCGATGACGAGATACGCCGTACACAAGACCCAAGACCATTGCGCGGGACGCAGCCATTCCACCAATCCGGCGACGGAAACGGCCAACAGCAGGCCGGCGATGAACACGCCATCGGACCGTAGCCCGACAAGCCAGGCCAAAGCCAGGCCCAACACGAGTAGCAAGCCCATCTCGGCCAACACGCGCATGGCACCTCCCCGGCTCGACGCTCTTCCACCACCAGTCTAGCGGTGTGCGGAACACGACGAACTTGACGGGCGTGCGGAATTACCCGCATGACGGTCCAAGACAACGGGCTTACACTTCCCGAATAGATGAGGCACAAGCGTCGGATGTCGTCGACACAACCGTAAAGGGATGATACCGATGATTACGCAAAGCCACAGGGCGTCCAACTATTCGATGGACGAGATCAGCCTGATGCCGGTCGATAAGGTGTACAAGGCCATGCAGACCGACGCCGAAGGACTGTAATGACAAATGTCACGCCTGTACGGCCAAGTCGTGACGTTTGCCTGTGGCGGCGTCCGGCCCCTTCTTGGGATGATGGAATCGCCAAGGAAGGGAGTGACTATGACAACCGACAACAGAGCTTCCGAACACGACTCGACAACCAACCCGGCTCTGGCCGTGCACGTCAGCCAACTGGTCAAACGCTACGGCGACATGGTGGCGCTCGACTATTTTGACCTTGACGTGAACCAGGGCGAGATTTTCGGGCTGCTTGGACCGAACGGGTCCGGCAAAACCACCGCGATCAACTGCATCCTCGCGCTGCTCACCTACGATTCGGGCACGATTCGCGTGTTCGGCCAGCCGATGACGCCGACCTCCTACGCGCTGAAACGTCGTATCGGCATCGTGCCGCAGAACGTGGCCGTGTTCAACGAACTGACCGTCACCGAAAACATCGACTACTTCTGCTCGCTGTACGTGCCGAAGAAAACCGACCGCGCGCCGCTGGTCGAGGAGTCCATCGAATTCGTCGGACTCCAGGACTTCCGCAAGTTCCGGCCCGGCAAACTGTCCGGCGGTCTGCTGCGACGCCTGAACATCGCCTGCGGCATCGCGCACAAGCCTGACCTGATCTTCTTCGACGAACCCACGGTCGCCGTCGACCCGCAAAGCCGCAATTCGATTCTGGAAGGCATCCAGCGGCTCAACCAGGCCGGCGCCACGGTGATCTACACCAGCCACTACATGGAGGAGGTCGAACAGATCTGCGACCGCATCCTCATCATGGACCACGGCCGGCACCTGGCGCTCGGAACCGCCGACGAGCTCAAGAACATGATCGACACGGGCGAGCGCATCACCATCGAAACGCTCGATCTGGCGGATTCGGCGATGGCCGAGGTCCGTGCGCTGCCGTGCGTGATCGAAGCCACCTACGACGGCAAGGAACTCGACGTGCGATGCCGTCGCGGCGAACACAACCTGACCGACGTGCTCGACGCGGTGAAACGCTCCGGCGCCAACATCGGCCACCTGACCAGTCGCCCGCCCACCCTCAATGACGTATTCCTGGAACTCACCGGCAAGGCGCTAAGGGACTAACAATCTTGCCCCCGCTAGCGGGGCTCCCGCGAAGCGAGTGGGGGTGGCCTTGCAACAACCACCCTCAGTCGGCTTCGCCGACAGCTCCCGTCAGCGGGAGCAGGTAAGGAGACATCATGTGGACCACATTTCTGGTCGCATTGAAAGCGAACTTGCGCAACCGGTCGGCGTTGTTCTGGATGACCGTGTTCCCGATTGTGCTGGCGACCATGTTCAACGGACTGTTCGGCGGGCTGGCCGAAGCATACGAACTCAAGCCGGTGCCGATGGCCGTCATCGAAGACACCCGTTGGCAGCAGGCGGACGGTGCCCGCACCTTCGTAGACGCGCTGGCCGGGGAAACGGAATCGGCCTCAGACGACACGACCTACGCCGGAATCGACCAAAAGCTGCTGACCATCACCACAGTCGACACCGTGAAGGAGGCCGAACAACGGCTCGCCGACGGCACTGCCAACGGCTATCTGACCGCCGACAATAACGGCCGATTGGCGATGACCGTGAGCCGGGAAACCGCCGTCACAGCCAAGGACTCCACGCAAAACAGCGGACTGGACATTAGCCTCGCGGCCCTGCGCGGCGTCATCGACCTGTACAACCGCACCGACGCCGTTACCCGGCAGACCATCGCCGACAATCCACAGGCCGCGCTCAGCCGGAACTTCTGGAACAGCGTCGGGCAGAACGTCGACATGACCCATGAGACGACGCTCACGCATTTCCAGCCTGACGAGATCGCCCGATACTATTACGCGCTGCTGGCCATGTCCTGCATGATGGCCATGGGATACTCCATCAGCACAGTCGCCGCCGCACAGGCGAACCTGTCCGCGCTGGGCATACGGCGGACCGTAGCGCCGCTGAGCCGGGCCAAACAGCTCGTCGCGGGCTTCCTCTCCTGCTGGCTGTGCTCGTCGGTCGCCCTGTCCATCGCATTGGCCTATATCCGGCTCGCCTGCAACGTCTCGCTCGGCGGACGCGAACCGGCGGCGATCCTCGCGGTCATCATCGCCTCGTTCATGACCAGCTCAGCAGGCACCCTGCTCGGCGCGGTACCGAAGCTTTCCTACGACACGAAATACGGTTTGTCGAGCGGAATCGCCTGCATATTGTCGCTGTTCACCGGACTGTACGGCGGCTTCGCCATGCAGATCAGTGACTGGATAGCACGCAACGCGCCCATCCTCGGCACCATCAACCCCGCGCAACAGGTGACGAACCTGTTTTACGACATTTTGTACTACGACAGCTACCAGCCGTTCATCACCACTTGTGCCATTTTGCTGGCGATGAGCGCGGTATTCCTCTTGGCTGGCATCGCAATGCTGAGGAGGCAACGCTATGAACACCTGTAAAGCCACATTGCGTGTACTGTTCTCGCACAGGGCCTACCTGTTGATTTACCTCGTGTTCGTGGGCATCATGATGCTGTCTATCAGCTGGTCGATGCTGTCTGGCACATCCGATTCCGCAGCCGCGGCATTCGAGCCGGCCAAAATGCGTGTCGCCGTCATCGATCGAGACTCGGACAGGGGCGGCATCGCGTCATCGATGCGCACATACCTGTCGGATTCCAGCGAACTGGTGAACGTTGACGATGCTAGTGAAACTCTGCAACAAGCCGTCGCCTCGAACTGGGTGGATCTGATCGTCATCATCCCCGATGGTTTCGCCGACGATTTCATTGATGCCGCGGCGACAGGCGAGAATCCACCAAGCGTGGACACGGTCACCAGCTATACGTCCGGCGCAGGCTCGATGGCCCGGATGAACGTCATCGGGTTCCTTTCACTCACGCGTACGGCACTGATTGGCTCGCATACGACGGTCGATAGTGCGGCGCTCGCAGCTATGGCCGGCATCGACATTGGAGACACTGCGGGTGATTCGTCTGAAGATGGCATGGGCGGGTTTGGTGAATTCTCGAATCAGGACATGCTTGATATGCTGCCGGCCGGTCAGATTGAGAAACCCAGCGTCGGCGATCTGTTCGAGGCATCGAAAGCGGCTGCCGCATCGGCGAGTGACATGGACGCGAACCATAAGGTCGCTGTGATCGACACGGCAAGCGCGGACGCGGAAAGTGCTTCGGACATGGCGGCCAGCGGATTCGGCAACACCATGAAAACCGCGCTGCATCCGCTGTTTTTGGCGATGACCGTCTGCGGATCAATGATTCTGGGCACATTCACCACCGGGGAGGTTCGCCGTCGTCTCACCGCATCCCCGCAACGTATGTCGTCGATGGGACTCCAGCGGTTGCTGACGTTGGGCGGATTCGCGCTCGTCGTATGCGTCGGCTATCTGGTGCTCTCGATCGGTCTGATGATGGCGGCGGGACTCGATCCGTTGCACCTGAGCGTCGGGGGAGTGCTGATGACGTTCTGCGCAACCTGCGTATATGCGCTGATGACCGTCGCCTGTGGATTCATGCTCAGCGAATTCGGGTTTTCGGAGGCGGCTGCCAATGGATTCGCCAATATCTTCGGCCTGCTCATCATGTTCACGTCGGGAGTTGCGTTGCCGATCGACATGATGCCTGCCGTGATGGTGACTATGGCCAAGTTCCTGCCTGGCTGGTGGTATTGCCGAGCAATCGACAATGCGCTCGGCTTCGGCACGGCGGAGGAAACCGGCATAAGCGTCGCCGGCTGGGCCGGCTCGCTGGGATTGGTCGCACTGTTCGGCGTGATGTTCATCTGCATCGGCCTGGCCGCCGGCCGGTTCCGCCGCTCCCGCCCCGCCCTGGCCGCGCCTGCCACCACGCAGCTGGCCGAGTGAGAAATCAGCCTTTCAACCGATACCGCTGTACCGAGTCGTCGGCGAACTTGACTCGGGCGACCCGCCCTTCCTTCATCAGCTCGCGCATACCGGATGTGGCGGCCAGCGGCGTCAACTGCAGTTCGCGCATGATCTCCTTGACGCTCATCGCCGAATGCCGCTCCAGTACGGTCATAATCGCCTTGACCACGTCGCCCGGCGAACTGTTCTCCATCGTGCGTTGCTTGGTGATGGTCATCGTGAACGTGTTGATGTCGTTGCGCGTGGTCGCCGGCTCGATGCCGGCCTCACGCAACGCGGCGGCGATGCGCTGGTAGCCGTCGCCGCCTTCTGGGTTCACAAACCCGCCGCCCGGATACGGCGTGGACTCCAGCAGCGTGAACAGGAACTGGTTTCGGGTGGAGACGAACGGCGCGCCCGTCACCGGATGCGGGCTCGCCAGCACGTCATGTGTCACCATGCCGTACAGGCCACCCGGATTGGTGATCTCGATGCGATCGGTGAACACGCTGATATGCACCTGCGTGCCGCGCGCATCGGGCGAATAATCACGGTGGGTGAGCGCGTTCGCAATCGCCTCGCGCAACACGAGCGGCGGATAATCGGGCTTCTTCGCGCCAATCCAACGCATCAACGAGTCGACCGCATCGTCGATCATCACCGGAATCGAACCGACCACCGACTTCGAGGCGACCAATCGCTCGTCGCCCCGGAACACATCGTCCCGGCTCGTCCCCGGAAACACGGCTATCGAAATGCCGAGCCGCGGATAGAACTTCTGCGGATAGCGGCCCAACGCCAGCAGTCCGGCCAAGGTGGGACGCAGTATTCCGCCGACCTCCGACTCGTCGGAATCATCATGGCGCAACACCTGCAGATCCAGCAGCACATCGATGCCATCTCGGTCGGCGAACACGCGCGGATGCTGTTCGCGCACGCGCGCCAACAATCCGGCAACAAGCTGCGGGTCGAGGTCATCGGTCGTGGCGCCGGGCACGATATCCAGATCGTATGTGGGCTGCAGATGCTCCTCGATGAGCCGGTCGACCTCATAGGAGGTCATGCGCCGGTCGCCGTCGCCGGTGCGGATGAACGAGCCGCCGTGCGGTCCGAGCGCGGTGGTGAAGCAGGGCTTATCGCGCGGCAGCATTTCGTCGATGCGCGCGAACACCAGATTCGCGCCTTCGAACGGGCAGGTGACGATCACGGGCCGCACCACCGGCGTCATCTTCTCGCACGCCTGGCTCAGCGCCTCCTGCATGGCGCGCGCGTCGAATCCCTCGACCGGCGTGAACCCGTTCTTTTCGGACAGGCCAAGGATGATCCAGCCGCCGGAGCCGTTGGAGAACGCGGACAGCGTATCGGTGATGGTCGAGGAGATCTTGCGCTTGCATTCCTTGACCTCGCACTGCTGCGTATCGTTGCCGATCAGACGCATGAGTTCGATCAGCTCAGTCATTTTGGCAGTATAGTCATCGACCATGGCGGCCTCCTTGACACCATTGTGCCCCATAATCCGCCGCCCGCTCGCCTCCAGCCCCGCCGGTTCACCCCAATTCATCCAGAATTCATGGGCCAAACCAGACGAAACGAACGTCGATGTAGGGTTCGATTCCGCGTGTTCACTGACGAGATCGGCCGGTCGAGGCGGGCGGACTATGTTGGGTGGCGTGGACGGCCAGTCGAAAGGCATTATGCCGCTGCTTGCCGCGCGCGTCGCCAAGCGTACCGGTCGGCCGGTGGCCTGGCGTACGGTCGGCAAGCTCGGCGCGACCGCCCGGCGCGTGCGCTACCGGATGATTGGCGATATCAACGACCGGCCGGACGTGCTGATCGTGTGCGTGGGCAGCAACGACATGCTCGCCGGATGTTCGGTGCGTGAAAATGGGCCGCTGACATCACCCCGGTGCTAGACGCGGCCAAGAACAAGGCCGGCAAGGTGGTGCACTCTTTTGCTGGTCACTCCATCCACCACTGCCGCGAAACCATCGGTGATGATCAGCCCGTCCTCATTGAGCGACTGGTCAGACCTCTTGCCTTGGCAGTGCTGTTCTGTGATGTGCATAGCGATTTTCGATTCCATGGTTGTCAGAACGCTTAAAGGCGTCTACTGGCTCATTATGATAGCAGCAGTGACATGCGGATATGGGGGGCGCTGTCTAAATGAAAGTGCAACACCCTTTAGATTGGAGATTGTCCAGATAACCAGTGAAAGGGTGTTGCACTTTCATTTAGACAGCGGGGGGACGATTGAGAAGTCATAATTCCGTTACACTAGCAAGGACGAGGAATTAGGGTATGCGCGGATTATCGGTATTGAGCAGGGCGTTGCGATGGGCGTTGGTGGGTATGACGTTTTCGATGCTGTCCAACGCGATTTTCGAGGGGTCGGTGATTCCTTCGATTCTGATCGTCGGACTGCCGGCATGGGTGATCGCGTTCCGCAAGACGTTCAATCTGGTCATCGACTTCGCTTCTCCGGTATCCGCATGGATCGTGCAGCGGTTCGGCTCGTTCCGTTCGCTTGCGACCACGGAGGGCGTGGAAGGCGTACTGTGCTTGGCGGTCGCGCTGGTGCCCAACGGTTGGACGTATTGGAAGTGGCTGCTGCTGGCCCTGTCATGTCTGCTGCTGATGACCGGGCAGGTCATCGACGTGGCCTCCGAAGTGTTCGAGGTGGATGCGGCCGGCGACGACGATGACATGCTCGTCAAGTACAGCGGCTACGTCGCCGTGATTGCCAGCGTGGCCGGTACGTTGCTGGGCCAGGTTGCCGGATCGGCCTTGGCCAACGCCTCCATCATGGCCATGCTGCTCACCTCGTCGGCACTGTCATTTGCCTGCGCGCTGACGCGATTCCGCACCCGCAAGTTCATGCCGGGATTCGGCAACGATGGTGCGGGCGGCGATGACGGCGACGGCTCCGCCGACGAATCCACGGCGGCCGACACGTCACACGCGCCGCAGCGCACTCCGGTCACCCGCTTGACCCGGATCAGACTGCTGATCGCATCGCTGCTGCTTGCGCTGATTCCGTCGCTGTGGGCAAGCTATGCGTTGCTGGGCATCGGCTCCCGGTACGGCAGCGATATGCTGACCGTGGTCTACGCATTCGGCGGCGTGGGCAGCATCATCGGATCGTTTGTCTACATGCGGCTCTCCGCAAAACTCGGCATGCACGCCGTGTCCGCCATCGGGGCAATCGCCACGGCGATTTCCCTTGCCGCCGTACTGGTTCCCGAGTTTGCCGCGGTGTGCGTCGGATGGCTCATCAACAACCTCGGCTATGGCCTGCTGGCGCATGGCGTGATCGTATCGCGACAACTGCTGCTGAGCGGTGGTGACCTGGCCAAATTCAGCGGCCGTGCCAGGTTCGCGTATGCGATCGGCGGTGCCGTCGGCACGTGGGGCGGTTGGCTCGGCTCCGCCCACTGGCAGATACTCGCCGTCGTGGCCCTGGTACTGTGCGCCGGATTCATCCCGTTGCTCAAGGCCATGCCTGGCCCGGTACGGCACTGAGGTGACGGATGGGGCCGGCTGGCATCTCGTGCGCCGGGCGATTTCGGCAGATTTTGCCGTGCTGATGTACGCAGGTGTTGACGTTCGGCGAGGTTCCCAGCCACATTGCTGTGTGATTGATGCCGCTCGATAGGCATATCAGGCCGGACACACCACGGCGATGCCGAATGGGCGACGGGCCGACGATCCGCATCATCACAGCAACCGGGTTCTGCCATCCTTGACGAGCAGGGCCTGCCGGTTGGTAAGAGGCTTGAGACTGAGATCGGCACCATACCGGTCGAGAATGCGTTGTGCGGCGTGACCCATGGCCGCTGCATGATGGTGGGGGACCACGTGGAAATCAGCCAGGCCCAATCCTGTGTAATCGGTGAGATCGGGGGCTTTGTCCGTGCGGTCCATGAGCTTGATGTAGCCGATGTCGAGTGCCGTGATGACCGAGCCTGCGGACTCGCCGATATACGGCGTGCCGGCGCGCACCTGATTGATGATGGCCCGGTCGGCACCGGTGCGGCGCAACTCCTGCAGGAGAAAGAACGTGTTGCCGCCGCCCACATAGATGCAATCAGCCTCGGTGATTTTGTGGGTGATGTCCTCGGCGGAGTCGCTCGGCATGTTTTCCACATCCAGTTGTTCGACCTCGAAGCCGAGCCGTTGTAGCGCGTGTTTGCTCAATGCCGTACGAGCCGGTCCCCACGGTTCCACAGCGCTCGCCGTTGGAATGAAGACGACCCGTTTGCCCTGTGGCCGCGGCTCGATTTCATGCACGGTGGGCGAGACGTTATGGAACATCGAAGTCAGCAGCATCGTAACCATAATCGCCTTCCTTACACATCGACTATGCGGCAGTGTAAGTCCTGAATATGTGGAAACAGCTATGCGTTCGCTGCGGGTATATCCGAATCGATCAGCGCGACTCGACCAGCGCGATGCCGGCTGCCGCCATCTGTTTGCGGGCCGCGACACCGAGCTCCTCGCTGACCGGTACGGTCAGGTCCTCGAACACGGTGACCTCGAAACCGAGCTTCCTGGCATCGAGCGCGGTGTCCTTGACGCAATGCGATTCGGCGATGCCCACCACATCCACGCGGCTCACGCCGGCCGTCTTCAGCGCGTCGGCTAGTGTCTTGCCGGCGGCCTGTTCAGCCGAGACCTCCTCACGGGTCTGGATGCGGTCAGTATTGTCCTCGATACCCTCAAACCCGGAATATGCCGCCGAATACTGGCCCTTCTTGAAATGATGCTCGACGCCCAGCGCCTTGATCGCCGGATGCAGTTCGGCGTTCGACGTACCGGCCGCGCCATGCTTCGGCCATGTATCCACGAAATCTGGCTCAGCCGACCAGTGAGCGCCTGGCTCGATATGCCAATCCTGCGTGGTGGCGATATACGCGTATTCGCCACGATGCGCATTCACATAATCGGCGATGCGCTCGGCGACTGCGTTGCCACCTTCAACACCCAGTTCACCGCCCTCGCAAAATGTCGGCTGCACATCCACCACAATCAACGCCTTGCTCATAGATTCCCCATTTCTTTTGAATAGGCCTGTAATGTGCTTTTATCTTAATGGTTTATTGCTGAATAGGGGAGTGCCGGATTCGTCAAAAGTTAGACGTTTGATTGCCTGATTAGACCAATGTGACGGTGATGGTCTGCTCGACGGTTTCGTTTCCTGTCCAGACACCGTCTTTGCGATTCCAGTCCATGCCGTTCGCGTGCAATGCGTCGATGCCGTATTGACGTGCGTGCGTGACCAGCCAGCCCATAACTTGCCAGCACAGGCGATTGTGGTCGTCTGCGGACAGGCCGTCGGGCAGAGCTACGGTGATTGTCGTACCGTTTGATGAATTATTACCGTTTCCCTCGGCAGTTGCAGGCGCAGTAGCGGCGGTAACACTCGGATAGGCAACAGGAAGCGCAGCGATAAGCCCATCGGCATCCGACGATGTTGCCGGCTCCAGCGCGCATGAAATAGTCGCTCCGAATTCACCGGTCAGTCCCGCAGCCCAAGCGTGCGCCATGGCGTCCCATGTGGCGTACAGATCCGGGTATCCTGAACGCTGCACTTCCTGGGCCGCGTCCTCGATGGGAATCGTCTCCCAGTCCGGCACCTGCATCAGATGGTCGTAGAAGATGTTCGTGGCATACGTCATGTCGGACACCTGTTCCACGGTTCCCCAACCTTGGCTCGGCCGCTGTTGGAAGAGTCCGATGGAATCCAGATCACCATAGGAAAGGTTCGTGATTCGCGATTCCTGCATGGCCGTGGCGATGGCCACCGTCACCGCATGATCCGGCAGTCCGCGATTGATGGCGATGTTGGCGATGAGCTCCGCGTTCTGGGCCTGTTCCGGCATGAGGGAATAGCTTGGGCCGTCGGCTGGTTTCGCCGAACAATAGGCGTCGTCGGAGGCGCGGGAAGGGGTGCCGGAGGAAAAGAAAATGCGTGGCAGATAGATGAGCGCGGCCAGAATCGCGACGATGACGCAAGCGACGATAAACACCAGCACCCATCTGCCGCCCGAGCGGCGACGAGCCCGGTATCGCGTTCGCCGAACCATCTCGCCTCCTTCCTGGCCTTATCGGTCTTCGCCTGATTGCGCGTCTATGTCATATCGTCACGTCAATCTGATCACCACCAGTCAGAGTGTCATATCTGCCTGATGAATGCTCATAGCACCGATGACTTTGCCATAATTCTCCACGCCCTTTGACTCTCGCACAAGCCGAACCGAGAAGAATGTTCCAATGTCCGTGTTTCAGCGTGGCCAAGATCGATAATCTGGGTTGCAATCGTCTATTTCCGCTTCGAGGGGCTGATTCGCCATTTCCAGAACATCTACTTCCGTTCCAAGGGGCGGATGGTTAAGTAGACAGATCATAAAAATGGCGGGATGGCGTTGTCGTTACGCCGTTTCTACTTTTGGTTTGAGCTTCGACCAGCCCCTCGAAGTGGAAGTAGATGTTCCCGGATAACAGAATCAGCCCCTTGAAACCGAGAATGCCGTTCGAAACTGTTTCGGCGGCGAAGGAACCGTAGACGCTATTGTGTGAAATACACCCAGTCCCGGTTTGAGAGAGGAACGTATGGCACAGCCGCAGCCGTATTACGCCATCGAGGGCAATGATAATGGATTGTCCGTCGTGTTTGTGCATGGCATGGGTGTGGACCATCGTTCGCTGATGATGCTCGATGAAGCATTCGACGGCAATGATTCGATTCGCCGCATATATCTGGACCTGCCCGGCTTTGGGCGTACGCCGGCACTGCCCGAGAATGCCTGTGGACTGCCGGAAATGGCTGATTGGCTGCAAACGGTCATTGACGGCCTTGTCGGCAAAGCAACCCCATTCGCCATGGTCGGCAACTCGATGGGCGGTGCGCTTGTCCGCGAAGTATTGGCGCGCGAACCTCGCCGAGTGGCCGGCATGGCGCTGATCGCGCCGGTTGTGGACCCGCAGCATGCCGGCCGGCATGTGGCCGAACACGTGGTTGCGAATCCCAATCCCAGACTGACGCACTCCCTGCCACAGGAACAGGTGTTCGACTTCATCACCATGGGCGTCAACCAGTCATTCGATGCATGGCGGCGCTACCAGCGGTTCATCTTGCCTGGTGTGGCGTTGTGTGACCGTTCGGCGTGCGAACGACTGGATCAACGCTATTGGCTGGATGACGACCCCGAGAAAACACTCGGCACATATGCAGGTCCGGTGCTCATCGTCACCGGCAAACAAGACCAGATCGTCGGATACGAAGACCAGCAAGCCCTGTTGCCGCACTATCCCAACGCCACCTTCGTGACGCTAGACAATGCCGGTCACAACGCGCACATCGACCAACCCGAAGCCGTCATCACGCTTGTACGCGAATGGGTGGCTCATATGGCGTTCGCTCCGTTGAGATGACGGTCTGCCGAAGCCTATATGTATACGAGCGACCAATGCCAGTTGACGCAATACACCTTGCATGGTATATCGTTTTTCGATATAGTCATATCGATGTTCGCGGTGTCGTCAAAAACGTCGGCACCTGAAAGGACCGGGCTATGAAAAACTACATGAACCGATGGGTGTTGCTCGCGTTGAAAGCCATCGTGATTCTGGTCTGGCTGGCCTGCCTATGGGGCCAACTACTCGCTGTACCGGGATTGAGCGGCGCGCTGGCCGGCCTCTACCCGAGCCAGACGTCGATGCACTGGCCATATCTCATTATGGGCGTGCTGTTCCTGCTCTGCATCGAAGCGGCGTTCGTGGCCGTATGGAAACTGTTCTCCTTGTCCGGCTCAGGAGCGAACTCGAGCAGGTGATTTGAGATGACGATTCGCATCAATCTCGACGTCATGATGGCCAAACGCAAGATTGGCGTCGGCGAGCTCGCCGAACAAATTGGCATCACGCCCGCCAACGTGTCCATTCTGAAGAACGGACGTGCCAAAGCCGTCCGCTTCACCACATTGGACGCCATCTGCAAGGCGCTCGACTGTCAACCCGGAGACATCCTCGAATGGGAAGATGACGATTGATCGACACGCCACCGGCTCGAACTCATGGTTCAACTTGTAGTCTCTCCCAAAATCAATGATGCCCTATCATCCTGCAAGACGATAGGGCATCATCATGTGATTATGCGCAGCTGATATGTCGCGTTGTTATCACTCGGCGTCCGCGACCGACGCCTCCTTGGGCGCGGAGAGGAAATGCTCCTCACTGGGCAGCACGGCGTTCAGGATCACGGCCACCACGAACGCCACGGCGATGCAGTTCGAGGCGAAGATCTGCTGGAACAGGGCCGGGAACTGCGCGAAGATGTCGCTCACCTGGGTGAAGCCGATGCCGATGGTCAGCGAGAGCGCCGCAATCGTGATGTTGCGCTGCGTGAAGCCCGCTTCGGCGATCATCTGGAAGCCGGAAAGAATGATATTGCCGAACATCATGATGGTGCAGCCGCCGAGCACAGCCTGCGGCAGCGAGTTGAACACCTCGGCGATGGCCGGCACGAAGCTCGCCAAAATCAGGATTACGCCACCGGAAAGAATGACCTTACGATTGACGACCTTGGTCATGGCCACAAGTCCGATGTTCTGCGCGAAGGAGGTCAGCGGCAGGCAGCCGAACAGGCCGGAGACGGTGGAGATAAGGCCGTCACCGGCGATGGCGCCAGCAGTCTCGCGTTCGGTCGGCGTACGGTTCAGACCCACTTTGGTCAGCGCGGCGGTGTCGCCCAGCACCTCAACAGAGGAGACGACATAGAGCAGGCCGATGGAGATGATCGAACCCCAGTCGAACTCGGGCTTGAATGGCATGATCTGCGGCACAGACACAATGGCAAGGTTCTGGAAACCGGAGAAATCGACCTTGCCCATGCAGATGGCCACCACGTAACCGACCACCAGACCGAATAGCACGGACAGCTGCTTGGCCGTGCCCTTCATCAACAGCTGGAATGCCAAGCAGGCGACCAATGATATAAGCCCGAGCGTCAGATTTTGCCAGTTGCCGAAGTCCTTGGCGCCGCTGCCGCCGCCGAAGCTCGTGGCGCCCACGTTGAGCAGGGAGAAACCGATGGAGGTGACCACGATGGCGGAGACGATTGGCGGCACGAACCGACGCCAATATTTGGCCGTTAAGCCCAGCACGAGTTCCAGCAGGCCGCCGACCATCACCGCGCCGACCACCGCGCCATAACCCTTGTCCGCGCAAATCGCCACGGCGGCCGCCACGTAGGTGAAGGAGATGCCGGTGACCATCGGTAGCCGGGAGCCGATGAGCCACGCGCCATACAGTTGCAGACAGGTACCGAGACCTGCCACCAGCAGACCGGCCTGAATGATTGTGGCCGACTGGGCCGGCGTCATCTTCGCGGCGGATGCGACGATGAAGATCGGGGCAAGGTTGGCCACAAACATGGCCATCACATGCTGCAGGCCGAACGGAATGCCCTTCCAGAAGGATACGGGCGCGTCCAGCGAGGACAATGCCTCAAATGATATGGAATTCTTGGTTTTCTTCTCTGACATGATTCTCTTTCTCTCTGTTCCCTTTTTGTGTTTGCTCCCGCTGGCGGGAGCTGGCGGCGTAGCCGACTGAGGGTGGTCTGCGGTCAAGATGAACCACCCTCAGTCACTGTCGTGACAGCTCCCGCCAGCGGGAGCGGGCAATAGTCCTCAGTGCCTAAAGGTGATCTCGCCGGTTCCGGGATCCATGGATTCGACAATGGCCAACGAATCTACGTCGTAACCATCGGCGCGCAGCGCGTCGCCGCCGCCCTGGAAGCCCTTCTCCACGGCGATACCAATGCCCTCGACCGTGGCGCCGGCCGCCTTGCACAGATCAATCAGGCCGCGCAGCGCCTTGCCGTTGGCCAGGAAATCGTCGATCAGCAGCACATGGTCGCCCGCATTCAGATACTTCTTGGACACGATCACCGGAAATTCCTTCTGCTTGGTGAAGGAGTACACGGTGGTGGTGTACTGGTCGCCGTCCAGATTGATGGACTGCGCTTTCTTGGCGAACACCACCGGCACATTGCCGAAATGCTGGGCGGCCACGCATGCGATGCCAATGCCGGACGCTTCGATGGTCAGAATTTTGGTGATGTGCTTGCCGGCGAAATGCTTGGCCCACGCGGCTCCCATACGGTCGAACAGACGTACGTCGCACTGGTGGTTCAGGAACGCGTCCACCTTGAGCACGTCACCTGCCTTTACCGTTCCCTCGCTCTGGATTCGTTCCTCAAGTTCCTGCATCGGACCTCCTGCCATCGTGTGCCACAACCGATATGGATGATATGGATATCTGCAAGTGTACGTTGTCCGATGCGAGGGGCGGCATGTCGGCGGTTCTTCGCCGAGTGATACCGTCGGCCGTCGGAACGTCATTCGCTTGTAACGGAACCGTCCGCCGGCCGCCCAGCCCCGGGCCGGTTCGTCACACCGACGCTGACCCGTGCATGTGGTAAACATGAATGTCGCGATTCAAAGGGAGGCAACAGTGTACGACGAGCCGGAAGTCATCGCCCGCAGCGCGCAGGAACTCGTAGGCGACCTGAACCCGCAGCAGGCCGAAGCCGTGCAATACCGCGGCCAGGCGCTGCTGATCGGAGCCGGCGCCGGTTCCGGCAAAACCCGAGTCCTCACCCGACGCATCGCATGGATCCTGAGCCAGTTCGGCGCATGGCCCAGCCAGATCCTGGCCATCACCTTCACCAACAAGGCCGCCGTCGAGATGCGCGAACGACTCGGCTCGCTGATTGGCCCGGTGGCCCAGCGTATGTGGGTCTCCACCTTCCACTCCGCCTGCGTGCGCATCCTGCGCCGCGACGGCAAATCCATCGGCCTCAAATCCGGCTTCTCCATCTACGATTCCGCCGACTCCGAGCGACTCGTCAAAATCATCGCCACCGAATTCAACCTCGATATCAAGCGCTACACCCCGCGTTCGATCCTCGGCCACATCTCCGACCTGAAAAACAACCTGACCGGCTGGAAGGAAAACCTCGCCGTCCATGCGCCCGACTTCACGCCCGGCCAGCGCGGCTACCAGTTCGGCACGGTGGGCGACCTTGAAGCCATCTACGCGGTGATATACGCCGAATACGAGCACAGGCTCGCTCTGGCCAACGCCGTCGACTTCGATGATCTGATTGGGCGCACGGTCGAACTGCTGCGCACCGACCCGGCCGTCGCCGAGTACTACCATCACCGTTTCCGCTACATTCTGGTCGACGAGTATCAGGACACCA
Source organism: Bifidobacterium breve DSM 20213 = JCM 1192 (assembly GCF_001025175.1). Lineage (NCBI taxonomy): Bacteria > Bacillati > Actinomycetota > Actinomycetes > Bifidobacteriales > Bifidobacteriaceae > Bifidobacterium > Bifidobacterium breve. The sequence continues at coordinate 1,017,893 of NZ_AP012324.1, forward strand.
ACCACGCCCAGTATGTGCTCGTACGCGAGCTGGCCGGCGTGGACACAGGGGAGAAGGCTATTCCGGGCTCGCCGAACGCAGGCAAATCCGGCCCTGCTTGGATCACCGTCGTGGGCGATTCTGACCAGTCCATCTATGCCTTCCGCGGCGCCGACATCCGCAACATCCAGGATTTCGAACAGGACTTCCCGAACGCCAAGACCATCATGCTCGAACAGAACTATCGTTCGACGCAGACCATTTTGGACGCGGCCAACGCGGTGATCAGCAACAACGAGGGACGCAAGCCCAAGAAACTGTGGACAGCACTCGGCAAAGGCGAGCCAATCGTCGGCTACGCGGCGGATAACGCCCAGCAGGAGGCCCAGTGGGTGGCCACCGAAATCGCCCGACTGCACGCCGAAGAAGATATCGCCTACTCTGACATGGCGATTATGTATCGCGCCAACGCGCAGTCCCGCTCGCTCGAAGAGGCGTTAATCAACGCAGGGCTGCCGTACCAGCTCGTCGGCGGCACCAAGTTCTACGAACGCCGTGAAATCAAGGACGCGCTGGCCTACCTGCAGGCGCTGGTCAACCCGGATGATGACGTGAACCTGCGTCGAATTTTGAACGTGCCCAAGCGCGGGCTCGGCAATCGTGCCGAGGGCATCCTGCTCGCCTATGCGCGCGAACGTGGCACCAGCTTCTTCTATGCACTCATGCATTTGGATGAAATTCAGGACGTGCCCACGCGTACCGCCACGCAGCTCAAGGCCTTCCGTGATTTGATGGGTGAGCTCTCGCAATTCACGCGAGCACATGACGCCAAGCCCAGCGAGATTGTGGCCGAAGTGCTGGAGAAGTCCGGCTTGCGTGCAGAGCTGGAAAAGTCCGTGGACCCGCAGGACGCCTCCCGTTTGGAAAACCTCTCCCAGCTGCAGTCCACCGCAGCCGAGTTCGAGCAGAACACGCCCGACGCCACGCTATCCGCATTCCTGGAGACCACCGCGCTCGTGGCCGATTCCGACCAGCTGCCCGGCGAGGCGGAGGATTCCGGCAAAGTGACGCTGATGACCCTGCACACGGCCAAGGGCCTCGAATACCCGGTGGTGTTCCTGACCGGCATGGAACAGGGCACATTCCCGCATTCGCGTTCGATGGAGGACACCACCGAACTGCAGGAGGAACGCCGACTTGCCTATGTGGGTATTACCCGCGCCAAGCAGCGCCTGTATGTCACGCGCGCAGCCGTACGCTCCCAGTGGGGGCAGGCCGCCGATATGATGCCCAGCCAGTTCCTCGACGAGATCCCCGATTCGCTCATCGATTGGAAACGCCGCGAGGCCGGCGTGGAACGCATGCGCGCCAACTGGGAATCCGATGGATTCGCCGACGATTACGGCGGCTGGGATGATGACGATTTTGGCGGTACGACGTTCGGTGGGTCCTCGACATTCGGCTCTCGCGGTTCGGGTTCGTCGTATGGCTCGAGATCTCATTACGGCTCGTCAAGCTATGGGTCTGGCTCGTCCTATGGCTCCCGTTCGGGCGGTTCATCGTATGGCTCACGTTCCGGCTCCTCCTACGGTTCCCGCTCGCGCTCGGGTTCGTCCTATGGTTCGGGTTCCGGCTCTTCATATGGTTCTCGTTCCCGTTCCGGTCCGGCGTCCGGCGGCACTCGTGCCGGCAAGGTCACTACGCGCCACACCACGCCGAAGTCCGGTTCCGCCGGATCTTCCATGCCAAGTTCCAAGCTCGCTAAAGATAATGGACTGAATATCTCTGACTTTGCCGTGGGCGACATGATCAGCCACGACCAGTACGGTCTCGGCAAGGTCACCGACGCGCAGGACAAGGGCCGCAATTCGGTCATCACCGTGGACTTCGGCTCCGCTGGAGTCAAACGCCTTATGCTCCGCGTGGCACCGATCGAAAAGCTGTGAGCTGAAAGCGCATACCAGATAATTTCATAAAAAACAAGACTTGTGTTCCTCATCACACTGTGGTCATAATGCGGAGGTTGTGCTCACGAACCCCTGGTAGCAGGGGAGAGGAAGGAAGTTATGAAGAACAAGCTGTTCGCATCCGTGCCCAATATTCTGTTCGGTGCGCTTATTGCCATCGCACCCCAGACCTTTGCTCACGCTTGCACCGGCCATGACATGCCGGGTGCCTGCCATTACTCGCAGCAGGCCGCCACCGGTATCGGCGTTGTGATTCTGGTGCTCGGCGTCGTGGCCCTGTTCGGCAACGCCCAGGTCCGTATTGGTCTGAACATCGCCGCCATCGCTAACGCGTTGCTGCTGCTTGCTGTGCCCACCTTCCTGATCGGCATCTGCAAGGGCGCCATGATGCACTGCCGCATGGTCATGCTGCCCACGCTTATCGTGCTCGGCGTACTCACTCTCGTATTCGCCGCTGTCGCCATCTGGCTCGATTCCCGAGCGGCCAAGCACTGAACTTGACCTTGTGTGACTGGGGTCCGATTTCATTCCAGGAGTCGGGTTCCGGTCTCGCTTATTGCAACCGCACCATAATCGATAAGGACCCCCATCGTGCCATCGCATATCGCATTGCGCGGCCTGCCGCTTGAAAATCTCAAGCGTAAGCCATTCCGCACCGGCGCCCTGCTCGCCGTCGTCACCATTCTTGCGCTGACATTCTTCGGCGGCACCATGCTGACCATGAACCTCAACACCGGTATGACCAGCATGGAGAAGCGCCTCGGCGCCGACCTGATGGTTGTGCCTCAGGACACCGCGCAGAAAGCCGAAGCGCTGTTGACCAACGGCAACCCCAGCACGTTCTATTTCACCAGAGACATCGCCACTGAGGTCAAGCAAGCGGATGGCATCGAACAAGCCAGCGAACAAACCTACATATCGTCACTGGCCGCCGCCTGCTGCGACGAAAAACTGCAGATCATCGGCTACGACCCGTCCACCGACTTCGTTATCGAGCCATGGGTTGCGTCCCAATTCAAAGGCACCCTCGAAGACGGCAAGATGATCGCCGGCGCGAACGTCAATGTGTCCACCGATGGCACCATTGAGCTATACGGCCGTAAATGGCCGGTGATCGCTCAGCTGGCCAATACCGGCACCAGCCTCGACAATTCGGTGTTCATCAACCAGGCCACTGTGCCCGACATGGTCGCCGCATCGTCCAAGGTCTCCAAGCAGGTCATGCCCATGGAATATGCGGGCAAGGCCGTCTCCACCGTGATGATCAAGGTCAAGCAGGGGTATGAGGCGCAAACCGTGGCCGAGAACATCAAACGCATTGACTCCCGATTCGCCGATCTGGGCTACGTGTATCCTGGCGGCATCACCGCCAATACCAAGACCTCGCTGACCGCATTGGTCACCTACCTCAAGGTGTTCGTGGCCGTGATCTGGGTGATGGGTGTGATCGTGCTGCTCGCCGTATTCGCCTCTTCGGCGAACGAACGCAAGCGCGAGTTCGCGTCCCTGCGCATTATGGGAGCCACGCGTGGCATGTTGAACGTCATCATTCTCAAGGAATCGGCCATTATCGGACTGATTGGCGGTGTAATCGGCGTAGGCGTGGCGAGCCTCGTGATCTTCCCATTCAGTTCGCTAATCGGCAAACAATTGCAATTGCCATATCTGCAAGCCGGACCGGCCGTCGTTATCGGATTCATTGCCATAACTATTGTGTGCTCAACCGCCATCGGCATTGTCGGCTCGTTGCTGACCATGTGGCGACTTGGCCGCCCCGAAGCCTATCTGACCCTGCGAGAAGGGGAGTGACATGACCGAAACTGCATCTCATCTGCTGGAATTGGTGGATTTGACCCGCCAGTTCGTCCGTCGCGGCACGCCGTTTGACGCGGTCAGTCACGTCGATCTCACGATTGACGCTGGGGAATTCGTCGCCATCGTCGGTCGCTCAGGCAACGGTAAAAGCACCCTGATTAATATGGTCGCCGGATTGGTGCGCCCAAGTTCGGGAACCGTGCATGTGGATGGGCGCGAAGTGACTGAGCTGAGCGATAAGGAACTGTCCCTACTGCGCAACCGAACCATCGGTTTCGTGACCCAAAGCCAGACCCTGCTCGGCAATCTCACGGTGCTCGACAATGTGATTCTGCCCGCGACGATGTTCCCGGATGCTCTGCCGTTCATGGAGGCTGAGAATAAGGACGATGCAGCCGTGCAAAAACAGAACAATATGGCCGAGACCGAGCCTTGCATCGAATCTGAGGCCGATAACGGTTCCGCATCCGATGAGAACAGTACCGAGTCTTCCACCGAGCCGGATCCGTTTATGCCGGATGTCATCGCGCCGATTGCAGATGCTGACGGTAAACCGTCAAACTCAGCTGCAAGCCAGCCCGACTTATTTACCGAGCGCGCCAAGCATCTGCTCACCCAGCTCGGTGCCGCCGATTTGGCGGACAGCTATCCGCGCGAACTATCCGGTGGTGAGATGCGGCGTGTCTCCATCGCCCGCGCCCTGATGAATCAGCCCAAATTGCTTATCGCGGACGAACCGACCGGCGATCTCGACCAAGAGAGCACTGACATCGTGATGCAACTGCTGAGAAGCCAAGCCGATAACGGTACGGCGATCCTCATGGTCACGCATGATCCGGATGCGCTGGAGTATGCGGACAAGGTATACCGCATGGATGCCGGAGTGCTGTCCATGGCTGCGGTGTAATATTGTTCGCTGGTGTCTGCCGACTGGTAGATGCCGTCTGGAGTCATAGCCCGTCAACGGGTCGGCGGTAGGCGATCGCAAGAACGCCAACCCGCTCGTGAGCAATCACGACGAAGCGTTGGAGAGGCCCGACTCAGCGTTTGGAATCATACGAAACCAAACGTTCCGTTCAGATAACGACAGAAGGAATAATCCAATGACGAACGTTCAGCGTTCTCGCCGTCAGGTGCGCCTGTCCCGCGCCCTCGGCATCGCACTGACCCCCAAGGCTCAGCGCATTTTCGAAAAGCGTCCGTACGCTCCTGGCGAGCACGGCCGCGACCGTCGCCGCACCGAATCCGATTACGCGGTGCGTATGCGCGAGAAGCAGCGTCTGCGCGCTCAGTACGGCATCTCCGAGAAGCAGCTCCGCGCCGCTTACGAGAAGGCTACCCGTACCGCCGGCCAGACCGGTAACGCCATGCTGACCGACCTCGAGACCCGTCTCGACAACCTGGTTCTGCGTGCCGGCATCGCCCGCACCACCGCCCAGGCCCGTCAGTTCGTGGTGCACCGTCACATCCTCGTTGACGGCAACGTGGTGGACCGTCCGTCCTACCGCGTCAAGCCCGGCCAGACCATCCAGGTGAAGGCCAAGAGCCAGACCATGGTTCCGTTCCAGATCGCCGCCGAAGGCGTGCACCGTGATGTGCTGCCCGCGGTTCCCGGTTACCTCGACGTGAACCTTGCCTCCCTGAAGGCCACCCTGACCCGCAAGCCCGAGGTCGAAGAGATTCCGGTGCAGGTCAACATCCAGTACGTGGTCGAATTCTACGCCCGCTGATTCGGGCCCCCTTATCTGAAACATCAGAATCAAGGACATACCGCTTGGACCCCGCTCCCGCAAGGGACGCGGGGTTCTCGCGTTCCGGGGCGCGGGCGTTTTCCCGGAGACTGGATGAACGGAATCAGGCCGTTCTGCGCAGGAGGAATGGGGCGGACTTTGGGCTTGAGCTGCGGCGCTGGGCGCTCATGCAGTCTTGTCATCTGCATTGTGGGTGATCTGGATGTTGTTGTTGCGATGAGTCCGTTCGGCACATTGATCGAATATCTTCTGGTCTACGGATGCGGGCAAGCCATTTCTTGGAAGGCGTTTCGTCGAGATTGGCGGGAGCTTGCGTCAGCAGGCGTCGATGAAGGCGCTGAGGATGCGACGTTGGTTGCTATCGGCGCGGTGGGAGAACTCAGGATGCCATTGGACGGCCCAGACGAAACGCTTGGCCGGCATCCAGACCGCCTCCACGATGCCGTCCGGCGCGGTGGCCATCGGTTCCAGTCCCTGGCCCAGCGTGCGAATCGCCTGATGGTGATAACTGTTGACGCCCAGCGTATAGGCGCGCGGATGATACGGCTTGCCGAAGGAATCGACCTCATCGGCCTCCGCCTCACTTGGGCCGTTGTCTCCCAGCGGCCACAACGCGCGGGCCAACGGCGAATCGGGCGCGATCGACACTTCGTGGACCACCGGGTCATACGGCGGCTTGTCGCCATGATGCACGACCGGGCTGGGATGTTCGTCCGGCAGATCCTGCCACAACGTGCCACCCAAGGCGACGTTGAGGCTCTGGATGCCGCGGCAGATGCCCAGCAATGGCTTGTCCGCCGCGATGACGGAGGGGATCAGGCGCTCCTCCATCCGGTCGCGGGCCTTGCATAGTTTGACCGTCTTGGGGCCGGCCGCCTCGCCATACCGTTCCGGATCCACGTCGTGGCCGCCGGTGACCAGGAATCCGTCGCATTGGCCGACCAGCTGTTCGATTGCAGCTTCATCGTCGGTCAGCGGCAGCATCACCGGGATGCCGCCGGCTTCGATGATGCCGTCGAAATAGCCGGGCAGCATCCACAGGCTGTTCAGTGTGTCGTCCCACAACGGGACCACGCCGATAAGCGGACGGTGGGCCATCGCTACCTCCAAACGTGTACTTACTGATAAAGCGACTCAACTTGCTACAGTCTCGAACCTGAAAAATTGTACCAGTGTGACTTGTGGGCGGAGTCTACTGCATAGCTTAGGGGGGGGTAGGGATTTCAATCAAGGGCGGCTTATCGCTCGTAGTGTTCCAATTCGGCTGGTGGGTACACCTGGGTCCAATGGTGCGGCTGCAGGTCGCGCAGCGGCACGAACAACGGATGCTCTCCCTGATTGTTGTCGGACACGGCGCACATCACGTCGTCGCCCCAATAGCGCAGCCGTTCCTGACAGATGCCGCATGGAGACAACACGGTGAACGGGGCGTGTTCGTCATCGCGTACGACGCAGATGGTGTGGGTGACACGGCGATCAAGCTTCATCGCCTCGCACATCGCTCCGACCTCGATGCATAGCGAAGCGGCGGCATTGGGTGTCTCAATCGCCACGCTCGTGACGATAAGTGCATCCGAGCCGTTGCTTCCGTCATGTTTACCGTTGTCTTTGCCGGCGAGTCGCATCGCCGCCGCGCCTCCCCATCCTGTCGGATACCTTCGCTCGATCAGTTCCACGGCACTGCGATACAGCGTTTCCTCGATATGACGCTCCACTGGAGCCATATGGTCACCTCGCGTAATCGACCTGCCATCGGTGGGCAGGCGGGATTCAAACCATTACTAGTCTAGGGGGGGGGAGATATCCTTGACGCATGCTTATCGTCGAAGTAGTTGTGGCCGTGGTCGTCGGCGTGTTTTTGGTCGGGGCCTATCGTGATGCAAAGAACGGAACGTTGCCTTTGCAGAATTCGGTAGGCATCAAAACGCCGGCAACAATGTCATCCGAAGACACATGGAATCGGATTCACAAGCAGTACGCTCCGATATTCCTCGTTGATGCATGTGCCCTGTTCCTCATCGCCCTCGAAATCATCATTGGCGGGGCCATGGAGAAGAACTTCAATAACATGGCATCGGAGGCATTGATTGCGTTGGTGGCCACGCTTGTTGTCATGGTGCTGGCCAATCTGGTCGTCGTTGTTGTGGCAGATCGGTCTGCACGAAAATGAGATAGCTTGGCGAGAAGCCGCTATGTCGGACTTGCTGAAACAACCAACTTCGCAACGGGGTAAAAAGTAAGAGAGCGACGAATCGGGATTCTCGGAGGTGTTATATGTTGGATATTCAAGATGATATCAGTAGCTACCTTGCCTTTTCGCACTATATCGATTGGAATGAACCGAGTGTACAAAGAAAAGCCAAGGAACTAAAAGACTCCACTGAAGGCGAAATCGAACTGGCAAAAGCCGCCTACTATTTTGTTAGAGATGAAATCAAGCATTCATGGGATGTCCAAGACAAAAGAGTCACGGCAACAGCCTCAGACGCATTAAGGGAGGGCGTCGGTATTTGTTGGGCAAAATCTAATTTATTGGCCGCCCTATTAAGGGCAAATGGCATTCCTGCCGGAATATGCTATCAAAGGCTTACGTTAGGCAGTACGCCTGAAAGCGGATACTGCATCCATGCCTTGAATGCCATTTATCTGAGATCCATTGACCGATGGATTCGTGTAGATGCAAGAGGGAATAAAGAGGGTGTACAAGCAGACTTTTCTGTTGACGATGAACGTTTGGCTTTCCCCATTCGGAAAGAGTACGATGAGGTGGATTATAAAACTGTGTATGCCGAACCGTTGCCGCAGACAATGAGCATTCTTGAAAATAGTACAGATGCTCTATACATGTATCTGCATTCGCTGCCCGAAAGAATTTGACGAATTCATTTTTATCGGGAGGCAGGAGGCAGCGGCTGGTTCGGACTGCATTAGCGGTTAGCGGGGAACGATCCGCCCGCGACAACAGCCCATCACGCCAAACTTGACAAGAGTGACGTCGGTGACCCGTGCTGCGGCAAGCACCTCGACAGGGATGGTGACGGTATCGGTTGCTCTCAGGCTAGTAGGCCCGGATAGAGTTCGTTGATCGCCCAGGTGACGCGGCCGGCATCATATGCCGAAAGTCTTCCTGTCGGGCCGTCGTCGAGGAAAAGACTGCTTGGCAGCCGCAGCAGTTGCGAGCATCGCACGGCGCTGGGCTTGCTCAGTCCCGCGTCCTGCCAGTCACGCAGCACCACATAGCCCGGTTCGTCGCGCCAGGTGTTGCCGGTGACCTTGGTCACCAAGGCGATGCGGGTGCCGTCGTCCCATTGGAGGATCACGCTGGGACGGTTCTTCGCTTTGCCTGGCTTGTCGGGAAAAGTGAACGGCACCCACCATATCTCGAACTGGTGCGGATCAGTCTTCATCATCGTCCCAACCCTCCGGCAGGATCACGGCACCATCACGTATCTGGGGCGTCACGATGCGGGGATCATCCATGTTCGCTTTGAACAGGGGATATCCCTCGTTGTCTTTTTCGAATGAAGGGCGGACGCTTGGCGTGAATGGCAGACGCCCGTCGCGTACCAATTGTCTGAGAGACATTTCGGCAAACGTGCTCAGGTTCAACCCCATGGCGTCAAGTATGGCGATGCCGTCACGCTTGGTCTGCGCATCCAGACTGATCGTGGTCTTCTCCTTGATAGCCATCATTACTCCCTATAACAGTGGTGTGACATACGTATATCATACCTCAAATCAGTCATGTCAGCTGGGGCCCCGTTGTCTATTTGTAAGTGCAGCATCCTTGTTTTCGGCTGATTCTGGCGGTTCGTCGGCGAATGCCTTGGCAGGGGTGCGCTAGCCGAGCACTCGCATGGGCCTGTTGTCGGTTTCGTCGACGGTCTCCTGCGGTTCGCGTGCCATGGAGGGGGCGACGGGCGTGCGTTTGGGCGGGTGGCGGCGGATCATGCCGTTCCCGTTCTCGTTGCCGCCGCGCCGCCACGAGCTGTACGGGTCGGCGAAATTGGCTATCTGGACAATCTCCAATCTAACGGGTGTTGCACTTTCATTTAGACAACGGGGGGTTCCTGCGTTTTAGCGGACTGCGGTAGCATGGGAACCATGATTCTGCATTTGCATCTGGTTCGTCATGGGCAAACCACGTTCAATAAATACAACCGTCTTCAGGGATGGTGTAATGCGCCGCTCACCGCATCCGGACTTGCCGATGCCGACAGGGCCGGGCGCAAACTTGAGGGCTATGATTTTGCGGCGGCATATTGTTCCGATACCTCTCGCGCCGAAATCACAGCGAAGCGAATTCTCGATATCAATGAGGCTGCCGGACATGCGCGGCCAGAACTCACGGCCGATATGCATTTCCGCGAACAATGCTACGGATACTTCGAGGGTCAGGACATGTCGCTGGCTTGGACCGCTGCGGGTGGGCCTCACGGCGCGAAGGACTACAACGACATCGTAGCCAAATTTGGTCTGGCCGCCTCCCGTGATTTCCTGAAAGAGGCCGACCCCTTCCATGACGCGGAATCCGATGAAGAATACTGGACGCGCGTCGAAGGAGCATTCCAGCTCATCGCCAGCAACCCCAATCTCAAGGATGGCGATGATGTGCTTCAGATTTCGCACGGTAACACGCTGCTCAGCCTCGGCCACCGTTTCGGAGGCCCCGATCTTGACCTTAGCGAACGACCGGCCAACGGCTCGGTAACTGTACTCGACTTCGACACAACCAAACCGTTTTCGCAGGCCGTGACCATCGTCTCATACGGCAAATAGCGTATTTCATCGTCAGTTGCACGGGTAAATAGGGGAGGAGTGCTACCCTTATCCGAGTAAGTGTGACCTCAAGGAGGCAACAATGGGAGTCGGAGAGATCGCAGGCCTGATTGCGGCCATCGCGTTCGCAGTATTGGCCGGATTCATGATCTATCCGCTAATTCGGTTGGGCAAGATGTTCGACCAGATTTCGCAGACCGTCAAGGAATCCGGTGAGCATGCCATCCCCGCATTGGATGAGGGCGTGACCACCGTCAAGCAGGTCAACAAGTCGCTTGAGGATGTCAACAAGATTTCCGCTGCGGCCTCCACCACCGCCAACAACGTGGGTGCCCTGACCGATTTGTATGGATCCTTCCTTGGCAAGCCGGTTATCAAGGTCGCTTCGGCCTTCTATGCCTTGAAGGCCACTGGCCAGTCGTTCCTGGCTCAGAACGCCAACAAGACCGCTCAGAAGGCCAACAAGACCGCTCAGAAGGGGGAGTGATGTTCAAACGCATCTTTTGGGTGGGCGTCGGTGTGGCCATCGGCGTGATGGCCGTCACCAAGGCACAGGCCTATGTCAAGGCCAATACGCCTGACGCGGCCCGTCAGTTCCTGCTTGGTCCCGATCAAGACAATGTGCCGATGAAGACGCTCGAAGGCCTGGTCAATGAATTCAATGCGACCCGTCGAGCCCGTGAGGCTGAGCTCAATCGTCAGTACACTGAGCGCGCCAACTGACACGCGCACGGCCTTACGCAATCCTTTAATCCATACTTTCCACTGATAGTGGCGCAATTGCGCCCGAAACAAACCTACAAGGAGTTCATCCGCTCATGCGCACTGCGGACATCGCCAAGCGATACCTCGATTACTTCGCCAAGCACGACCATCTCGTCATGCCTTCGGCGTCCCTTATTTCCCCGAACCCCACCACGCTGTTCACCATCGCCGGCATGGTGCCGTTCATTCCTTACCTGCTTGGTGAGCAGACCCCGCCGAAGCGCCGCATGACTTCGAACCAGAAGTGCGTGCGCACGCTCGACATCGACGAGGTCGGCAAGACCACCCGCCACGGCACCTTCTTCCAGATGCTTGGCAACTTCTCCATCGGCGACTACTTCAAAGAAGAGGCCATCCACTACGCCTGGGAGCTGCTGACCACCCCGCAGGACCAGGGCGGCTATGGCTTTGACCCGGAAAAGCTGTGGGTCACCACCTTTACCGACGACGAGGAAGCCCGTTCCATCTGGAAGAACGAGGGCTTTGATCCCGAGCACATGCAGATTTTCGGCATGGAAGACAACTTCTGGACCACCGGCGGCCCTGGCCCCGGCGGCCCCTGCTCCGAGATCTACGTGGATCGCGGCCCCGAATACGGCCGTGATGGCGGCCCTGCGGCCGACGAGACGCGCTTTATCGAAATTTGGGATCTCGTGTTCGAGAACTACGAGGTCGACAATGTCAAGTCCAAGACCGACCTGCACATCGTCGGCGAGCTGGCCCAGAAGAACATCGATACCGGCGCCGGTCTGGAACGTCTGGCCTACCTGATGCAGGGCAAACAGAACATCTATGAGACCGACGAGGTCTTCCCGGTCATCGAGGCCGCCGAGCGCCTGTCCGGCCGCAAGTACGGCGAGGACGAGGCCGCGGATGTCAAGTTCCGTGTCGTGGCCGACCACGTGCGTTCCGCGCTGATGATTATGTCCGATGGCGTGCGCCCGTCCAACGTCGGCCGCGGCTACGTGCTGCGGCGTCTGCTGCGTCGTACTGTGCAGGCCATGCGCGTGCTTGGCGTGACCGATCCGGTGATTCCCGAGCTGCTGCCCGTCTCCAAGGAGGCCATGGTCGCCAGCTACCCGGAGCTTAACGACACCTTCCACGATGTCTCCGAAGCGGCCTACGGCGAGGAAGATGCGTTCCGTCGTACGCTGGAGAACGGCATCGAGATTCTCGACGTGGCCGTCAAGAAGGCCAAGAAGACCGCCGACCCGGTGGTCTCCGGCTCTGATGCGTTCACTCTGCACGACACCTACGGCTTCCCGATCGAGTTGACTCTCGAAATGGCCGCCGACCAAGGAGTGAAAGTCGACGAGGCCAAGTTCCGCGAGCTTATGGCCGAGCAGAAGTCCCGTGCCCGCGCCGACGCCCTCAAGAAGCGTCACAACGTGGACCTGTCGGTCTATGACGACTTCAAGAAGACGCTCGCCAAGCCGATCGACTTCCTCGGCTACACGGACATGTCCGCCCGTGCCAAGGTGATCGGCATCATGCAGGAAGGCAAGGGCTCCGTGCCCGCCGTGACCGGCCCGGCCAACGTCGAGGTCATCCTCGACCGTACCCCGTTCTATGCGGAGGCCGGCGGTCAGCTTGCCGATCAGGGTGAGATTCTCTCCGATGACGGCGCCGTGCTCGAAGTCGACGACGTGCAGAAGCCCATCAAGGACCTCATCGTTCACCAGTGCCGCCTGACTGAAGGCACGCTGGTCGTGGGCGCTGAAGTCAATGCGAACATCGATCTGGCCCGCCGTGGCGCCATTGCCCGTTCGCACACCGCCACGCACATGGTACACAAGGCGCTGCGCGAAGAGCTCGGCCCGCAGGCCACTCAGCGTGGTTCCGAAGACGCCCCGAACCGTCTGCGTTTCGATTTCCAGTGGTCCAAGGCTCCGGCCAAGTCCGTGATTTCCGCTGTTGAGGAGCGCGTCAACGACAAGCTGCGCGACAACCTCGCCGTGACCACCAAGGAAATGAAGTTCGACGATGCCATCGCCCTCGGTGCCATGCACCTGTTCGGCGAGAAATATGGCGACGTCGTGCGCGTGGTCTCCATCGGCGAAGACGGCTGGAGCCGTGAGCTGTGCGGTGGTACCCACGTGGACCACGTCGGCAAGATCGGTATGGTCAACATCCTCTCCGAGGCATCCATCGGTTCCGGCGTACGCCGTGTCGATGCCGTCGTGGGCCAGGGCGCATACGATTTCAACGCTCGTGAGCACGCGCTGGTCTCCCAGCTGTCCGACAAGCTCAACGCCCGTCCGGACGAGCTCGCCGAGCGTGTGAACACCCTGCTCGCCAAGCTCAAGGAATCCGACCGTCGACTTGCCTCCATGTACGAGGCCCAGCTCGCCGCCGCTGTTCCGGCTCTGGTCGAAGACGCCAAGAACTCTGCTGCTCCCGTCAAGGTGGCCATCAAGAACGTGGGCCACTTCGGTGCGGTTGATGCCCTGCGCAAGACCGTGCTCGACGTACGCGGCCAGCTCGGTGAGGACGCCCCCGCCGTGGTGGCTCTCGCCGGTGTGAACGAGGACGACAAGCCCATGGTCGCCGTGGCCACCAACGAAGCCGCCCGCAAGGCCGGCATCAAGGCCGGCGATCTGGTGCGCGGCGCATCCAAGATCCTCGGCGGCGGTGGCGGCGGCAAGCCGGACTTCGCCCAGGGCGGCGGCGCCGATGCCTCCAAGATCAACGAGGCACTTGAGGCGCTCAAGCACGAGGCGCAGAAGGCCTGATAACGCCCGTGGTGTGGTTAGGCGTTGATTTGGGTAACGCCCGGGTCGGACTCGCATTGTCCGACCCGGAGCTTACCTTTGCACACCCAGCCGGGAACATTCATGTTGCCGGTGACTATTTCTTTGCCATCGATGAAGTGCTGAATGTCGTTGAGGACGAGCACGTGACCCATATCATCGTGGGACTGCCGTTGCAGATGGACGGCACTGAAGGCAAAAGCGCCAAGAAGGCGCGCAGATGGGCCGTAAACCTTGAGAAGCGTTTGCGTTCCGAGAGAGAAGAATCCCAAGAACCCCAGATTCCGCAGGTAGTATTGGTAGATGAGAGATTGACAACGGTCAGCGCTCATCGTCAGCTGTTTGAGGCTCAGAAGGCTTCGACCAAGCATAGGCCAATGGTGGACCAGCAGTCGGCAGTGGTGATTTTGCAGACGGCACTTGACCGTGCGGGGGAACAGTGAGGGACCGGTTTTATGGCAGACAATTTCAACGATTTCTTCGACGAGAACACGCATTGGGTCGAAGGGAACGCGAATCCGCCCGGCGGCTCGCTGGAACCTCCGCAGCCGCCGAAGTCCCGCAAGGAGATGCGCAAGCGCCGCGAGAAACGTAAGCAACGCCATACCATGGTCATCATTGCGGTTATCGTGGTTATCGCACTGATGGTGTGCGGCGGATATTTTGGTGTGAAGAAGCTCAAGTCTATTCGAGACAGCCAGAGCCAGACGACCGCTGTCATCGCTGATTATCCAGGTCCTGGCGATGGCGACGTCCAATTCACTGTGGAAGAGGGACAAGGTGCTGATGTCATTGCGAAGAACCTCTTCAAGCAGAAGATCATCAAGTCTGCCGCCGCGTTCACCAGTGTGGTCATGGCCAATGATGCCAAGCTGTACCCCGGCACGTTCTCGCTGAAAAAGCACATGGCAGCCAGCGACGTGTTGGCCATTTTATCTGACTCATCCAACGCTTCCGGATTCCTGGATGTCAAGTCGGGCGAACGCGTCGCTGACGTTCTTGATGCGGCCGCACGCCTGTCCGGCATTGATCGCAGCGAGTTCGATACCATCGTGAACGGTGGCGGATCCGGCATCCTACCGGCCGAGGCCGCTGGCAGCTTTGAAGGATGGTTTGAACCAGGCAGCTACAACGTGCAATCCATGACCAGCGCGTCGGACATCCTCAAGGCCATGGTCGACAAGCGCATCGCCAAACTCGATGAACTGGGAGTCCCCAGTGGCAGCGATCGTGAACGGGTGATGATCATTGCATCCATCGCTGAGGCCGAGGTCAATAAATCCGACTACTACGCCAAGGTGACACGTGTCATTGAGAATCGTCTCGATCAGGGCATGGCCTTGGGCATGGACTCTACGGTGGCCTATGGCAATAATGTGAAGTCGGCAGAAGTCACTACTGCTATGACGCAGGATGCCTCCAACCCGTATAACACATATCAGATTGCCGGATTGCCTCCCACTCCGATTAGCAATCCTGGCGACAACGCTATTTCGGCTGCGCTGAACCCCGAACCGGGTGACTGGCTGTACTTCTGCACAGTGAATCTCAACACCGGCGAAACCAAGTTTGCCGCCACTGCCGACGAACACAATCAGAACGTTGCAGAGCTGCGCCAGTGGCAGGCTGCAAACGGGCAGTAGTCCATCCCTGCTAGTCCCTCTAGTGGAGAAAACGGCAGGTGGCCCGTTCTTGTAGCCCCCCCTCTGATGAGGGCTCCCGCGAAGCGGGTGGGGGAGAGAACTTACAAGACAACCCCAACAACAATCGCTACAGCGGCTCCCACCAATATCACCGGTGCATACGGCACTTTGCCCGCATACGCCGGTGATTTGCGTTGCGGGTCGAACCTCGTCCACCACGCGATCCACGCGATACCGCACATACCCATGGCCAGCCACCACACCACCACAGGCAGCAGTCCGAATAAGCCGACGGACAACCCCATAGGAACCAATGCGGTCACGTCACCGAATCCCAGTGATTTGGGCACAATGAGCGCCAATGCAAACTGAACCAAGCAGCACAACACGGTAAACAGCAGTGCCTGTAACAGCACGAACAAATCGTTTGCCACCACGCCATAGGCGAAATCCGCGGCCAGCTGCAGCAACGCACCTACCGCGACCCATGCAATCGGCACCCGCCTGCACCGCACATCTTCAATGGACAGTGCAAGCCCACATAGCAGACCGGGCAAGGTGAACAGGTATGGCATGGCTTAACATTAACCCCTAGTTACTGAACATACGAAACGAGGGATGCTATGTTGCGCTGGCAGACAGCAGGGGAGTCGCATGGAGAGGCCTTGGTGGCCATGATCGAGGGGCTGCCGGCCGGCATTCGCATCAGTACCAACGACATCGTCTCCGCGCTGGCCCGCCGTAGGCTCGGCTATGGTCGTGGCGCCCGTATGAAGTTCGAACAGGATCAGGTGCGACTGCTCACTGGCGTACGTCATGGGTTGACGCTCGGCTCTCCGGTGGCCATCGAAATCGCCAACACCGAATGGCCCAAGTGGACCGAAGTAATGAGCGCCGATGCCCTCGACCACGATTTGCCGCGTGAAGGTCGCAATGCGCCGCTGAGCCGTCCGCGTCCGGGCCATGCCGATTTGACCGGCATGCGCAAGTATGGCTTCGACGACGCCCGTCCTGTGCTCGAGCGTTCCAGCGCCCGCGAGACCGCCTCCCGCGTGGCTCTGGGTGAAGTCGCCAAGCAGTTCCTTGAGCAGGCATTCGGCATTCGTACCGTGGCTCATGTGGTGGCGCTCGGCGGCGTGCAGACCAACCCCGACCTGCCGCTGCCCACTCCGGATGACTTGGAAGCCCTTGACGCTTCTCCCGTTCGTACCTTGGACAAGGGAGCCGAGTCTCGCATTATAGAGCGCATTGACGAGGCCAAGAAGGCTGCCGATACGTTGGGCGGTGTCATTGAAGTACTTGCCTATGGTGTGCCCGCAGGCATCGGCACCTACGTGGAATCCGACCGCCGTTTGGACGCGGCGCTGGCCTCGGCAATCATGGGAATCCAGGCATTCAAGGGCGTGGAAATTGGCGATGGCTTCCTTGAAGCGGCTCGCCCCGGTTCCCAGGCTCACGATGAGATCGTGGTCAACGCGGACGGCCGCATCGACCGACTCTCCAACCGTGCAGGTGGCATCGAGGGCGGCATGTCCAACGGCCAGGTGATTCGCGTACGTGGCGCCATGAAGCCGATTCCCTCCATTCCGAAGGCTCTGCGTACCGTCGATGTGCTGACCGGTGAATCTGCCGCGGCCATCAACCAGCGTTCCGACAGCACTGCAGTGCCCGCCGCCTCCGTGGTGGCCGAAGCCATGGTGCGCCTGACGCTCGCCAAGTATGCATTGGAGAAGTTCGGTGGCGACAGCGTGGAGGAGACTCACCGCAACCTTGAGGCGTACCTCGCTTCATGGCCCGAGCACATGCGCTGAGTCGCCGGAACACGATCAAGAAGGTTCATACGCTATGACAGCACGTCCCCACGCCGTAATCATCGGCATGATGGGTGCCGGCAAAACCCGTGTCGGCAAGGAAGTGGCGCACATGCTGCGGCTGCCATTCGCCGATGCCGATGTGGAAATCGAGCACGAGGTGGGCATGAAAATTCCCGCCTATTTCGATAAGCATGGCGAGCCCGCCTTCCGCGAGGTTGAGGCCGATCTCATCGCTGATTTCCTTGAGGATTTTGACGGCATTTTCTCGCTTGGTGGGGGAGCGCCCATGACGCCTTCCACACAGGAAGCACTGGTGGACTATATCGCCCAGGGCGGTTGCGTGGTGTATCTCGATGCCGACCCGAAAGAGGCGATGGAACGCGCCAATCGTGGCGGCGGACGTCCCATGCTCAATGGTGACGCCAATGCCCGCTGGAAGAAGCTCTTCAAGGAACGCGATCCCGTGTTCCGCAACGTGGCCAATGTTCATGTGCATACCCGCGGACTTACCCCGCAGGGAGCAGCCAAGAAGGTGATAGATATGGTTTCCCAACGAACGGTGCATATCGATGGTGCCGCCATTGAACCTTATGACGTGGTCATCGGCGAAGGCGCGATGAACCGTCTGGTCGATGTTTTGGGTTCCAAGCCGGTCCGTATCGCATTGATTCACACTCAGCCGGTGCAGCGGCACTCCGACCGTGCTCGCGCACTGCTGCGGCAAGGCGGCTATGAGGTATCCGACATCGTGATTCCGGACGCCGAACCCGGTAAGACCATCACTGTGGCCAATCGCATTTGGGAACGCCTCGGCAACGAAGGTTTTACTCGCTCCGATGCCGTGGTGGGGTTGGGCGGCGGTGCCGCCACCGATCTGGCGGGCTTTGTGGCTGCTACGTGGATGCGTGGCGTACGCTATGTAAACTGCCCGACCTCCCTGCTGGCCATGGTCGACGCCTCCACCGGTGGTAAGACTGGTATCAACACCCCGCAAGGCAAGAACCTTGTCGGATCCTTCTATACGCCAGCCGGCGTGCTGGCCGATATGAACGTTCTGGCCACCTTGCCCAACGACATCTTCATCGAAGGTCTCGGAGAGGTCGCTAAGTCCGGTTTCATCCGCGACCCCGAAATCCTGACGGTTCTTGAACGACATGCCGCGCAACTGCGCGCTTTCGACGGCTCCACATTCCTTGGCTCGCCGATGGAAGATGTGGTCGCCGAACTTATCGAGCGCACAGTAACGGTCAAGGCATACCATGTCTCCTCCGATCTCAAGGAGAAAGGCCTGCGTGAGTTCCTCAACTATGGTCACACACTGGCCCATGCCATTGAACAGCTGGAGCACTTCCGCTGGAGGCACGGCAATGCCGTGGCAGTCGGCATGGTGTATGCCGCTGAACTGGCGCATCTGACCGGTCACATCGATCAGGATCTGGTTGATTACCATCGTTCGCTGCTCACTTCGCTGGGCCTGCCGACTTCATGGAACGGTGGCTTGTTCGATGACGTGCTCGCTTTGATGCACCGCGACAAGAAGGCCCGCGGCAACGAGCTGCGCTTCGTGGTACTCGACTCAATTGGCCACGTGGTTCATCTCGATAACCCGCCCGCCGATGCCGTGGAAGAAGCCTTCCGCCGTATCCAGCAATAAATCTGAGCAACCGTCCGCTCCTGGCTCCCCTCAGTCTCGCTACGCGAGCCAGCTCCCCTCAGGGAGGGGAACCAGAGAAGACCTTGGCTCCCCTCCCTGAGGGGAGCTGTTAGCGAAGCTGACTGAGGGGAACCTGACGAAGGAGCAAAACATGATCAAAGTAATCGTCGTCAACGGCCCGAACCTCGGTCGTTTGGGCGTCCGTCAACCAGACGTCTACGGCCGTCAGGATCTCGACACTTTGCGTGAACTCTGCACCCAGTGGGGCAAGGAGCTTGGTCTCGAAGTCGAAGTGCGTCAAACTGACGACGAAGCCGAAATGGTGCATTGGATGCATCAGGCCGCCGACGAAAAGACCCCTGTGGTCATGAACCCTGCGGCCTTTACCCACTACAGCTACGCTCTCGCCGACGCTGCCCACATGGTCATTGACGAAAATCTGCCGCTGATGGAGGTCCACATTTCCAACCCGTCCGCCCGCGACGAATTCCGCAAACGTTCGGTCATCAGCCCTGTCGCCACCGGCACCATCACCGGCATGGGCTTCTACGGCTACAAGCTCGCCCTCGACGCCGTAGCCCATCTGCTGTCCGAATAGTCGCGATATATCCTTATGGAAAGGCTTTGCCGCCGCGGTGGATGCGGCGGCAAATGGATTCAACGAAACCGTATGTCGGTAACACGCCGGGTCATACGCGGATGATAGAGTGAAATTCCATGGTTAGAAGAACACATGGTAATTCTCAAGAACACGTCACCAAGCATATTTTCGTCACCGGCGGCGTTGTTTCCTCTCTCGGTAAGGGTCTGACTGCCTCGTCTCTGGGTCGTTTGCTGCGCAGCCGTGGTATCAAGGTGCTCCAGCAGAAGCTTGACCCGTACATCAACGTCGATCCGGGCACCATGAACCCGTTCCAGCACGGTGAAGTCTACGTGACCGAAGATGGCGCCGAGACCGATCTCGACATCGGCCACTACGAGCGTTTCCTTGACGTTTTCCTCTCCCAGAAGGCCAACGTCACCACTGGTCAGATCTATCAGGAAGTGCTGCGTAAGGAGCGCGCCGGCGAATACCTCGGTCAGTGCGTGCAGGTCATCCCGCACATCACCAACGAGATCAAGTCCCGCATGCGCGCCCAGGCTTCCGATGATGTCGATGTGATCATCACCGAAATCGGCGGTACCGTCGGCGATATCGAATCCCAGCCGTTCCTCGAGGCCGCCCGCGAGGTTCGCCGTGATCTCGGTGCCGAGAACTGCATGTTCGTGCATGTCTCCCTGGTGCCGTACATCTCCGCCGCACACGAGCTCAAGACCAAGCCCACCCAGCATTCCGTGATGATGCTTCGTCAGCTTGGCATCTCCCCGGATGCCTTGGTGCTTCGCTCCGACCGCCCGCTCAACCAGTCCATCAAGGACAAGATTAGCCTGATGTGCGATGTCGATGCGGAAGGCGTGGTCAATTGCGTGGACGCGCCGAGCATCTACGACGTGCCGAAGATCCTGTTCGAGGAGGGCCTCGACGCCTATGTGGTGCGTGAGCTGGGTCTGCCGTTCCATGACGTCGATTGGGACGAATGGGCCGACCTGCTGGAGCGTGTGCACCACCCCAAGCATGAAGTCAATATTGCCATCGTCGGCAAGTACATCGACCTGCCGGACGCCTATCTGTCCGTCACCGAGGCCATCAAGGCCGGCGGCTTCGCCAACTGGGCCAAGGTCAACGTCAAGTGGGTTGCGGCCGATCGTTGCGAAACCGAGGAAGGTGCTGCCGCCGCACTCGACAACATCGATGGCATCGTAATCCCCGGAGGCTTCGGCATCCGCGGAATCGAAGGCAAGATCGGTGCGCTGAAGTTCGCCCGCGAGAACAAGCTGCCCGCCCTCGGCCTGTGCTTGGGCCTGCAGTCCATGGTCATCGAGTACTCCCGCCATGTGCTGGGCATCGAGGACGCGAACTCCACCGAGTTCGAGCCCGATTGCGCCAACCCGGTGATCGCCACCATGGAAGAGCAGAAGGACATCGTGGCCGGCAAGGGCGACATGGGCCATACCATGCGTCTCGGCTCCTACCCAGCTGACCTCGAAGAAGGCTCGCTGGTTGCTGAGCTGTACGGCACCACGCATGTCACCGAGCGTCACCGCCACCGTTACGAAGTCAACGTGGCCTACAAGAATCGCCTGCGTGAGGGCGGACTGCGCATTTCCGGTCAGAGCCCGGACGGCGAACTCACCGAGTTCGTTGAGCTGCCGCAGGATGTGCACCCGTTCTACGTGGCCACCCAGGCCCACCCGGAGTTCAAGTCCCGCCCAACCAAGCCGCACCCGCTGTTCGCCGGTCTGGTCAAGGCTTCGCTGGGGCACCAGGAAGCTCGCGGCTGAACCCAGACTATTGACGGCAATATCAACGTGATGTAAATCGCGCCAGCCTATGACAAACCATGGCCATGAATCACTTGGAATTCATGGCCATGATGCATAATGGCCTCAAGTGCATAATGCCACATATAACCAGTAAACGAGAGAATGTGTAACAGTTCATATGACCGATAATTATGAACAGCCTGTGGGCGGATCGCAGCCGAACATTGCGGGGAGCTTCAGCGATGCTGAAGCAACAGCGGTATTCACCCCGTTCGATGTAGCTCAGCCTATGGATCAGTCGATTGATGATGGCGACGCCGTGAAGGTCAAGCACCGCAAGCGTCACGTATGGCCTTGGATTGTATTGGGTGTTGTCGTAGTGCTGGGTGCCGGCTTGGGCGGAGGCTTCTGGTTCTTCCAGTCCCACGCCTTGCCGGGAACGACTCTGTGGGGCAACCCCATGATGGGGCGCAGCCAGTCCCAAATCGCTGCCACCATTGATGACACGGTGAACAACACCACTGTTCCGGTATCGTATGACGGCAAGACCGCCAAGATTTCATTCAAGGATCTGGGTCTCAGCGTCGACTCGGGTGCCCTTGCATCCGAAGTGGTGAACGCCAAGCGCGGCGACGCTTTCTGGCAGCGTTACGCATTCTGGGTGAAGAAGGACGTGACCACCGCTCCGGCCAATGCTGGTGCCGCAGTCTCCGATACGCTCAACCAGAAGCTCGGCGTCAACGAAGTCAAGCCGGTAGATGCAGCTGTGCAATTGAACGGTGACCAGACCGGTTTCGATGTTGTTGCCGGTGCCCAAGGTGAGGGTGCGGATGTCGCTCCCGTGGCTGATGCAGCAGTAAAGTCGGTGCAGTCTCTTGGTTCGTATGAGCCGAAGACCGTCAGCGTCAGCCTGAAAGCCACCGATCCGGTGGTGACGGACGATATCGCCACCCAGGCAAAGTCCACACTGGACACCTTGCTGCAGAACCCTGTGGCCATCAAGGTTCAAGATCATCAGATTGCCGCCATCAACGCACCCGCACTTGCCGCGGCTATGAGCATAAACGCGAACGAGAACGCGAAGCTGACCGATGGCCAGACCCGAAACGGTTATGTGGTGTTCGACGCTGGCAAGCTGCAGCAGTATTACAACGACGCCATCAAGGCCAATCTGAAGACCGATCATGAGGACCGCGAAGTTATCGTCAACAATGACGGCGACGAATTGCAGGTCATCAAGGAAGGTCATGACGGAGTCACCCTTACCGATGGCACCGACTCGAACGTTGGACAGCAGGCCGTCGAAGCGCTGGCCAAGGGCAATGGGGCAGTCACTCTTGACGGTACGGTTGACCCGATGCAGACCAAGGCCACCAAGCGGCATGTGGTCGTAGACCTCTCTGATCGTTTGGTACACGTGTACGAGAATGATCAGGAGATCAAGACTTTCCATGCTTCCGTGGGCCAGGACAACAACCGCACCACCGGTGTATGCCAGGGTGACCTGTGCACGCCGACCGGCGACTTCAAGGTCTGGCTCAAGTACCCCACACAGGACATGAGTGGCAACGTGACCCTGTCCGACGGCTCGGTCAGTCACTGGAGCGTCAAGGGTGTGGGTGACGTCAACTACTTCTCCAAGGATGGTTGCGCCATTCACCGTATCGCCAAGTCGAGCTTCACCAGCGACGCCACCATCGCCAACATGAACAACATCTCCCACGGTTGCGTGGGCATCGGTTGGGATGTGTCCGACTGGTTCTATGACTGGTGCCTGAACGGCACTACTGTGCACGTGCAGCTGTAGCCGTACAATCGCATATGAATCGACTTCGGAGCCCGTCTGCGGACGGGCTCTTGCCATAGCTGTGCACGTGTGCGATACATCACGTATGCGCACAGCCAATATTCAGTCGGGTTGGTAGTGTTTCAGCTTGGGTTCTGTTAGGTTTACGTAGGACTATGTGTGAAACAAGGAAGGCAGGATGGTGACCGAAAACACAGCACCAAACGCCGCCGCTGACGTGGAGATGAGCCAGTATGTGGCCGATCGCACCCGCGTCAACGAGGACAAGATCAAGCAGGATGACGAGATCATCAGCCAGTTCGGCGATTACAGCTACGGCTGGCATGATTCCGACGCCGCCGGCGAAGCCGCAAAACGAGGCATAGACGAAAACGTCGTGCGCGCCATCAGCGCCGACAAGGGCGAGCCGCAATGGATGCTCGACATGCGTCTGCGCGGTTTCAAGGCGTTCCTCGACAAGCCCATGCCCGATTGGGGTGTGGATTTGTCTGGTTTCAATGCCGATGATTTCAAGTATTACGTCAAGCCGATTGAGAAGCAGGCTAAAAGCTGGGACGACCTGCCCGATGACATTCGTTCCACCTACGACCGACTCGGCATCCCCGAAGCCGAGAAGAACCGTCTGGTCTCCGGCGTCGCTGCCCAGTACGAATCCGAGGTGATTTACAACTCGATTCGCGAGGACCTGAAAAAGCAGGGCGTAATCTTCGTCGACACCGATACCGCAGTGCGTGAATACCCCGAACTCGTCAAGAAGTATTTCGGCACCGTGGTACCTCCGGAAGACAACAAATTCGGTGCGTTGAACACTGCTGCATGGTCCGGTGGCTCGTTCGTGTATGTGCCGAAGGGCGTGCATGTGGACATCCCGCTGCAGGCCTACTTCCGCATCAACACCCCGGCCATGGGTCAGTTCGAACGTACGCTGATCATTGCCGACGAAGGCTCCTACGTGCACTACGTGGAAGGCTGCACCGCTCCGATTTGGTCCGAGGATTCACTGCACGCCGCCATCGTGGAGATCATTGTCGAGAAGCACGCTCGCGTGCGCTACACCACCGTGCAGAACTGGTCGAACAACGTGTACAACCTGGTCACCCAGCGCGCCTACGTGCGCGAGGGCGGCACCATGGAATGGGTCGATGGCAACATCGGATCCAAGGCCACCATGAAGTACCCGGCTTGCATTCTCGCCGAGCCGTATGCCAAGGCATCCACTATGTCCCTTGGCTTCGCCGGCAAGGGCCAGTATCAGGACACCGGTGCCAAGATGATTCATCTGGCTCCTCACACCAGCTCCACCATCGTGGCCAAGTCCATCTCCCGTGGTGGCGGACGTTCCGCCTACCGCGGCCTCGTCAAAATCGTCAAGGGCGCCTATGGCTCCTCCAACTCGACCGTGTGCGATGCTCTTCTGGTCGATGACTTCTCCCGCTCCGACACCTACCCGCATGTCGACGTGCGTGAAGACGACGTCTCGATGGCCCACGAAGCCACCGTCTCCAAGATTTCCGAAGACCAGCTCTTCTACCTGATGAGCCGAGGACTCACCGAAGAGGAGGCGCGAGGCATGATTGTGCGCGGCTTCGTTGAGCCGATCAGCCGTGAGCTGCCTATGGAATACGCGCTCGAACTCAACAGACTTGTGGAACTTCAGATGGAAGGATCGGTGGGCTGATTCCAATGACCGATAACACAGCACCCGTCAAGGAAATCCAGATTCCGGTCGCCGACCCCAACGACCCGTACGCGGTTCCGGCCGCCATGCCGTCTTCCGTGGATCATGCCGTACGTTCCTTCAACGCCAGTGATTACCCCGAACCGAACCGCAAACAGGACGAATGGCGTTACACGCCGATTGAGCGCATCAACGAATTCTTCACCGTGTTCAAACCCTCCGGCGAAACGCAGATCGAAGTCTCGATGATCGACGGCTCACCACTCGCCGAAGGTATCAAGCTTACCCAGGTCAAGATGGGCGAAGGCCTGTCCGGTACTGTCTCCAAGCCGAATGACCGCGTCTCTGCGGTCGAGTGGGAGTCCGGCGCCACCGCCACCATTCTTGAGCTCACCGGCGAGATTACTCAGCCTGTGCTGGTCAAGGTGCACGGCGCAGGAGCCGATCTCGATGCCTTCCATCTGGTGATCGCCGCTGCCGACAAAGCCCATGCGGACGTCGTCGTGGAACACGACGGCGACGCACGCCTGGCCGAAGGTGTGGAAATCACCACCGGCAAGGACTCGCATGTTTCCACCACGTTCATTCAGGAATGGGCCAAAACCGCCAAGCATGTGGGCAACCATCGTATCCACGTAGGCAAAGGCGCATCCCTGCGTCACTCGGTCGTGACCCTGGGCGGCGATATCGTGCGCATCCGTATGGATCAGGACTTCGGTGGCGAACAGGGCGACCTCAACATGCTCGGCATCTACTTTGTCGATCCCGGCGAGCACATCGAGCACCGCACGATGGTGGTGCACAATCACCCCGACTGCAAGTCCCGCGTGGTCTACAAGGGCGCGCTTGACGGCAAGGGCGCACACTCCACCTGGGTGGGCAATGCGCTCATCCAGCCGACCGCACCCGGCACCGACTCGTACGAGCTCAACCGTAACCTGGTGCTGACTCCGGGTGCCATCGCCGATTCCGAACCGAACCTCGAAATCGAGAACGGCAACATCATCGGTGCCGGCCATGCCTCTTCGGTGGGACGCTTCGACGACGAGGAGCTGTTCTACCTCGAATCCCGCGGCATTCCCGAAACCGATGCCCGCAAGCTTGTGGTGCGCGGCTTCTTTGGTGAACTTGTTGAAGAGATCGGCATCCCGGCCATCTCCGAACATCTGATGACCGTGATTGACCGACGACTGGCACGTGGCGAGAACGATGCCATGGCTCAGGTCCTCGAAGACAAGTAAGAACAGCATTTTTTAGGAGCACAACAATGTCAACACTCGAAATCAAGGACCTGCACGTCCACGTCGAAACCAAGGAAGGCATCAAGCCGATCCTCAAGGGCGCCAACCTGACCGTTCACTCCGGCGAAACTCACGCCATCATGGGTCCCAACGGCTCCGGCAAGTCCACCCTCGCTTACACGCTGGCCGGTCACCCCAAGTATGTGGTCGACTCCGGCGAGGCCCTCCTTGATGGCCAGGACATCCTCAAGATGACCCCCGATGAGCGCGCCAAGGCCGGTTTGTTCCTTGCCATGCAGTACCCGGTCGAAGTGCCGGGTGTCTCCATGACCAACTTCCTGCGCACCGCCAAGACCGAAATCGACGGCGAAGCCCCCGGTATCCGCCAGTGGGCCAAGGATTTGTCTGCGGCCATGAAGCGACTCAAGATGGACCCGAAGTTCGCCTCCCGTTCCGTGAACGAAGGCTTCTCCGGCGGTGAGAAGAAACGCGCCGAAGTCCTCCAGCTTGAACTCTTGAAGCCGAAGTTCGCCATCCTCGACGAAACCGACTCCGGTCTGGACGTGGATGCTCTGCGTATCGTCTCCGAAGGTGTGAACCGCGCCAAGGAAGCCAACCAGTTCGGCATCCTTATGGTCACGCACTACACCCGTATCCTGAAGTACATCAAGCCGGACATCGTGCACGTGTTCGCCGACGGCCACTTCGTCAAGACCGGCGGCCCCGAGCTGGCTGATGAGCTCGAAGAGAACGGCTACGACCAGTACCTGCCCGAAGGCGCCGACTCCGAGTCCGCACTGGCCTGATTTTGACCGATTCATGTAGCTGACGCGTTGGGCCGTGATGTTCTGTTCCCGGGACCGCTCCAGGCTGCTCGGGCCATGCTTTACGCCCGGGAACAGAACATCCCGGCCCAACGTTACCTGTAGGAAAAGCTATATCTCGTAGGAATTGGAAACATCGGAGGGGAAAAAATGGTTGATTTTAAGGAGATTCGGGCACAGTTCCCGATTCTGGATCAGGAGATTCATGGGCATCCGTTGGTGTATTTGGATTCTGCGGCCACCTCGCAGAAGCCGAATGCGGTGATTGATGCCGAAGCGAATTTTTATCGTACGATTAACGCCGGCGTGCACCGCGGGGCTCATGAGCTTGCCGCACGCAGCACTGTGGCCTTTGAGGAGGCCCGCGCCAAGGTAGCCAAACTCGTTGGCGCGAATACGGCCGAAGGTGAGGAAGAGGTCGTCGTCACCGGAGGTGCCACGGCCGGCCTGAACCTGCTGGCCACTGCCTTCGGCAACGCTTCGCTGGGCCGTGGGGGAGCAGCCGCCAAGCGTTTTGCCTTGCAGCCAGGCGACGAGATCGTCGTATCCAAGGCGGAACATCATTCGGTGCTGCTGCCATTCCAGGAGCTGGCCTACCGCACCGGTGCCACCTTCAAGTGGATTGACCTGACTGAGAATGGCCGTGTGCGCACGGACAATCTCGATGAGGTCATTACCGAACGGACCAAGGTCGTGGCCGTCACCCATGTGGGTAACACCACGGGTGCCATCACCAATATCGCTCCGATTATCAAGCGTGCGCACGAGGTCGGCTCGATCTTTATTCTGGATGCCTGCCAGTCAGTGCCGCATCTCAAGGTCGATTTCCATGCTCTTGATGTGGACTTCGCCGCTTGGAGCGCACACAAGATGTATGGCCCGACCGGCGTGGGCTTCCTGTACGGCAAGCGTGAGCTGCTTGAAGCGCTGCCTCCGGCCAACTTCGGTGGCTCCATGGTCGAGCTCGCCTACATGGACCATGAGGCTCAGTACATGGCTCCTCCCGCCCGTTTCGAGGCCGGCACCCAGCCGGTCGCCCAGGTGGTGGCCGCAGGCGTCGCCGCTGAATGGATGATGAACATCGGGCTGGAGAACATCGAAGCCCATGAAAAGACCATCGCGGCCGAGCTGCTGAAGCTTGGTGACATCGAGGGCATCCGTATTCTTGGTCCGCGCGAGAACGTGGACCGCATCGGCACCGTGGCCTTTGACGTGGCAGGCGTGCATCCGCATGACGTGGGACAGTTCATTGACGCCCAGGGTATTGCGATTCGTGTTGGCCACCATTGTGCACAGCCAGTACATCGTCACTTTGGACTGTATGCTTCTAATCGTGCCTCGTCCGGTGTTTACGATTCGGTTGAGGACGCGCAAGCGTTGGTCGAAACGGCCAAGGGCATCCGCAAGTTCTTCGGAGTGGAGTAAAACGAGAGAACATGAATGATTTTGGCATGAGTGGCGACGACCTCGAGCAGATGTACCAGGAGGTCATCCTCGAGGCATCCAAACATCCGCACGGCAGAGAGTCCTTTGCACCTGACGCCGCATCCGAGCAGTCCGGTGAGGCAGCGGCGAATATTACGGTTCGCGCCAGCCACGAGTACTGCACGCCCGGCGAATCGCACCAGTTCAACCCCACCTGCGGCGATGAGGCAACCATCCATGTTGAGGTTTCCGACGACGAGCCGTACACCATCAAGCGATTGGTCTGGGACGGCCATGGCTGCTCCATCTCACAAGCCAGTCTGTCCGTGATGGTCGATTTGGTCGACGGTAAAACCGTGGACGAGGCCATGGATTTGGAACAGACCTTCCATAAGCTGATGGAATCACGTGGTGCCGGTCTGGACGATGATGCATTGGACGACAAGCTCGGCGATGCCGTGGTGTTCCAAGGTGTATCAAAATACCCTATGCGTATCAAATGTGCCCTGCTAGGCTGGGAAGGGCTCAAGGATTCCATTGCCAAGGCCCTAGCCGCCAAGAACTGAGGAAACAATGACCAACGATAATCTGGTTCCCGAACCGCAGCCTTCCGTCTTCGACGCTGTCAATGGCGTACTGCAAGACGAAGAGGCAGCGCGCCGCGTAATGGCTAATCCGGCTTTGGCTAAAGGCTTCCCCAATGGTCGCCCGGTTGAGCGCACATCAGATGACGATACCTGTGCCTGCGGCAATCATCACGGCAAGTGCGGCTGCCAGGATGACGAGTCCGATGGCAGCGACATTCCGATTAAAGCGATTGATGACATCGGCCGCGCCACTGCCGAGGATGTGCGCGAGGCGCTGCATCAGGTCATCGACCCGGAACTGGGCATTGATGTAATCGATCTGGGCTTGGTCTACGGCATTGAAATCGACGAGCTTGGCCGTGCCATCATCACGATGACGCTGACCACACCGGCTTGCCCGCTGACCGATCTCATCGAGGACGAATGCGCTTCCACGCTGGCTGGTCTGGTTGAGGAGTTCCGTATCGACTGGACGTGGGATCCGCGTTGGACCATGGAGCGTATTACTCCCGAAGGCCGCGATCAGCTTGCCGCGCTCGGCTTCAACTTCGAAAACATGCCGAAGTACTGAGTTTGATAGTTCTGCCCCCCCTTGAGGGGGGCTGTCAGCGAAGCTGACTGAGGGGAGTCGACTACCAATACGAGAAAAGCCCCGCATTATGCGGGGCTTTTCCATACCTAGACCGTCAATCAGTCATCGACAATGGTGTTCTTCGGCACGACCGTGATGCCGTCCGGCGTGACCGTGAAACCACGGGCCAGATCGTGCTCGGTATCGATGCCGACGGTGGAGTTCTCGGTGAGCACCACGTTCTTGTCGAGAATCGCCTTGTATACGCGGGCACGACGGTTGATGACCACGCCGTCGAACAGCACGGAGTCAACAATCTGGGCCCAGGAATGAATGTGCACGTTGGGGGAGAGCACGGAGTGGTGCACTTCACCGCCGGAGACAATCACACCGGGGGAGACGATCGAGTCGGTGGCGTGGCCCAGGCGGTCACGACCGGCATGAACGAACTTGGCCGGCGGCAGGTTGCCGGACATCGTGTAAATCGGCCAATCCTGGTTGTACAGGTTGAACTCAGGCACATAGGCAATCAAATCCATGTGCGCATCGTAGAACTGCTTGATAGTACCCACATCGCGCCAGTAGGCGTGATCGGTGGCGGTGGAGCCCGGAATCTCGTTCGAGTTGAAGTCATAGACACCGGCTTCGTTACGGGAAGCGAAGTATGGCGCAATATCGCCGCCCATGTCGTGCTTGGTATCGGGAGCCTTCTCATCGAGCGCCAATGCCTCAAACAGGGCCTTGGTGTTGGCAACGTAGTTGCCCATGGAAGCCAGAATCTGGTTGGGGTTGTCCGGCAGTCCCGTGGTGGTGGCTGGCTTCTCCTGGAAGTTCTTGATCATGCTCGGGTGGTCCGGGTCGACCTCGATCACGCCGAACTGGTTCGATTCCTCGATGGGCTGGCGGATACCGGCCACCGTGAACTCGGCACCGGACTCGATGTGCTGCTGCACCATCTGCTCGAAGTCCATGCGGTACACGTGATCGGCGCCCACGATCACCACGATGTCCGGCTGGACATCCTCGATGATGTTGATGGTCTGGTAGATGGCATCGGCGGAGCCGAGATACCAATGCTTACCGAGACGCTGCTGAGCGGGCACAGGAGAGACGTAGGAGCCAAGCAACGGCGAGAAACGCCAAACCTGGGAGATATGGCGGTCAAGCGAATGAGACTTGTACTGGGTGAGCACCACGACCTGACGGTATCCGGAATTAACCAGATTGCTCAACGGGAAGTCGATCAAACGATATACGCCGCCGAAAGGAACGGCGGGCTTCGCGCGATCGCGGGTTAACGGCATCAGACGGGTCCCCTCGCCGCCTGCAAGCACTATCGACAGAATCTTAGGATTCTTGGCCATCGTAACTGTCCTCTCTGTTACCGAGCGTCTTTTGACACCGCACTGCTTGCCGGATGCTTCATTGCATTCGGTCTACATAGTTAATAATTGCAGAAAAAATCGAACACGCAAGGCTTTCGCTCCCGCGTGCCGTGAACTTGCGATGAACAGTTATGGGATTTGCTGGTGGTTTGGCGAATCGAGCCGATAAAAAATGAAGAAAGCTACCTCGTGGCATAGAATGCCACTGCGCTGGATGCGGCTACGTTGAGACTGTCGACTCCATGGCTCATGGGAATCTTAACGGTCAGGTCGGCGCGAGCGATGGTGTGGTGGGACAGCCCATCGCCTTCGGTGCCGAAAATCAATGCCAGTTTTTCGATATGCGTCGGATCTTCGGCCGGGGCGTGCAGGCGTCTGGTCAGTTCGTCCAGCGAGATCGAGCGATCCTCAAGTGCCATCGCCACAGTGGTGAAGCCCAGCGACTTCAATTCGTCGATGCCTTGGAATGGCCAGTAATGTTTGTTCTCGGTGCCGTCTTCATTGCGTCCGGTGATACGGGTCCAAGGAATCTGAAATACCGTGCCCATCGATACGCGGGCGGCGCGGCGGTAGAGCGGATCACCGCAAGAGGGCGTGACCAGCACGGCATCCACATCGAGCGCGGCCGCGGAACGCATCAGCGCACCCACATTGGTGTGATCCACAATATTCTCCATCACAGCTACGCGACGAGCATCCTTACAGACCTCGGCCACGGAGGGTAGCGGCCAGCGGCGCATGGCGCACAGAGCTCCACGATGCAAACGGTAGCCGGTCAGTCGTTTGAGCTGTTCGGGAGAGGCCACATAGACGGGGATATCGGCACCCCAGCGGTCATCGATGAAGTCGAAAGTCTCCGTCATGCCTTCCAACCAAGGTTCTTCGACCAACAAAGAGAGCGGCTCACGGCCGGCTGCCAGAGCACGGTCAATGACCTTGGGGGATTCGGCGATGAACACGCCTTTGGCGGGCTCGAGCCGATTACGCAGCTGCATTTCGGTGAGGCTCACATATGCCTCAACGCGCGGATCGTCAACGGTATCCAACGTGATGAACTGCATGGTGGCCTTTCGTGTGAGCAGATAACGAAAAACCCCTTGCAATGCAAGGGGTTTATCTGTGCCCGAGACGGGACTTGAACCCGTACGCCCGTTAAAAATAGGCACTAGCACCTCAAGCTAGCGCGTCTACCATTCCGCCACCCGGGCAGGTGTCGTTGAGACAACGAGAGATAAGCTTAGCATCAAATCACAGGTATGCAATTCGGGTGTGTGCCGCGCGTGTCGCGTGTAGCCTAGAAACCATGACCGATGCCCTTTTTCTCTTCAACCCGCAGGTCGATGACGTACCGGTGAACAGTGACGAGCTGCATACCGGGTGGAAACTGACCCTCCCCGCCCATATCAAACGCCATGCCGTGCAGGCCATGAGGCTTAAGGCGGGAGACAGCCTCCAGCTCTCCGATGGTAGGGGACTGCGTATCCACGCCGTGATGGCGGATCCTGAAGCGGGTCTTGCCGAAGTGGTCACCGTTGGCCGTGAGCCTGAACCGTTGACACGTCTTGCATTGATTCAGGCGTTGGCAAAGACCGGGCATGATGAACAGGCCGTTGATATGGCCACGCAAATCGGCGTCGACCAAGTGGTGCCATGGCAGGCGGATCGATCCATCGCCAAATGGAAGGCCGGGCGCACGGATAAGAAGTGGAACGCGGTGCTGGACGCCGCTACCGAGCAGGCGAGGCGCGCGTACAAGCCGCAGCTGGAAGCATGTGCAAACAGCAAAGAGGTCGTAGCGATATGCCGCAGGGCATGCGTGCACGGTGACTTGGTCATCGTGCTGCATCAGGATGCCACCGATACCTGGACTGGTGTGGAGGCCAAAGTCGCACAGCTGGTGGAACGTACGTTGTCGGACGGCAAGCCGCGCACGGTAAGCGTGGTGGTCGGTCCGGAAGGTGGCATCAGCGAACAGGAAGTGGCTGACTTCACCAAGGCCGGGGCGGTGAGCTGCGTGTTGGGCAGCAATATTCTCAGGGCAGCCACTGCAGGGCCCGTGGCCCTTTCGCTGCTGTCACGCGCGCTTGGCCGGTATGAGTAGCGGCGAATGCCTCTGCGGACGCTGTATTGGCTGAAAGCCGATTCATGCAATGCAGAGTAACGTCCCCGCGCTAAGCTGGTGCATAGCAACACAGTAAACCAAGGAGCATGATGAGCGAATCCGACGATTGCCTGTTCTGCAAGATCATCGCAGGGCAGATTCCCAGCAGCAAGGTGTACGAGGACGAGACGACCTACGCATTCAACGACATCGATCCCAAAGCCAAAGTGCATGTGCTGGTAGTGCCGAAGAAGCATTATGCCAACGTTGCTGAACTTGCTGCCGCAGATCCGGCCGAGCTGGCTCATATCGTTTCGGTCGCCCAAGGCATTGCCGATCATGAATTCCATGGCGCGTACCGTTTGGTATTCAACACAGGTCTTGATGCGGGTCAGACCGTGTTCCACGTGCATGCGCACGTGATGACTGGCGAAAAGCTCGACGAGTAGTAGGAGAATTTCCGCTTCGTGGCAACGACTACACGCACCATCACCATTCCACCTCAGCTCGATCCCGTGGCCGTGCTTGGCCCGGTTGACGAGGTTCTTCGTGAGGTTGAGCGCGCTTTCCCTGAGCTGACGATTATCGTGCGAGGCAACCGCGTGGCAATTGTCTCGCGGTCTAAGCAGACCGAGGCTCAGGCGGCACAAGCCGAGGATCTGGTTAACACCATTATCCAAGCCGCTTACACCGCTCCCATGGACGCCGATACCGTGAGGCGTATGCTCGATCAGAATGTGCTGAAAAATCGCGTTCGACTTGAGCACCCCGGTCATGGACCGGCACATGACAAATTCGTGCAATCGGCCACTGCGGCCGATCGTGGCCATTCGCGTGGC
The DNA here is from genome assembly GCF_001025175.1 of Bifidobacterium breve DSM 20213 = JCM 1192. Taxonomy (NCBI): domain Bacteria; kingdom Bacillati; phylum Actinomycetota; class Actinomycetes; order Bifidobacteriales; family Bifidobacteriaceae; genus Bifidobacterium; species Bifidobacterium breve. The sequence goes on from NZ_AP012324.1 coordinate 1,051,632, forward strand.
TCGGGCACGCATGACCCGTTGTACCGCAAGCCTTCGGTTCCCGGTGTGATCACGTTTGCCGCAGGTGTGCCGGTTCGTGCCAAAACCGCTGGCCAAGTGGCCTACGTCAATGCGATTGAATCGCATACCATCACTTTTGGCATTGGCCCTGCAGGTACCGGTAAGACCTATCTGGCCGTGGCGAAAGCAGTGCGTGCTTTTCAGGACAAGCAGATTCGTCGCATCATTCTCACCCGTCCGGCCGTGGAAGCCGGCGAAAACCTCGGTTTCCTGCCCGGCACGCTCAACGACAAGGTCGACCCATACCTGCGACCGCTCTATGATGCGCTCGGCGATATGCTTGGAGCCGACCAGCTCAAGCGGTATATGGATGACGGCACCATCGAAGTGGCTCCTCTGGCGTATATGCGTGGTCGTACCCTGAACGATGCGTTCGTGATTCTCGATGAGGCGCAAAATACCACCGAACAGCAGATGAAGATGTTTCTGACCCGATTGGGCTTCAACACCACGATGGTCATCACCGGTGATATCTCCCAGGTTGATTTGGCGGTGCCTCGTTCGGGTCTGGCCACTATTGAGCGGATTCTGGAGGGCATCGGAGACATCGCATTTGTTCATCTGGGAACCGATGATGTGGTGCGTCACCAGCTTGTTGGACAGATCGTGGCCGCTTACGATCACTATGATGCCATCGCCGGCGATCATCGCGACATTGAGCGCAGGCTGCGTGGACGCAAACACCGTCAGGAAGCGGATAACGGCAACGATAAGCAATCCATGAATCGAAGCGAGACAACCGATGAGCGTTGATGTCACTAATGAAACCCAGTGGGTCATCGATCCCAAGGTGTTCTCCGACCTGGGTATTTGGGTGCTTGATCAGATGCGTGTCAGCACACAATCCGATCTGACCATCATGTTCGTGGACCCCGATCCCATCGCCGAACTGCATATGCGCTGGATGAGTCTTGAAGGGCCGACCGACGTGATGAGTTTTCCCATGGATGAGCTGCGCCCCGGCGACGGCAAAACCGTGATGGAAGGCGTGCTCGGCGACATTGTCATCTGCCCGTGGGTGGCCGCCCAACAGGCCGCCGCAGCCGGTCATAGCACCATGCAGGAAATGCTGCTGCTCACCATCCACGGTATTTTGCATCTGCTTGGCTATGACCATGTGACTCCTGAACAGGAACGACAGATGTTCGGACTGCAGCGGCAGTTGCTATTGACTTTTTTTGCCCTGCGAGGCGATGCAAACATGCAGGCCACTCTTCCATCTGGCACTCCCGATGCGCTGGCTCTTTACGATGCCGCGCACGGCAAGGGCCGTGACCTCGATTCCAGGAAATAAAACACAAGGACACCAGAAACCATTATGGAGTATTCCAGTACCACCTTGATCGTTATTACCGTCATCCTCGTTGTGGTGGCGGCACTGTTCGTCTGGTTCTCGTTGACCATGGCCGCTGCGGAAGGTGCCGTGGCACGCGTGACACGAGCCAGCTTGAACAACCTCATTCTTGAGGTGCAGACTGACTCCGAGTCGAGCCAGTTCATCAAGATGAAGAAAATCGACAAGATTCATCGCGTTCAGCGTCTCATCGCCGACCGGTATGCCACGGCCGGCAGTTGCGCGTTCTTCCGCATCGCCTGCAATGTGCTCGATGGTGTACTCGTCTCCTCGATTGCGGCTCTATGGGGCGCCGAGCTGTGGGTTGGCCTGCTCGCCGGTTTCCTGTTCGCGATTATCGTGGCCGTGGTCTCCGTACTGGTGCGCCCGCGTACCGCCGGCATGACCAAACCGGTCGACATCATGATTGCCCACTCGCGCATTGTGGACCTTGGCTGCAAGCTCACGCCGTTCGCTCGCATTGGCGGCGACAAGTCTTCAGTCAAAGGCCCTGGTCGTCGTTCCAAGGATTCCAGCTTGTCCGATGACGAGGAGCTGGAGAAGATTCAGCTTGAACAGGGCAAGGCCGCGATTGATCGCTTGGTGGAATCCAACGATTTCGATCCGGAAGTCTCCGAGATGCTCCGCAATGTGCTCACTTTGTCGGATACCTTGACCCGCGAAATCATGGTGCCTCGTACCGACATGATTTGCATGGAGCGGGATACCACGCTTGCTTCTGCTCTGAAACTGTTCTCCCGCTCCGGATTCTCCCGCGTTCCGGTGATCGGAGAGGACGTGGACGATCTGATTGGTGTGGCCTATTTGAAGGATGCGGTACGCGCCACGGCCTTCAACCCGGCCGCTATGGAACGTGATGTGGAGTCCATCGTTCGCCAGCCGATGCTGGTACCTGAATCCAAGCCGGTGGACGACTTGTTCCATGAGATGCAGCGTTCCCGTCAGCATGTGGCAGTGGTGGTCGACGAATATGGCGGCATCGCCGGCATGGTCACCATCGAGGATGCCATCGAACAGATTGTCGGTGAACTTGAGGATGAGCACGACCGTACGCAGCACACCGAACCGGAGAAAATCGGTGAGAACAAGTGGAAGATGCCTGCGCGAACGCCGATTGCCGATTTGGAAGAGATCTTTGAGATCGACATTGATGAGGACGACGTGGATACCGTGTACGGTTTGCTGACCAAGATTCTTGGTCGTGTGCCGATTGTGGGGGCTTCCGCTGTGACCCGCGGCCTGCGTCTGACTGCCGTGGATTCGGCCGGACGCCGTAAGAAGGTCTCCACCATTGTGGTTGAGCCGGCCCACGTCGAGGGCAGCAAGGAAGATGGCAAGACCAATGAAGAAGCCAGCGGTGAGACCGCTGAGAGCGATGAAACCGCCGACAAGGAGTGATATGGACGACCGAAACATCTCAAACGATGGCGATGCCGCCGCTGCCAGCGAGTCAGTGAGGCAGGAAGTGCCGTACCGCTCTGGCTTTGTGGCTGTGGTCGGCCGACCGAACGTTGGCAAGTCTACGCTGATTAATGCTCTGATCGGCAAGCAGATTGCCATCGCCTCCTCCCGACCGGAGACCACGCGTAAAGCCATTCGCGGCATTCTGACCACTGATAATGCACAGCTTGTACTCGTGGATACGCCGGGCATTCACCGTCCGCGCACGCTGCTCGGCCAGCGTCTGAACGATGTGGTGGAGGAGTCGCTGTCTGACGTGGACGTGGTGGCGTTCTTGTTGCCGGCTGATCAGGAAATTGGCCCTGGTGACAAGCGTATTTTGTCCCGTCTGCGTACCGACTTTGCCACCAAGCGAGAGGACGGCTCGTTCGCGTGGCGCATCCCGCTGATCGCCATCGTCACCAAGATTGATGAACTCGGCCGTCAGCAGCTCATCAACAAGCTTATCGAGATCAACGAGTTCGCCGACTTTGCGGACATCGTGCCGGTGAGCGCCCTGAAGCATGACAATCTGGCCGAAGTGCGCAACGTGCTCATCGACCACACGCCCGAGGGACCGCAGATGTATCCGGACGACCAGATCAGCGAGGAGCGTCCCGAGGACACCATCGCCGAACTCGTGCGAGGCGCGTTCCTGGAGACGTTGGATGACGAGTTGCCGCATTCCCTGGCCGTGGTGGTCGATTCCATCGACTATCCGGAAGACAACGAGACCGGTCAGGGCTACGATGGCAAGGCTCAGGTCAATGTGTCCATTTATGTGGAGCGCGACTCCCAGAAGCCGATCATCATCGGCAAGGGCGCCTCGAACCTCACCTACGTCAAAAAGAAGCTGCGCACCCCGGTCAACCGCATCGTCGGCCAAAAAGCCAAGCTCGACCTCCACGTCAAGGTCGCCAAAGGCTGGCAGTCCGACCCCAAGCAACTAGAACGCCTCGGCTTCTAGGAATCGGCCTTCGGCCGGTTATAACAAAGGGAGATTCCAATGGAATCTCCCTTTTGCTGTACTCGAGCCCTGCTTACTTCTTCTTGGTGTACATCTGGGTGTTGAGGAGGGTGGAGTAGCGCTTGATGACCTTGGGGCGGATGACCTTCATGGAGGCGGTCATCAGGCCGTTCTCCTGTGTGAACTCCTCAGGCAGGATGATGAACTTACGCACGGATTCGGCGCGGGAAACGCCTTCGTTGGCCTGATCGATCCACTTCTGGACCTCAGCGCGTACGGCGGCGTTCTGAGAGGCGTCCTCCAGAGACATGTTCTCGTCCAATCCCTTGGCGGCCAGCCAAGGACGCAAAGACTCCTCGTCCAGCGTAATCAGCGCGGAGATGAACGGACGCTTGTCGCCCAGCACCAGTGCCTGGGACACGAACTCGCAACGCTGAATGGCCTCTTCAATCGGACCCGGCGCCACATTCTTGCCACCTGCGGTGATGATGAGATCCTTCTTGCGGCCGGTAATGTACAGGAAGCCATCGTTGTCGATACGGCCCAAATCTCCGGTGGCATACCAGCCATCTTCGGTGAACGACAGCTCGGTGGCCTCATCGTTCTTGTGATAACGCGGGAACACGGCGCGACCCTTGACCTGGATCTCGCCGTCCTCGGCAATACGCAGCGAGAAGCCGGGGAACGCGACGCCCACGGACCCGGCGTGGAACGGGGTTCCCAGCGGGTTGAACGCGCATGGTGCGGTGGTTTCGGTCAGACCATAGCCCTCGTAGACGGGCACGCTTGCGCCGCGGAAGAACGCAAGCAGTTCAGGGTCAAGCGGCGCGCCGCCGGCCACAATCCACTTCATGCGTCCACCCAGCACCTCACGCAGTGAGGAGTAGACAATCGGATCGAAGGCCGCGCGGCGGGCACGGGTCAATGCACTGGCCTTGCCGTTGGCGGAGATTTCCTTCATGTAGTTCTGGGCAGCCACCACGGCGGAGGCGAACACCACGCCCTTGGGGCCATGGCCGGCCTTCTGGGAGGCGGCGTTGTACACCTTCTCCAGCACACGCGGCACCACAATCATGATGGACGGCTTAGCCACCTGCAAATCACTAATCAGCGTCTTGATGCCGGTGGCGATGTAGATATGCATATTCGAGGCCACGACGATGTAATTGATGGCGCGGGCAAAGGAGTGGGCCTGCGGCAGGAACAGCAGGATGGTGTTCTTCTTGTTGTGCAGCAGCTCGGGCATGTAGTCCGGCAGGTTCAGCGCGGTCTGGCAGTAGTGCTCGTGGGTCATCTCCACGCCCTTCGGCGCGGCGGTGGAACCAGAGGTGTACACAATGGAGCACAGATCGGTTTTCTTGACCGAATCAATGCGCTCATCCAGTTCCTCGTCCGAGATGCCGGCACCATAGGCCTTGATCTCATCAAGAGCGCCGGTCTCGATGCATAGGATGCGCTCGAGTGAGGGGCATTCCTCCACGGCGCCTTCCGCCTTCTCTCGCATGGCGGAATCCTGCACGATGAGCAGACGCGCGTCAGAATTGTTGACGATATTGCGGATCTGTTCGGCCGAGTCGGTGTCGTAGATGGTGGCCAGCACGCCGCCGCAGGCCATGATGGCCGCATCGGTCAGATCCCAGTCATAGGAGGTGCGGCACATGAACGCCACGCCGTCGCCCTTCTTGATGCCGTAGTGCAGCAGGCCCTTGGCCACGGCACGCACTTCGGCGAGGAACTCATTGGCGGTGACGGTCACCCATTCGTTGTCGGACTTGTAGGTATACAGCGGTTCGTCACCCATGCGCTTGGCGCGATCCGCATACAGGTCGTAGATGGACGTGCCGTCGTCCAGAGGCGGATTGCCGGCAGTGGACGTGGTAAGCAGTCCGGTTTCCGGGTCGATGTCGGTGACGGTCAGATGGCCGTCATCCCAATCGTCGCTGTGCGGCAGTTCGATGTTGGCTTCCTGCGGCACATCGGCATTGGACAGATAATCGGGCTCGTCCGGAGTGTCGTCGTGAACCGGGTGAACGAAGTCGGATCCCAACCTGAGTGCCTTGCGGGTCAGATTGATGGTGTGCTGCGTAAAGGAATTGATAACCGACAACTCTTGCTCCTGTAAACCTTTCAGTGCCGTTCGAGCATAAGCCGAACGCTCTCAAACCTTAGATTGTAATCGTTCACATCGAACTCGTCACCTTACGCAACCGTAGGAAAAGCCTACGCAACCGTAGGTTTTGGGAGGTTCTATGTGGTGGATGGACACTGGCACTCTGATTGTTGGGTAACAGACTGTCGATAGTGGTTGGAGATCGTTCGACTACTGCCTAGATGTCATCCAATCGAGTTGACGCAGTAGGGATGCGAAGATGAAAAATGCGGGTCTTTTGCCCCGGTTGTTCCGCCTAACGAGTCAAATCGCCCGTATCCTTCACTCTTCGGCTACAATTGCGCCTCGGATAACCATGTCCATTCAAAGTAGAACAAGAAAGGGCTCTCATGGCGCAAAACCCAGAAGCCACCGTGGTGTTCGGCGTTTTGAATGAAACGTCTGAAACGGAATCCCGCGTCGCGTTGACGCCGGATATCGTCACCCGGCTGAAGAGGAGTGGAGTCTCCTCGATTATTGAGACCGGTGCCGGCATTGCCGCCGAATACACCGATGAGGATTACGAAAAGGCCGGCGCAAAGGTGACCAGCCGTGACGAAGTGCTCGCTCAAGCCGACGCGCTCGGTTTCGTGGACCGTCCGTCCACCGATATCGTGAGCAAGCTCAAGGCAGGCCAGTGGGTGATTGGTATGCTCGGTTCCTTTACCGACGCCGATTACGTGGCCGCACTCGAGCAGGCCGGTCTGGTTGGTATCGCCATCGAGAAGCTGCCCCGCAAGCTTTCCAGCGCCCAGTCCATGGATGAGATGACCTCGCAGAACTCCGTCATGGGATACAAGGCCGCTATCACCGCCGCCGATGCCTATGGCGCATTCCTGCCGATGATGACCACTGCTGCCGGCACGATTCGCCCGGCCAAGGCTCTGGTGCTCGGTGCAGGTATCGCCGGTCTGCAGGCCATCGGTACATTGAAGCGCCTTGGTGCGGTCGTCACTGCATACGACGTGCGTCCCGCTTCTCAAGGTGAGGTCGAATCCCTGGGCGCCAAGTTCCTTGATCTGGGACTTGACTTTTCCAAGGGCCAGGGCGAGGGTGGTTACGCTCGTGCGCTGACCCCCGAAGAGCAGGCCCAGCAGCAGGCGGCTGTCGATGAGAAGGCCGCTGGCTTCGACATCATCATCACCACCGCCAAGGTTCCGGGCCGCAAGCCTCCGGTGCTGCTCACTGCGGCCGGTGTCAACGGCCTCAAGCGCGGTGCCGTGATTGTGGACTGTGCCGCTTCTGATCTTGGTGGCAACGTCGAGGGGTCCGCCGTAGGCGAACAGGTCACCGAGGGTGGCGTCAAGCTGATTGGCGCCCCGTACCTGGCCTCCGGTGTGGCCACCACCGCGTCCAACCTGCTTTCACGTAACGTGGCTGACATACTCGTGCACTTCGTGCGTGACGGCAAGCTCGGCCAGGATCTTACCGAAGAGCTCGACGACGCACTGGTGGTCGCCGGTCGCGCAGGGGCTCCGGCTGCTGCCGCCGAGTCCGAGCAGTCCGAGAAGTAAGGAAGAAGGAATATTATGCCTACTCTCGTTGTTTCCATTACCCTGTTCGTCCTCGCGCTGCTTATCGGTATCGAGGTCATCGGCAAGGTGCCCGCCACCCTGCACACGCCGTTGATGTCCGGCGCAAACTCCATCCACGGCATCGTCATTGTCGGTGTGGTGATTGTGGCCGCCGAGGCCAACACCCCGCTGGCTTACGTGTTCATCTTCCTGGCCGCAGTGCTCGGCACCATGAACGTCGTCGGCGGTTATGTGGTCACTGACCGCATGCTCGAGATGTTCAAGTCCAGCAAGAACGAGAAGAAGGGGGAGTCGAAGTAATGACCTCCGCAACCGTTGGAGCCATCGACATCGTCGCATGGTTCGTCTACCTGTTCTCCGCCGTCCTGTTCGTGGTCGGTCTGCATTTCATGAACTCGCCGAAGACCGCCCGAAAGGGTAACCAAATCTCCGCGTTCGGCATGGTCGTGGCCGTGCTCATGGCATTCATCGTGCTCTTCGCCAAGGGCTTCGTGAACGTTGTGGCCGTGGTGGTGCTGGTCGTCGGCATCCTGATCGGTGCCGTGGCCGGTGTCGTCTCTGCCAAGAAGGTGAAGATGACCGACATGCCGCAGCTGGTCTCCGTGTTCAACACCGTGGGTGGTGGCGCCGCCGCGCTCGTGGCCCTGAACGACATCCTGACCAAGGAAGGCACTCCGGACATCGTGGTGCTCATCACCGCTGGCCTAGGCATTCTCATCGGCTCCGTGACCTTCACCGGATCGCTGATCGCAGCCGGCAAGCTGCAGGGCATCAAGTGGGTCAAGAAGCTCACCATGCCGGGCAAGGGCGTGTGGAACATCCTGTTCATCGTGCTGACCATCGCCAGCTTTGTCATGCTGTGCGTCCAGCCCGAGCGGCGACTGCTCTGGTCGATCCTGACCACCGTGTTCGCCCTGTGCTACGGCCTGGTCTTCGTGATCCCGATCGGCGGCGCCGACATGCCCGTCGTCATCTCCGTGCTCAACGCCTGCACTGGTACGGCCGTGGCCATGTCCGGTCTGGCGATTGACAATGTCGCCCTGATCGTGGCCGGCGCGCTCGTCGGTTCCGCCGGTGTGACCCTATCCATTCTCATGGCTCAGGCCATGAACCGTCCGCTGCTGTCTGTGCTGGCCGGTGGCTTTGGTGGCGGCTCCGATGCCGCCGCTGCTGGCGACGGTCCGGAAGGCACCATGAAGGAAACCACTGCCGACGATCTGGCTGTTCAGCTTGTTTACGCGCAGAAGGTCATCTTCGTACCCGGCTTCGGCTTGGCTCAGGCTCAGGCCCAGCGCGAGCTCGCCGACCTCGGCGAACTGCTCAAGGGCCACGGCGTGGAAGTCTCCTACGCCATTCACCCGGTCGCAGGCCGTATGCCCGGCCACATGAACGTGCTGCTGGCTGAAGCCAACGTGCCTTACGAAGAGCTCGTGGATCTCGATGAGATTAACCCGCAGTTCCCGCAGGCCAATGTGGCCTTGGTTGTGGGCGCCAACGATGTGACCAACCCGGCTGCCCGTCGCCCTGGCACCCCGGTTTCCGGTATGCCGATTCTCGACGTTGACAAGTCCCAGAACGTCGTGGTCATGAAGCGTGGCCGTGGTATGGGCTATGCCGGCATCCAGAACGAGCTGTACTTCGAAGGCAACACGCAGATGTTGTTCGGCGACGCCAAGGCCAGTCTGCAGGCCGTGATCGCTGCGGTCAAGGAGCTCATCAGCTGATGGTGCCGCGACGTTCGCGCATTGCCGCATGAGAATATGAGTGGGGGTGTGCCTTCGCAAGAAGGCACACCCCCACTCATATCAATGGGCGGTCACATAAAGCCGGTCAGTTCGATTGAGCGGCGGCGCGCTTGCCCTTCGTGCCGAGCACCACGGCGATGATGGACGCGAGAGCGATGGCGTACAGCACGGTGATGATCGGGATCAGCGCGCTGTAGCGGTGGGCCGCGTCCGCCGTATGGGAGACGACGAAGGACGCCAGCTGGTTGCCGGACAATCCGGCGAACGCCCACGCGCTCAGAGCCAGCCCGTGCACGGTCGACACCGACTTCATGCCGAAGTGCTGCTCAAGCAGCACCGGCAGCGTGGAGAATCCGCCGCCGTATCCGGCGTTGACGAGGAACAGCATCGTCACGATCAGCCACAGGGTGCCGTTGTCGATCGAATGCGTGAAGATCTGCAGCGCGCACACCGCGATGGACATGATGAAGATCACCAGATATGCGGTCTCACGGCGCTTGCAGTGGTCGGACAGCGTGGAGAACCCGACACGTCCGGCCGCGTTGAACACGGCGTCGACGGCCAGGACGACGCTGATGCTTCCCGCGATGGCCGTGGCCAGCTGGGCCGCGTTCAGCGATGCGTACTTCGGAAGAATGGACAACGCATCATGCAGGATGTCCTTCTCCTGGGAGATCAATGCCAGACCGCAGGTGATGTTGAGGTAGAAGGCCAGCCAGATCGCCCAGAACACCGGCTTCTTCATGATGTCGCGACGACGGATGCGGGTCTCAGCGGAGTACACGTATCCGGCGGGGCGCTTGATCAGCGCGAATCCCAGCAGCATCATCACCACATAGACGGCTGCGAGGATGTAGAACATGGGCGCCAGTCCGACGGTGGAGATCAGCCACTGCATGACCGGGCTTGCGATGGCCTTGGCCAGACCGAATCCCGCGACGGCGATGCCGGTGGCGAGACCCTTATTGTCGGCGAACCACAGCATCAGGTTCTTCACCGGCGTCAGATAACCGACGCCGAGTCCGATGCCCATGATCACGCCATAGAAGATGAACACGCCGGGGAGCCATCCCGCCGCGATGCTGACTCCGGTGCCGGCGAATCCGCAGACGAAGCAGACCGTCGAGATCAGGGCCGATTTCTTGATGTCCTTTTCGACGAAGGGTCCAAGGAAGGCGGCCGACATGCCAAGGAAGAAGATGGCAAGCGAGAAGCCCCATTCGACGATGCCTGGCGCCACGTGCATCTGATCGGCGATCAGTTGTTTGAACACGCTCCAGCAGTATACGGTGCCGATTGAGATGTGAATGAGCAACGCCGGAATAACGGCGCGCACCCAGCGGTTTTCCCCATGCTGTTGATTGACCATGTACTATTCGTTCCTCTCTTGTTGTGTTCGCCCTGCGGCGAACAAGCAACAACGTAGTTGGAAGAGTGGCCCGCCTCGGTATGCGTGGACAGTGGCGGAGGGGGGCTTGTGAAACGTTGGTATCACTGGGTTTTTGGAAAATGAACATCGTTGATGTTCGCTCCGGGAGTAATCATGAGGAAAATCTCATGTGAGTATCGTCACGGTTCTCGCGGGGCGCGTCGGGCCGTCGCCGCCATTGTCCGGCGCGTGCGTATAATTCATCAATGTTGTCTTGGCGAGGGAGGCGCATGCTTCCGTAATCGACTCGGCGTGTGGTTCGCAAACCCTCTTGGGTTTTCTTCACGGCTCGTTGATGCGCCGAAACACCATGAACGAAACTCTCAAGGAGATATATATGGCTACCACCATTAAGCTTGAAGGCGAAGTCCGCAACGAGTTCGGCAAAGGCGTTGCCCGCCGTCTGCGCGTTGCCAACAAGATCCCGGCCACCATTTACGCCGGTGGCGCCGACCCGGCCTTCGTGACCCTGCCGATGCGTGAGACCACCCTGGCTCTGCGCCACACCAACGCCCTGTTCACCATCGAGTTCGGCGGCGAGTCCAAGATGGCCGTTGTCAAGGACGTGCAGAAGAACCCGGTCAAGCGCATCATCGAGCACATCGACTTCTTCGAGGTCAAGGCCGGCGAGAAGATCGACGTTGAGGTGCCGGTGTTCGTTGAGGGTACCCCGAAGGGTGCTGCAGTGGCATTCGTCGACATTCAGGAGCTCAAGGTTCGCGCCGACATCTCCAACCTGCCCGAGAAGATTGTGGTCAACGTCGAGGGCCTGACCGACGGCACCAAGGTCTTCGCCAAGGACATCGAGCTGCCGGAAGGCGCCGAGCTGGACGTCGAGCACGCTGAGGAATCCGTCGTCACCATCGAGGTTCCGGAGGACGCCACCGAGTTCACCTCTGCTCCGGAAGCTGCTGCTCCGGCTGACGCCACTGCCGCTGCTCCTGCCGCCGACGCTGACGCCAAGTGATGAAACCGGTCGTCTTCATGGCGGCCGATCTGAATCATAATTGCAACAGGGGAACCCGTAACCGTGGAAACGGTACGGGTTCCTCTGTTTTCACCATGTGAACTCTGCCACACGAGCAACACATGGGTGTGTAAAAGTATGCAACAGAGCTCGCGCCACAAGCGCACAGCACATACCCCATCTGGTGGCCTTCGGGCCGCCAAAGTCAAGAAGAAGTAGCCAAATGACTGAAAACACGCACCACGATCCGGCAGCGCTCGATAAGCTCACCGAACCGTTCACCGTACTGCCGAACGACAACCCCGCATCCGATGAGAAGCGTCAGTCCCTCATCGACAAGCCGGCTTTCGGCCAGGTGTTCTCCGACAACATGACCCACATGACCTGGACCAAGGGCGAAGGTTGGTCCGACCGCCGCGTCGAACCGTACGCACCGCTCAAGATGGATCCGGGTGCTTCCGTGCTGCACTACGCACAGGAGTGCTTCGAGGGCCTCAAGGCTTACCGTCATGCCGACGGCTCCACCTGGCTGTTCCGCCCGGATGCGAACGCCGAGCGTTTCCAGAACTCCGCCAAGCGTCTGTACCTGCCTGAGCTGCCGATTGACGACTTCCTCGGTTCCGTGGCCGCGCTGGTCAAGCGCGACGCCAACTGGGTGCCGTCCCGCCGCGAGTACACGCTGTACATGCGTCCGTTCATGTTCGCTTCCGAGCCTTTCCTCGGCGTGCGCGCTCCGCAGGAAGTCGACTACTGCGTGATCGCTTCCCCGTCCGGCCCGTACTTCCCGGGCGGCGTCAAGCCCGTGAGCATCTGGGTCGAAGACAAGTGGTTCCGTACCGGCCCTGGCGGCACTGGTTTCGCCAAGTGCGGTGGCAACTACGCCGCCTCCCTGCTCGGTGAGTATAAGGGTATCGAGAACGGCTGCGAGCAGGTCTGCTTCGTGGACGCCGCCACCAAGACCTACCTCGAAGAGCTCGGCGGCATGAACATGATGGCCGTGCACAAGGATGGCCACGTGGAGACCCCGTCCCTGACCGGTAACATTCTGCCGGGTGTGACCCGTCGCTCCCTGATTCAGCTGCTGCAGGACAAGGGCCACGACGTAGTCGAGACCATGATCGCCCTCGACCAGCTGCTCGAGGACATCAAGTCCGGCGAAGTCACCGAGGTGTTCGCTTGCGGTACCGCCGCCATCATCACCCCGATCGGTCGCTTCAAGTCCGAGAAGTTCGATGTCACCGTCGCCGACGGCGGCTCCGGCGAGCTGACCGTTGCCCTGCGTGACGAACTGCTCGGCATCCAGCTTGGTGAGGTCGAAGACCCGCACAACTGGATGTGGAAGGTGTGCTGAAACAGCGCATTTTATTTCTGACTAAGACCCCTTGGAACAGCAACAATTCCAAGGGGTCTTGGCGTATTTAGAATATTCTGTATCTGGAGAGATTCAGATGAGGGAAGCAATATTTCGCAACAAATAATATGATTTAGGTTTCTGTGCGTTGCGGAGGCTTGTTCTGGTGCGTCCAGATGAGAAAAGGAGCAAAAAGCTATGAGTAAGATCAGTGGCGAGACTGGATACCATAACTCAGACTATCGTCTACCGGGAGGCTTCGAACACTGCTCGAAGTTGAAGCCGGTGGTTGAGGCAGCGACGGCGTTGGACCGGGTCAAGGCTGTGGTGGATGTGCTGTATTCGCCGGGCGGTTGCCCGTGGGATGGCAAGCAGACGAATGAGTCGCTGCTCAAGAATCTGCTCGAAGAAACTTACGAATACATTGACGCGGTGGAAACTCACGACCGCGACAATATGCGCGAGGAACTGGGTGATGTGTTGTTGCAATCCGTGTTTCAGGCACGTGTCTGTGAATCGGATGCTGAGGATCCGTTCGATATTGATGAGGTTGCCGACCGTCTGGTGAACAAGCTCATTACCCGTCATCCGCACGTGTTTGCTGCTGATGATGTTGCTGATTCCTCTGATGCTGATGGCAATGGTGGGGAAGCAGCCTCCCAATCCGAATCCCCGGAAGCCGTGCTGGCACTGTGGGAAAAGATGAAGCAGCAGGAGAAGCATCGTAAATCTGTATTAGAAGGTATTTCTCGGGCTCAAGGTGCATTGCCGCGTGCCGCCAAGGTAGTCTCGCGCATCTCCAAATCACCGAATGCTGATGAATTGTTCGCTGCATTTGTTGATTCGTCTTCGGCTAGCACGCAGCAAGATGTCGAGCAGACCCAAGCGGCAAATCAATCCGAATCGAACGGAGGCAATTCCGTTGAACGGGGAAAGGCCGATGCCTACGCGGATGAAATTTTTGCTATCGTGCGCGAGGCCCGTACCGACGGTATCGATATCGAGGCAGCGCTGCGCAACCGCTTGCGTGATATCGAAGAAAAAGTTGCCTTGATCGAATCAGAAATCAACAACGGTTAAGTCGTGATTGGCTTTTGATTTTGATTAATTCACCTAGCGGTGCCTTTCTGCCAAAGACTGGCATGTTAGCACCGCTATACATGCCTCAATGGTGCTAACTTGTCAGTGCTTGGCAGTTTGGCATTATTGCGAACCTCTCAGTGGCGTCATGTTGCCAGTGCTTGGCAGGTTGGCTTCATTCCTAGGCTCGTTCATGATTCATTCTCGGGCTTTTTCTTCCTTATCCTGTCTCGGGCAAGGCTTGGGGTAGGCTCGGGCACGGCGGACGGCAGCGCCGAATGAGGATAAAAGAGAACAGAACGAAGACGGACTGAGACGAACCGAAGTGGTACAAGAGGGGAGCGGCTCATGCAGGTGGCGTTGGAGAACAACATCGTTTTTGTGGTCATCGACTACCTCGCTATTTTGTGTTGGGGACTGTCCGGCGGACTTGCCGCCATTCGCAAGGGCTATGACATCTTCACCATTATGCTGTGCGGCTGGCTGACTGCACTCGGCGGAGGTCTCGTGCGCGATGTGATGCTCGGTGCTCTGCCTCCGGTCGGCATCACCGATAAAGGGTATGTACTCACCACGCTGTTCTCTGGCGTCATCGCGGTGGTGGCTCATCCGGAAATCACCAAACTCAAATGGACGATGACTGTCATCGATGCCTTGGGCCTCGGTCTGTTCGCGGTCAACGGCACTGCCAAGGCACTGGCCTACGGATCTTCAGGCATGACCGCCGTATTCCTCGGCATGTTCACCGCTCTCGCCGGTGGCCTTATTCGAGATCTCTTCATCGGTGACGTACCGATGATTATTCGTGATAAGCATCTCTATGCCGTACCTTCGTTCATCGGCTGCATTCTGACCGTACTGGTATGGCGTGGCGTGAGATACGGCTGGTTTGATATGCGCTCGGAAATGCTGCTTGATGTGCTGATTGTCATCATTGTGGTGGCATTGCGACTGCTTTCGGTCGGTTTCAATGTCACCTTGCCCGGTGCCATCGAACGGCGACATGTGTATTTGCCTAGCGAAAATCGGCATATTCAGCAATCAGGTGGCCGAGGTAACGCTAATACCGTGGATGATGAGGATACGCCTCAGGATGGTTCAAGGCTATCTCAGGGCTAACTGCCTTCAAAGAGGTGTCTAAAGCACGAAACGTTGAGTATAAGTGTTGCAATGACGGTGTTTATACTTGGGTTTTCCGTATTCGGTACCTCTTTGAACGGAGATATCATTTCGCAAGAATGTCAATGTACCTCTTTGAACGGAGATACAAAAAGTCCCGCAAATCACATGACTTGCGGGACCTTCTAAAACCTCAAGAGGTTTATGCTCACAGAGCGTTGATCGCAACAGCGAGGCCGGACTTGCGGTTGGCGGCCTGGTTCTTGTGGATCACGCCAGCGCCAGCAGCCTTGTCGAGCTTCTGGGCGGCAACCTTGTAGGCGGCCTCGGCGGCAGCCTTGTCACCGGCGGCGATGGCTTCGCGGGTGGCGCGGATGGCGGTCTTCAGGCCGGTCTTCACAGCCACGTTGCGAAGGTGCGCCTTCTCATTGGTGAGCACGCGCTTCTTCTGCGACTTAATGTTTGCCACGTTTACTCCAAACGATGTGTGTTATAAGGACATACAAATAAAAGAGGATAGCATGTGCCCCGGAAAAACCCGTGCAATGCCACGCCGAATACAGTCCCTCGGCTACACTAGGTGAAGTTTGAGTATATGCCAAGAGGAGGAATGCGTTGGTCGTCCAACACAATCAGCCGGGTTCCACCGATCAGTCGGTGATTCGCAACTTCTGTATTATTGCGCACATCGATCACGGCAAGTCCACCGTGGCCGACCGCATCCTGCAGCTGAGCGGCATCGTGCCTGAGCGTGAGATGCGCGACCGCTTCCTTGACCGTATGGATATCGAGCAGGAGCGCGGCATCACCATCAAATCCCAGGCCGTACGCGTGCCGTGGACCTTCGATGGCACCGAATACACGCTCGGCATGATTGACACCCCCGGTCACGTGGACTTCACCTACGAGGTGTCCCGTGCGTTGGCCGCGTGCGAGGGTGCGGTGCTGCTCGTCGATGCGACCCAGGGCATCGAGGCGCAGACCCTGTCCAACCTGTACATGGCCATCGACCATGATTTGGCCATCATCCCCGTGCTCAACAAAATCGATTTGCCGTCCGCCGAACCGGACAAGCACGCCGAGGAAATCGCCGGCCTGATCGGTTGCGAGCCAAGCGACGTGCTGCGCGTCTCTGGCAAGACAGGCGAAGGCGTGGCCGATTTACTTGACCAGATCGTCATGGATGTGCCTGCTCCGCACGGCGATCCCGAAGCGCCCGCCCGCGCGCTTATCTTTGATTCCGTCTACGACTCCTACCGTGGCATCGTCACCTATATTCGTATGGAAGACGGCGAACTGCGCGACCGTGAAAAAGTGCACATGATGGGCATCGGCATGACCCACGATCCGATCGAAATCGGCGTGATCAGCCCCGACATGACCCGTACCAAGGCACTTGGCGCCGGTGAAGTCGGCTACATCATCACCGGTGCGAAAGATGTGAGCCAGTCCAAGGTGGGCGACACCCTGACCTCGGCCGTCCGCCCGGCCGCCGAGCCGCTGCCCGGCTACCGCGACCCCAAGCCGATGGTCTATGCCGGCTTGTTCCCGATCGACAACGCCCAGTTCCCCGAACTGCGCGACGCGCTCGACAAGCTCAAGCTCAACGACGCCGCCCTGATCTACACGCCGGAAACCTCCGTGGCGCTGGGCTTCGGCTTCCGCTGCGGCTTCCTGGGTCTGTTGCACATGGAAATCGTCAACGAACGACTGTCACGCGAATTCGGCCTCGACCTTATCCAGACCGCTCCGAACGTCACCTACGACGTGACCGCCGAGGATGGTAGCGAACACCACGTGACTAACCCGAGCGAGTTCCCGGACGGCAAGATCAAGAAGATCGTCGAGCCGATGGTTGCCGCCGACATCATCACGCCGAA
Source organism: Bifidobacterium breve DSM 20213 = JCM 1192 (assembly GCF_001025175.1). Classification (NCBI taxonomy): domain Bacteria; kingdom Bacillati; phylum Actinomycetota; class Actinomycetes; order Bifidobacteriales; family Bifidobacteriaceae; genus Bifidobacterium; species Bifidobacterium breve. Next base: position 1,068,708 of record NZ_AP012324.1, read on the forward strand.
GGAATTCATTGGCGCGGTGATGGATCTGTGCCAGGACCATCGCGGCATTATGGGCACGATGGAGTACATTTCCACCGAGCGCGTGGAAATGCATTACCGCATTCCGCTGGCTGAAATCGTGTTCGATTTCTTCGATCAGCTGAAGTCCCGTACCAAAGGCTACGCCTCCCTTGATTATCATGAGGACGGCGAGCAGTCCGCCGACCTGGTCAAGGTGGACATTCTCATCCAGGGTGAGAAGGTGGACGCATTCAGCGCCATCGTGCACCGCGACAAGGCCTACAGCTACGGCGTGATGATGACCAAGAAGCTGCGTGGCCTGATTCCGCGTCAGCAGTTCGAGATTCCAATTCAGGCCGCAATCGGTTCGCGCATCATCGCCCGCGAGAACATTCGCGCCCTGCGCAAGGACGTGCTCGCCAAGTGCTACGGCGGCGATATCACCCGTAAGCGCAAGCTGCTCGAAAAGCAGAAGGCCGGTAAGAAGCGCATGAAGATGCTCGGCCATGTGGAGGTGCCGCAGGAGGCGTTCATCGCAGCCCTGTCCACCGGCGAGGACTCCAACGACCGCGACACCAAAGACAAGATCCGCGCCGCTCAGAAGACCGAGGGCTAGTGTTCGAGGTCTACATCCACGTCCCGTTCTGCTTGCGGCGCTGCGGTTACTGCGACTTCAACACCTACACGGCTACGGATCTTGGTGCGGGGGCCTCGCGCGGCAACTATGCCAATATGGTCATTCGGGAAATGAAATCGACCAAGCAATGGCAGCTCGATCACGGCATCGCGGAGCCGCCGGTTTCTACCGTATTCTTCGGGGGTGGTACACCCACGATTCTTGCCGCTCGTGACTTGGTAGCCATGCTGGATGCTATCCGCAAGACTTGGGGTATCGCGTCCAACGCGGAAATCACTACCGAAGCCAATCCGGACACCGTCAACGAGTATTACATCAATGAGCTCGCAGCCGGCGGCTTCACCCGTGTTTCCTTCGGTATGCAGTCCGCCGTACCACATGTGCTCAAGACTCTCGACCGCACACATACGCCGGCCAATGTGGCCGCAGGCGTCAATGCGGCGAACAAGGCTGGGCTGCGCTCAAGCGTGGATTTGATTTACGGCGCTCCGGGGGAGAGCCTTGACGATTGGCGTACCTCGGTTACGGCCGCCATCGATCTTGGCGTGAACCACATCTCCGCCTACGCACTGACCGTGGAGCCGACCACGAAAATGGGCCGTCAGATTGCCGCCGGCACGTTGCCCAAACCCAATGACGATGACGAGGCCGCTAAATACGAGATCGCTGACGACCTGTTCGCCGCCGCCGGCCTCGAATGGTATGAGGTCTCCAACTGGGCCCGCCCCGGATACGAAAGCCAGCACAACCTAGGCTACTGGCGCAATGTCGACTGGGCTGGCGTAGGGCCGGGTGCTCATTCTCATTACAACAATGTGACTGAGATTGACCGCCCCCAGTCAGCTTTGCTGACAGCCCCCGCCAGCGGGGGCACAACCGAGGCCATCGCCCCCGCTGGCGGGGGCTGTCCGGCGGAAGCCGGACTGGGGGTGGTTCCCGTCTCCCACGGCCTGCGCAGCTGGGATATTGCGCACCCGCGACTGTGGGGAACTGCCATCAACGAGCATCGCATACCGTGGGCCGATAGCGAGGCAATCACTGCGGAGGAGAACCTCGAAGAGCTCATCATGCTTGGCCTGCGTTTGCGCGAAGGCCTTGACCTCGGCCGCATCAATCAGGCCATCGCAGCCAACGAGAACACTTCATGGCAGACCATTGCCGTCGATCCGCTTCGGCCGATGGTTGACGAAGGTCTGATCACCATATCCGGCAATCGTGTCATCCCCACCCGCCGAGGGCGCCTGCTCAATGATTCGGTTATCGAACGGTTCTTCGGCCTTGCCGGCATCTGACCGGCTCGTCCTCGATTGCAGTGGAATCAGGGGAGAATCACGGATGCCATTGCCAACGCCATGGCTTGCCTCTGATTACAGTGGTATCAATTGTCGGATGTCTTTTTCATAGCAGGAGATTTCTTGCTTACCGATTCATAGGGCGGAGTCGGCGTAGCGAAATGAAGATGCCGGTTGGAGAAATTCACAATTACTAAGAAATAGAAAAGTATATATATGGACACCGTTGTCCGGTTATCGTTCAGTTATTGCGATATTCAATTATCGAATTGGCGAATTGACGCCGGGGGATTGACGCTCATTAATAACGTGCAATCTCATATGGAACGCTGTGCTGAAGTGATTCAGCGAGCGTCCTTGTCGTCACCCTTCATGAGGTCAACGAACACCTTGGAGCTGGCGTGACCGCACTGGCTCATGGAGCTCAGACCGTACATAGCGAAACCGCGAATCATGGAATCCTTGAAGGACATGGCTGTTTCCTTTCATTGGTCAAAGCCTTGCAGCTTTGATTTATTTCTTTGGCTTCTTTCTGAAACCGGTTTCAGAATAACGCATATCAATGACGAATGCAAGAGATACGGCCAACCTTCGGTGTTTCTCGCTGGTTCCGCGCATGCTACGGAGTCAGCACCCGTTGTCTTGCGTGTACATTTGTATGAGAAGCGTAACGACTGAGACGAGTCGGCGAACAATGGGGGCTCGAAAACAATGGCGAGAAGTACGGGACGCACTCGTCCGGTAATCAAAGACGTGGCCAAGCTGGCTGGAGTTTCAGCTCCCACGGTGTCTCGTTATCTCAATGGCACGGTCAATGTGACCGAGGACAGGCGTGCGCGCATCGCCAAAGCCATCAAGGAACTGGGCTATGAACCCAGCATCGTGGCCCGTGCCTTGTCGAACCGGGAAATGGATTCGGTAGTGGTATTCGCTGCCAATCCCGCCGCCTTTTCCACCTCCGAAACGAATCATGGCGTTGAGGCCGCCGCCCGCAAACGTCGATTCCTGCTCAACATCGTGTCCCTGGATGAATCCGACATGGAATCCGTCGAGGCACGTGTGCGCATGGGTCTGTCGATCAGACCGGCTGGAGTGGTTGTTTACGAATACGATCAGGCCGGTATCGCGGCACTTGACTATATTCCCAAGGATATGCCGAAGGTCGTGGTCGGCGGCAGTTTCGGCGACGGCGACTACCAGATCATCAACGCCGAACGAGATGGTGGTCGTTGGATGACCATGCACCTGTTGGATCTCGGCCACAAAACCGTCTTCTACGTTGGACGGGTGCAAGGAGCTACTGACAACACCCGTGCCAATGGATGGAAAGATGCGTTGGAGGAGCGGGGGATTGAGGCTCCCGAACCCATTGTTGTATCCGACGGCAATCTGGAGAAGGCCGTCAAGGCAGGGCATGAACTCGGCCGTCGTGGCGAGGCGACCGCGATTTTTGCCGACAGTGACGAAACCGCGATCGCTGTGATTCGTGGTTTGCGAGAAACCGGTCGACGTGTGCCGGATGATGTCAGCGTGGTCGGATTCGACGATCGTAATTTCGGTGCCCTATGGGAACCCTCTCTGACCAGCTATACCCAGAATTTCTTGGACATGGGGGAGCGGTCATTCCGCATGCTGTTTGAGCAGATTCAGGCCAAGCGTATGGGTGCCGACATGCCACCTTCCCAGATTGAAGTAGTGCAGGGGCAGCCTTGCCTACGCGCTTCCGAACGAGAGATCTGAAGGGTCTGGGGTTTTTCCCGATTACTACTTGCTCTGCGCTGCAGAGTTAGATATTCGCGCTTGACGTGCGCGGTATCACCTGGAATCGAATGTGATCGTGCATGGCGTTAGGCGGCAGCTCGTGACGCGCTGCGGATCCAATCATGTCAACCATCCGATCGATGACCGTGCGCGTCATGGCCGGAACGTCCATTGCCACGGTACTGATGGCGGGATTAGTGCATTCGGAGAACGGGATACCGTCGAATCCCATGAGCTTAGCGTGCTCAGGTATGCGGATGCCGTGCTCCATCAGCTCGTGCAATGCGCCGATCGCGATGGTATCGGACAAACACAAGATGCCGCATTCTGGGGTTGGCGGTGCAGTCTGGAACTCGCGATCAAGCAATCGCCACGCAGCCTCGCGCCCGCCTTCGAGTGTGCGTTCGCAATCAATGCATTGGTTCGGCGGAATCGTGATGCCATGCCGATTCAGCGTCTGCGGAATTGCGGTCAGTCGTCGCGGACCGAAGCCGTTGCCATTGCCGTTCCGCTTGGTGTTTTGCTCATCAGGGTGTGGCGCTCCCAGTACAAAGAAGCGCCGGCAGCCGGCCTGCCATAGAGGCTCCGCTGCCGCCGCTGCGCCTCGCGCGCATATAGTATCCATGGAGTTGATGTTGACAAACGATTCGCGATTACCGATGACCAATACCGGCTTGCCTGAACCATGATGTAGCACCTGTTCCTCGTGACCGGCCTGCACATGATGATGCAGTATGACGGCGATCACCTCCGTCGGTTTGCTCGACATTCATTGAGCGAACTGTTGATTGCTGTTCACAATACGGACGTTTCTGTGTCGAATTTTTTGTGGTCTAGTAGACATTGCGAGCTAAAACGCCCGAAACACCCCATAATTGGCTATAACAGATTGCTTGAGAATCACTATTGACTTTTATGGCGACTCGGTATATGGACACGCGAAACGTAAATGACATGACGCAACGGTACTGTGTCAACAGCAATGAACGAAGAGGCACGATTCCCTTACGTGCCCACAAGCAATTGAGGTGATTTCGGTGACATTCAAAGCCCCGCTCGATCTCACGGTCCACGCTCCGGACGGTATGTATGACCCCTCCAATGAGCATGACGCCTGTGGTGTGGGTATGGTCACCACTTTGAACAAGCGCCCCGAGCGCAAGATCGTCACCGACGCCATCGAGGTGCTGGTCAACCTCGATCACCGTGGTGCCGTCGGCGCCGAGGAGAACACCGGTGATGGCGCAGGCATCCTGATGAGCATGCCGGATGAGTTCATGCGTGCCACTGTGCCCGCCGAACTGCCGGAAGCCGGTCACTATGCCGCAGGCATCGCTTTCCTTGACCGCGATATCGAAACCTCCGGTCAGCAGGAACAGGCCATCGCCAAAATCGTGCGCGAGGAAGGCCTTGAAGTTCTCGCCTGGCGAGTAGTGCCCACCAACCCGGACGGCCTTGGCCTGCAGGCCCTTGCCGCCATGCCGGGATTCAAGACTCTCGTGGTCGCCTCTCCGGACGGTGCTCTGGCCGGCGTGGACTTGGATCGCAAGACCTTCCGCATCCGCAAGCGCGTCGAGCATGAGGTAGGCGTCTACTTCGCTTCCCTGTCCGCCCGTACCATTACGTACAAGGGCATGCTCACCACCATGCAGCTCACTCACTTCTTCGAGGATCTGAACGACGAGCGCATGAAGGCCACCATCGCCATCGTCCACTCCCGCTTCTCCACCAACACGTTCCCGAGCTGGCCGCTGGCTCAGCCGTTCCGCCTGCTGGCCCACAACGGTGAGATCAACACTATCCAGGGCAACCGCAACTGGCTCTCCGCCCGTGAAGGTCGCCTGAGCAGCGAATTGCTCGGCGAGTTCGAGCCGCTGCTGCCCATCACCACCCCGGGCTACTCCGATTCCGGCACCTTCGACGAGTGTCTCGAACTGCTGCATCTCGCCGGCCGTTCCCTGCCGCACGCCATCTGCATGATGCTGCCGCCGGCGTGGGAGAAGAACCCCGACCTCGACCCGGACGTGCGCGCCTTCTACGAGTACAACAATACGCTGATTGAGCCTTGGGACGGCCCGGCCGACATCGTCTTCACCGACGGCACTCAGGTGGGTGCACTGCTTGACCGTAACGGCTTCCGCCCCGGCCGCTGGCAGCTCACCGACGACGGCTACATCGTGCTGGCCTCCGAGGCCGGCGTGATTCCGGAAATCGAGCAGGAACACATCGTGTCCAAGGGCCGTCTTGAGCCCGGTAAGATGTTCCTAGTCGACACCGCCGAAGGCCGCATCATTCCCGATGAGGAGATCAAGAAGACCCTCGCCTCCCAGCACCCGTACCGCAAGTGGGTGGAAGGCAACTCGGTCGAGATGAGCGACCTGCCCCGCCGCGAGCACGTGAGCCACTCCGGACAGTCCGTCCAGCGCCGTCAGCGCGCCTTCGGCTACACCGAAGAGGATCTGAAGCTGCTGCTCACCCCGATGGCCAACACCGGTAAGGAACCGCTCGGTTCCATGGGTAACGACACCCCGATGCCGGCCTTGTCCAGCCGCAGCCGCATGCTGTTCGACTACTTCACCCAGAAGTTCGCGCAGGTCACCAATCCGCCGCTGGATTGGGAGCGTGAGGAAATCGTCACCTCGCTTGAATCCGCCATCGGCCCTGAACCGAACCTGCTGTCCGATTCCGAACTGCACGCCAAGAAGATTCTGATTCCGCTGCCCGTGGTCAACTCTGATGAGATGGCCCAGCTCAAGCGACTTGACAGGGCCCGTATCCTCGGCGGCTACTACCGTCCGTACGTGGTCAAGGGCCTGTACCAGGTCGCCGGCGGCGGCAAGGCCCTCCAGGAGCGTCTTGACGAGATCTTCGCCGAAATCGACGAGGCCATTGATAACGGCAAGAACTTCATCGTCCTGTCCGATCGTGAATCCAACCACACCTGGGGCCCGATTCCGTCCCTGCTGCTGACCTCCGCCGTGCAGCACCACCTGTTGCGCCGCCACACCCGTACGCAAATCTCCATGGCCGTCGAGGCCGGCGACGTGCGCGAGATTCACCATGTCGCGCTGCTCATCGCCTACGGTGCCGCCTGCGTGAACCCGTACCTGGCATTCGAATCCGTGGAAGACCTGGCCCGCAACGGCTACCTCAAGGTCGACGCGGACACCGCCGTCAAGAACCTCACCAAGGCCCTGTCCACCGGCGTGCTCAAGATCATGTCCAAGATGGGCGTCTCCACCATCATGAGCTACCGTGGCGCACAGCTGTTCGAAGCCGTGGGCCTGAGCAAGGAAGTCATCGACGAATACTTCACCGGCACCACCTCCCGTGTGGGTGGCGTGGGCCTTGACGAGATCGCCGAAGAAGTGGCCATTCGTCACCACGTGGCCTACCCGAACCAGTGGAGCGCATCCCCGCACCGCAACCTGCGCACTGGCGGCGATTACAAGTGGCGTCGTACCGGCGAGGACCACCTGAACGATCCCGAGGCCATCTTCCTGCTCCAGCAGTCGACCCACCGTGGCGACTACCAGATGTTCAAGAAGTATTCGCACCACATCAACGACACGTCGAACCGACTCATGACCCTGCGCGGCCTGATGAAGTTCAACAACAACCGCAAGCCCATCGACATCTCCGAAGTCGAGCCGGCCACCGAAATCGTCAAGCGCTTCTCCACCGGTGCCATGAGCTACGGTTCCATCTCGCAGGAAGCCCACGAGACGCTCGCCATCGCCATGAACTCGATTGGCGCACGCTCCAACTCCGGCGAGGGCGGCGAATCCGACGACCGTATCAACGATCCGCAGCGTTACAGCCGCATCAAGCAGATCGCATCCGCACGTTTCGGCGTCACCTCTGATTACCTGGTACACGCCACCGATTTGCAGATCAAGCTCGCCCAGGGCGCCAAGCCTGGTGAGGGCGGCCACCTACCTGGAGCCAAGGTTCCGCCGTGGATTGCCAAGGTTCGCCACGCCACCCCGGGCGTGGAACTCATCTCCCCGCCGCCGCACCACGACATCTACTCCATCGAGGATCTGAAGCAGCTGATCAACGATGCGAAGATGGCCAACCCGAAGGCACGTATCCACGTCAAGCTCGTTTCCGAGTTCGGCGTCGGCACCATCGCCGCAGGTGTGGCCAAGTGCCATGCCGACGTGGTGCTTATCTCCGGCTATGACGGCGGTACGGGTGCAGCCCCGCTCAACGCCATCAAGCACGCCGGCACCCCGTGGGAGATCGGCCTGTCCGAAACCCAGCAGACGCTAATCCTGAACGGTCTGCGCTCCCGCATCGTCGTCCAGTGCGACGGCGAGCTCAAGACCGGTCGTGACGTGGTCATCGCCGCCCTGCTTGGTGCCGAGGAATTCGGCTTCGCTACCGCAGCCCTGATCGTGGAAGGCTGCGTCATGATGCGCGCCTGCCAGAAGAACACCTGCCCGCAGGGCATTGCCACCCAGGATCCTGAGCTGCGCGCTCGTTTCCGTGGCAAGCCTGAGCATGTGGTCAACTTCTTCATGTTCATCGCTGAGGAGGTGCGCGAGATTCTCGCCCAGCTCGGCTTCAGGACTCTTGAGGAGGCCATCGGCCACGTTGAGTGCCTGGATCAGGACGAGGCCATCAAGCGCTGGAAGTCCGGCGGCATCGACCTGACCAACGTGCTCAAGCAGGCTGGTCCGGTACCCGGCACGATCCTGCACCAGACCATCGAGCAGAACCACGAGCTGGAGAAGGCGCTGGACAACAAGCTCATCGAACTTGCCCGGCCGGCCCTCGAACGCAAGGAGCCCGTGCGCATCGAAATGCCGATTCGCAACGTCAACCGTACGGTCGGCACCATGGTCGGCTACGAGATCACCCGCCGCTACGGCGAGGAAGGTCTGCCGGACGACACCATCGACATGACCCTGCATGGTTCCGGAGGCCAGTCCATCGGTGCGTTCATCCCGCGCGGCGAGACCATGCGCATCTACGGCGAAGTCAACGACTACGCCGGCAAGGGCCTGTCCGGCGGTCGCATGATCGTGCGCCCGGAAGATAGCGTCACCTTTGATAAGCATGACAACGTCATTGCAGGCAACGTCACCGGCTTCGGTGCCACTTCCGGCCAGATGTTCGTGGCTGGTCGCGCCGGCGAACGTTTCGGCGTTCGTAACGGCGGTGCCACGTTTGTGGTCGAAGGCGTGGGCGACCACGGCTGCGAGTACATGACCGGCGGCACTGTTGTGGTGCTCGGCCCCACCGGACGCAACTTCGGTGCAGGCTTCTCCGGCGGTAACACTTATGTGCTTGACCTCGATATGAAGAAGGTCAACCCGGGTGCCATCAAGTCCGGTGCACTGCTCTTCGAGTCCCTGAACTCCGAAACTGCAAAGGTGGTGTACGACCTGGTCAAGCAGCACGCCGAGGAGACCTGCTCGCAGTTCGCCGCTGCTCTGCTTGAGGACTGGAACGAGACTGTGAAGCGATTCACGCACGTGGTGCCGAAGCAGTTCGTGGCCATGACCAAGGCCATGGAAGAAGCCAAGGCCAACAATGTAGATTTCAATGCGCCCGGCGCCTGGGAAAAGGTGTACGAGCAGGTTATGGAAGGAGCGCGCTGACATGGGCGACCCGAGAGGATTTCTGAAGGTCCGTACTCGCCGGGAGCTGGCCGAGCGTCCTGTTGAGGAGCGTATCAAGGACTGGTTTGACGTCCACGCCGAGTCAGGCGTGCAGCCGTGGACCCAAGAACAGGCGGCCCGCTGCATGGACTGTGGCACCCCGTTCTGCATGACCGGCTGCCCGCTGGGCAACCTGATTCCTGAGTGGAACGATCTGGTCCGTCAGGGCAAGTGGGAGGACGCGTACAACCGTCTGTCCATGACCAACAACTTCCCTGAAGTCACCGGTCGTATCTGCCCGGCCCTGTGCGAGCAGTCCTGCGTGCTTGGCATCCACCAGCCGCCGACTATGATTAAGCTGGACGAGCAGACCATCATCGATCAGGCATGGGATTTGGACTACGTCAAGCCGCTGCCGCCGCAGCGTCTGACCGACCAGACGGTTGCCGTCGTCGGCTCCGGCCCTGCTGGCCTCGCCGCCGCACAGCAGCTCACCCGCGCCGGCCACACTGTCGTCGTCTATGAGAAGGACGATGCCATTGGTGGTCTGATGCGTTACGGCATCCCGAACTTCAAGCTCGAAAAGGGCCTGCTCGACCGCCGCGTCAAGCAGATGGAGGCCGAGGGCACCCGCTTCCGCACCAATGTGGAAATCGGCAAGGACATCACGTGGGATGATTTGCGTGACCGTTACGACGCCGTCGTGGTGGCCATCGGCTCTCGCGTGCCGCGCGACATGAAGATTCCGGGCCGTGAACTCGACGGCATTCACTTCGCCCTTGACTTCCTGCCGGACGCCACCCGTCGTATCTTCGGTGTCAAGCCGGTGCACGATATCACCGCCAAGGACAAGCACGTGGTGATCATCGGCGGTGGCGACACCGGTTCCGACTGCCTCGGTACCTCCATCCGTCAGGGTGCGAAGGACGTTACCGTGCTGCAGATCATGCCGAAAGAGCCGACCTCTCGCCCGGATAACAGCCCGTGGCCGACCTTCGCCCGCACCTACCAGAAGACCTCCTCCATGGAAGAGGGCGGCGAGTACATCTACTCGACCGATTCCGTGAATTTCGAGGGCACCGAAGAAGAGAAGGCCAAGGTCAACATCGAGAACTCGACCACTGCCGAAGGCTTCGTGGCCGACGAGCGCGGTCACGTCACCGGCCTGAAGGTTGTCTCCGTGGCCCCCGGCGAGAACGGTCCGTTCACCCGCCAGCCCGGCACTGAGCGCGTGCTGCCGGCCGATCTGGTCCTCATCTCCGTGGGCTTCCTGCACCCGGACACCGAGACCATCCTCGAGCAGATGCCTGTCGAACTCGACAAGCGTGGCAACATCGCCCGTAACGACAAGTTCGCCACCTCCCAGGACGGCGTGTTCGTGTGCGGTGATGCCGGCCGTGGGCAGAGCCTCGTGGTCTGGGCCATCGCCGAAGGCCGCTCCTGCGCCTCCGCTGTGGACGAGTACCTCACCAAGGAAAAGAGCGAGCTGCCGGCCCCCATCAAGGCCAGCCAGCGCCCCATGATGCTGCCTCGCTGAATACTTTCCTAACAAAAGTATGAAAATCCCCTCTTTGGAGGGGATTTTCGCGTTTCTTGGATTAAAGATTGCCTTAATCCTTAAGTAATGTCTATATTTCGAGAATATTGCATACATGGTTAATATGAAGCTCCTATGGTGGCTTTCGTCGCTACAACGCGACAACAACACTGTGGGAGAGAATTATGAAAATACGCCACATCACCTCATTGGTTGCGGCCGGAGCGGCTATCGTCATGCTGCTCAGCGGTTGCGGATCGACTGGTTCATTCAGCAATGCCAGCAGCACGTCAGGCTCCAATATCATTTCCGTCTACGGCAGCGAACCGGCACACCCGCTGTTCCCAGGCGCTGTGACCGAGGCAGGCGGCGGCAAGGTCGTCGATCAGCTGTTTGCAGGCTTGGTTACTTATGATACCAAGGGCGGCATTCACAACGAGGTGGCTGAGAGCATCACCTCCAGCGACAATGCCACGCATTACGTCATCAAGATTAAGAAGGGATGGAAGTTCACCGACGGCACGCCGGTCACCGCTCATTCATTCGTTGATGCCTGGAACTACACCGCCAACAGTGCCAACAAGCAGGGTAGCGCCAGCTTCTTCAGCACCATTCAGGGTTATGACGATTTGCAGAAGTCGAATGTTGACCCGAGCGCAACGCTCTCCGGTCTGAAGGTTGTGGACGATTACACCATCGATGTGAAGCTCAGCCAGCCTGATTCCGCATTCCCGGTCAAGTCCGGCAGCCACGCGTACATGCCGCTTCCGGAATCCGCGTTCAAGGATCCGAAGAAGTTCGGTGAGAACCCGGTTGGCAACGGCCCGTACAAGTTTGTTTCCTGGAGCCATAACCGCAGCATCAAGATGGTCAAGAACCCTGACTACAAGGGCAATCGTGTGGCCAAGAACGATGGCCTTGACTTCATGATTTACACATCTCCGGACTCCGCCTACGCTGATTTGCGCGGCGGCAACCTGGACTTCACTCACGCCATCCCATCCACCGCACTGAAGACCTTCCAGTCCGATAAGTCAATCAAGGCTTACAATCAGCCCGGTGGCAACACCCTCACCTTCACCATTCCGGAATGGCTTGACCACTTCGGCCAGAATGAGGAAGGCAATCTGCGTCGTCAGGCCATTTCCATGTCCATCGATCGCAAAACCATCGCCGAGAAGATCTTCAACAACACGTCCACGCCGGCCGTTGACTTCATTGCAGCGCCAATCAGCGCCTACTCCAAGAACCTTAAGGGCAATGAAGTGCTGAAGTACAACCCGAAGAAGGCTAAGGAACTGTGGGCCAAGGCCAACGCCATCTCCCCGTGGAGCGGTGAGTTCGGCATTGCATACAATGCTGATGGCACTGCGAAGAACTGGGTTGAGGCAATCTGCAACTACGTCAAGAACACGCTGGATATCGATGCCAAGAGCATCCCGATGTCCACTTCCGACGAATTCCTGTCCAATGTGGATTCGGGCAAGATGACCTCCGCATACCGCAGTGGTTGGGGCCCTGATTATCCATCCGCGGACAACTATCTGGTACAGCTGTACGATTCCAGTTCGGCCGACGGCAAGGGCGGCAACAGCGGCAACTACAAGAACCCCGAGTTCGATGCCATGATGGACAAGGCTCTTTCCGCCCCGTCCACCGAGGAAGCCGACAAGTATTATCAGCAAGGTGAGGAGATTCTGCTGCAGGACCTTCCGGCTATCCCGTTGTGGAACCAGAATGCCACCGCAGCCAGCACCTCCGCGGTCTCCGGCGTTGAATTCGATTACGGTGGCGGCCCAGTGTTCACCGCACTGACCAAGAAGTAGTAAGTAATAAACAGACAGCGCTAGCCCCCGCTGGCGGGGGCTGTCGGCAAGGCCGACTGGGGGTGGTCTCAAACAGCAGACCACCCCTAAATCTTGTTATATGAGCGAGTTCCCATAATCGGGAGCAATCGAGAACATACAGGAGCACTTTAACTATGGAATTCACCGTATCTGGCACTACCGTGCGATTCGATGAACGAACGATGCAGTTCGCTTTTACGCGCGACGGTGCCGAATGGAATACCTGCGCTGATTTCAAGCCGACCCTGCAATGCACGCAAGGCACCTTCGCGTTCGCCGATGCCACTTCCATCACCCACGAACAACGCGAAACCGGCACGGGAACCGGCATTCGCAGCATCTTCACCGGCTTTGGGCACAGCGCATACTCCTTTGAAACCTATGTATGGGTGGAGCGCGCCTCCGGCGATGTGCTCTTCGAATGGATTCCGCTCAATGAGCAAGGGCTGACCGTCACCGGTGTGACGTGGCCTGCGGCAATCGCCTTCGACCGTGACGACTCCCACGACGTGACGCTTATTACCCACGAACAGGGCGTGATGATTCCCAACACATGGCCTACCGCCGTGAGCACCAAAGATATCACCTTCGACGGCCGCTTCGAAACGGCTGGCGGTTACATGCCGTGGTTCGCGCAGCTCCGCGCAGACGGACACGGGTATATCGCCATCTGCGAAACTCCATGGAATGCCGGTTACGGCATCGACCATCCCAGCAATGGCCCGTACACCCATATCAATACTTGGTTTGAGCCAAGCCTCGGCACAATGAATTATCGCCGCGTGGTACGCTACCAGTTCCTCGACCACGCCGATCATACGGCGGTGTGCAAGGCCTATCGTTCGTACGTCAACGAACGAGGTCGCCTGCGTACGCTCGCCGAAAAGGCGGCGCGCAATCCCTCCGTGCGCGACCTGATTGGTCGTTCATGGGTGCACGTCGGCATCAAAACCAAAGTGCAGCCCGACTCGTTCTACTATGACAAGGACCACCCCGAAAAGAACGATTCATTGGTCACCTTTGCGCAGCGCGAGAAGCAGATGCGCACACTGCACGGCATGGGTGCAGGCCGACTGTACATGCACTTGGATGGTTGGGCGCAGCCCGGATACGACAATGCGCACCCCGACTATCTGCCGGCCTGCCAGGAAGCGGGCGGCTGGGAAGGCATGAAGTCGCTGGTCGACGCCTGCCATGAGCAAGGCGATATTTTCGGCACGCATGACCAGTACCGCGATTACTACTTCACCGCACAAACCTTTGATGCCAACAATGCGATTCGGCTGGCAGACGGTACGATGCCCGAACACGCACGCTGGGCGGGCGGCCACCAGACCTACCTGTGCGCCGAGCTCGCACCGGACTACGTACGCCGCAATTTCACCCAGATTGCCGCGCATGGCATCAAGCTCGACTGTGCATACTTGGATGTTTTCACCTGCAACGAAGGCGACGAATGCTCGAATCCCGAACACCGCATGACCCGCCGCGAATGCTTTGACCGCCGCACCGAATGCTTCGAATATCTGCTCTCGCACGGCATCCTCTCCTCGTCCGAAGAGGTATCAGATTGGGCAGTGCCAAGCCTGATATTCTGCCATTACGCGCCATACGACTTCCAGATGCGCTCACCCAACGAGCCGCGCCAAGGTGTGCCGGTGCCGCTGTATAACCTCGTCTACCATGATTGCGTTATCGAACCATGGATGATGGAGCGTGTGGTGAACGGCGACGATTACATGCTGTACGCCTTGCTCAACGGCGGAGCTCCATACCTGATTCGCGATGCCGCATACATCGGCGTTGACGGCGACATGGACGACGAACAGCGCGCTCGCACGGAAAACGACATCGAACGCTGCCATACGGTCGCTGCATTCCATGAGCGGGTCGGCATGCAGGAACTGGTTCGTCACGAGTTCGTGGATGATGATCCGCTGGTGCAGCGTTCGGTATTCGTGGACGGCACTGCGGTCACTTGCGACTTCCATACGCAAACCTATCGCATCACCGATTGACCGCATCACTGACTGAAAAAACAATGACACACAGTGGGTTCCGATGGACTGGTGGCAAATTGCCGCCGATAAGCGGGTAATATAGCCAACAGTGTCACCGTCGAAACAGGAGTAGTGAAATGCCGAATCGTGCAGAACGCCGTGCCCAAGCCAAAGCAGGCCGCAGGGGAGTGCCGTCGCAGTATGACCAGACCCGTGGCCGTGGCCGTTCGGGAATGATTGACGAATATCAGCTGCAGCAGAAGTCCCAGCGTCTGCAGGACGGCACCGACGGCACCGAATGGAAGCCCAGCGGCGGTACGATTGTGGACACCGAAACCCTGCTGACCACTAACCCGAACTACACGAATCCGAAGATGTTCAAGGCACCGCATTCGCTGCGTCAGTGGTTCCGCGTGGGCAGCTGGACGCTGATCGCCATCGCGATTATCGCGTTCTTCGTGGTTATGTGGCTGCCAAGCCATCCGATGTGGCTGATCATCACCGTTTCCGCGGTGTTCATTGTGGGTGTGCTGAGCCTGTTCTTTACGGCTGGCGATTCCAAGCATAATCCGAATTTGGATCAGAACGGCACGGCCGTCTGATCTTTTGCCTGGTAAATCCGGCTTGAGAAGCAAAACGCACGACGGAAGTTGTGCGTTTTCTTGTATGCGGTGCCCTAAAGTAAGAAGTGCTTGAGTTTCTTTCTGACGCACGAAGGAGAGGCAGTCCGATGAAAGTTGATATTCTAACCCGCGAATACCCGCCGCATGTGTATGGCGGTGCCGGCGTACACGCCGAGGAGCTGTCCAAGGTTTTGGCCGAGCGCATTGACGTGACCGTGCGTGCGTTTGATGGCAAGCGCACCGAGGCTGATATCCCCGCGATTCCCAATGCCGCTAATGCCAAGGGCAATCTGAAGGTTGTCGGATACGATACGCCGTCCGAGCTTGCCGATGCCAATCCGGCATTGAAGACCTTCGGCGTGGATCTGCAGATTGCCAACGACGTTGACGCCGATATCATCCACGCACACACATGGTACGCCTGCCTGGCCGGCTACCTGGCCAAGATGCTGCACGGTACGCCGCTGGTCATCACCGCCCACTCCTTGGAACCGTTCCGCCCATGGAAGCGCGAACAGCTCGGCGGCGGCTACAACCTGAGCTCCTGGGGCGAAAAGGAAGCCTACGAGAACGCCGACCGTGTAATCGCCGTGTCCGGCGGTATGCGCAAGGATATTCTGACTGCTTACCCGAACCTCGATCCGAACAAGGTGGTTGTGGTGTACAACGGCATCACCATGGCCGACTTCGCTACCCCGGCACCAGACGATCCGGGTTGGAAGGTGTTCGAGCGTTACCACATCGACCGCTCGAAGCCCACCCTGCTGTTCGTAGGCCGCATCACCCGTCAGAAGGGTCTGCCATACCTGCTCAAGGCCCTACATCTGATTTCCAAGGACATTCAGGTGGTGCTGTGCGCGGGAGCGCCCGACACCCCGGAAATCGCCGAAGAGGTCAAGACTGCGTTCGCCAAGCTGGATGAGGAGCGCGGCAACATCGTCTGGATTGAAGAAATGCTGCCGAAGCCTGAGCTGAATGCTTTGGAACACGGCTGTGATGCTTTCATCTGCCCGAGTATCTATGAGCCGCTCGGCATCGTGAACCTTGAGGCCATGGCCTGCGGTCTGCCGGTCGTCGCATCCGCCACCGGCGGTATTCCGGAGGTTGTGGTCGACGGTGAAACCGGCTATCTGGTTCCGATTGACCAGTTGCACGACGGCACCGGCACTCCCACCGATCCGGACAAGTTTGTACACGATATGGCCGCCGCTATCGACAAGATCATGGCTGACCCCGAACTCGCCAAGAAGATGGGCCAGGCCGGCTACGAACGCGCCCGCGACGTGTTCAGCTGGGAGACCATCGCCGACAAGACCGTGGAAGTCTACCAGTCCGTGCTCGACGAGCAGAAGAAGTAAGTAACGCTGCAACGAGTGCTCCCCTCAGTCCGGCTGCGCCGGCCAGCTCCCCTCAGGTACCGGTTTCTTGGCTCTCCTCTCTGAGGGGAGCTGTCACCGCAGTGACTGAGGGGAGTCGTCAGACCGCGAATCATAGGTAGTATTTCACTCATGACAAACACCGTCCTCCAACTCGACAACGTCGAATTCCGGCGCAACCGTCGCGTCATCATCACCGACGTGAACCTCACCATCAACGCGGGGGAGCGTTGGGTGCTGTTCGGTCCGAACGGCATCGGCAAATCCACCGCGGTCGACATGCTGGCCACCCGCACGTTCCCCTCGGAAGGCCGCGTATTCATCCTCGGCCATCAACTCGGCAAATACGACGTATTCAAACTGCGCACCCGCATCGGTCTCGCCTCGGCCGACCTGGGCCGGCAGTTCCCCGAGTTCGAGGACCCGCTGGACGCCGTGGTCACCGGCCTGTCCGCCGTGACCGGGCGCTGGCGCGACACCTACACGCAAGAGGAATACGCCCACGCCCGCCAGCTGCTGCGTGATTTCCACGTCTCCTATCTGGAAGGCAAGGAGATGTGGCGACTGTCCGAGGGCGAGCGCACCCGCGTGTTGATCGCCCGCGCACTAATGGGAGATCCCGAGCTGCTCATCATGGACGAACCGACCACCGGCCTTGACCTGGGCGGCCGCGAGCAGGTGATGCGCACACTGAGCCGAATCGGCGAAGAGAACTCCGAGCGTGCCGTGGTGCTGGTCACCCATCGCTTGGAGGAGATTCCGGCTGGTTTCGACCACATCGCCATTATGGGACGCAAGCCGATTCCTGCTGAGGATGCCACCGAAGCGGGCGTGGACTCAATGGGTAATCCCGGTGCTGGCACCATCGTCTACACCGGTTCGTTGGAGAATGGCCTGACCGACGAACGCTTGTCGGAATTGTTCGGTATGCCCATCGAAGTCCAGCACACCCACGGCCGCTGGGCCGCCTACGCCGTGTGATGCTTGTAGGTTTTTTTAGGCGGGATTTTCTTCGCCCTCTCTGGAGGGGCTGTCAGCGTAAGCTGACTGGGGGAGGTCCAACCAGTTACGAAGGTAACCATGACAACCAATAGCAAACTCGTATTCATCGATATCGACGGCACCCTAGCCGACGAAAACCACGTCGTACCCGAATCTGCCAAAATCGCTTGCAAACAAGCCCAGGCCAACGGCCACAAGCTCTTCATCTGCACCGGGCGTTCCGTGCCAAAAATCGAACGCAGCATCCTCGACCTCGGTTTCGATGGCGTGGTTTCCGTGGCGGGCGCTCAGGCGAATATCGGAGACAGGCTGCTGTTCCAGCATCTCGTCCCTCCTGAAGCGGTCGATGCGGCGATGGCGTATTTTGCCAAGCATCATATCGAGAGCTACCAATGGCAAGGTGCGGATGGCATGTACATCTCGGAAGGCTACCGTCAACATCTGGAATCGAAAGGCAAGACCTGGAATCGTGGTGAGTTTGCGCGGTTCTGGCATCTGCTGGACGAGGTCGAGGTTCCGGCCGGCTCCACGTTGGGACATACGATTCATGTGAGCAAGGGGTCATACTTCACCTCGCCGAATCCTGACGTGACTTTCGAGGAGACTCAACGTGATTTGAGCCCATGGTTCGAACTCGTGCACGGCTCATACGACAAGATCTCGCCGAATAACGGCGAACTGCTCATCAACGGCATCGACAAAGGTACCGCTGTGCGCGACGTGGCTTCTTTGCTGGGCTATGCCATTGCCGACACCATCACCATCGGCGACTCCGACAACGACACCGCCATGCTCAAAGCCGCCGGCACATCCGTAGCCATGGGCAACGCCATTCATGGCATCCAAGCCTTCTGCGACTTCACCACCACCGACATTCACGAGGACGGCCTGGCCAACGCCTTCAAAACGTTGGGACTGGTGTGAGGCTATGTCGTTTGCTCTCAGACGAAGGATCCTTTCGTGCTGTAGTATTGCGACGCGGCACAACGTATGCTGCGCCGAGCATAGAGAATTGTGAATTCAAAATGGTTTGTTCATCATGCGAAGATAGTGGTCATCGGTCCGTCGCGGTTGCGCAATTTACGGTGGCGGAGGAGCCGGAACGGAATCTGGAGATCATCGACGGATTCGCGCGTGATGCTGCGGTGGGCGATAGGGAAGCCGATCTCATTACTGTTGAGCTGAGTCGTGAGTGTCTTGATTCCGCGCGTCGAACATTGCCGGTGTTGCAGAATCGCCGTTTTGCCGATCCGCAGTTGTGTGACTGACCTCTGGATAACTTTACTAGCGCTGTTGATAAGGGTTCTATGATGGGAATCATGACCACTACTGTTGATAGCTCTGATTCAATGCCGGAACGTCTGCAAGAGGGGAGCGTGGCGCCCGATTTCACTCTGCCGGCGGTTATACCTGGGTTTACAGAGAGCGGATCAATCAACCTGTCTGACGTGCTCGATGCCGGCCGCAGGGTTGTACTGTACTTCTACCCGGCCGCGATGACGCCCGGATGCACCACTGAGGCTTGTGATTTTCGCGACAATCTCACCCGATTGGCGTCGAAGAATGTCACAGTGCTCGGTGTCTCCAAGGATTCACTTGACAAGCTGCGCAAGTTTGCACAGCGCGATCATCTCACATTCCCGTTGCTGTCTGATCTCGACCTGACCGTGCACAAGCTGTACGGCGCATACGGCGAAAAGAAGCTCTACGGCAAGGTGCACGTAGGCGTGATCCGCTCGACGCTCGTCATCAATCCCGATGGCTCCGTGGCGATTGCGCGCTACAACGTGCGTGCCAAAGGACATGTCGATTCGCTGTTAAAGGCACTGGAGAAGTTGGAGAAGCTGGAGAAGTAGCGCGTTCTCGTTGCTCGGACACAGTGGTTCGTGCATAGCAGTTCCGTGCGGTATGTGCCGTATGAACCACTGCCGTATGAACCACCGGTTGACTTCTCGGACTCACCGGCAAATAGTGAGACCGTGGGCGCGCAGTACGTCTATGGCTGGCATGTAATCGAGCGATGTTGCGGTGGGATTGAGCATCAGTTCGCGGATGGCGGCGGATGCTGAGGACTCGCTTGTCTTCGAGGATTCTGCGGCCGGGAAGAGAGCGTCGGCGATTAGGGAGATGATACGGGAACGTGCATCGCCGGCATTGGCATTGTTGCTGCTGTTGCCGGCGTCGGTAGTGGCGGAGTTGCCAATAGTAGCGGAGCTGTTTTGTTGAGTCGTATTCAACGCTGTGACAAGCGGCTCCAGGTTGTTCTTTGTCGCCTCGGCAATGTCATCGAGCTGATCGAATAAGGCGAACAGCCATGCACGACTTTGCTCCTCATTGTTGCCGGTCGCAAGCCTTTCATCGGTGACGCGCACGAGTTCGTCAATCGGTACTGCTGGCGTCTTTGCCGGATCGCGATGCTCACGGTTGTCTTCGATATCGCCCATAAGATGCTGGATTTCGCACTCGTCCTGCAATACGGTGGTTTCGGCAAATGCGGTGGCGATGGCGTCCGCGTCGATGAACTTGCCACCTTCGGACTGGAAGCGCACGCGCTTGGGCTCACTGTAATAATGCGACATGCCGAATGTGATGTACTGAGGCATCTCATCCTGCAATTGCTTGACTGCATCCGCCACCTTGCGCATGTCAGCAAGCTGCTGATGCACCACGATAAAGGCCAACACTGCTTTGGCATCGGCGAGAGTGAGCGGTTGCCCGATGCCACCTCCATGATGGTGTTCGTGACGCGCGAACATGTTCTTCAGCGAATCAAACAATCCCATAATGTCCTCCTTCGGACCGGGCACAATCGGCTACATCTGCCGTTTACTGTAGTCCCGAATATGAGGGAATGGTTCGTGGAACGCCGAGAGAGAATATTGGCGTGCGTGTGCCGCCGAGCGGGAGCTCGCGTTGGAGATGATAAGGCGGGCGAAGGAGCGGGGGCTCGACCCGACCGGGCCGGACGGCCTGCTCAGGCAGTTCACCGGGACCGTGCCGGAGACCGCTTTGGACGAGGAGACGACCGAGCATCCCGGACGCGCGAAGCACGAGAAAAGCGCGCGGGGACGCAGCGCGAACACGCGCAACGGCACCACCGTCAAGACGGTCACGACCGACGGCGTGGGGCCCGTCACCATCGAGGTGCCGCGTGACCGGGACGGCTCATTCGAGCCGGTCATCGTCAAAAAACGGCAGCGGCGGCTGAACGATGTGGACGAGGTCGCGCCGTCCCTGTACGCCAAGGGGCTTACCACGGGTGAGATATCCGCGCATTTCGCGCAGATAGGGGCTCCAACAAAATTGGCTAAAAGAGAACTCGGCGACTTATCAAGGACTCGCCCGTGTGTCCTTACCGTTCAGCTCCGCTCACGAATGAAATCGAAAATCACGTCGAAGACCTGCTGGCTCCAGAAATCGTACTCATGTTCGGCGCCGTCGACCAGGACCAGTTGTGCGTCCACGTCGTGCTCGACCAGTCGGTCGCGCATCTTGACGGACTGATGGTAGGGGACCACGGTGTCGGCGGTGCCGTGCAACAGGAGCATCGGTGGATACTGCCGGCCGTCCCGCACCTGCAGGTAGGGACTCATGTCAGCCGCACGCTGACGGACCTCGGCATTGATGCCGGTCTCATGGGTCGCGCCCACCACGGCCGCGAACGGGCCGAAATAATACAGCCGGAATGGATTGGTCTCATCGTCGAATGCGTCGACAGCTTCAAGCATGTCGGTGGGCGGGAAGCAACTGACCACGTACTTCACCGCATCGCTCTCATCGGCATTGGTGCCGTCCTCATACCGCGGATCGTCGGCGGTCAGCCCCACCAACAGTGACGTGTTGCCGCCGGACGACGTGCCCCAGATGCCGAGGCGGTCGGGGTCCACGTGCCATTGACGCGCGTTTGCCCTGAGATAGCGGATGGCTGCTTTGACGTCCTCGAGATATGCGGGGAACACGTCGTGGGGATCGCTCGAGGCATCGCGATGATTCACCGTGGCCACCACAAAGCCTTCGCGGGCCAAAGCCGAGAGCTGCGGGATCTCGTAATCGCGATGCGGCGTGGTCCAGGCGCTGCCTTGCACGAATACCACGGTGGGGTAGCGGCGGTTATCGTCATCGCCGGTGGATTGCGGGGCGATGATATCCATTACCAGATCATCGGCCCCGGTCTTGTACGCCACGTTGCGGGTCAGCGAGGCCAGCCCGGCAAGCGTGGGATTAGATGGAATATGGATGGCACCGTCCGAACCAGTGACGTTTTCGGCGGCTTTGGATGAGTCGATGGTCTGCATGGAATCCCCCTGGTTCTGTTGCAATACAGGACATCATACAGATGATACGAGGCCGATCGCTGATGATCGCGCGACTACCGATACAACGCCAGAAATACGGAACAATCGGAGTCTCCTACGCCCTGCTCGGACTGTCCGCCTGAATGATTGCGATTGTTGGTGGCGAGAAACGCGTGTATCTCATCCCTAGCTACCGCGAGCGCTGCATCCCGCGGATAGCCGTAAATCCCGGCGGAAATCAGCGGGAATGCGATGCTTCCGCAGCCGAGCGACACAGCAAGCTCCATCGAATTGCGATAACAGGCGCGTAGCAGTTGTTCCTCACCGGCATCACCGCCCTGCCAAATCGGGCCGGCGGTGTGAATCACGTATCGGGCGGACAATGCGAAGCCTGGTGTCGCTACCGCGCAACCGGTGAGAATAGGGGAAAGTCGGTCACAGGCCTCCTGCATATCCCGAGCTCCCGCCGCACGGAAAATCGCGCCGCACACGCCGCCGCCCATCAACAACCGCGTGTTCGCCGCGTTAACAATCGCATCCACCTGCATGGTGGTGATGTCCTGATGCACAATTCGCAGTGGCATGACTGCTATCCCTTTATCCTTTAGAACGACGGCATATCAAGCGACGGTGCTTGACCTGTCGGGCTAGCCGATGCGCTGCCATCGTCATGTTCGCGGAACCAATCGATAACCTGCGCCTCGCTCACCGGCATCAAGTCCCATGCATCCAATCCGACGTTCAGAGCCTCCGAACGGGCCCCATCGGGCGAAAGCTGATGCGTGTGACCATACAGCAGCTTTCGGCCGTCAAACGGCAGGGCCTTACCGCTGAACTTTGCCACATCGTCGGGCCAGCTGTACGACAAATCCTCCCGATATGGGAAGTGGGACAGATTCACTATGCCAAGTCCTTCGATTTCGACCGTATCGTTCGGCTCAAGGCTCTCGAACAGGTTGAGTGCGGGCCGATCTTCAAGCCACCAATCATCGTGATTGCCGATCACACCATGCAAATGCTTGCAATTGAGCGCGCGTAGACAGTTCTTCAAATGCGTCAGTGACGTGCGAAAACCGATGTCGCCCAGAATCCACAACTCATCGTCCGGCCCGACCATCGCATTGATATTGTCCACGATCGCTTTGTCGTGAGCATCCGTATCGGCTGCCGTGCGGAACGTCGGCCCCGAGTCCAGCGTCGTCTCCTTGGCCCAATCCTCAGCGGCTTTGCGCCCATGCGCGCGCAGTATTTCCTCATAGCTTGAGCGCGTTGGATCGAATGTCGTAAAACCTCGTAGCACGGTGACCAGCGGATGCCCGAAATGCGTATCGGTGGTGAAATACTTCATTGACGGTCCTCCTGCGGTGCTGTCCTTGCCGCGACCGGTGCAAGGACATTACGAATGACTCCATCCTAAGTCCATAAGCGCCATGTGAGGAGTCGCAAGGATGGCCATCGGCCCGTGTCTGTTCGTGTTGCCATAATAAGGCGCATTGCAGGGGAACCCGTGAACCAAGCCGATACCAGCCGAGCCGGTACGGTGCCATTCGCGCCGAGACCGAATCAATCGCCGACATGCGGGTTGAGAAAAGGCATAAGGCCTGACCCTTGGAGCCTGTTGGCCAACACCATCGGAGGGAGCAAATGATGACTTTTGACGCCGCCGCGTTCGGCCCGATCACCTTGGACCATCTGCCGCCGTTCGCGCAACGACTGCGCGAGGCCGCCAACTTGGTCTGGGAGGAGGGATACCGGCAGCCGTTCCTGCGCGAGCTGGGCAACGGGACGCTCGATCGCGAGCGCTTCGCATTCTATCTGCTGCAGGACTATCGTTACCTAAACGACTACGCCAAGGTCCACGCTCTGGCCCTCACCAAAACCCAGGATCCCGAAGTCATGCGGTTCATGGCCGACGTGCAGAACGGTATCTTCAATGTGGAGTCCGCGATGCACCGCAAATACATGGCAAGCTACGGCATCAGCGAGCAGGAAATGAACTCGGTTCGTCAGTCCGCGTTCGCCCGCGCCTACACGTCGAACATCCTTTCGATCGCATATGGCAATCCTTTAGTCGATGTTCTCGTGGCCGTGCTGCCCTGCGCATGGGTGTACGCCGACTACGGGCAGCGTCTCGCCGCCGAATTCACGGACACGCTTGATTCCAACCCGTACAAGAGCTGGGTGGACATGTACAAAACCGAGGAGTTCTGGAGCAGCTCCGCATGGCTGATCGAACATATCGAGCAGCTGACCGAACACCTGAGCGCAGAACGCAAGGACGAACTCGTGGACGTCTTCGTGACCGGCGTGCAGAACGAATACATGTTCTGGTCGAGTGCCTACGACATGCAGTACACATGGAAGCCGGAATGGGATGTGTGAGGAACACGATGGATGAGCGGTGGGCGCGTGCCCTGCGTGCCAAAGGCATCAATGTCGGAGAGGGCAGTCAACACGGCTCCAGCGATAAGACGGAAACAGGGAAATTCCTCGAATCCAAAATCGTTGCGGCTAAGGGCAAGTCCCGACAGGCAGCGGCGAATACCGTATCTCGCGCCACACCATTCAAAGCCACCGGACATAAGGACGGCATCAGTCGGCAGGGGAATTGACCCTGTTGCGGGGCTGTTTCGAGATGAATGGGCTCGGGATGGGTGCAGCCAATGGGCTACTCCAGCTTCAAGGGGCTGATTGCGTGCTTTCCGGAGGTCTATCTCCGTTTCAAGGGGCTGATGCCCAAGTAGATGGAGGGCAAAAACGGCGGAATGACGTGGGCATGAGGCTGTTATTATGCTTCGTCCGGAGGATGACCAGCCCCTTGAAACGGAAGTAGACCTCCGGAACGGTTCAGATCAGCCCCTCGAAACGTGTGTTGCGGATTAAAACGCCGGTAACTCGGTTCAGAGAGGTACATTCGGCGCTTTGCAGAATGGTAACTGCCTTCGAAGAGGTACTTTGTTCGCGAAACCATGAGTATAATCGGTCAGACACCAACGCCATTCCGCCGTCTCTGAGCTGCTTCCACTTGGCTCGGTACCCCTTTGAGCGGAGATGGCATTCCGCAAGAGGCTAAATGTACCCCTTTGAACGGAGATATCCAATATCGGGCTATGCCGACATCATATTGCGCGCAGAAAATCACGAATATCAGCAATTTCCTCGTCGCAAATGGCGTGAGCCATATCGGGATACTCGCGATAGGTCAGAAGCCCGGCCCGTTCAAGGACCTGATGGGCCGTCTGCTGGTCGGGCGCGGGGATTGTGCGGTCATACGCGCCATAGGCCAGAAAGAATCGGGTAAGGGAGTCAAGCGCCGCCTGCTCCTCGCCCATGAACGAAGGGCTGAGCAGAATCGCCGAATCGAACACGGTCGGATACGCCTTGACCAGACGGTACGACAGGTAGCCGCCTTGGGAGAACCCGATAAGAATCTTCTTACGGTTTGCAAACGCCGAGGCGTCCAGCAACGAGGTCACCGCTTCGCCGACCGCCGCGCATTCCCGTTGCCGTTCTTCCACGCCGCAGCCGTCCGGATACCAGTAATTGCCGCCCATGTAAGGCCTTGGATAGGTGGCGCGGAATGAGATGTAACTCGGCCCGGTCTCACCATGTGCGGATTCAGCGTGATTGACTGAGTAGTCGGAATCAGCGAAATCAGAGGAACCAACGGGAGCGGACGAAACTGATAAATCCGTATGGAACCGTGCCGGCGCATATACAGCGTCGAGAATCCGCACCATTTCGCTCTCATCGTTGCCATACCCGTGAAACATCAAGAAAATCGGGTCGTCGCCGCCGGCATTGATTCGGCTCGTCATCTGCAGTCGCATCGTCATCACCTCACTCAACGAGCTTACATGCATTCTTACATGCATTAGACTTGTATCGTTTGACCGACCAAGAACACTCAAGGAGCAATCATGGGGCCGAGGCGCGGGGCGCTGACCGCAGGCGAGAAGGTGCAGTTCACCGACCGCAAGGGCAAGAAGATCACCGATCAGCTGGTTGCCGGCGGCTCCACACAAACCGAGCATGGCTTGATTCTGCACGATGATGTGATCGGCAGGATCGAAGGCACGGTCATCCTCACCGTACACGCCAAACGAGAGGCGCAGGTCAATCAGGTCTACCCCGAAAAGGACAGGAACAAGCCGTGGAAGTCCTCGCGCGCCATCGGCGGCTGGGAGTATGCGGTGATGCGCCCACGTCTGGCCGACTACGTGCTCTCCATGCCGCGTGGCGCGCAGATCATGTATCCGAAAGACATCGCCCAGGTCATCCAGCTTGGCGACATTCGCTCCGGCATGCGCGTGCTGGAATCCGGCGCCGGCTCGGGAGCGATGAGCGTCAACCTGCTGGACGCCGTAGGACAGGATGGCCACCTGACCACCATCGAGCTGCGCCCCGAATTCGCCAAGGTGGCCCAGGCCAATGCCACGCTGTACTACGGCGAGCAGCCGCAATGGTGGGACCTCAAAACCGGCGACTTCGATTCCGTGGCCGCCGAACTGCCCGAACATTGGTTCGACCGTATCATGCTCGACATGCTCGATCCGTGGAACAGGCTCGAACAGGCCTATCGCGTGATCGCCCCCGGCGGCGTGTTGGTCAGCTACGTAACCACCACCACGCAGATGAGCCGACTGGCCGAAGCCCTGCGCACGGCCGGCTGCTGGACCGAACCGCAGATCCAGGAAACCCTCGAACGCACATGGAAGGCCCAAGGCCTCGCCGTACGCCCCGACCATCAGATGATCGGACACACCGGTTTCCTTGTCGTTTCGCGCGCCATGGCCCCCGGCTTCGAGGCACTGCGCAAACGCGACCGCGTGACCAAGGACACGTCCACCGACATCGACTCCCTCACCGAAGATCAGCGCGAAGCCCAGATCGAAGAGCTGGAACTGCGTGATATCTCTGATCACAAACTACGTAAGGTGCTGCGCGATCTCGACCGTCAGGTCGGCCGGCTCGCCGACACCGACGAATAAGCGCCGAATGATGGGTCGCCGGCCGTTTCGACGGCCCTATACTGGAAGCGATACAGGGCCGAGCAGCGGTTCGTGAAGGGAGCCACGGATGGGCATCAAGCTGAACAAGGTCGCCAAGGCAGCCAAGGAATATGACCATGTCCTCATCATCATGAGGCATGCCAAGGCTGAGCCGTTCGGAGACAAGGGCGATGTCGAGCGTGAGCTCACCGAGAAAGGCCTCAAACAGGCCAAAGCCGTGGGCAAGGGTGTCGAAGCGCTGGGATTGGTGCCCGACCGGATTTCCTGCTCGTCCGCCACCCGCACCCGGCAGACGCTGGATCGCATGCTCAAGACGTTCGGTGACAAGCCGATCGTCGATTATCGCATCAGCCTGTATGACGGGGGAGTGCAGGCCGTGTTCGACGAACTCGCCCACGTCAAGGACAAGACCCATGTGTTCATGATCGTCGGCCATGAGCCTACCGTGTCCATCAGCGCGCAATGGCTCGCCTCTGCCGACTCCGATTCGGAACGTCTTGATCTGCTGAATCTGGGTCTTTCGCCGGCCTCCATCGTGATTATGGGCTCAGATAAGCCGTTCGATGAATGGCAGGTGCACAGTGGCGAACTGCTCGCCGTCATCAATGCGAAGGACTTCGACTGATTCCATCGCGTCGGCTGGTTTCCATGGTTCGGTGCCACCGGTGATGATGAGGCAAGTCCGCCAGCAATCTGGCGGACCGTTCGTGTTTTCCGGCATGAGGTGTAGTCTCGGCTTTACGCGATGACGTGAGGCCAGTACATGATGCTATAAGTTCCATCTATAACGACACTCTACGATCATTTATAAGCTGTGAATCCGGGCGTTTTGCTACCCTAAGTCGGGTTACGAACGCTTACATTGGAGGATTCATGTCCACTCTGACTTCCGTCTCCGGCTTTCCCCGCATCGGGCAGAACCGCGAACTGAAGAAGATCATCGAAGGCTACTGGAAGGGCGCCAACGACCTGACCGCCGTCAAGGCCACCGCCGCCGAACTGCGCGCCAAGCACTGGAAGCTGCAGCAGGCCGCCGGCATCGACCTCATTCCCAGCAACGACTTCAGCTACTACGATCAGATGCTGGACACCGCCATCCTCCTCAACGTGATTCCGAAGCGTTACGAGCGTCTCGCCTTCGATAATCAGGAGGACACGCTCTTCGCCATGGCCCGCGGCTACCAGGGCGACAAGGGCGACGTGACCGCCCTGCCGATGAAGAAGTGGTTCACCACCAACTACCACTATCTGGTGCCTGAAGTCGAGTCGGCCGCGGAGATCAAGCTCAACTCCACCAAGCCGTTCGACGAATTCAACGAGGCCAAGGCGCTGGGCATCGACACCAAGCCCGTGTTCATCGGCCCGTACACGTTCCTGAAGCTCGCCCGCACCCCGGAAGCCACCGAACTCGAGCTCGACAAGGGCCTGGTCAACGCCGTGGCCGCCGTCTACGTCGAAGTGCTCGCCAAATTCAACGAACTCGGTGCCGCATGGGTCCAGCTTGATGAGCCGTACCTCGTGCTCGACAAGGAGCCGGGCGATGTTGAACTCTTCAAGACCCTGTACACCAAGATCCTGTCCGCCAAGGGCAACGTCAAGGTGCTGCTCAACACCTACTTCGGCCACATCGCCGACGTGTACGAGACCGTCAACCTGCTCGGCTTCGACGGCATCGGCCTGGACCTCAACGAAGGCCGCGAGGAGAACCTCGAAACCGTCGCCAAGTACGGCGTGGCCTCCAACACCACCATCTTCGCCGGCGTGATCAACGGCCGCAACATCTGGCGCAACAACTACGCCACCTCCCTCGGCCTGGTCGATGCCCTGAAGCAGGTCACCGCCAACGTGGCCGTCTCCACCGCATCCTCCCTGCTGCACGTGCCGTTCAGCACCGAAGGCGAGACCGGCATCCCGGCCGAAGACCTCAAGCACTTCGCGTTCGCCGTCCAGAAGCTCGACGAGCTCAAGGAAGTCGCCGCCCTGGCCGACGCCACCGAGGACGAGAAGAAAGTCTCCGCCGCCCTCGCCGCCAACCAGGCTCTGTTCGACGGCACCCGCGTGGCCGCCGACCCGGCCGTCGCCGAGCGCATCGGCAAGCTGTCCGACGCCGACTACGTGCGTCAGCCTGCCCGCGAGGAGCGTCAGGCCCTGCAGCGCGAGGCCCTCGGCCTGCCGCTGCTGCCGACCACCACCATCGGCTCCTTCCCCCAGACCAAGGAGATTCGCGCCGAGCGCGCCAAGCTGCGCAAGGGCGAGGTCACCAAGGAAGCCTACGACGAGTTCATCAAGGCCCAGATCGACACCGTCATCAAGAAGCAGGAGGATATCGGCCTCGACGTGCTGGTCCACGGCGAGTTCGAGCGTAACGACATGGTCGAATATTTCGGCCAGAACCTCAACGGCTTCCTATTCACCAAGAACGCTTGGGTTCAGTCCTACGGCACCCGTTGCGTCAAGCCCCCGATCGTCTGGGGTGACGTGTCCCGCGCCAACCCGATCACCGTGGAATGGTCCGCGTACGCCCAGTCCAAGACCGACCATGTAATGAAGGGCATGCTCACCGGCCCGGTGACCATCCTCAACTGGTCCTGGCCGCGCGAGGACATCACCCACGAGGAGCAGACCAAGCAGCTCGCCCTCGCCATCCGCGACGAAGTGCTCGATCTCGAGGCCGCCGGAATCAAGGTCATCCAGATCGATGAGGCCGCCCTGCGTGAGAAGCTGCCGTTGCGCAAGTCCGACTGGCACGTCAAGTACCTCGACTGGGCCGTTCCGGCCTTCCGTCTGGTGCACTCCGCCGTCAAGCCGACCACCCAGATCCACACCCACATGTGCTACTCCGAGTTCAACGACATCATCCGCGACATCGACGCGATGGATGCCGACGTGATCTCCTTCGAAGCTTCCCGTGGCGATCTGGTGGTGCTCGACGCCATTCACGACGCGCACTTCGAGACCGAGGCCGGCCCGGGCGTCTACGACATCCACTCCCCGCGTATTCCTTCCGAGAAGGAGATCGAGGATCGTATCTACGAGATCCTTGACAAGATGGACGTCAGGAAGGTGTGGATCAACCCCGACTGCGGTCTGAAGACCCGTGGCAACGCCGAAACCTGGCCGAGCCTTGAACATCTGGTCGCCGCCGCCAAGGCCGTGCGCGCCAAGCTCGAGAAGTAGGACCTTATGAGGCCCCCGCTGGCGGGGGCTGTCGCCACAGGCGACTGGAGGTGGTAATGACGCAATTCCAACCACCCCCAGTCCGGCATCCGCCGGACAGCCCCGCCAGCGGGGGCAACTTCATACGTGTAGTAAGGAACTCAATATGCATTCCCCGATGTTCACTCTCGAGGTATTCCCGCCCAAGCGCAACGCGCCGGTCGGCACCATCTACGACACCCTCGACGGGCTCGAGGGCCTGAACCCCGACTTCATTTCCGTGACCTACGGCCATGGCACCCACTCCGACCGCACCGCCACCGCACGCATCGCCCATACGATCAGCAAGGAATACGGCATACCAGCAGTCGCCCACCTCACCGCCCTGTACTCCGACAAGGCCAAGATCGACGAAGCGCTTGACATGTTCGAAGAAGCCGGCGTGAGCGCCGTGCTCGCCCTGCGCGGCGATTACATCGACGGTGAGCAGGCGGTCGGCGAATTCAACCACGCCAGCGACCTCGTATCCTACATCCGCTCCGTGAAGCCGGATCTCAAGGTGTTCGGCGCCTGCTACCCAGAAGGCCATTACCAGGCCGACACCATCGACCAGGATATCGAGAACCTCAAGATTAAGGTCGATGCCGGAGCCACCCATCTGATTTCCCAGTTGTTCTACGACAATGAGGACTTCTACCGTTTCCTCGACAAGGCGCGCGCCGCCGGCATCACCGTGCCGATCGAGGCGGGCATCATGCCGGTGCGTGGCGCCAAGTCCGTGCGTCGCATGGCCGAGCGCAACGCCTCGCGCATCCCGGACAAGCTCAACACCCTGCTGAACAAGTGGGAGGACGACATCCAGTCCCTGCGTGCCGCCGGCATACTCTACGCTTCCGAGCAGATCGCCGACCTCGTGGCCCACGGCGTGGACGGCGTCCACCTGTATTCGATGAACCACCCCGCCACCACGCGCCGTATCTGGCGCAATACGGAACCGTTGTTCCTCGGTACGCAAGGTTGACGCATATCGCGGCGCGGCGCATCTCCATGCGTCGCGCCGCGACGTTAATCCGCTGGCGAAACCCAGAGTTCCCCCAGCGGCCGATGGATATCATGAACGTGCAAGCCAACCAAAGCGATGGAAGGAAGTCCGTTATGTGCACTGGTGTCCGTTTCTCCGATGATGAGGGCAACACCTATTTCGGCCGTAATCTCGACTGGAGTTTCTCATATGGGGAGACCATCCTGGTCACTCCGCGCGGCTACCACTATGACACGGTGTTCGGTGCGGGCGGCAAGGCGAAGCCGAACGCGGTGATCGGCGTGGGCGTGGTCATGGCCGATAGGCCGATGTATTTCGACTGCGCCAATGAACATGGTCTGGCCATCGCCGGCTTGAATTTCCCCGGCTACGCCTCGTTCGTCCACGAACCGGTCGAAGGCACGGAAAACGTCGCCACGTTCGAATTTCCGCTGTGGGTGGCACGCAATTTCGACTCCGTCGACGAGGTCGAGGAGGCGCTCAGGAACGTGACGCTCGTCTCCCAGATCGTGCCGGGACAGCAGGAGTCTCTGCTGCACTGGTTCATCGGCGACGGCAAGCGCAGCATCGTCGTCGAGCAGATGGCCGATGGCATGCACGTGCATCATGATGACGTCGATGTGCTGACCAATCAGCCGACGTTCGACTTCCATATGGAAAATCTGCGCAACTACATGTGCGTCAGCAACGAGATGGCTGAACCGACTTCATGGGGCAAGGCCTCCTTGACCGCCTGGGGTGCGGGTGTGGGCATGCATGGCATCCCGGGCGACGTGAGCTCCCCGTCGCGCTTCGTTCGTGTGGCCTACACCAACGCGCATTACCCGCAGCAGAACGATGAAGCCGCCAATGTGTCGCGTCTGTTCCACACCCTCGGCTCCGTGCAGATGGTGGACGGCATGGCGAAGATGGGCAACGGCCAGTTCGAACGCACGCTGTTCACCAGCGGATATTCGTCCAAGACCAACACCTATTACATGAACACCTATGATGACCCCGCCATCCGTTCCTACGCCATGGCCGATTACGATATGGATTCCTCGGAGCTCATCAGCGTCGCTCGATGACTCCTTCCCGGCTCATGCCCCATTCGGAAGGGCATGAGCGTATATAGTGGAATCTTATGGAATCGTCGATGTTCAAACCCAGCTCCATGGACCTCATCAGGGCAGGTCTGCAAGACCTCGACAAGGCCCGCACCTTGTTCGACCAGCTCAAGGCGGACGACATTCCCGATGAGCGATGCGCCGAACTGCTGAGCGTGCTGGCCCACGCCTGCGACCCCGATGTGGCATTGAGCAATTTCGTGGATATCGTCAACGCGATGCAATCCAGCCAGCGCGATCTGAAACACGTCATCCCCGACAACAACGCCCTGAAGCGTCTGGTCACGGTGCTCGGCGTTTCCGACGCGATGGGCAAGTTCATGCGCTTCAAGCCGCAGCTTGTGGAGGCCGCAGCAGTCGACAACTGCAACAGCCATCTGTTCAATCACACGCAACGCCGTGCACGTCTGCTCAAGGCGGTCGGCGCGGACCCGGACGAACCGGCCATGCCCGTCGCCTCCAAGGATCTGGCCGAAGCGGCCACGGCCTTGCGTTCCAGCTACCGGAACCAACTGGCCGCCATCATCGCCCAGGATGCCGTGGCGGACGACCCGACCTCCATCCAACCGACCATCAGCCGCGAACTGTCCGACCTCGCGGACGCGGCGCTCGAAGGCGCGCTGGCCATCGCCCGTCACGAAACCGAGGGCAGCGAGCATGTGCGCTTCACCATCATCGGCATGGGCAAACTCGGCGCACAGGAACTGAACTACGTTTCCGACGTGGACCTCATCTACGTGGTCGAACCGGTCGACAAGGACGTGGACCATCAGACGCTGATTCGCGTGGGCACCAAGATGGGCACCATGCTGCAGCGCGTCTGCCAGTCCGCCATCATGGGCGTGGCCGAGCAGCCGCTGTGGCAGATCGACGGCGGCCTGCGCCCGGAAGGCAAGGACGGCGCGCTGGTGCGCGTGCTCTCCTCGCACAAGAACTATTACGAGCAGTGGGCCGAGAACTGGGAGTTCCAAGCGCTGCTCAAGGCCCGCCCGGTGGCCGGCGACCCCGACCTCGGCCAGGCCTACATGGACATGACCCGGCCGTTCGTGTGGAGCGCGTCCAAGCGCAAGAACTTCGTCTACGACTGCCAGAAAATGCGCAAGCGCGTGGAGGATTTGATTCCCGCACCCCTGAAGGACCGCGAGATTAAGCTCGGCCGCGGCGGTTTGCGCGATGTGGAATTCACCGTGCAGATGCTCCAGCTCGTACACGGCCGCACCGACGAATCGCTGCGCACCAGCAACACGCTCGACTCGCTGCAGCGCCTGTCCGAAGGCGGCTATGTATCGCGCAAACAGGCCGTGCGCATGTCCCAGGACTACCGCTTCGAGCGCGTGATGGAACATCGCCAGCAGATCTGGTCCCTGAAGCGCACGCACCTGTTCCCGGACCTCGGCCGGGCCTCGGTCGGAGGCCTCGAAAAGAAGCGCGACATCGACGTGGACGAGTTCAACCAGAACCAGGAGCTGCGCCGACTCGCCCGCGCATTCGGCCTGCACCCGGAAGAACTCGTCGACAAGTATGACGACACCCGCCGCGAAGTGCGCCACTTGCACCTCGACATCTACTATCGCCCGATGCTGCCGGTCAACGCCCAGATGGAGAACGACCAAATCGTCCTGAGCGTCGAGGCAGCACAGGAGCGATTCGAATCCATCGGCTTCGGCGACCCGGACGCCGCCATCCGCCACGTGCAGGCGCTCACCGCCGGCGTGGGGCGCGCGGCCAAAATCAACCGCATCATCCTGCCCGCCGTCTTGCAGTGGTTGGGCGAGGGCCAGAACCCGGACATGGGCCTGCTCAACTGGCGCAAACTGGAGGAGAACTTCGGCACCGAATCCGGCTATCTCGGCTTCCTGCGCGACTCCACCTCCGCCGCCCAGCGCCTGTGCCACATCCTGTCCAACTCGCGATTCCTGGGCGACGCACTCAACAAGTCGGTCGAATCGATCAGTTGGCTTGGCGACAACGACAATCTGCAGGCCCGCACGCGCGAGGCCTTGGACGTGCAGACCGGTTCGGCGCTGGAACGCTTCGGCTCGAACATCAACGAGTTCGCCACCTCCATGCGCGCCATGCGCCGCCACGAAATCGAACGCATCGGCCTGTCCTGGATGAGCGGCGTAATCAGCGATTCCGACAGCCTCAAAGCCATGACCGACGTGTACGACGCGATCATCGACGCCTCCCTGACCTGGGCCGTGCGCCACCAGATCGCCGCGTTCGGCGTCGAAACCGCGCCGGCCGGCATCACCGTCATCGCCATGGGCCGTTACGGCGGGCGCGAAGTGAACTTCAGCTCCGATGCGGATGCCATCCTCATCTACCGTCCGGCAGACGACGCCGACGACGGCCAAGCCAACGCTTTCGCCAAAAAGGTCGTGGAAGACCTGCGCAACATTCTGCAAGGCCCGACGACGCTGGAGCCCAAGATCGAACTCGACCTGGACCTGCGCCCGGAAGGCAAGAACGGTCCGCTCGTGCGCTCCTACGCCTCCTGCGAGGAATACTACGAATCCTGGGCCTCGACCTGGGAGCGCCAGGCACTGCTGCGCGCCCGGTACGCGGCCGGCGACGCCGAACTGGCGCGAGACTTCCTGATCAACATCGCCGACCCGCTGCGCTACCCGACCACGGAGCTGACCGAGGCCGAATTGCAGAACATCCGCAAGCTCAAGGCCCGTATGGAGGCCGAGCGTCTGCCGCGCGGCGTGCGTCG
Source organism: Bifidobacterium breve DSM 20213 = JCM 1192 (assembly GCF_001025175.1). Lineage (NCBI taxonomy): Bacteria > Bacillati > Actinomycetota > Actinomycetes > Bifidobacteriales > Bifidobacteriaceae > Bifidobacterium > Bifidobacterium breve. The sequence continues at coordinate 1,103,722 of NZ_AP012324.1, forward strand.
AGAACGTCATCTGAAGCTCGGCAAGGGCGGCTTGTCTGACGTGGAATGGACCGTGCAGCTCATGCAGCTCCAGCACGCCAGCGATATCAAAGATCTGCGCGTCAACGGCACGTTGGAGGCATTGGACGTGCTGGAAGCCAAGAAGCTCATCAGCGCTATCGACGCGATTCAGCTGCGCAAGGCATGGACGTTGTGCACCGCGGCCCGCAACGGCAACTATCTGTGGAGCGGGCGCGCCAACCAGGCCGATATTCTGCCTGATGACATCTATTCGCTGGGCGGCATCGCCGTCTACCTCGGCTACGGCGCCCACCGCGGCCAGCATTTCGAGAACGACCTTTTGGCCGTGATGCGCAAGTGCCGTGACGTCTGCCAGAGGCTGTTCTACGGTCAGGTTGACGAAGATTCCCAGAGCGGCGGTACGCGTATGCATGTGCTGGCACCGCGATTGGAGCATAATCGACGCCTTGCACAGCGGTGAACGCCACAAGCTTCACATTCATTAGGTCGATTTGCCGTTCATTAGGTCGGTTACTTCTGTAGAGCGGTGTTGGAATGGCGCCATTCCAACACCGTATGAAGTGAAACACTGACCTAATGAACGGCAAATCGACCTAATGAATAGTTTTTTCTGCATGCTTCACCACGCAAATTCAGTAATTCATTGTTCCCAAGGGTGAACACTCCGTGAACGCGGCTGTCCGAAAAATGGCGTAAGTTAAATTAGGTCACACAAGAGTGGCCACCTGAAACCACGAGCGAAAAGGTGAGCCTTGTCTGAAGAAACACCCATGGTCGGCAAAAGCGTTGTGACGCTGGACGGCCTGTCAACAAACCAGATCCTCGATATTTTGCATAAGGCCGCATATATTGACGGCCATCGTAAGGAAGTGGCTCACACTTGTGACGGACGCGTGCTCGCCACATTGTTCTATGAGCCCTCCACCCGCACCCGTTTGAGCTTCGAGACCGCAATGCTGCGTCTCGGCGGCAAGGTCATCGGCTTCGCCGGCGCGCAGCTGGCCTCTGTGACCAAGGGTGAGTCCATTGCCGACACCTTGAAGACCGTGTCCAACTATGTGGACGTGGTGGCCATCCGCCATCCGAAGGAAGGCGCCGCTTTGGTGGCCTCCCGCGCCGCCTCCGTGCCGGTGATCAACGCCGGCGACGGCGGTCATATGCACCCCACCCAGACGCTGGCCGACCTGGCCACGCTACAGTCGCGCTTTGGCCGCATCACCGACCTGACCGTGGGTCTGTGCGGCGACCTGACCTTCGGCCGTACCGTGCACTCCCTGATTGAGACCCTGTGCCGCTTCGGTAACGTGCGCTTCGTGCTCATCAGCCCGGACGAGCTCAAGACTCCGCAGTATGTGATCGACCGCATCAACGCTACGCCAAGCTGTTCCTATGTGGAAGTGCGTGACCTGGCCTCCGTGATGGGCGACCTCGACGTGCTGTACATGACCCGCGTGCAAAAGGAACGCTTCTTCAACGAAGACGACTACCTGCGTCTGCGCGATACCTACATTCTCGACGAAGAGAAGCTGCAGCTCGCCAAGCCGTCCATGGCCGTGCTTCACCCGTTGCCGCGCGTCAACGAAATCGCCGTGGACGTGGACGATGATCCGCGTGCCGCCTACTTCGAGCAGGTCAAGAACGGCATGCTCGTGCGCATGGCCCTCGAAAGCACCGTGGTGGGCGACGAACTGCCCGGATACGAACCGCTCAACCCCAAGGAGGTTCAGGCCTGATGGAAGTCACCAGCATCCAGAACGGTATCATCATCGATCACGTGCCGGCTGGCACCTCGCTCAAGGTTCTCGACTATCTGAAGATCGACCCATCCAAAACCAAGCTGGCACTCATCATGAACGCCGACTCCAAGCGCTACGGTTCCAAGGACATCATCAAAATCGAAGATGACAAAGACATCGACCTCGACGTGCTCGGCTTCGTGGCCCGTCAGGCCACCGTGGATGTGGTGCGCGGTGGCAAGATCGTCGAAAAGAAACAGCCGAACCTGCCCGAACATATCGTGGGAGTAATCTCCTGTGTGAACCCGCGCTGCGTGACCACCACCGAGCCTGGCATCAAGCAGATGTTCCACCTCGTGCACTCCGAACGACTCGAATACCGCTGCGACTACTGCGACGAGGAAGCCAAACTGTGAGCATAACCCTACGCAACATCAAGGTCTGGAACACCGGCGAGATCATTGACCTCGTGGTGCCCGGGACCGCTGCTGCCTACTTCGCCGACACTTCCTCCGTGGTTGATGGCGCTGACATCGATGCCACCGGTCTGACCTTGGCTCCCGGATTCGAGGATCCACACGTCCACTTCCGCGACCCCGGCCAGACATACAAGGAATCGATGGTCTCCGGTTGCCGTGCTTCGGCGTCCGGCGGATACACGAACGTACTCATCATGCCGAACACGTTGCCGGCATTGGACGGCCAGACCGTTACTGATGCTTCCGCTCCCGGCGCGAAGGAAGTTCTGGACGCCGGCTTCGACAACGTCATCGACTTCCTGCAGCAGTACGATGCCGCGCATAATGTGAAGTTGCCGGTCCGTTACGACCTGTGCGTGTGCGCGTCCAAGGATCGTGCCGGTCACGAGGCAAGCGATGTTGCCGATTGGCTGAAGTATGTGCCCGGCTTTGAGGACGACGCCAAGACACCCGCCATGCTGGCCCACCCTGTCACCGCAGTAAGCGATGACGGTTCTGCCGTGACCCCGAAGATTCTGGATCAGGTGCTGGAGAACGTCAAGACTTCCGATCTGTATCTGATTGAACATTGCGAGCATCACGATACGGGTGCCGTCAACGAGGGACCGGTTTCCCGCGAACTTGGCGTACCCGGCATTCCGGAAGACACCGAACTCAAGATCGTGGCTCGCGACATCGAAGCGGCCCGCCGCACCGGTGTCCACGTGCACTTCCAGCATGTGAGCACCGCGATTTCGTTTGAAGCTATTCGTAAGGCCAAGGCTGAAGGACTGCCGATCACTTGCGAAACCGCGCCGCATTATCTGGCATTGAGCGATGAGGCGTTGCTCAAGTACGGCACGTTGGCCAAGATGAACCCGCCGCTGCGCTCTGAAGCGGATCGCAAGGCCACCATCGCGGCCATCGCGGACGGCACGGTTGACCTGCTGGCCACCGATCATGCGCCGCATACATTGGAAGAGAAGGAACTCGGATTCCTTGAAGCGCCCAATGGCATCATCGGCCTTGAATGCGCGTACGGCGTGTGCCACAAGGTGTTGGTGGACGGCGGCTTCATCTCTGATGAGCGTTTGATTGAGCTCATGTCCGTGGGGCCGGCCGAACTCATGGGCCATGCACCGACCGATGTGGCTGCGCTGGTCGAAGACTATGCGGAACCCGCGCCTACCGGTGAAGACCCGGATGGTGTGATTGCGGGGGAGCAGGTGGCCGACGCCGCCGAATCCGGGGCTTCGCAGCGTGAAGGCGTCAACCGGCTGCTTGATTTCAGTCATGTGGACGATGCCGATGCGGTCGACCTCGTGGTTCTTGACACCGCCGAGGAATGGACCGTGGATCCCGAGCAGTTCCACTCCAAGGCTCGTAACACCCCCTTCGGCGGCTGGCAGGTCACCGGGCGTCCCCTCGCCACGATCATCGGCTCCAAGCTGATGTTCAGCCGTTTGTAGACAACACAAGGAGCAGCATGGATCGCCTAATCGAAGCTATCGACAACACCCAGAACCCCAGCGTCGTGGGCCTTGATCCCACCGAGGCGTTGGTGCCGCCGCAGGTCGTGGCGAGCTTTGCCGACGAGGTACGCGATTCCGTGGAATCTCCGGAAGAGCTCGAATCCGCTCAGCTGGCCGTCGCCTACTTCGAATACAACCGCACGATTATCGACGCCATCGCCGATATCGTGCCCGCCGTCAAACCACAGATCGCCATGTATGAGGCGCTTGGCCCGGCCGGCGTGGACATCTACACAATGACCTGCGAATATGCGAACCAGCAAGGCCTCTACGTACTCGGCGACATCAAACGTGGCGACATCGGCTCCACCGCGGCCGCCTACGCCCATCACCTGAACGGCGTGGGCGATTTCGACCCGTGGCATGAGGACGCGGTGACCGTCAACCCGTATCTCGGCACCGACGGCATCACCCCGTTCGTCGAGGCCGCCACCGAAGCGGACAAGGACATCTTCGTGCTCGTGCGCACCTCCAACCCGTCCTCCAGCGAACTGCAGATGCTTGATCTGGCCGACGGCACGAAAGTCTACGAACATGTGGCCGATCTGGTGGAAGGCTGGGGTGCCGAGACCATTGGCGACCACGGCTACTCCCGTGTGGGCGCGGTGGTCGGCGCCACACATCCGGAAGAAGGCAAGGCACTGCGCGCGCGCATGCCGCACACGTTCTTCCTTGTGCCGGGCTACGGCGCTCAAGGCGGTACTGCCGCGGATGTGGCCGGCATGTTCGATGAGCAGGGCAGCGGCGCCATCGTCAACTCGTCGCGCGGCATCATCGGCGCGTGGAAGAAGAGCGGCAAATACTCCGAATCCATGACCGCCGACGAGGCGCTTGGCTTGGTGGCGGACAGCGCACGCCAAGCGGCACTCGACATGCGCGATAATCTGCGGGTTGCCGTATACCGGTAAGTAGACGAGTGTACTCCCGCCCCCGCTGGCGGGGGGGCTGTCGGCAAAGCCGACTGGGGGTGGCCAGTCGTGGTCATAGAGAACCACCCTCAGTCTCGCTTCTCGAGCCAGCTCCCGCCAGCGGGAGCAATGCAGATGCTGAATAGGAACAACATGACAACTTTCACCCCCACTCATGATGTGGTTGCGGAGGCGACTGCGGCCGGATTCTTCCCGCCGCGTCACAACGTTGAAATCACACAGGTTGCGGAACTGACCGACCGCGTGATGCGATTGACGTTCCGCGACCCGTTCATCGTCTCCCATGCCAAGCCCGCCCAGTTCGTCAATCTGTTCACGCACGACGACTTCATGCTCATGCCGCGTCCGTTCGGTGTCAGCGAGGTCAACGGTGATGAGGTTAGCGTGATCTTCGCCGTAGTGGGTCACGGCACCGAACAGCTGGCACAGCTGCAGGCCGGCGACACCGTGGACGTGCTCGGCCCGCTCGGCCGCGGCTTCAACCTCAAGGAAGACGCCAACTACATCCTCGTCGGCGGCGGTCTTGGCGTACCACCACTGATCTACGCCGCGCAGAGGCTCGCCGAGCACGACGCCTCCTTCGCCACCGCCGTCTTCGGCTATCGCAACGACCACTTCGCCGAGGAATACGTTTCCCGGTACGCGGACTGGTCGTGGAGCATCGATGACGCCGAAGGCAACGTAGTCGACCTGCTCAACAAGCTCGAACAGGACGACGATTTGAAAGCCTACGATCGCAAACCGATCATCCTGTCCTGTGGACCGCTGCCGATGATGAAAGCCGTGGCCGCATGGGCCGCCGAACGCGGCATTCCCGCGCAGCTGAGCATGGAACAGCGCATGGGCTGCGGCTACGGCACCTGCGTGCTGTGCACCATCGACACCATGGACGGCCGACTCAAAGTCTGCTCCGACGGCCCGGTATTCACCCGCGAACAGCTCGGATGGGGGGAGTGACGATGAGCGCAAACAACCAGTCCGTGCAGGGCAACGACAACCACATCAACCTGTACGAACCCCACGTGTGGAAGCACCACACTAAGGTGGCCGGTCTGGAATGGAAGAACCTGGTCGGCACCGCCTCCGGCACATTCCAGTACGCCGCCGTCCGCTGGTTCTACGATGTCAGCCAGCTCGGCGCCGTATGCACCAAGGGTGCATCGCCCGTGCCGTGGGAAGGCAACCCCTCGCCGCGCACCGCTGAATCGCCGGCCGCGAACATCAACGCCGTGGGCCTGCAGAATCCCGGCATCGACCACTATTTGGCCGAAGACCTGCCCAAGCTCAAGGCCGCGGGCGCATTCGTCATCTCCAACGTCGCCGGACATTGTGACGACGACTATGCCGAAGTGGTGGAAAAGCTCGCCGACTCCGACGCGGACATGCTGGAAATCAACGTCAGCTGCCCGAACGTCTCCGCCGGCGGCATGAGCGTAGGCGCCGACCCGGTGGCCCTCGCCAATCTGATGGACCGTCTGCGCCCATTGACCGACAAGCCGATGATCGTCAAACTTACGCCGAACGTCACCGACATCACCGTGCCGGCCCGTGCGGCCGTGGAACATGGCGCCGACGCCCTGAGCATGATCAACACGCTCAAAGGCATGCGTATCAACATTCGTAACGGCGAGCCGATCATCGCCAACGTCACCGGCGGCGTATCCGGTCCGGCCGTATTGCCGATCGGCCTGGCCGCCGTATACCACACACGCACCGTGCTGCCGGACATTCCGATCATCGGACTCGGCGGCATCGACAGCGGCGAAAAGGCGCTCGAATACCTGTACGCCGGCGCGAACGCCGTCGAAGTGGGCGCGGCCGCGCTCTTCGACCCGGTAGCCCCGCTGCGCGTCGCCCGCGAACTGGACGACCTGCTGGACAGCCGTCCCGAACTCGCTGCTAAACTGGCCACAGGACAGACCTGGAGGTAAATCATGGCAGAAACACTCGCACATCGTTTCACGGAATTCCTGCTGGAATCCAATGCGTTGAAGTTCGGCGACTTCACACTGAAGTCCGGCCGTAAGAGCCCGTATTTCATCAACGCCGGCGCGTTCGACGACGGCAAGAAGATCGCCACGCTCGGCGCGTTCTACGCCGAGAAGATCAGCCAGGCCATCGTGCACAACACGATTCCCCGCAACATCGACACCGTGTTCGGCCCCGCCTACAAGGGCATTCCGCTGGCTGTATCCACTGCGATCGCACTAACCGCCGGCCACAACATGACCGTCGGCTACACGTTCGACCGCAAGGAGAAGAAGGACCACGGCGACGGCGGCTGGATGGTCGGCACCCCGCTGACCGACGGCATGAAGGTACTGCTCGTGGACGACGTGATGACCGCCGGCACCGCCGTGCGTGAAGTCATCCCCAAGCTCAAGGCCGAGGCGAACGTGGAAGTCGTGGGTCTGGTACTTTCCGTGGATCGCATGGAGAAGACCAAGGACTCCGACTTGTCCGCCGTCAAGGCCGTGGAAGCCGAGTTCGGTTTCCCGGTGCTTGCCATCGCCAACGTACGTGAGATCTTCGACGCCGCTGCCAAGATGAAGAACGCCGACAGCACCCCGCTGCTCAGCCACGACATCCAGCAGCGCGCCGCCGCCTACCTCGAAGAATATGGAGCCTGATCGTCTTCAATCTAAAACCAAAAGCGGGCTTGCGATCCCGCTTTTTTATTACGATTCATGAACAGCAGCACCATATTAAGGCAAAAGCTTTGGCAAGGAGCGTGCTATGAACTGGTTAGTTGGTATAGGGCTGTTTGTGCTCGTGGGGATATGCAGTTACTTCGGTATCGAGCATCATCTGGACAGCAAAGCGAACAAGTTGTCGCAAGGTAATGAAGAAGACCGCCGAGATGCTGCCGAATTACGTGATATCGCCGCCAAAATCGATCACGGCAAGTATTACCCGATGCTGTAACGGGCAATCTGGGCCTAAATTGATGCTATCTCCGTTTCGAGGGGCTGATGTCGTGGTTTCCAGAGGTCTACTTCCGTTTCGAGGGGCTGATGCCCAAGTAGAAGTAGCATGAAAATGGCGGAATGACGTTGGTGTGATGCCGCTCATACTCGGGATATGACGGATGAACAGCCCCTTGAAACGGAGATAGATGTCTCCAGAAGGCCAAATCAGCCCCTTGAAAGCGAGATAGGGTTCTAAACTCCGGAACCGGGTCGCCTGTGATGAAAACCCGCGCGGCGTAGAATTACCGTAGGTTCGTTGCATTCGAACAAGGAAGGCCGCTATGGGGAACATCACCGACGATATTCGGCAACATTTCGACACTTTCGCCGAACTGCCGTTCACCGAGGCGGATAGCCTCGCTTTGTCCCAGTTGGCCTATGCGCGCATGCCGGATAACGTGCCGCGCTATCACGAGAATGCAGAGACCGCTGACGGCATGATCGTCACGGTTCCGATTCACGATTTGCTGCGTGCCGAATGCTATGACGACATGTTCGGCAAGGTGTGGTCGCCTTCGATGAACGTCGATCTGTTACGTGCGATGAGCGAGAGCCCACGTTGGAGGAACCTACGCGTAGGCGCATATGTGGACGAATTCGATGCCGAAACCACCAAGCAGTTCTCGGCCTGCGTGTTCGAACTGGGTAACGGCACGCTCTATGTGGCTTTTCGCGGTACCGACAGCTCGATCGTCGGGTGGAAAGAGGACTTCATGATGGCGTTCCGCCGCCCGGTCGCCTCGCAGGAGGCCGCCGCGTGTTATCTGACCGAGCTGGCTGACCATTGGGCCGGGCCGATTATGGTCGGCGGCCATTCCAAAGGCGGCAATCTGGCGGTGTATGCGGCGGCCAATGTGCCTAGCGAGATTCAGGAACGCATCGCGGTCGTATATTCGCACGATGGACCTGGATTCGATGAGGCGTTCTTCGATGAAGACGGGTACGTGCGCATTGCGTCGAAGATCCATAAATCGGTACCGGGCTCGTCGATTATCGGCATGCTGTTTGAGACTCGTGAGCATGTGGAAGACGGCTATACGGTGGTCAGCAGCGATGGAGCCAGCATCATGCAGCATTTCGCATTGCACTGGCAAGTCGATCATGGCCAATTCGTACAGGCTGATGGACTGACAAGTAGCGCGCAATACCTGGCACGCACGATCAACGGATGGATGGCAAAATACGACGACGAGCATCGCCGCAAGTTCATCGAAAACCTGTTCGCGATCTTCGAGGCCGGCGGATACGCCACATTCGGCGACCTCACTTCGCATTTGACACAGTCATTGCCGGTTATGCTCGCCGCGGCCCGCAACATTGATGTCGAAGATCGCGACGTGATGATCGAAGTGCTCAAAGGCTTCGCCGCGACAGCCGCCACGTCGGTAATCTCGGCCAAGTAGTCGGAGGCCATCAAACTGGTTTTGCCATTCAGTCTCAATAGCGCAAGAGCCGGCCCCTGAGATACTCAGGGCGTCCGGCTCTTACTTCCATTTCCCCAGCGGGGTTGGCTTAATCGCGGTATATCTCACTGCTGACCATGCCTGTTTTACTTACTCCTAATCAATGAGTTTGTAGCCGTGATCGGCGACTACGGACTTGAGCTTGGTGAGGTAGGTTTCGGCGGCCTTGGAGAGCTTGGAGCGCTCGTTGGTGATCCAGCCGACCAGCATCGTCTCATCGGTGTCGAGCGGCACGGTGACGATCTTCTCGTTGTTGAGGTCGCCGTTGTCGATGCCGGTGCACACTGTGTAGCCGTTGAGGCCGATGATGAAGTTCAGGATTGTGGCGCGGTCGGTCACGTTGATTTGCTTGGGGGAGTACTCCGGCCAGACCGCTTCCTCATAGAAGTAGAACGAGCCTTCCTCGCCCTGCTCGTACTGGATGAACGGGTATGGCTTGAGGTCCTCCATGGTGATGACCTTCTTGGAAGCCAGTGGGTTGTTGCGCGAAATGAACACGTGCAACGGCGCGCGGAAGAGCGGATGGAATTCGAGGTGCTTCTCGCGCAGGAGCTTGCCGATCACATCCTTGTTGAAATCGGACAGGTAGATGATGCCGATTTCGGACTGCATGTTGGCGACCTGGTTGATGATGTCGCGCGTACGGGTCTCGCGGATGGTGAACTCGTATTCGTCGGACTTGATGGAGTTGATCATCTCCACGAACGCTTCGACGGCGAACATGTAGTGCTGGGTGGAGACCTGGCACAGCTGCTTGCGCGGCTTGGCGTGCTTGTAACGCTCTTCGAGCAGATCGGCCTGATCAAGCACCTGACGGGCGTAGGTCAGGAATTCCGCGCCGTCCACGGTCAGGGCGATGCCCTGCGAGGAGCGGGTGAAAATCTCGATGCCCAGCTCGTTCTCCAGTTCCTTGACCGACGAGCTCAGGGCCGGCTGGGAGACGTACAGAGCGTGGGATGCCTCGTTCATCGAGCCGCACTCGACGATTTTGACGATGTATTTCAGCTGCAGCAGTGTCATAAGGTCTATTTATAGCCTGAGGGATAGTCGGGAGAAGGGTTTATAGCCGTACTCCGAGCTGGGCGAGGGATTCGCGTGCCTGCAGCGCGTTTTCGAAGAGAAGTCCGTGGATGCCGACTTCGTTGGCTCCGACGATGTTCTTGGCGGTGTCATCGAAGAACACGCAGTTGCCTGCGGTCAAGCCAAAGTGGTTCAAAGCCAGCTCGTAGATGTCGGCGTTGGGCTTGTGCATTTTCTCCACGCCGGAGACCACCGTGCCCTGCAGCAGTTCCTCGAGACGCGGGAATTTTTCGAATGCCAGATGGAACGTCTCGTGAGACCAGTTGGTCAGCCCCCACACGCCGTAGCCATGGGCCTTGAGATCTTCGAGCAACTCGACCATGCCCGGCAGCGTGCGGGGTAGCGCGTCATCATAGTGCGCGATGTAATATTCAAAGATCGCGGCAAGCTCATCGCCTTGTTCACGACGGACGTCGGGCAGGATATCGGCCAGATCCTCGCCGGCATCCATGCGATCCTCGTAATGGAAAAAGCCACATGGATCATCGTTGGCACAAATACGGTTCACCACGTCGTCGGGAAACTTACCTTCGAGGCATGCGCGGGTATTCCAGTCCAGCAGCACGCCGCAGAAGTCGAAAATCACATCGGTGATGGGGGAGTTGGCCATGATGCTCCTTGGTTTGTGGGCTATCTTCAGTGGTTCCTGTAATTAGTGTACGGGTTGATTGCCCGAAATTGGGGTACATGGAGTTTAATTCTTGGCTCAACCTTTGCCAGGCTTTTCTCTCCCTCCGTCTCGGCTTCGCCGATCCACCTCCCTCATCAGAGGGAGGTCATATTATTCGGCGAGGCCAAGAACTACGCAATTACGTCGGCGATGGCTTCGGGAATCGCGCGAATCACGTCACCGGCTACAATCGGGTGTCCGAGCGTCATGAAGCGCTGATGATGTTCCTGGCCCACCAGTTCCGGTTCCTGCCAGCCCTGCTGCTCGGATTCCGAAGCGATTGCGGCGGCCATGCCATGCAGATAGGCCGCGGAGGCGACGGTCTCCGCTGTGGTAATCAACGCATCCTGCTGGGCGAGCAAGGCACCGGTAAGACCTGCCAGCACATCACCGGCACCAGCGGCGGCCAGCCATGCCGGCGCGCTGCCAGAAACATAGACATGATCCTCGTCCACCACAATGGTCACCGCGCCCTTCAGCAGCACGGTCGCACCGGTCAGCTCATGCGCACGCAGAGCACAAGCCAACAGATGAATCTGCACATCGTCAACGGTGTAAGGTTCACGCGGCTCAGCATGTTCGGCCGCATCCTGCCGCGCTTCCAGCCGATTCAGCAACTTGGCCATCTCGCCGGCGTGAGGCGTAATCACCACCTGCCCTGGCACACGTTCGGGCAACAAGTCAAGTGCGCCGGCATCCACCACGATTGGTGGCATGTCATAAGCATTGCCGGCATCGTCTTCAGCAGACGCATCATAATGCTTGAGCAAGGCCGCTATGGTTTCGCGTTGCATATCCGTGCCGGCACCATCGGCATCGGCATCCGGTACACCGGAGCCGACGACCCAGGACTGTACATGTCCCTTGCCGATCACGGCTTCCGGCAGCGCGGCAAGCACCATATTCTGGGCACGTTCCGGTCCGAGATAGCGGACCATGCCGGTATTCGCGCGTGCGGCCGCACGGGACGTCAGCACCGCGGCACCCGGATAGGACTGCGAACCAGTGACCAATCCGACCACGCCGCGTGAATACTTGCCATCCTCAAAACGAGGAAGACGAATCGAGTCGGCGGCGAAGGTGTTGTTCACGACTTCGACCGCAGGTTCACGCTCGTCAATATCGAATCCAAAATCGACCAACTCGATTCGACCACACGAGAACGTTGCGGGAGGCAGCACGGCGCACGGTTTCATCGCACCAAACGTCGCCGTGACCGTAGCCGGAATGTACGGGCCGGGCAACGAACCGTCGTTGACCCCGATGCCGGACGGCGTATCCACCGCGAGCACCAGCGGAAAGTCACCGGACGATTCGCGGTTGGGAAGAGCCGGCTCATCAGGGACCTCACCGTCAAGACCCAAGGCGGAAGCCAACGCTGCGGGGATTCCACGCAATGCGTCTTCGATGCCGATGCCGGTCATCGCATCGATAATGAGATGCGACTGCTGAGCCACGGACACCGCGGTTTGCAGGCGTTCGCCCGCCTCGCCAGCGGAGAAGCCGGACGAACAGCCGGGAATTTCGGCGGCCGGGTCAAGTACCAAGACTTTGCCGCCAGCGCGAACGAATGCGGCGAATCCGGCCTCATGCAACGACTTGCCCACGGCTATTGCAGTAACCTTGGCCCCCTCCTGCGCCAGAGCGGCGGCGGCGAACAGCCCATCGCCGCCATTGTCGCCGGCCCCGGCAAGCAGCACGATGGAAGTATCCTCGAGCGCCAGATCCTCGTCATCCAGCATGCCGGCAGCAATATGGGCTGTGGCCTGTGCGGCCATGCGCATCAGCGGCACGCCCTTATCCAGCAGCGGACGTTCCATATCCCGCACCGTGCCGGAGTCATAGGCACTATGCAATAACAGTTCACGGCGATCGACGTCATCGGCGTATTCCATGGCAGACCCCTTTGCGGTGCTTACGAACGAACACCATTGATTTTAGCCCGTTTGCCGAGTCATGCCGATAGCAAACATGAACATTCATGCTGTCGTCCACCTTCTTCATGGCTTCCGTTACTATGGTCTGTTGGTTTAACAGGACTCTATACGGAAAGCAGCAGGTGAAGCATGGCGATCGAGGCACAGGGTCTGGAGATTCAGATCGGCGCGCGCACCCTGCTCCATCCCACCAATTTCCATGTGGCCAAGGGAGACAAGATTGGTCTGGTGGGCCGCAACGGTGCCGGCAAGACCACGCTGACCCGTGTGATCACCGGCGACATGCTGCCGACCGCCGGCAAAGTACGTGTTTCCGGCAAGCTTGGCTACCTGCCTCAGGACACGCACGCTTCCGATCCCACGCAGACTGCGCTCGACCGCATGATGAGCGCGCGTGACATCGCCACCATCATCAACCGTATCCGCAAGGCCGAGAAGGAAATGACCGACCCGGATCCGGACGTGATGACCAAGGCCATGAACCGTTACGACAAGGCCATGCAGGACTTCGACAAGGCCGGTGGCTATGCGGCACAGTCCGAGGCGATTTCCATGGCGACTTCGCTTGGCTTACCGCAGGAGGTCATGGAACAGCAACTTGGCACCCTGTCCGGCGGTCAGCGCCGTCGTATCGAACTGGCGCGAATCCTGTTCTCCGACGCCGATACGTTGATTCTCGACGAGCCCACCAACCATTTGGACGCGGACTCCATCGAATGGCTGCGCGGCTACCTGAAGAAGTACGAGGGCGGCTTCCTGGTCATCTCCCACTCCACGGAATTGCTGGATGAAGTGGTGAACAAGGTGTGGCATCTGGACGCGCAACTCGGCCAGATCGACATGTATTCACTGAGCTGGAAGGCCTATCTGCACCAGCGCGTGGTTGATGAGGAGCGTCGCCGCCGTGAGCGTGAAGTGGCGGAGAAGAAGGCCGAACGCTTGATGAAGCAAGGCATTCGTCTGCATGCCAAGGCCTCCAAGGCGGTGGCCGCGCAGAACATGATGCGCCGCGCCGAGAAACTGCTGGAGAACACCTCGGAGGCGCAAAAGGCCGAGAAGGTGGCGGATATTCGCTTCCCCGAGCCAGCACCGTGCGGTCGTACGCCGATTATGGCCAAGGATATTTCCAAGGCGTATGGTTCCAATATCGTGTTCGCCGGCGTGAATCTGGCTATCGACAAGGGCTCACGTGTGGTGATTCTCGGCTACAACGGCGCCGGTAAGACCACTACGCTGCGTCTACTGGCCCACATCGAGGAACCGGACACCGGTTCTGTGGAATACGGTCACGGCTGCAAAATCGGCTACTTTGCGCAGGAGCACGATACGTTGGATCTGAACGCCACTGTATTAGAGAACCTGCAACACGTGGCTCCCGAGCTCGACAACACACAGGCCCGTTCTATTCTCGGCTCGTTCCTGTTCTCCGGCGATGACGCGATGAAGCCGGCTCATGTGCTATCCGGCGGTGAGAAGACCCGTCTGGCCTTGGCCACGCTGGTCACCTCGCGCGCCAACGTGCTGCTACTCGACGAGCCCACCAACAACCTTGATCCGGCCTCCCGCGAGGAGATCTTGAAGGCCATCGCCAAGTACGAGGGAGCAATCGTGCTCGTCACCCACGATGAGGGCGCCGTCGAGGCTTTGAACCCCGAGCGCGTGCTGCTCATGCCTGACGGCGACGAGGACCTCTGGAATGATAGTTATTTGGATCTGGTTGCCGAAGAATAGTCCCATCTTGGCTCCCTCGCTGAGGGGAGTGACCTAACGAAAAGCAAAGGAGCCACCTGCCATGGCCACCACAACAGGCAAGAACATCGCCATCGTCACCGGTAGTGCCTTGGGCCTCGGCTACGAACTAGCCAGCCAGCTCATCGACAAAGGCTGGCTCGTAGCCGGCATCGATTTCAACGCCGAACGCCAGGCCGAGCTCACCGCACAATGGCCCGCTGATTCCTACCGTGCCTACATCGGCGACATCACGGATGAAGCGTTCGTCAAGGAATCCGTGGCGGATATCGCCTCACTTGGCCACATCGACCTGCTTATCAACAACGCCGGTCAGCCCTCGTTCAAAGTACCCACCGCTTACGAAGCCGCCGACATCGACAAATGCCTCAAGGGTCTTAAAGGCATGATCCTGTGGACCGTGGAGACCCTCAAGGTCTGCGGCGAACGCGACGTGAAAATCGCCCAGATCATGAGTACTGCCGCCACACGTGGCAATGCGAACGAGAGCGTGTATTGCGCCACCAAGTGGGGCGAGAAGGGCTACACCAAGAGTCTGCAGGCCGCATACAAGGGCACCAGCGTCAAAGTGGTCGCCATCTATCCAGGTGGCATCGACACCGCCTTCTACCGCGACAGCCACGATTACGTTTCCGAAGACAAGCAGCACACCTTCATGCAGCCCGGTCCACTGGCTGAAGTCATCCTCTTCAACCTGATCAACGAGGCCAACCTCACCGTCACCGACATCGAAATCAATCGCAACAGCTGACTGTCAAAATAATCAGCCAAGAGCCACCGGAACCTCGTATAGGCGCCCGGTGGCTCTTCTGCTATTTACTGCAAGTGATGCAGGGCTCGGATGATGGCGCAGCGGTCCTCGGCGGTTCCCTCATTAGCGCACATGGTGGCGTACCAGCGTGGGTTGCGCAGGGTTTCGGTGCCGGTGGCCTCGTCCGTGGAGACGAGCGTGTGCGAGTCATTGGCGTACTGGAAGTGCAGGTGGCTGAGCAGACCGCCGCACATCAAAGCCGAACCAATGATGACCCGCTGCTTCTGTCCGCCGGACAGGTGAAAAATGCTGCGATTCAGCAAGTGCTTGATACCGAAGCGCTCGGTCACAGCCGTGATACGGCGATTAATCTCTTCAGCTGGAAGTCCCATGTTTTCGACAGGGAAGCAAGTTCATCGGTGACGTTCGCGTTGAAGTACCGGGTTTTCGGGTTTTGGAATACGCTGCCGAACAGCGGGGTGGGCCGGTCGATTGGCACGGTCTCCACGTCCATTCCACACGTGGTCTGGCGGCCGGCAAACACGCCATGGGAAAACGAGGGGATAAGTCCGTTGACCACGCGCGTATAGCTAGCTGGTCTTGCCGCAACCGCTCGCCCCGCACAGCACAATGCACTCGCCTTCAGGAATGGTCAACGTGACGTCGCGCAATGCCGGTTCCGTGGCATGGTCGTAGGTAAAGGAGATATCGCGAGAAGCGATGGTTCCCGCGAAAGCCGTTGCATTCGACTGAGGCTGCTTATCTCCCATCACATCCCCCACGCAATATCCAGAGCGAGCGGCACGGTGACCACAATCATGACCAGCCAATCAATCACGGTCATGCGAATTTTCGTGTGCGAAGTGTGCTCGCCCTCACGTCCGAGCCCTTTGGTCAGCGCCGCCACCGAACCGGCCTTGATGAAGTGCTTCTTCATCATGCGCTGACCGAACCAGCCGCCGAGAATCGCGCATACCAGAATCGCGATCATGGAGATGAAGAACGTGCCGGTGTTGATGTTGTCGAACACGCCATCGATGTATGCCGCGTCCTTGCCACGCGCCTGAAGGCTCGCCGCGTAGGCGTCCTTCATGAACCACAGGGGCAGAATCGGGCCGGTCAGGCCGTAGGAGAATACCACATAGCTGACGAGCAGCAGCGCCTTGCTCTTGTATTTGCCGGCGCTGGCGATGAGATCGGCGGCCACCGGGAATACGATGCTGGCGATAAACGAAAGCACGAAATGTCCGGAAATGAAAAGGAACAGGCCGATGATCACGCCCATGACGGTGATGCCGCCGAACTTGCCGAGTCGCGCGGCCAGCAGCATGTACACGCAGCCGGAGATGAGGGCTGCAATGGCAGGCAGGAAGATGGAGCCGAAGCCGCCGGTAAACGGGGTGCTTACCAGCGTGGCGATGCACACCATCACGAAGTACAGGGCCGCGAATATGCCGATGGTGATGAGGTCGGAGACCTCCAGTTTGCCGGATTTGGCGGGTTTGCTGGGCTGGTCGGAGGTTTCGGCGGGCGTGTTCGGTGCGGTCACAATGTTTTCCGTTTTATATGATTGACAGATTTTTCTCTCGCCAATCTAACGATGATTCCACGCAAAGGCAATACCTTTTCACGAAGTTATTAGTGACTTCAATCATTCGTGTCCATAATGCACGCGGAATAACAAAATCGTCCGGCATCTTCAAGACACCGGACGATTCAAGAAACTAACGGTCTGAGCCCTCAGAGCCCATACACCTCGTGGGCGAACTTCTCGAACACGGGGATCGAACGCTTGACCTTCTCGGTGTCGATGCAGTAGGCCATGCGGAAGTAGCCGGGCACGCCGAAGCTGTCGGACGGCACGAGGATCAAGTCGTATCCTTTGGCTTTCATGCAGAACGCCACGGCGTCGTCCTCGAGCGCCTTGGGGAAGATGTAGAACGTACCGCTGGGGCGCACCACGTCGAAGCCGATGCCGGTCAGCGCATCGTAGAGCAGGTTCATGTTCGTCTCGTAGACGTTGAGGTCGGCGGTCTGGTCGATGACCTTGGCCACGCCCAGCTGAATCGAGCTCGGCGGGCAGTTGTGGCCGGTGCCGCGCGAGATCTGGCCCATCATCGGCACCAGCAGATCGGCGTCGGTCGCGTCCGGGTTAACGGCCACGTAGCCGATGCGCTCGCCCGGCAGGCTCAGTGACTTCGACCAGGAGTAGCAGGTTAGCGTGTTCGCGTAGAAGCTGGCCGGATAGGGCTGGGTACCGCCGTCGAACAGAATCTCACGGTACGGTTCGTCGCTGATCAGGAAGATGTCGTGGCCGTATTCGGTCTGCTTGGCGGTCAGGATCGCGGCCAGGCGCTTGAGCGTGTCCGCCGAATACACCGCGCCGGACGGGTTGTTCGGGGTGTTGATGAGCACGGCCTGCACGTTCGGGTTGAGCGCGGCCTCGAACGCCTCGAAGTTGATCTGGAAGTTCTCGGTGTCGGCCGGCACGATGGTCAGCTTGGCGCCGGTGCCCTTGACATACGGCCGGTATTCGGGGAAGTAGGGGGCGAAGGTGATGATCTCGTCGCCTGGCTTGGTCACCGCGCGCATCGCGTGGGACAGCGCGCCCGCCGCGCCCGTGGTCGGGAAGATGTGGTTGCCGGTGTATGCCATGCCGAAACGTTCGTTGAGGTTCTCAGCGACCGTCTCTTTGAAGGACGGGATGCCGAGCGAGGGGGAGTAGCCGTGGATGGCCACCGGGTCGCCGTTCTCATAGAGGTCAATCATGGCGTCGGCGAAGGATTTCGGGGCCGGTACGGAGGGATTGCCAAGGCTGTAATCGAACACATTCTGGTAGCCGATTTCGGCACCGCGGCTCGTGGCATACTCGCTCAGCTCGCGAATCACGGACTTGCCGCCAAGCATGGCCTTGTATTCCTCATTGATCATGGCATTCTCCTCGTATATACGTACTGATGCTTATCCCACTACTACCACCATGTTCCGTTTTGTGCCATCTGCCGCGCCGGACACACCCATCGAACATGTGTTCGAATTTGGTCGTGTGTTCGGGTATTCTTGGGGCAGGCTTTGATACGTGCGGTGTGATGCACGTGGAAAACAGCGAGACGGAAGGCGGGGATTGTGGCGGCAGCGCAGACTGGCACAAAGCGCGCAACTGGCGGAGCGGGCGCGAAAACCGACAAGGGCAAGAACGGCGAAGTCATCGTGGAAAAGGTGATGACCAGCGACTCATTCCTGAGCCGCGAAATCAAAAAAGCGCCGCTCGTCGAGCATGACGGTTCGCTGGTAGCGGACATCTCGCACATCCCAAACGACCTCAAGATCACCATTCAGGGCGCACGAGAGCACAACCTGAAGAACGTGGATCTTGCGATTCCGCGTAACCGCATGGTCGTGTTCACCGGCCTGTCCGGTTCCGGCAAATCATCGCTCGCGTTCGACACCTTGTTCGCCGAAGGCCAGCGCCGGTACGTCGAATCCCTGTCCGCCTACGCCCGCCAGTTCCTAGGCCAGATGGACAAGCCCGACGTCGACTTCATCGAAGGCCTGAGCCCAGCCGTCTCCATCGATCAGAAGACCACCAACCGCAACCCGCGTTCGACCGTCGGCACCATCACCGAAATCTACGATTACCTACGACTGCTATTCGCCCGCACCGGCATCCCGCACTGCCCCGAATGCGGCGAGCCAGTCGCCTCCCAGACCCCGCAGCAAATCGTCGACACCCTGCTTGATTACCCGGAACGCACGCGATTCCAGATTCTCGCGCCCGTGGTCAAGGGCCGTAAAGGCGAGTTCGTGGATATGCTTGAACTGCTGCGCTCCGACGGTTATGCCCGCGCGCTCATCGACGGCGAAATGAAGCAGCTGTCCGACGACATCAAACTCACCAAGCAGAAGAAGCACACCATCGAAGTGGTGGTCGACCGACTTGTGGTCAAGGACGGCACCCGACAGCGCCTGACCGACTCGGTGGAAACCGCGCTGAAGCTCGCCAATGGCAGCATCGTCATCGACTTCGTGGACGAGGAGGAAGGCAGCCCCGCGCGCCGCCGCCCGTTCTCCGAACACCGCAGCTGTCCGAATGGTCATGTGCTCGAACTCGATGAGGTCGAACCGCGCACGTTCTCCTTCAACGCCCCCTACGGCGCCTGCCCGGCCTGCACCGGTCTCGGCTTCAAACTCGAAATCGACCCGGAGCTCGTGATCTCCGACCCGGATAAATCCCTGGCCGACGGTGTCATTGAGCCGTGGAGCGGCACCAAGATGACCTCCCAGTACTACGGCCACATCCTTGAAGGTCTGGCCAAGGAAATGGGCTTCTCTATGAAGACCCCGTGGAAGGATCTGCCGGCCGACGTCAAGCACGACATCCTCTACGGCCATGACTTCAAAGTCAACGTCTCCTACCGCAACCGTTGGGGTCGCCTGCGCGAATACTCCACCGGCTTTGAGGGCGTGGTGCGCACGCTGATGCGCCGCCACGACGAAACCGACTCGCAGTCCATGCGCGAATACTACGAGTCCTACATGCGCGAGGTACCTTGCCAGGTCTGCCAAGGCCGCCGCCTGAAGCCCGAAGTGCTCGCGGTCACCGTGGATGGCAAATCCATCTTCGACGTGTGCGATATGCCCGTCGTGCGCGAGCTCGCCTGGGTCAACGGGCTCAAGCTCGAAGGCTCGGCACAGATGATTGCTGGCGAAGTCCTGAAAGAGATCAAGGCGCGCCTCGGCTTCCTCAATGACGTCGGACTCGACTATCTGACCCTTTCACGCGCGGCAGCCACCCTGTCCGGCGGTGAAGCGCAGCGCATCCGACTCGCCACGCAGATTGGCTCCGGTCTGGTCGGTGTCATGTACGTGCTAGACGAGCCTTCCATCGGCCTGCACCAGCGCGACAACGAACGACTCATCGAAACCCTGCATCATCTGCGAGACCTTGGCAATACGCTGATTGTGGTCGAGCACGATGAGGACACCATCCGTCAGGCCGACTGGCTGGTCGACATCGGCCCCGGAGCCGGCGAGCATGGCGGCGAAGTCATCTACTCCGGCCCAGCCAAGCACCTCATCGAGGCGAAGCGTTCCATCACCGGCGACTACATCGCCCACCGTCGCGAAATCGCCGTGCCCGCCAAGCGCCGCAAGGTGCGCAAGACCCAGATGCTCAAGGTCGTAGGCGCACGTGAGAACAACCTCAAGAACATCGACGTGAGTTTCCCGCTCGGCGTGCTCACCGTGGTCACCGGTGTCTCCGGCTCCGGCAAATCCTCGCTTGTCAACTCGATCCTCTACCCGGTGCTCGCCGACAAGCTCAACGGCGCACGCATCGTGCCCGGCAAGCATACGCGCGTCGAAGGCGTCGACCAGGTGCGCAAAGTGATCCACGTCGATCAGAACCCGATCGGCCGCACTCCACGCTCCAACCCAGCCACCTATACCGGCGTGTGGGACAAGATTCGTGCACTCTTCGCCAAAACCCCCGAAGCACAGGTGCGCGGCTACGGCCCCGGCCGATTCAGCTTCAACGTCAAGGGAGGCCGCTGTGAAGCCTGCCACGGCGACGGCACGCTGAAGATCGAAATGAACTTCCTGCCGGACGTCTACGTGGAATGTGAGACCTGCCACGGCAAACGATACAACCGTGAAACCCTCGAAGTCACGTACAACGGCAAAACCGTTTCCGATATCCTCGATATGCCCATCGAAGAGGCAGCCAACTTCTTCAAGGCCTACACCGGCATTTCCCGATATCTGAAGACCTTGGTGGACGTCGGCCTCGGATACATCCGGCTCGGCCAGCCCGCGCCCACCCTGTCCGGCGGTGAATCGCAGCGCGTCAAACTCGCCACCGAACTGCAACGCCGTTCCGACGGCAAGACCGTGTACATCCTCGACGAGCCGACCACCGGTCTGCACTTCGAAGATGTAAACAAGCTGCTCAAAGTGCTGCAATCCCTAGTGGACAAGGGCAATACGGTTATTGTCATCGAACATAATCTGGACGTGATCAAGGAGGCCGATTGGTTGATTGATCTTGGTCCGGAAGGCGGTGACGGCGGCGGCACCATCGTTACGCAGGGCACTCCTGAGCAGGTTGCCGAATGCGACGAATCCTGGACCGGCAAGTTCCTGAAACCGATGCTATAGCCTTTCAATTACGGCTGACCTTGGGTGGGCTGGGGTGCGCGTCGCTGGACACGCTCCGGGCTGCTCAGGCCAAGTCTTTACGGTCCAGCGACGCACACCCCAGCCCACCCAATCCTGAATCAATTATCTGCTGCTACTTGCGAGAGGAGGATTATGACGAACGATATCGAGCGGCATAGTCCGGACGAGTGGCGCAAGACTGCGGCGGCGTTGATGCCGGAAAGCTCTAGTGCAGGAGCCGAAGAAAGCGCAGCTACGGCGAAGGTGAATGCGAATGGGGCGCCTTTGCTGGGGGATTCTCGTGATCTGTTTCGGCCTAAGACTTCGGACATTCCGGCCAAGCCTGGTGTGTATAAGTGGCGCGATGGGGAAGGGCGCGTCATTTATGTAGGCAAGGCCAAGAACCTGCGCAATAGGCTTACCAATTATTTCCAGCCACTGTATCTGCTGCATCCGCGCACACAGACCATGGTGCTTACGGCACGCAGTCTGGAGTGGACGGTTGTTGCCACTGAGTTGGAATCGTTGACGCTTGAGTACACGTGGATCAAGGAGTTCGATCCGCGGTTCAACGTGCAGTTCCGCGACGACAAGACCTATCCGTATCTGGCGGTCAGCACGGGGGAGCAGGTTCCCCGCGTGTGGGTCACGCGGTCGCGCAAACGCCGCGATACTCGTTACTTCGGCCCATACGCCAAGGTGTGGGAGCTGAGGCACAGCCTCGATCGGCTGCTGCGCACCTTTCCGGTACGTACCTGCACCACGAATGTATTTCATAAAGCTCAGCTGACCGGCCGGCCCTGCCTGCTGGCCTCTATCGGCAAATGCTCGGCTCCCTGCGTGAATCAGATTGAAGCGGACGAACATCGACGGCTGTGCGAACAACTTGTTGGCGTCATGACCGGACGCCTTGGACGGCCGTATATCGCGCAGTTGACCCGCGACATGAAAGAGGCCAGCGCCGAGCTTGAATTCGAGAAGGCGGCCCGTCTGCGCGATCAGATTCAGATGCTGGAGACCGTGGTGCAGCAGAACGCCGTCGTCTTCGATCAGGACGTGGACGCCGACGTGTTTGGCTTTGCCAGCGACGA
This sequence comes from Bifidobacterium breve DSM 20213 = JCM 1192, assembly GCF_001025175.1. Taxonomy (NCBI): domain Bacteria; kingdom Bacillati; phylum Actinomycetota; class Actinomycetes; order Bifidobacteriales; family Bifidobacteriaceae; genus Bifidobacterium; species Bifidobacterium breve. Next base: position 1,126,264 of record NZ_AP012324.1, read on the forward strand.
ATTGGAAGCCTCCGTGCACGCCTTCTATGTGCGTGCCGGCTCGATTCGCGGCGAACGCAACTGGAGCGTCGAACGGGTCGAGGACATCGCTGATACTGACTTGATGGCGGATCTTCTGGTGCAGGTGTATTCGGATGAGGCAGGGAATGACCACCCCCAGTCGGCTGCGCCGACAGCCCCTGCTAGCGGGGGCGAAAATGCAGCCGTGCTCCCGCTGGCGGGGGCTGGCACGCGAAGCGTGACTGGGGGTGGCGCTGCAACCATTTCCACCAGTCGCGAAGCCATCGGCTCCACGCAGACCCTTACGGCCACGGACGCGATTGCTCGCGCCCAGGCCACCCGCGAACGCAATACCCGTCAGGAAACCACCGGCCGCGTGGATCTGCTGGCTCCCATTGCGCCTGTGCCGCGCGAAATCATCGTGCCGATCGAACCCTCCCGGCGTGCGGAACTCGAAAGCTGGCTGACCGACCAGCGCGGGGGAGCGGTGACCATTCGCGTGGCCTCCCGAGGCGACAAGAAGCAGCTCATGGATCGCGCCAACGAGAACGCCAACCAGGCGTTGCAGCGCAGCAAGATGAGCCGTATTTCGGATATGGGCGCACGCACCCAGGCCATGAATGACGTGGCCAAGGCCCTGGGCCTGAACCAGGCGCCGTTACGCATCGAATGCTACGACATTTCGAACACCGTGGGTGGCGCCTTCCAGGTGGCTTCCATGGTGGTGTTCGAGGACGCCATCGCCAAGAAATCCGAATACCGTCGTTTTTCCATTCGCGGCAAGGACGGGCAAGGAGCAGTGGACGATCTCTCCGCGCTCTACGAGACGCTGACGCGACGTTTCAAGCATGGTAATATCGCCGGGGATTCCGGCGAGAGCATCGACGCGGAGCAGCGCGCGGCCAAGGCTGAGCAACAGCAGGAACAATCCGTATCCGATGCAAATGGCACCAGCAGTACGACGCCGGCAGCAATTACCGATGCCTCATCATTTGCCGATTCGTCTGAAGTGGTCCAGCAGAACACGAATCGTCATCACTTTGCATACAAGCCGAATCTCGTGGTGGTCGATGGCGGCAAACCGCAGGTCATGGCCGCGGCCAAGGCTCTCAAGGATTGCGGCGTGGATGATGTGGCCGTCTGTGGCTTGGCCAAACGCCTCGAAGAGGTATGGGTGCCGGATGATGACTATCCGATCATCCTCAAACGCCAGTCCGAAGGCATGTACCTGCTGCAGCGCGTACGTGACGAATCGCATCGATTCGCAATCACCTACCATCGCCAGCAGCGCCGCAAAGGCGCGCTGCGCAGTGCGCTCGATGAGATTCCGGGTATTGGAGAGAGCTATCAGAAACGGCTGCTCAATCATTTCGGTTCGGTCAAAGCCATGCGTATGGCCAGCGTCGAGGACTTCGAGCAGGTCAAAGGTGTTGGCCACGCCAAGGCCGAGGCGTTGTATGCCGCGTTGCATGACGAGTAGGTAGACTCAACTGATTCTCTTCGGGACCTCCCCTCAGTCACTTCGTGACAGCTCCCCTTCTGAGGGGAGCCAGTGCAGCAACAGCCCATGACAGTTTCCCATACACAGTCGCGATAATCTCCTTCCCGGAGCCAGTGCCGTCACTCGGCATGAATTTTCGATTACGAATTGCGTAGCGTGACCACACCACAACAAGATGTCGGCTAGCATAGGAGAAGATATTCAAGGAGGGGATATGGCCAACCATCGCTGCGCAGTACTTGGCAAACCGATTGCGCATTCTCTGTCTCCGGTACTGCATAACGCGGCCTACCGGTCGCTGAATCTCAATGATTGGCTGTATGACAAGCACGAGGTGGGGGAGGATGGCCTTGATGCTTTCCTCAAAGGTCTTGACTCCACTTGGGCCGGCCTGAGCCTGACCATGCCACTGAAACGCACCATCCAGCCGTACGGCACCCCGGAGAACCTGTGGGCCAAGGAGCTCAGGGTGGCCAACACCGCGGTGTTCGACTGGAATGACATCACCGATGATCCGGCCTGGCCTCACGGAAAGCCGGCCATCAAACTGTACAACACCGATGTCATCGGCATCCAACTCGCCTTCGACCATATCAACCGGGAGCTCGGCAACCATCATGCGGGCGATCGCGCCGGCACGGCCCTCATCATCGGCAACGGCAACACCGCCACCTCGGCATTGGCTGCGTGCTGCATGATGCCGGAGATCGGCCATATCACCGTCGCCGCACGGCATCCCGGTAGGAACGCCGGATTGAAGCCCGTGGCCGAAAAATTCATCAACACGCATAACCCGTACGACGAAATCGAACTGAGCGACACGTCGGCCCTGCTCAACGCCGCACGCACCGCCACCTATGTCATCAATACCATTCCCGGTTTGGCGGCAAACGGCATCGCGAATGTCATCAACACAGACAGCGAATCGCACGCGGAACCGTATTCTGGCCTGTTGCTGGACGTGGTATACAATCCACGTCCCACCAAACTCATGCAAGCATGGCGGGCCCACGGTGGCCGCGCCATTGGCGGCGAGGAAATGCTGCTGTATCAGGCACTTATCCAAGTGCTGCTGATGACCGGCATATGGGACGACGATCCGCCCAGTGACGCCGACAAGCGGTTGCAAGGCACCACCACCGAGGACGATCATCTGGAAATCGCGATGCGCAACGCGCTCGAGGAGGCATTGTGATGAGTCAGCCATCTTCCATCCACGATTCGGAAAATCAGGTCGACACCCATTCCGATTCCGCCGCTGCGGATAATCAGCCCAATCCGGCCGACGCATTCGAGGTATTGCTCATCACCGGCATGTCCGGCGCAGGCCGTTCCCGTGCCGCCGATTCGGTGGAGGATATGGGCTGGTACGTAGTCGACAACCTGCCGCCTAAATTGCTGGTTCCTCTTGTCGATATGATGACGACCTCCGGGTCAGACAGCGGCGTTCACAAGCTCGCCGCAGTCATTGACGTACGTTCCCGCAGCTACTTTGACGATCTGGCAGCCGTGCTCGGCCACTTGGATGATCTCGGTGTCAAAACCCGCATCCTTTTCCTTGATGCCAACAACGACGTACTTATCAAACGATACGAATCCGTCCGCCGCCCGCACCCATTGCAGCACGGCAACCGTCTTATCGATGGCATTCTCGAGGAACGCCATCTACTGGAAAATCTCAAAGAGCGGGCCGATTGGGTCATCGACACCAGTTCCTTGAGCATCCATCAGCTGTCCACCAAGCTCTACGAGACAATGTTGGGATCCGGGCCCACCACCGTGGCCGTGCACATCTTCAGCTTCGGATTCAAATACGGCATGCCTATAGATGCCGATTTCGTGGCCGATGTCCGGTTCCTGCCCAATCCATTCTGGGTGCCCAGCCTGCGCGAGCTTACCGGAGCCGACAAACCCGTCGCCGACTATGTGCTGTCCAGCAAAGGCGCCAAGGAATTCCTTGATTCCTATGAACGCGCCATTGAAACGGCCATCGAAGGATATGCCCAGGAAGACAAGCACTTTGTGACCATTGCCATAGGTTGCACCGGAGGCCAGCATCGATCGGTCGCGATGAGCGAAGAACTGGCTCGCCGATTACGCGCACACGGCCTGAACGTCACCGTTTCGGCACGGGAACAACACCATCGACGCTCATCCTGAGTGACCACACTGCGAGAAAACAAAGCCCAAAATATATATCAAACGGGTTCGGTTGTCCACCAGATTAGGTATCACAGAAAGCCGATGGCTTCCGACTGCTTGATGGCCGAGGCGCCTAAGGCATTGAGAAGAACGGGACTGTAGGAGGTTGGATCTTTGGCTCTTCTGGACGATGTTAAAAGCGAGTTGGCTGCCTTTGAAGGTGACTCGCCTGCCGCGATCAAGGCCCAAGCAGCGGCCATGATTCGTTTTGGCGGTGGTTTGCGTCCTGTGCAAAACGCGTATGTGATTCAAGCCGTATTTACCTCATTGGATGCAGCCGAGTGGCTTCAAAACACCCTGAAGAACGTATTCGGTCATGAGGCAGAGGTCAATCACCTGACCCGCCAGACTCCGAATGGTCCGGTGGAAACCTATGTGGTGCTTGTCACCCGCAACGTGGTGGCTCTTGCGCTGCAGACCGGTCTGGTCGACCGCCGCAAGCAGCAGGTGCGCGGACTTCCCGCCGAAGTGGTCAACGGCTCCATCGCCCAGATCAAGGCCGCATGGCGTGGCGCTTTCATGGCCCGTGGCTTCCTGTCCGACCCCGGTAAAGCAAGCTTCCTGGAAATCGCCTGCCCCACCGAAGAGGCCGCCATGGCCCTGTGCGGCGTGGCCCGTCGTCTCGGCATTCAGGCCAAGCATCGCACCCTGCGCAGTTCCGAACGCGTGACGCTCAAAGATCCCGACGCCATCGAGCGCATGCTCAAGCTCATGGGTGCCACCCGTTCCGCCCGCGAATGGACCGGCAAACGTTCCGACGGCGAAGCCCGCGGCAAGGCCAATCGTCTGGCCAACTTCGATGATGCCAATATGCGCAGGTCCGCCAAAGCCGCCGCCGAGGCCAGCGAGAAGGTGCAGCATGCCTTCGAGGTGCTGGGCGACAACATTCCGGACAATCTTCGTCAGGCCGGCCAGCTGCGCATCGACCACGTGGACAAGAGCCTCGAGGAGCTCGGCAAGATTGCCGAACCGCAGATCACCAAGGATGCAATCGCAGGCCGTATCCGTCGACTGCTCCAGCTCGCCGAGAAAACCGAAAAGGCCCGGGCTGCCGAAGGGCGGTAAGAGGCAAACCGTCAAGATCGTCCAGCATATGCAACGACTTACGAAACACCGCATTCAGTCATCAGACGAATGCGGTGTTTTGTTCTGGAATGCCTGTAATATGCAAAGTGGCAAAAATTGGCCACTTTGACGTGAAATTCGTCAAGGAAAGGATATTCATGAAGACACTCAAGGACCTTGGAGATCTCAAGGGCAAGCGCATTCTGGTTCGCGCTGATTTCAATGTTCCGCTGGACGGCACCACCATCACCGATGACGGTCGAATCAAGGCCGCTCTGCCGACCATCAAGACCCTGCACGAAAAAGGCGCCAAGGTCATCCTCATGGCCCACCTCGGCCGCCCGAAGGGCAAGGTCGTCCCTGAGCTGAGCCTGGCCCCGGTTGCCGCCCGCCTCGGCGAGCTGCTGGGCACCAATGTGCCGCTGGCCAAGGACACCTACGGTGAGGACGCCCAAGCCAAGGTCGCCGCCATGAACGATGGCGACGTTGTGCTGCTCGAGAACGTTCGCTTCAACCCGGAGGAAACCTCCAAGGACGCCGCCGAGCGCGCCGCCTACGCCAAGAAGATCGCCGCCCTCGGCGAGGCCTTCGTCTCCGACGGCTTCGGTGTGGTCCACCGTGCTCAGGGCTCCAACTACGACGTTGCCGCTGATCTGCCGGCCGCCGCAGGCCTGCTGGTCGAGAAGGAGGTCAAGGCCCTGTCCAAGGCCACCGAGAACCCGGAGCGTCCGTTCACCGTGGTGCTCGGCGGTTCCAAGGTCTCCGACAAGCTCGGCGTCATCGAGAACCTGCTCGACAAGGCTGACCGTCTGGTCATTGGCGGCGGCATGGTTTTCACCTTCCTCAAGGCCAAGGGCTACGAGGTCGGCACCTCCCTGCTCGAAGAGGACCAGCTCGACAAGGTTAAGGGCTACATCGCCACTGCCGAGAAGAACGGCGTTGAGCTCGTGCTGCCGACCGATGTCGTCGTGAACGCTGGCTTCCCGGCCGGTGACACCCCGGTTGCCCCGGAGGTCGTTGCCGCCGACGCCATTCCGTCCGACAAGATGGGTCTGGACATCGGCCCGGATTCCCAGAAGCTCTTCCACGACAAGATCGTCGACTCCAAGACCGTCGTGTGGAACGGCCCGATGGGCGTGTTCGAGGTTCCTGAGTTCGCCGCCGGCACCAAGGCCGTGGCCCAAGGTCTGGTCGACGCCACCGCAGCCGGTGCGTTCACCATCGTCGGTGGCGGTGACTCCGCTTCCGCCGTGCGCAACCTCGGCTTCCCGGAGGATGGCTTCTCCCACATCTCCACCGGTGGTGGCGCTTCCCTCGAGTTCCTCGAGGGCAAGGAGCTCCCGGGTCTGAAGGTGCTCGAGTAAGTTTTATTCTGGCTCCCCTCCTCGAGGGGAGCTGGCTCGCGTAGCGAGACTGGGGGGGGAGTTACGGCGATGTCGGGCTCCCCCTCAGTCAGCTTTGCTGATGGCTCCCCTCAGTGAGGGGAGCCAAGGAACGATAATGAGAGGGGAAATCATGGCGTCCAAGCGCATTCCTTTGGTAGCCGGCAACTGGAAGATGAACTTCGATCATCTGGAAGCCACGTACTTTGTACAGAAGCTGGTATGGCTACTGCGCGACGCTCATTTCGACTTCAAGCGTTGCGAGGTCGCCCTTTTCCCGTCCTTCACCTCGCTGCGCAGCGTGCAGGTGCTTGTCGAAGCCGACAAGCTCCGCCTCACCTATGGTGCCCAGTCGGTATCCGTGACCACGCAAGGCGCCTTTACCGGTGACGTATCCGCCGATATGCTGGCCCACCTTGGCTGCTCGTATGTCATTGTCGGACATTCCGAGCGCCGTAAATACCATCCCGAAGACGATGCCAATATCGTCGATCAGGTGCGTGCCGTACTTGCCGCCGGCATGCAGCCAATACTGTGCGTAGGCGAAAGCTACGAGGAACGCCGTAAGGGCATTGAGCTCGACTTCGCAGTCGGCCAGGTGCGTGATGTCACCCGCGATCTTTCCGATGAGGAAGCTGCCAAACTCATCGTGGCCTACGAACCGGTCTGGGCCATCGGCACCGGCATGGTCGCCACCCCGCAATCCGCTCAGGACGCAGCCAACGCGATTCGCGATGATTTGAAGACCACGTTCGGCCAAAAGGTGTCGGACAGCGTACGCATTCTGTACGGCGGCTCCGTCACCTCAAAGAACGCGGCAGAACTCATCTCCCAGCCCGATGTGGACGGATTCCTCATCGGCGGCGCTGCCCTGGATGTCGAGGAATTGTCCAAAATCGCCCGTCTTGCACTGAAAACAACATCTTCACGGTCGTAATACACCGGTTTTCCGATATGTGCGCTATGCTTATCAACAGTAAATTCAACTCGGAGGTACCCTGTGACCGCTCTTAAGATCACGCTGCAAGTCATCGTCGTGCTGCTCAGCTTCGTGCTGACCCTGCTCATCCTTATGCACAAGGGCAAGGGCGGCGGTCTGTCCGACATGTTCGGTGGCGGTCTGACCCAGAATGCCGGCACCTCTGGCGTCGCCGAAAAGAACCTGAACCGCTGGACCGTTATCATCGCTCTCGTATGGGTGGCTCTGATTATCGGCCTCGACATGATGACCAAGTTCAACCTCGGCTGATTGATTTTGTAAACTTTTCACGACCCATGACCGATATACCGGTCATGGGTCGTAGTTTTTCCATCGTTCATGGCTTGCAACGGAGTGCACTATGGTCACTATGAACCGTAACAAAGTCGTCATTGTGGGCACCGGACAGGTCGGTGCGACCACGGCGTTCAGCATCGTTACACATGGTCTGTGCAATGAGCTCGTGCTCATCGATCATTTTGCCGCCAAAGCTTTGGGGGAGGCCCGTGACCTTGACGATGGTAGCGAGTTCCAAGATCGTCACGTCAAGGTGCGTGCCGGCGACTATGCCGATTGCAAGGACGCGGATATCGTCGTCATCACCGTGGGCCGCAAGCCGCCGGCCAATTCCAACCGTATGGCCGAGCTCGGCTTCACCGTCGGGCTCGTGGGCGAAGTGGTCGACAATGTCATGGCCTCGGGCTTTGACGGCGTAATCGTCATGGTTTCCAACCCGGTCGACGTAATGGCCTGGTACGCATGGAAACGTTCCGGCCTGCCGCGCACCCAGGTGCTTGGCACCGGTACCGCGCTCGATACCTCACGCCTCAAGACCATCATCGGCGAGGAAACCGGCCTTGATCCGCGCAATGTGAGCGGCTTCGTGATGGGCGAGCATGGCGACTCCCAATTCACCGCATGGTCCACCGTCTCGCTCGGCGGCAAGCCGTTCGCTCGCTTCCTGACTGACAACCAAGACCGCTTCGCCTCCGTATCCACCGCCGAAGTCGAGGAAAAGACCCGTACCCGCGGCGACGAAATCGTGGCGGCCAAGGGCGGCACCAACTTCGGCATTGCTTCCACCGTGGCCGGCATAGTGCAGACCATTCTGTGGGATGAGCGTCGCATCGTCCCCGTCTCTACGCTGCTGGACGGCGAATACGGCGAACATGACGTGTTCCTTGGCGTGCCTACCGAACTGCGTGCCAATGGTGCCAATGAAATCGTGGAACTGGAACTAAGTAACGAGGAAATGGCCAAAATGCATCACTCCGCCGAACTTGTCCGAGACCATTGCAAGGGACTGCTGTGACCACAACCATCAAGACGACAACTCGCCCCGAACTGCTGGTCGCCGACCTCGACGGCACTCTATTGCATGACGCCGAGGTCTTTGAGGATCGTTTCATCACCCAGCGCAGCATCGACACCATCGCTCGGGCTCACGACGCCGGCATGAAATTCGCCATCGCCACCGCGCGACCGGTGAGTACCGGACTGCAGTTTGCCGAGAAACTGCCCGTTGATGCTGTGATCTATCTCAACGGTGCCCTCATCGATTTCGACCCGGCCAATTCCGATTTCGATATGCTGACATCCGACTCATCACAGCAGAGCGAGAATCATCTCATTAAAATCGGTTTCTCCTCACAGCGCGCCTGCGAAGTCTGCCTGTTTCTGCTCGACCGTATGCCAAACCTCAAAATCGGCATCGTGATGAACGACGTGCGCTACACCAACTTCGATGTGCGCGTGTATTGGAAGACTCAGGCTTTCCAATACACGAACTTCCATGACGTTCCTGATGGAATCGCAGACAAAATCACCATCTTCCCTGAACCGGAACAATGGAATGAACTGCGTGCGCTGATTCCGCCGGACTTCGACATCTCCATCAGCGAAGGCGTGATGTGGATGCTCATGAATCCTCAGGCCAACAAGGAGCATGCGCTGCGCTTGCTGTGCGATCGTCTCGATGTCCCGCTTGAGCAGACTGCGGCCTTCGGCGACGATCTCATCGACATCAATATGATGAGCGAATCTGGCAGAGGAGTGGCCGTGGCCAACGCGAATCCAAAAGTGCTGTCCATCGCCGACGAGATTTGCCCTCCTAACAACGAGGATGGCGTCGCTCAGTGGATCGAGTCACAGCTTCGATAATTGCTGTGCCGTTCGAACACTGTAAACACGCCAAAAATTGAACACATATTGAACTAGGCGTATGCTTTGAACCGTTGTTCAACAAGACAATTGAACTTCCGGTTGGAGACATGGGACTATGAGCGTATCGGTGTTTGCGGAACGACTGCGCAATGCGATGAACAGTAGGGAATTGAAGCAGGTTGATCTGGTGCACGCCGCCGAACGCCGCGGTGTCAAGATGGGCAAAAGCCACATCAGCCAATATGTTGCGGGCAAGACCATGCCGCGAGAGGATGTGCTGCTGTTTCTGGCTGACGAACTTGATGTCGATGCGAACTGGCTTCGTGGCCAATCCTCGGAAACAAAATTGAACTCCGACGCACAACCCGCTTCCCATATTGACACACCGAGCGGAGCTCCCACGTCGGCGGAAACGGAAATTCCTGCTGCTCGCCGCCGTACCTTTGGCAAATCACACAAGCTTGATGACGTGCTCTACGATGTTCGCGGCCCAGTGGTTGATGAGGCGGCCCGCATGGAACAGGCCGGCACCCACGTACTGAAGCTCAACATCGGCAACCCTGCACCGTTCGGCTTCCGTACGCCGGACGAGGTCGTCTACGACATGGCGCAACAATTGCCTGAAACCGAAGGCTATTCGGCTTCCAAGGGCCTGTTCTCCGCGCGTAAGGCCATCATGCAGTATGCACAGCTCAAGAACATTCCGAACGTCACCATCGAAGACATCTACACCGGCAATGGTGTCAGCGAGCTCATCAACCTGTCTATGTCCGCGCTGCTCGACAGTGGCGATGAGGTGCTTGTGCCATCTCCGGATTACCCGCTGTGGACCGCCTGTGTGAATCTCGCCGGCGGCACCGCCGTGCATTACCTGTGCGACGAGAAGTCCGACTGGTACCCGGATATCGACGATATGCGTAAGAAGATCACCGATCGTACCGTGGCCATAGTGCTCATCAATCCGAACAATCCGACCGGTGCGCTGTATCCAAAGGAAGTGCTGCAGCAGATTGTCGACTTGGCGCGTGAGCACCAGCTCATGATTTTCTCCGACGAAATCTACGATCGTCTGGTTATGGACGGGCTCGAGCATATTTCCATCGCTTCCATGGCTCCGGATCTGTTCTGCGTGACCTTCTCCGGCCTGTCCAAGTCGCATATGATCGCCGGCTACCGCGTGGGCTGGATGATTTTGTCGGGCAACAAGGCCATCGCCAAGGATTACATCGAGGGCATCAATATGCTCACCAACATGCGCATCTGTTCGAACGTGCCCGCGCAGTCCATTGTGCAGACCGCGCTGGGCGGCCATCAGAGCGTGCACGACTATATCGTGCCCGGTGGCCGTATCCATGACCAACGTGATTACATCTATGACGCGTTGAACTCCATTCCGGGCATCACCGCGGTCAAGCCGAAGGCCGCGTTCTATATCTTCCCGAAGATTGATATCAAGAAGTTCAACGTACATGACGACGAGCAGTTCGCCCTCGATCTGCTGCATGACAAGCGCATTCTCATCACGCGAGGCGGCGGCTTCAACTGGCACGAGCCGGATCACTTCCGTATCGTCTACCTGCCACGCATCGAAGTGCTCAAGGATGCCACCAACAAGCTCTCCGACTTCCTCAGCTACTACTGGCAGAGCTGATTTTTTCAATGCCGACGAGTCCACTAATGCGCACTCGTCGGCATATCTTTATATGAATATCGATGTCGACGAACTGTACGGCACCGTAACCATCGATGCACCCCGTCTTTCTGCAAATCTACATCCCATTGTCGATGCCATCGACTGAGCGTGGGGGCGTAACGCCGAAACTAATAAAAATATGAGCCCGAGTGGGACCGTCTCCACATGAGGTCTTTATCGCACCAAAATACCTGCAATGACAATGAGGCCGGCCTTGATTCGTATGGTTTGCAGGTATAAAGGGTCGATCTGGAGTACCTGAACAGCGCTATTCGGGCTTAACTCCATAGATTGCAGGTATAAAGGGCCGTTTTGCGAGCGGAAATTGCAGGCAATTAATGCGATTGCAGGTATAAAGGTGCAAGTTAGAGCCGATTGTGCGCCGTAACTTGCACCTTTATACCTGCAACGCCGCTAACAAGTACCGAAATACCTGCAACTGAATCGGGTTATGCCAAGGTGAAGGCGATGATGAACGCAGTGGCGGACAGTACAGCTGTTAACAGCAGGTAGAATATCGCGGCCTTATTCTGAAAACCAGCTGAATTAGCCGAATTATGACTGTTGCTCATGCTGCCTGTGGTAGCCATAACGGTTGCGATGGCCGAGACGAGGGAAAATATTGGCAGCACGTACAGCAAAACGGCTAGTACGATGAGAGGTCCTGAACCGGTGCAAAAAGCAATAAGTCCTGCATTGTTCGTTGCTGCCAGCGCGGGGCAAAAATCGGTATGGCCGCCAGTGCCGTAACTGTAGGTCAGAAAAGTGATTACTGCCCAAAACAGGCCAAGAGGAACCGATACATGACTTACGGCAGACGCATTGATACTGATAACCCGAAACAGCTTATGCACAGATACAGGTCGTATATCGCGAATCGTCGGCAGTGCTGAACCAACGTTATCTCGTGGAGTATCGATAGAGATGAGATGCACCAGCGCATATGCCGCAAGTCCAAGTCCACAAGCGATGGTCACACCGCCGGTGGAATTGACCTCATCGGACACCGAGTATTCGGTGACGAGCACCGGCATCACGCCAATTTGCCACACGAGCAGCAGCCGCGTCACCAGAGTCCAACCACCGCGCTCGGAGGCAGACTTATCCGAACCCGTCAGATTAGTCAGATCGGCTATATGCTGCTGCTGGATACTAGTGCTGTTGCGCGAATAGGCGGCAAGTATGGCGTAAACCAACCACGTTGCCGCATGTATCGCCCACAACATTACAATTTTGGTATTCGCGCTCAGCACCAATATGAACGCAACGGCCACTGCCGCAAGAAAAACACAGATGACCGTGCGAAGACGATGACGAGCAAAGCCCTGTACTCCTGCAACAGTCAGACAAATGATTGCAACGACGCTCAGCGCAGTCACCGCCAGAAACCACAGTGGCGAAGTGACGCAGGCTCCGTAATCACCAGTTGCCTGGCCAGACAGATAATAAGTCATTCTGCCAATCGTCGGACAGTTCGGATGCAGCATCATGCCGCCCCAGATTCGCTCATATAGTGGCGCGAACGATACGCCAGCACCGCTGAGCGCCGCAATAATCGCCATCACCATGGCCGGAATCAATCCAAGCTCGCGATTCCGGTCGGTTTCCATTATCTGCCTATCACTGGTGTTCATGACGCACCCCGCCTTATGCCGTTATCGATGATGTCAGTATGACTATAGTAGATGAGCGAAGGCCAGCAGTATACAGGAATTCTGTATGCCGCTTTATAGGCGTGATGCTGTGACAGCTAACATGACAACCGCTATCACTGGCCGACCGTCAAACTCCGTGCACACCGGGCAACTACCGCCGGGGAGCATCGGCGATGCCGATGGCGAGACCAATGATGGCCGGCATAACCCAGCCGAGTTGGTATTGCTGCAGGGGGAGCATGGCCAGTGCCGCGTCCAGCCAACCGATGGAACCGCCGAAGACGGCGGCCAGGCTGGAGATGCAAGTGGCGAAGGAGGCGATGCCCACCAGCAGTACAGTCCAGAAGTAGACACGCGGGAATCGCGCGCCAAGCTTCTTATGGGTAAGCGCCAGCAACACCAGCACAATGGCAATCGGATACAACGCGGACAACACCGGCACGGAGACTTTGATGATCGCGCTCAGCCCGGCGTTGGACACGATGAAGCTGAACACGGTGAAGATGATCTGCCAAGTGCGGTAGCTCAGCGTTCGTCCGGCGACGGTCTGGAATCGAGTATGGAAGTAGGTGGCGCAGGTGCAGATCAATCCGGTGCATACGTTGAGGCATGCGATGACGAACACGACGCCAAGGAACGCGGTGCCGAACGTGCCGAACAGGGAAGAGGTGAGGTTGGTGAGTACGGTGGCACCTGTGTCCTTGGCCGGGTCGATAGAAGCGATGGCGCCAGACACCACGCCCACATAACTCAGGGCGCCGTAAATCACGATAAGCAGCACGCCGGTGCCGAGCCCGGCATACGCGGTTTCCTTCTGCACTAGCGATTCATCATCGACTTGCTGGGCGCGGATATTCGCGGAAATCACGATGCCGAAATAAAGCGCGGCAAGCAGATCCATGGTCTGGTAGCCGTCGAGGAAGCCGCGTGCGATTTGGTTTGTGGAGTAATCGCCCATCGGTTTGGCCGGGGTGCCGATGCCGTGGACCAGGCATGCGATGAACAGAACCGCGATAAGCACCAGCAGTAAGGGTCCCATGAATCGGCCGAGCACTTTGGAGAGTTTCTCAGGATGTTGGGCGAACAAGAAGGCAAGCGAGAAGAACACGAGCGAGTAGATAAGCTGGGCTAGCCAGTCATAGGAAGTCGGCACGAAAGGTGCCACCATCATTTCGAATGAGGTGGTGGCCGTACGCGGAATCGCAAAACAGGGGCCGATGGTGAGCATGATCGCCACGCCGAGGAACAGGGCAAATTTGGGGGAGACCCGGCCGGCGAGCTTGTCGAAGCCTCCGGCGAAAGTAACCGCCAGTACGCCGAGAATCGGCAGACCGACCGCGGAGACGATGAAGCCAATGGCCGCCGGCATGGTTGCGGAACCAGCTTGCGCGCCGACGAATGGTGGGAAGATTAGATTGCCCGCGCCGAAGAACATCGAAAAGAACGTGAAGGTCATGACCAACCGTTGGCGTGCGACAAGTTTGTTCAAGGTTCTCCTCTTTCTCTGTGTGTCAGCTACCCACTCTAGCAAGTTCGCCTCTAGTGTGGTCCCTTCGCACCATCCATATGCCGTCATCCACTCCCTAGCATACGTTTTTCTAGATTATTTTCTCCATCATCTGGAAAAACGTACACTGACCGACAGTAAGCGTACATTTTTCCAGAGAAGGCCTGAAATAGTCTGGAAAACCGTACGCTCAGGGTGAGTAAGATCCGAATATGTCGTAACAAAAGAAGGACGAAGCCCTATCCAATACGCAAAAAGCCCCGACCGGTTGGGATCGGGGCTTCTGTGAGCTAACCAGTTAATGCGCTAGGCGCATCGACTAATAATCTCAGGCGTTCACGCGGTCGATGCCGGACTGGACGTCAGCCAGCACGGAATCCCAGGACTTGATGAAGGCGGCGACACCGTCGGCCTCCAGCTTGTCGGTGACGTCCTTGAGGTTGATGCCCAGCTCAGCCAGCTTGTTGATGACGGCGTGGGACTCCTCGTAGGTGCCCTCGATGGACGGAGCGCCGTTGCCGTGGTCGGCCAGAGCGTTCAGGGTCTTCTCCGGCATGGTGTTGACGATGTGCTTAGCAACGAGCTCGTCAACGTACTTGCAGTCGGAGTAGGCAGCGTTCTTGGTGCCGGTGGAAGCCCACAGCGGGCGCTGAACCTTGGCGCCCTTGGCAGCCAGGTCGGCCCAACGCGGATCCTCAGCGAACTTCTTCTCGAAGAGCTCGTAAGCCAGGCGAGCGTTGGCCACAGCGGCCTTGCCCTCCAGAGCCTTGGCCTCGTCGGAGCCGTTGGCTTCCAGCAGCTTGTCGACAGCGGTGTCCACGCGGGACACGAAGAAGGAAGCGACGGAGCCGATGTGCTTCAGGTCGTGGCCGTTGGCGTCAGCCTGGGCGATGCCCTCGATGAAGGCGTCGATGACCTGCTCGTAACGCTCGAGCGAGAAGATCAGGGTGACGTTGACGGAGATGCCCTTGGCCAGGGTGGCGGTGATGGCCGGCAGACCTTCGAGGGTTGCCGGGATCTTGATCATGGCGTTCGGGCGGTTGACCTTCTCCCAGAGTTCCACAGCCTGCTTGGCGGTGTTCTCGGTGTCATGGGCCAGACGCGGGTCGACCTCGATGGAGACGCGGCCGTCGACGAAGTCGGTAGCCTCAGCGATCTCGCGGAAGATGTCGGTGGCGTTGCGCACGTCGGTGGTGGTGAGCTCGCGGACAGCGGTCTCAACGTCAACCTTGCCGAGCTCCTTGAGCTGAGCGTCGTACGGACCGACCTGGCTCAGGGCCTTCTGGAAGATGGACGGGTTGGTGGTAACGCCGACCACGTTCTTGTTGGCGATGAGGTCCTGCAGGGAGCCGGACTCGATGCGGGAGCGGGACAGGTCGTCCAGCCAGATGGAAACGCCGTTGTCGGACGTACGCTGAGTTGCTTCAGTCATTTATTTCTCCTTATATTCCGTTATGGAACAAATCTTGTTAAGCCCTCCCTCTTAGTGAGGGAGGGCAATGAAATCACTTGGCGGCTTCGACTTCGGCGATGGAGGCCTTGGCGGCTTCCACCACGTGCTCGGCGGTGATGCCGAGGTCGATGAGGTTCTGAGCACCGTCGCCCTGCAGACCGAACTGCTCGATGGAGACAGGCTTGCCGTAGGAACCGAGGTACTTGTACCACGGCATGGCAACGCCGGCCTCGACGGAGACACGAGCCTTGACACCGGCTGGAAGCACGGCCTCCTTGTACTCGGCGTCCTGCTCCTCGAACCATTCGAGGGACGGCACGGAGACCACGCGGGCCTTGACGCCTTCCTCAGCGAGGGTCTTGGCGGCCTTGACGGCCAGCTGGACTTCGGAACCGGTGGCCATCAGGATGACATCCGGAGTGCCTTCGGTGTCGACCAGGACGTAAGCGCCCTTGCGGACACCGTCCTTGGCCTTGGCAGCGGTCTCGGCGAGAACCGGGACGCCCTGACGGGACAGCACCATGGCAGCCGGCAGCGTGTTCTTCTTCTCGAAGAAGTAGCGGTAGGCTTCGGCGGTCTCGAAGGCATCGGCCGGGCGAACGACCTCAAGCTGCGGGATAGCGCGGAAGGAAGCAAGGTGCTCAACCGGCTGGTGGGTCGGGCCATCCTCTCCGACGGCGACGGAGTCGTGCGTCCACACGTACAGGTTCGGGATCTCCATGAGGGCGGCCAGACGAACGGCGGAACGCTCGTAGTCGGAGAACATGAAGAAGGTGCCGCCGAACGGACGGGTGTGGGAGCCCAGCAGGATGCCGTTGGTAATGCAGCCCATGGTGAACTCGCGCACGCCGAAGTGCAGCTGACGACCGAACTCGTTGCAGACCGGCCACTGCTTGGTGGCGCACTCAGCCGGAGCGAAGGTGGCAGCGCCCTTGAGGTCGGTCTTGTTGGAGCCACCGAGGTCGGCGGAGCCGCCCCAGAGTTCCGGCATGACAGCAGCGATGGCATTGAGCACAGAGCCGGAGGCGCCACGGGTGGCGACACCCTTTCCGACCTCGAAGGTGGCCTCAAGGTCATCGATGGCCTTGTCGAAGCCTTCCGGCAGCTCGCCGGCCTTGATGCGGTCGTACAGGGCAGCCTTGTCCGGGTTGGCCTTGCGCCATGCGTCGAACTTCTCGTCCCATTCCTTGTGGGCCTCGAGACCGCGCTCAGCAACCTTGCGGGCGTGAGCCAGAGCCTCTTCGTCAACGTGGAAGTTCTCTGCCGGATCGTAGCCGAGGACTTCCTTGAGGCCGGCAACGGCCTCGGTGCCCAGCTTGGAGCCGTGAGAGGACGGATCGTTGGTCTTGCCCGGGGTCGGCCAAGCAATCAGGGTGTCGACCTTGATGAGCTTCGGCTGATCCGGAGCAGCGGCCTCGGCCTTGGCGATAACGTCGGCCAGACCCTCGACGTCCTCCTTGTAGGAGCCGTCGGGCTGGATGAAGCTGAACTCGTCGGTGTACCAGCCGTAGGCCTGGAAACGCTTGAGCACATCCTCGGCCAGCACCAGGTTGGTGTCGCCTTCGATCTGGATGCGGTTGGCGTCGAAGATCACGGTGACGTTGCCGAGCTTCTGGTTGGCGGCAAGGGCAGCGGCTTCGCCGGAGATGCCCTCTTCGATATCGCCTTCACCGCAGATAGCCCAAATCTTGTGGTAGAACGGGGAGTCTTCCTTCGGGGTTTCCGGATCGAGCAGACCACGCTGGAAACGCTCGCCGTAGGCAAAGCCGATGGCGGAAGCGAAGCCCTGGCCCAGCGGGCCGGTGGTCATTTCGATACCGGGGGTCAGGCCGTACTCGGGGTGACCCGGGGTACGGGTGTCAGCGCCACCACGGAAGTGCTTGAGGTCGTCCAGGGTCAGGCCATAACCGGAGAAGTACAGCTGGACGTACTGGGTGAGGGAGGCGTGGCCACCGGAAAGGATGAAGCGATCACGGCCCTCCCAGTTGGGATCGTTCGGATCGTGCTTGATGAAATGCTGGTACAGCGTGTAGGCGATGGGCGCCAGGGAAACGGGGGAACCGGGGTGGCCGGAACCGGCGTTCTCCACCGCGTCAGCCGAAAGGGCCTTCGCCATCTTGATGGCGCGCTCGTCGAGCTCGGTCTCCTTGAATTCGGTCATGGATTACTTTCCTTCCAATTGGTCGGGCCGCGTATCCGGCTTGTGCCGGGCGCTTGACGCCCTCACATTGCGCTTACCATGCTAGCGATGGTTTGCGACGTTATGGTGCAATTTTGGCGTGTTTTGGTAGTTTGTGTTCTGTTAGCGTTCACAATTCACATCACTTCGCCGCAAACGAACGCATTAGCACTCGAAACCAATGAGTGCTAATACAATGAGAGCAGATTGCATACTGCAGATGTACATATAAGGAGGCGCGCATGACGCAATCACGTCGCATGCTGGTACTGCGCGCTGTGGTGGAAGATTACATTCGTTCGCAAGAGCCCGTAGGCTCCGCGGCATTGTCCAAGGAACGCGATTTAGGCGTCAGCTCTGCCACCATTCGCAATGATATGGCCGCATTGGAAGATGAAGGCTACCTGATTCAGCCGCATACGTCCGCCGGTCGCGTACCCACTGAAAAGGGATACCGTTATTTTGTAGATCGACTGGCTACGGTTGTGCCGCTCAGCGAAGCTCAACGCCGCGGTATCAATAGTTTCCTATCCGGCTCGGTCAGCCTCAAGGACGCACTGCAACGTTCCGCACGACTGCTCTCGGAAATCACCGGTCAAGTTGCCATAGTCGCATCGCCTTCATTATCCAAGGCGACGTTACGCCACGTGGAGCTGGTACCAGTGGCCATGAGCACGCTACTTGCCGTGGTAATCACCGATACCGGACGCGTGGCACAGCACGGACTGACCGTCTCGGCCATGCCCACGGCCGACGACATCAACCGCCTGTCCAGTGCAGTCAATGAACAATGCAACGGTCAGTCCTTATCATCCGCATCCGAAACCGTGCGCGCCCTTGGTGGCGGCACCGGATTCGAGACAGTGCGGGAGGCGGCCGACGCCCTGGCCGACGCCTTCGCATCGATGGCATTGGACGAGCGCGCCAACGAATTGTATATGTCCGGCACATCGCATCTGGCGCATTCCCGTTCTCTGACCGATCTGGCACCGCTCTTCGACGCGTTGGAAGAGCAAGTGGTGCTCATGAAACTGATGAGCAACCTCAGCGAAGAGCCAAGCGCCACTGGCGTAGGCGTATCCATTGGCTCCGAAAGCCACACACCTGAACTCTTGCATGCCTCGGTGGTCAGTAGCGGTTACGGACGCAGTACTTCGCCCGTAGCGAACGATTCGGAACGCAACGAGACATCGCCCGATCAGGACAGCACCAACGAACCCATTGCTTTTGTGGGATCCATCGGCCCAACCCATATGGATTATGCGGCTACCATGGCCGCGGTCAGGGCAGTGGCAAGGTATCTCACTTTTTTTGTCTCGGAAAGCGGCTCCGGCGACTGACCGCAGGCTATGGCACAATAACCCGCAGACCAACGAATACAAAGGAACAAACAAGTGGCAGATTATTACGAGACGCTGGGCATCGACCGCAACGCGAGCGACGACGAGATCAAGAAGGCGTACCGCAAGCTCAGCCGTAAGTATCACCCTGATATCGCGGGACCGGAGTTCGAGGACAAGTTCAAGGAAGTGAACAACGCCTACGATGTGCTGTCCAATCCGGATAAGCGCCGTATGTATGATTCCGGCGTTGACCCCAACGATCCGAACGCCGGTGCTGGCGGCTTCTCCGGCGCGGGATTCGGCGATATGGGAGACGTATTCTCCACGTTCTTTGGTTCCGCATTCGGTGGCGGCTCACAGGGCCCGGTGCCGCGCACACAGCCTGGACGCGATGCGCTGGCTTCCGCTTCCATCGACTTGAAAACCGCCGTATTCGGCGGCACGGCGCACGTCAAGATCAATACGTTCTCCCTGTGTCAGGAGTGCGGTGGCTCCGGCGCACAAGGCGGCGCCCAGCCGGTCACTTGCCCGGACTGCCATGGACAGGGCTTCATGCAAAAGGTCGTGCGCACTATGCTCGGCCAGATGATGACCTCCGCTCCCTGCGAGCGCTGCGAGGGTCACGGCACCATCATCCAGAATCCATGCCCGAGCTGCATGGGTCACGGCCGCGTTCGCACCACGCGTAATGTGGGTGTCACTGTGCCGGCCGGTATCAACGACAATGCTCGACTGCGCTTGGCCAACCAGGGTGAAGTCGGTGAGGGCGGCGGCGCTGCCGGCGATTTGTACATTGATATTCGCATCAAGGCAGATAAGCAGTTCACCCGCGACGGCGATGACCTGCATTGCTGGATTCAGGTTCCGATGAGCTGGGCCGTGCTCGGACACGATCTGTCCATTGATACGTTTGACGGCGAGCAGACCGTATCCATTCCGGCGGGCTGCCAGCCTGAGGATACGGTGACGTTGAAGGGTCTGGGCGTTACCAATATTCGCAATAAGGATGAGCGCGGCAATCTGGTTGCCCATGTGAACGTACTGATTCCCACCAAGCTCAGCGAGTCCGAGCGGGGACTGATTGAACAGTTCGCCGCCTCGCATGATTCCGATGCCACGCACGTCTCCCAGGCTTCCCGTCCGCAAACCGGTCAGAAGAAGGGATTCTTTAGCAAGTTGAAGGACGCACTGAGCTGATTCGTTCTTGGCGCCCCTCTCCGAGGTAGGGGGGAAAAAACTGGCAGTGAAGCTGACTGAGGGGGAGCTCGGGTACATCCGCAAGCTCCCCCTCAGTTGTCTAGCGACGACAGCTCCCTTCAGAGAGGGATGCCGAGTCCGCTAACTATTTCAGCAGTGAGCGGCACATGGAGCGATATTCGCTAACGTAGCCGCCGCCGAAGAACACACAATGGCCGGCAATGGGGTAGAGCTGCCAGAGCGTGATGCGATCCTGCCATCCAGCCTTCAGCGGATGCACCGACTGATAGCCCTCGGTAATCTGCGTCAAATAACTCATACCGAACAGGTGCAGCATGGCCAGATCCTCTTCACGGTGACCACCATGTGCCGCCGGGTCGATGAGCACGGCCTCGGTCTGTCCAGAATCAGCAGTCCACATCACATTGCCACTCCACAAATCACCGTGGATGCGGGCTGGCTTGTCTTCGGCGGCACGGCCCATGATGTCAGGCAATGCCTCGATTACCTTTTCCGTCAGATCGACATCACGCTGGTCAAGTTCACCGCGCTTGACGCCAAGCTCGACCATCGGGCGCAGACGGCCATCAGCAAAGTAGCTGATGGGATCGGTCCATTCGCCGGTATCCATCTTTACCGGATCCTGCAACGGCCCGAAGTAGCATGTGCCGTCATATCCTTCCGGCGCAGAACCGAAATATTCGGCACCGGCATCATGCATGCGTGCGAGCGCCGCGCCGAATTCCAATGCGGCCTTGGCCGTGGGGGAGGAGCTGTTCACTCGCTCGATGTCGAGATAGTCTTTGCCCCAGTCATAGACCTGCACCACACGCGGGCCACCCTGCGCATGCGCGGCACCCAACCATTGCAGTCCGCGTCCTTCGCATTCGAAGAATCCCTGAGGAGCAAAAGCCCTGCTTTTACGATATGTACTCATAGCCGTTCCCTCCAGCATGGTTGTGACGTTTTGCACTCGTATTCATTGTAGAAGCCGTGCATGTTACCAATTCTTAGTGCTGTTCTACACCCCAACCGGTAGGGTGTTCAACGTCATAACACATTACGTATAGAGAAATCTCGAGGAATTATGAACCTCTTCCAAGCGATTGTTCTCGGCATCGTTCAGGCACTTACCGAGTATCTGCCGGTATCGTCCAGCGCGCATATCCGCATCGTCGGTGATTTGATGTTGGGCTCCGACCCCGGCGCTGCTTTCACTGCCATCATCCAGATTGGTACTGAGCTGGCGGTTATTCTGTATTTCCGCCATGACATCGCCAATATTCTTACTCACTGGTTCGCATGCCTGTTCGGCAAGAACGGCAAGGACTGGAAGGCCCGCATGGGCCGTGGCGACAACTATGCCACGCTCGGCTGGAATATCATCGTCGGCTCGATCCCGATTGTGATTCTTGGCTTCACTCTGCAGAACGTCATCGAGACCACGCTGCGTAACCTGTGGATCACCGCGACCGTGCTGCTGCTGTTCGGCATTCTGCTGTGGGTTGTGGATGCCCGCGCCAAGCAGACCAAGACCATGGACGATATGACGTATCGTGATGCGTTCCTCTTTGGTCTAGGTCAGTCCATGGCCCTGATTCCTGGCGTTTCCCGTTCGGGCGGCACCATCACCGTGGGCCGTGCGCTTGGCTATGAGCGTGAGGCCGCTGTGCGTTTGAGCTTCCTGATGGCCATTCCCGCCGTATTCGGTTCCGGTCTGCTTGAGGCCGTCAAGGCTGTCAAGGACTACAAGACCGATGCGATGTTCCCCGGCTGGGGTCCCACACTGATCGCCATGGTCATCAGCTTTATTCTGGGCTACATCGTGATCATCGGATTCCTGAAGTTCGTTTCCACGTTCTCCTACAAGGCGTTCGCCATCTACCGCATCGCCTTGGCAGTGGTGGTTGCCCTCCTGCTGATCGCCGGTGTGTTGCCGGCC
Source organism: Bifidobacterium breve DSM 20213 = JCM 1192 (assembly GCF_001025175.1). Taxonomy (NCBI): domain Bacteria; kingdom Bacillati; phylum Actinomycetota; class Actinomycetes; order Bifidobacteriales; family Bifidobacteriaceae; genus Bifidobacterium; species Bifidobacterium breve. Next base: position 1,148,525 of record NZ_AP012324.1, read on the forward strand.
ATCGACCCGTCAGTGGCCGCAGCGGCTTAAAGAAACACTGCATCGTCAATAATGCTCCCGCTGGCAGGAGCTGGCTCGCTTTGCGGGTCTGAAGGTGGTTCTGTCTGGAATACCCAGTGACCACCCTCAGTCGGCTATGCCGACAGCTCTCGCCGGCGGGAGCATTATTGTATTCTCAGGTCAGCTACCCATTTGGCGTAGGAACGCCTCGGCCTCTTTGACGAGCTGTTCCGCTTGGGGCGCGCCCAGCGAGGCCTCGGCATCGGCCTTCTGCTTCAGGTCATAATCATGCTCAAGATGGGTCACATAATCCTGCAGCTGCTCGTTGCAACGCACTAGTACCGATGCCTGTGATTTCCATTGTTCAGCCTTGCGTTCCAACTCGCTGACATCAAAAGAGAAACCGATGCGATGCCCCAAAGCATCAAGCAGGCGCATGGTGCCCGCCGCGCATTCGTCGCTGCCGAGATATTGGGGGATGGAAACCCACATGGAGGCATGGAACATGCCACATTCCGCAGCGAAAATATCCAGCACGGTGGGGATGCCCACAGGACCGTTGTATTCCCGGTCTCCCTCACACTGGCAATTGCCGTCGCTCACGGAAATGGGCAGAGGCCTGGTATGGGGGCAATCAGAGAACATCGAGCCGAGAGTAATCACACCATCCACATCGAGTTCTTCAGCGATGGCGAGACTCTGGCTGCAGTATTCCTTCCAGCGGTAGTTAGGCTCAGGCGCGATTTGGGCAAATATTCGATGCCCCTCATCAAGCACAATCTCGTAGAACGTAGTCTGCGGCCAAATAAGATTAGTACGACCGGATACATGGCACAGCATGGGACGAGACACCTGATAGTCATAGAAGGCGTCGCAGTCTATATGGCGAATCTCACGGGATTCGTAATGCTTGACCAGATAACGGACGACGTTCTAAGCCGCCTGGCAAGCATCATTCCATCCCTCGAAAGCGGCGATCATCACCGAACTTGGGGTATTCGCATCTTCACTCATACCTCTAGAGTAACGTGGACTTGATGTCATATATGTTTGCTTCAGCCATAAGCGAGGAGTCAAGAATGGCACACCAGAAACGACACGCCGCAGCTGGACGAACTACACGCTTGTGAGTATAGTAAACACTTGTGCTTTGAGCGGGGGAAAGCCTCGTGAGGCACATGCGGACATAGCTTAGTTGGTAAAGCGCAACCTTGCCAAGGTTGAGACCGCGGGTTCGAGTCCCGTTGTCCGCTCTAGGTCCGATGAGTTGACAGACCTTACGGTGGGTTAGCCAAGCGGTTAGGCAGCGGCCTGCAAAGCCGTATAGACGAGTTCGACTCTCGTACCCACCTCTCAGGCAGACGAAGAAATTCGCTTGCAGGAGCATGACCCGGGCGGTTGGCGCAGTGGTAGCGCACTTCCCTGACACGGAAGGGGTCACAAGTTCGAATCTTGTATCGCCCACGCAGACCGAAGCAATTCGGCTCGCATAACTGAATACCGATTGATTTCGGGCGATTGGCGCAGCGGCTAGCGCACTTCGTTCACACCGAAGGGGTCGTAGGTTCGATTCCTACATCGCCCACTGGAATCCGCTTCTCACGGCGGAATCCTTTGCGGACATAGCTTAGTTGGTAAAGCGCAACCTTGCCAAGGTTGAGACCGCGGGTTCGAGTCCCGTTGTCCGCTCCATCAAAACCTCGCTCCGGCGAGGTTTTTTCGTATTTGTCAGGCTTTGCCAAATGTCGTACACCCAACCTATCGTGGCCTACGTTGATTACCCAGTCCAGGCCTGCACATTAGTACCGCGGACCCCGATAGCAAAGGACAAATCATGGCGCAAGCTACCATCTCCATCACAGTCAACGGCGAAGCAAAGGAGGTGGAAGCAACCACTACCGGCGTCGAATTGTTCGCAGAAGACAAGAACATCGTTGCGGTCAAGCTCAACGGCGAAAACCGTGACCTGTACACGCCGCTTGCCGACGGCGACACCGTAGAGCCCATCACGCTCGATTCCGAAGACGGCCTCGCGATCATGCGTCACTCGGCCACCCACGTCATGGCCCAGGCCGTGCAGGAGGTCTATCCGAACGCCAAGCTCGGCGTCGGCCCGGTGATCAAGGACGGCTTCTACTACGATTTCCAGGTTGACAAGCCCTTCACCCCGGAAGACCTCAAGGACATCGAGAAGCGTATGCAGCGCATCATCAAGTCCTCCCAGTCCTTCCGCCGCCGTTCCGTGACCGAGGAAGAGGCCCTGAAGGAAGAGGCCGACCAGCCCTTCAAGATCGAGCTGATCGAAGACAAGGAAGCACACCTCGACCCGGCCGCCGCCACTGAGATTTCCGAGAAGGAACTCAGCTTCTACGACAACGTCGACCGTGACGGCAATGTGGTCTGGAAGGACCTGTGCCGCGGCCCGCACCTACCGAACACCCGCTACATCAAGGCTTTCAAGATTGAGCGTTCAGCCGCTGCCTACTGGCGTGGCAGCGAGAAGAACCCGACCATGCAGCGCATCTACGGCACCGCTTGGGCCAACAAGGAAGATCTCAAGGCATACCAGACCCGTCTGGAGGAAGCCGCCAAGCGAGACCACCGCAAGCTCGGCGCCGAGATGGACCTGTTCTCCTTCCCGGACGAGATCGGCCCCGGTCTGGCTGTGTTCCATCCGAAGGGCGCTGCCGTGATCAACGCGATGGAGGACTACTCCCGCGAAATGCACCGCAAGCACCACTACAGCTTCGTGCAGACCCCGCATATCACCAAGGGTGGTCTGTACGAGACTTCCGGTCACCTGCACTGGTACAAGGATGGCATGTACCCGCCGATGCACCTCGATGAGGAGTACGACGAGGACGGCAACGTGACCAAGCCCGGCTTCGACTACTACCTCAAGCCGATGAACTGCCCGATGCACAACCTGATCTTCAAGTCGCGCCAGCGCTCCTACCGTGAGCTGCCGCTGCGCCTCTTCGAGTTCGGTACCGTGTACCGCTATGAGAAGTCCGGCGAGGTCCATGGCCTGACCCGTGTGCGTGGCTTGACTCAGGACGATTCCCACATCTACTGCACCCGCGAGCAGATGAAGGACGAGCTGACCAGCCTGCTGACCTTCGTGCTGAACCTGCTCAAGGACTTCGGTCTGTCCGACTTCTACTTGGAGCTCTCCACCAAGGATCCGGATAAGTACGTCGGCTCCGACGAGATCTGGGAGGAGGCCACCCGTACCCTGCGTGAGGTCGCCGAGGCATCCCACCTCGACCTCGTGGCCGATCCGGGCGGGGCCGCCTTCTACGGCCCGAAGATCTCCGTGCAGGCCCGTGACGCCATCGGCCGTACTTGGCAGGTCTCGACCATCCAGCTCGACTTCAACCTGCCCGAGCGTTTCCAGCTTGAGTACATCGCGAAGGACGGCACCCATCAGCGTCCGGTGATGATTCACCGCGCCCTGTTCGGCTCCATCGAACGCTTCTTCGCCGTGCTGCTCGAGCACTACGCTGGCGCCTTCCCGGCGTGGCTGGCCCCCGTGCAGGTGCTCGGCGTGCCGGTTGCCGACGAGTTCGCCCCGCATCTGGCCGGTTTCGTCAAGTCCCTCGAGGATGAGATGGTCCGTTGCGAGATCGACTACTCCGATGACCGCTTCGGCAAGAAGATTCGCAACGCCTCCAAGTCCAAAGTGCCGTTCATCCTCATCGTCGGTGAGGAAGACATGAACAACAACGCGGTGAGCTTCCGCTTCCGCGACGGCAGCCAGCTCAACGGCGTGCCGGTGGACAAGGCTCGCGAGCAGATCCTCGCCGTGATCGCCAAGCGCGTCCAGGTGAACTCCGCCGACGACTTCAACGCCGCTGTAGCCGAGTAAAGGAATACATGATGGCTGACGTGCGTGTCGATGATCCGGCGGACTTCCCGCCTCAGGAAGACACGGTCGAACGACTGTGGACCCCGCAGCGCATGACCTATGTGCTGCGCAACAGCGAGGATCGTCCGACCAAGTCCAAGTCGAAGGACTGTCCGTTCTGCGACGGACCGAAGAAGTCCGACGAGGACGGCCTCATCGCCTGGCGCGGCACGCACGTGTTCGCCATCATGAACCTCTACCCGTATAACGTCGGGCATCTCATGATTTGCCCGTACCGTCACGTCGGATTCATCACCGAACTTGACGACGCCGAATTGTTCGAGTTCGAGAAGGCCACCACCCTCGCCATGAAGGTGATGGAGACCGTATCCCATCCGGACGGATACAATATCGGCATCAATCAGGGCGAGGTAGCGGGCGCAGGGGTCGCGGCCCATCTGCATCAGCATGTGGTGCCGCGCTGGAACGGTGACGCGAACTTCATGCCCATCGTCGCCCAAACGCGCACCATGCCGATTCTGCTGTCCGATCAGCGGGATGCGTATGCCAAAGCGTTTGCACAGCTGGCTTCCGACTACCATCTGCCGCTCGTCTGATACCGGCACGATACCCTCATGCATCTGGTCGAACCAGCGCATGATTCAAAAAGACAATCGAAAACATCACGGGTATGTCTGATTAACGGCCTACAATCGTTTCGTTTGACATCATCCGTTTATTACTGCTAGGAGCATTATGTCAGGTCATTCCAAGTGGGCGACCACCAAGCACAAGAAGGCCGCCATCGACGCCAAGCGCGGCAAGCTCTTCGCCAAGCTCATCAAGAACATCGAAATCGCCGCCCGCCTCGGCGGTGGCGACCCAGACGGCAACCCGTCCCTGTACGACGCCATCTACAAGGCCAAGAAGGCCTCCATGCCGGCCGACAACATCGCCCGCGCCGTCAAGCGTGGTGCCGGTGACGAAGACGGTGCCGCCAACTACGAGGACATCGTCTACGAGGGCTACGCTCCCGCTGGCGTGGGCCTCATCATCGAGTGCCTGACCGACAACCGCAACCGTGCGGCCGCCGAAGTGCGTTCCACCCTGACCAAGGGCAACGGCTCCCTGGCCACCTCCGGCTCCGTGTCCTTCAACTTTGAGCGCAAGGGCCAGATCGTGGTTCCGTCCGAAGGCGTGGACTTCGACAAGCTGTTCGAGACCGCAGCCGAGGCTGGCGCCGAGGACGTCACCGATGACGATGAGGTCTACACCGTCATCACCGGCCCGTCCGATCTGTTCACCGTGCGCAAGGCTCTGCAGGACGCCGGTTTCGACTACGATTCCGCCGACCAGGTCATGCAGCCAAAGAACGAGGTCGAGCTGAGCCTCGAGGATGCACGCAAGGTGTCCAAGCTCATCGACAACCTCGACGACCTCGACGATGTGCAGAACATCTACTCCAACTGGACCGCCTCCGACGAGGTGATGGCCCAGCTCGACGAGGAGTAATCCTCGTGATTATCCTTGGCGTCGACCCCGGGCTTACACGCTGCGGGGTCGGCGTGATCGAAGCCGGCGAGCACCGCCGGCTTTCGTTTATTCACGTGGACGTGGTGCGGTCCTCGCCGGACATCACCCAGGATCTGCGTCTTTTGGCCATCTATAACGGCCTGTCCGAGAAGATGGATCGCTTTGCACCCGATGCCGTGTCCATCGAACGTGTGTTCGCCCAGTCGAATCGCAACACTGTGCTCGGCACCGCACAGGCCGCCGGTCTTGCCATGCTCGCAGCCGCGCAACGCAATATTCCCGTGGCGCTGCATACCCCGACCGAAGCAAAGCTGGCCATCACCGGCAATGGCCAAGCTCAGAAGATACAGGTCGAACGCATGGTGACGCGCATTCTCAATCTGACCAAGATGCCTACGCCCGCCGATGCCGCCGACGCCCTAGCCTTGGCTATCTGCCACGCACTGCGCCCAGCTGGAGCTCTGCAGGGCGGCGAGCGCGAGCAGCATCTGACCGCCGCGCAACGCCAATGGGCCGAGGCCGCGCAGAACTCCGCGCGCCGCCGCATGAACCACGACCGAGGCATGTAGTATACTTTCGAACAGTTGTTCGAATCCTTAAAGGAGCGTCTGTATGATCGGCATGCTGACCGGGCGGGTCGAATCGGTTGAAGCCGACACCGCATTGATCGATGTTGGGGGAGTGGGATACGAGGTACGTATGTCCGCCACCGACCTCAGCCGTCTGCACACCGGAACGGAGGCGCGCGTCTACACGTATATGAATCTTTCTCAGGATGCCGTCACGTTACATGGCTTCCTTGATCAGGCCTCCAAGAAAACGTTCCTGCAGCTCATCAAAGTATCCGGCATCGGACCAAAGGTCGCGCAGTCGCTGCTCTCCACACTGACGGCTGGCCAGCTTGCCCGGGCCATCGCCGACAACGATGCCGCCGCGCTGGCCAAGGCACCGGGATTGGGCAAAAAGGGTGCCCAGAAAATCATCCTCGAACTCAAGGGCTCCATTGACCTGAGCCAGATCGAGGGAGCTTCACCGTCAGGCGCCAAGGTTCAGGCGCAGGTGGACACCAGCATGGAGCAGGTCATTGAAGGTCTGATTTCGCTGGGCTGGCGTCAGCAGGACGCCCAGCAGGCCGTGGCTGAAGCCTGCGAGGACAACGACATACCGACACCGCTTGACACCGACGATGTGCCGCGCGTGCTGCGCCTAGCACTCGCACTGATGGATAGGGGCCGCTGATGAGCAAGGACATGAACTACGGCACATCCAACACTGGAGCCAATGAAGAATCATTGCGCATGGTGTCTTCACAACCGATAGGCAACGAGCCGGTCAGTGATGAAGAGCTCCGCCCGCATGTGCTTGAGGGGTTCATCGGGCAGCCCCGGCTCAAGGCCCAGCTCCAGCTGTTTCTCGACGCAGCCCGCAAACGTGACGTGCCGCCGGATCACATACTGCTTGCCGGCCCTCCAGGCCTCGGTAAGACCACATTGGCCATGATTGTGGCCAATGAACTTGAAGTCCCGATTCGCGTGACCTCCGGCCCTGCTGTGCAGCACGCCGGCGACCTGGCTTCGATCTTGAGTTCGCTGGATACCGGCGAAGTGCTGTTCATCGATGAGATCCACCGTCTGCCGCGCGCAGCCGAAGAGCTGCTGTATATCGCGATGGAGGATTTTCGCGTGGATGTGATGGTGGGCAAAGGACCGGGCGCCAGCTCGATTCCACTGACTCTGCCTCGCTTCACCGTCATTGGCGCCACCACCCGCGAAGGTATGTTGCCCAGCCCGTTGCGTGCGCGCTTCGGCTTCACCGCACATCTTGACTTCTATCCGCATGAGGAGTTGGAGAAGCTTATCGAACGCTCGGCAAGCGTGCTGGGGGTCAACCTTGATGAGGGTTCCGCCCATGAACTCGCATTGCGTTCCCGCGGCACGCCGCGTATCGCCAACCGTCTGCTGCGCCGCGTGAGGGATTGGGCCATTGTGCATGACCTTATCGTCGTGCACCCAGCTGATGTCAAAGAGGCCTTGGCGCTGTACCAGATTGATTCCGAAGGCCTTGACCGGCTGGATATCGCCGTGCTGAACGCCATTGTTCGCAATTTCAACGGTGGTCCCGTCGGCTTGAACAACCTCGCGGCCATGGTGGGCGAGGAATCGGAAACCGTGGAAACCGTCTGTGAGCCGTATCTGGTGCGCGAGGGATTCATGGTGCGCACGCCTAAAGGCCGCGTGGCCACCGAGAAGGCATGGCAGCATCTGGGCATTACGCCCAAGGATGATGTCAGCAAGCTCTTCTAGACTTTTCGTGTTTGCACACCTGACGGTTCATAGCCATAACCGTTCGTTTTGAAGGAGTTTGCCCATGGATGGTTCGTCATCTTCCTACATCATGCTTGTCGTCATGATCGTCGTCTTCGGCGGCATGATGTGGTGGCAGTCCAAGAAATCCAAGCAGGCCCAGCAGGAGAAGCAGGATTTTCGTCGTAACCTGCAGCCCGGTACTGAAGTCATCACCATCGGACAGGTGATTGGCAAGGTCGTCGAAGTCGATGAACAGTACGAGGAGATCGTCATCGACTCCGAAGGCTCCAGGCTTCGCTTCGGTTTCAATGCCATCGCCCGCGAGTATGTGCGTCCTGCCTACGTGTCTGACGACGAGGTTGACGAGAACGGCAACCCACTGACCGACGAGGACGCCGAGACCCCCGCGAATGACGATGCCAGCCAGGTTCCGATTGAGGCTTCCATCGAGTCCTCTGAGGCCACGGATGCTGAGACGGACGGCGGCAACGAGACCGAGACGAAGTAAACTGTTCGATTCGGTACCCCATAAGTACGAGAAATACGAGGCGAGCACGCATGGCACAGTCTGATATCACCATCGATGCATTGGACAAGGTAGGCAAGGAGGACGCCGAATATCTGGTGTCTCTAGTGCGTTCCGTGCCGGGCTTTCCCAAGGAAGGCATCATTTTCCGTGATTTCATGCCGGTGCTCGCCGACGCCAAAGGGCTGAGGATTCTGCTCAATGCGCTTGAGCAGGCCCTGCCGGTTCCACCCAGCGAGTTCGATTCCATCGCAGGCCTCGAATCCCGCGGATTCCTGTTTGGCCCGGCCATGGCCGCTCATCTGGGCAAAGGATTCATCGCCGTGCGTAAAGCAGGCAAGCTGCCGCCCGAAACCATTGGCGAATCCTACGACCTCGAATATGGCACGGCAAGCGTTGAAATCGAGACCATTGCCGTTTCCAAGGGCGAACGCGTATTGATTGTGGATGATCTCATCGCCACTGGTGGCACGGCCAAAGCGGCTACCGACCTTATCGAAAAGGCCGGCGGTACTGTTGTGGGCTTCAGTTTCGTGATGCGTTTGGAGGGTCTTGACGGCCTGAGCAAGCTTGGTTCGACACCAAGTAGCTCGTTGATCTCCATGCCGGCCTAAGAATTCGCATAGTTAGTTTTTCGGGATTCGGCATGGATGCATTCGCGCATCAGGCCGATTCATTATCTAGTCAGGGAAGGATCCATGGATCTTTACGAATACCAGGCACGTCAGCTGCTTGAGGAGCAGGACATCCCCACCCCGGGTGCCATCTTTGCTCAGAACTCCCATGAAGTCGCCGAGGCTGCGGATAAGATCGGCTACCCGTGTGTTATCAAGGCGCAGGTAAAAATCGGTCACCGAGGCCAGGCCGGCGGCGTCAAGATCGCGCATAACCGCGATGAGGCCATCCTGGAATCCGAATCCATCCTGCCGATGACCATCCACGGCCATAAAGTATCCGGCGTGCTGGTGGCCGAAGCCAAGAACATCCTGCACGAATACTATGTGTCCATCTCCGTGGATCGCACCTCCCGAGACTTCGACGTGCTGGCGACCGCCAACGGCGGCACCGAAGTCGAGGAAATCGCCAAAGAACATCCCGAGGCGGTCAAGCGTCTGCACATCGATGCGCTCGACGACTTCGATCTCGAGGCTGCGACCAAGATGGCAGCGAGCATTGGTTTCTACCATGCTGATGTCGATCAGGCGGCGCAGATCCTGCTCAAGATGTGGCAGTGCTTCAAAGACAACGACGCGACACTGGTAGAAATCAATCCGCTCGCAAAAATCGGTGACCCGGATGACGAATCCACCAAGCAGCTGAGCGCGCTCGATGCCAAGATTTCCTTGGATGACAACGCGGCATTCCGCCACGACGGTTGGGCCCGTTTCGTTGATCCGATCGTTCCCGACCCGTTCGAGCAGCGCGCCCGTGAGCATGGGCTGCATTACGTGCATCTGCACGGCGAAGTCGGCGTAATCGGCAACGGTGCTGGCCTGGTCATGAGCTCCCTGGATGCCGTATCCGGCGCGGGCGAAGAGCAGAGGAGCGGCATCAAGCCTGCCAACTTCCTGGACATCGGCGGCGGCGCATCCGCGACTGTGATGGCCGAAAGCTTGGAAATCGTGCTGTCCGACCCGCAGGTCGAGTCCGTGTTCATCAACGTGTACGGCGGCATCACCTCCTGCGTGGAAGTGGCCAACGGCATTCTCGAAGCGGTCGCCAAGCTCGGCGGCTCCAAGCCCATCGTCGTCCGATTCGACGGCAATGCCGCAGCCGAAGGCCTGCACATTCTGGCCGAAGCCAATAATCCGAATATTCACGTGTCCGAGACCATGGAGGGTGCGGCGCAGAAGGCCGCTGAACTCGCCGCTGAGTCGACCCAGTCCAAGGAGATTCGCTGATGCTGTTCGTTGAAGATAGTACCCCCGTTATCGTTCAGGGTATGACCGGTCATCAGGGCATGACCCACACCGCACGTATGCTCAAGGCCGGCACCAACATCGTCGGCGGTGTGAATCCGCGCAAGGCAGGCACGTCCGTCACGTTCCCGGCCGCCAAGAACGGCACCGACGTGGATGTGCCTGTGTTCGCCACCTGCGACGAGGCCCGTGAAGCCACTGGCGCCAAAGCCAGCGTGGTGTTCGTGCCGCCGAAGTTCGCCAAGTCCGCCGTCGTCGAAGCGATCGAGGCCGGCATCGAGCTTATCGTGATCATCACCGAAGGCATTCCGGTAGCGGATTCCGCCTACTTTGTTGAGCTCGCCCTGCGCAAGGGCGTGCGTATTATCGGCCCGAACTGCCCCGGTCTGATCACGCTCGGCAATCCGGGCGTCAATCTGGGCATTATTCCTGATGACATCGTTGGCCGCGGCCCGCTCGGACTGGTTTCCAAGTCCGGCACCCTGACCTACCAGCTGATGGGCGAACTGTCCGATATCGGCTTCACCGCATGCCTCGGAGCCGGTGGCGATCCCATCGTCGGCACTACACTGCTCGAAGCGCTGCAGGCTTTCGAAGCCGACCCTGACACCAAGGCCGTAATGATGATCGGCGAAATCGGCGGTTTTGCCGAACAGGATGCCGCTGCTTGGGCCAAGGAACATATGACCAAGCCGGTTGTGGCCTACATCGCCGGTTTCACCGCCCCCGAAGGCAAGCAGATGGGCCATGCCGGCGCCATCGTCTCCGGCGGCAAGGGCACCGCTCAGGACAAGAAGAACGCGCTCGAAGCGGCCGGCATTCCCGTGGGTAAGACCCCGGGCCAGGCTGCCCAGATTATGCGTGACGTACTTGCCAAGGCTTCCATCAACTGATCGGCCACAACCCATCGTGATGAAAGACAGGATTCGCCAATGGGTACGAGGTGCGGCAGCCGCCCTCGTATCCATGACCATCTATGCCATCGCCTTGGGCTGTTACATCGCACTGATGTTGCTCGTCATCTCCATGGAGGAGGGGGGCGACAATCTTACCGCTGGCACCACTAACCTGACGCAGGCCATCGTGCTGCTCAGCGAGGGATCGGGGTTCAGCGCCGACTCCTTCACGCTCACCATCACACCGTTGCTGCTCACCGTGCTGCTCATATGGCTTATTGCCACTTGCATAGCACGATTCAAAGCATTCGCTGTGCATTCCTATGTTGTGGGATTGGTGGTATGGCTGGCCATCAATGCGGTATTCGCTTCATCGGTGCAGGTAAGTCTGAGTCTGGTCGACGAGCAATGGATGATATTGCTCAAGAGCGCCGCGACATTCACTGTGGCGTATCTTGGAGCCGCTCTGCCACAGTCCAGTAGGGTCAAAGCGGCAATCGCATGGATGCGCGAGCAGGTTTCCGAGCAAGTGGTCAGATGCCTGAAATCAGGCGTTATTCTGGCATTCGCCATACTCGCTATCAACCTGCTCATCGGTCTGATTACCGTCATCACATGGACCGTACGCAATCATGCCGCAGTGGTATCCGTATTCGAATTGTCCGGCATGGAAAACGGATCGCGCATCCTCACCACGCTTGCCATGCTGATTTGGCTGCCGAATCTCATGCTATGGGCGATCTCTTGGTTGTTCGGAGCAGGATTCTCCATTGGCGAACTCGCCAACTTCACACTCTGGATGGGGCAGTCCAACGGTCTGCCCGCAGTACCGGCCTTCGGCATACTCCCTGAGCCCATTGCCGATAATCTATGGCGCACAGTAATGCTGGAAATTCCGCTGGGCATCGCCTGTATTGCCGGCCTATTGATGATTATCCTGCCGCAGGGATTCGCCTGCCGTCCACTGAATATACGAGATGCTTCCAAGCGCGGCTCCGTATTGGCATCCCTCATTTATGCCGCTGGCTCGTTCTGCTTGAGCGCCATGCTTACCTCACTGATCGCAACGCTGCTGTTCGCCATTTCCAACGGATCATTGGGCCAGCATAGGCTCGCCCATGTCGGTGTGGATGTCATGGCCTCCACGCGTGCCGTAGGCCATCCTATGGCATGGGGACTTGCCGTGGCCTGGCTCATCGCAGTAGTTGGCACAACGCTTGTTTTTTCGATAGGCTGGATAATCGAGAGAGTCAAGGCTTCTCGCACCACGTCCCATCGAACCGTCGATCCCCGTCAGACACAGTCTGATGTCAACGTGCAACAATCACAAGAATCCAAGGAGGAACAGGATGACAAACACGAACCGGCCGATACGTCGAGCACTGGTTTCCGTCTTTCATAAGGAAGGCATCGAAGTTCTCGCCGACGCGTTCGTGAAGGCAGGCACCGAGGTTGTGTCCACCGGTTCGACCGCCAAGAAGCTGGCCGAACTGGGAGTTCATGTCACTGAAGTGTCTGATGTCACTGGATTCCCCGAATGCCTCGATGGCCGCGTCAAGACGCTGCACCCATACATTCACGCCGGCATTCTGGCCGATATGACCAACCCTGAGCATGCCAAGCAGCTCGAGGAGTTCGGCATCAAGCCGTTCGATCTGGTGGTTGTCAACCTGTATCCGTTCGCCGATACCGTGCGCTCCGGAGCCAATGAGGCCGACACCATCGAGAAGATCGACATTGGTGGCCCGTCCATGGTGCGAGGCGCCGCCAAGAATCACGCCACCGTGGCCATCGTCACCGATCCGGCCGACTATGCGCTGGTCGCTGCCCGTGTGGCCGATGGCACCGGTTTCTCCCTGGATGAGCGCAAGTGGCTTGCAGCCAAGGCCTTCGCCCACACCGCCGCCTATGACGCCACCATCAATGAGTGGACCGCCAAGCACTGGCCGAAGCCGGCTTCCCTGGACGCCGTCGAAGTGGACAAGGACGATCAGGGCACCGAGGTCGATTCAGCCAAGTTCCCGACCCAGTTCACCCGCACGTGGGATCGTGCGCACACCCTGCGCTACGGCGAGAACTCCCACCAGCAGGCCGCTCTGTACGTGGACCCGCTCAACCAGACCGGTTTCGCCCACGCCGAGCAGCTTGGCGGCAAGCCGATGAGCTACAACAATTATGTGGATGCCGACGCCGCATGGCGTACCGTGTGGGATATGGCTCCCTCCATCGCCGTGGCTGTGGTCAAGCACAACAACCCGTGTGGTCTGGCCATCGGTGCCACTGCTGCCGAAGCCCACAAGAAGGCCCACGCCTGCGACCCGATGAGCGCCTACGGCGGCGTGATCGCCTGCAACTCCACGGTCACCCTTGAAATGGCCGAGAGCGTGCGCCCGATCTTCACCGAAGTCATCGTCGCCCCCGACTATGAGCCGGCTGCTCTTGAACTACTGCAGACCAAGAAGAAGAACCTGCGCATCCTCAAGGTGGCCGAGCCGCCGAAGGGCCACGAGGCCATCCGTCAGATTGACGGCGGTCTGCTCGTGCAGGACACCGATTTAATCAACGCCGTTGGCGATGATCCGGATGCGTGGAAGCTTGTGGCCGGTGAAGCCGCCGATGATGCCACGCTCAAGGATCTTGTGTTCGCATGGCGTGCGATTCGCTGCGTGAAGTCCAACGCCATTCTGCTGGCCCACGATCAGGCCACGGTCGGCATCGGCATGGGCCAGGTCAACCGTGTGGATTCCTGCCATCTGGCCGTCGACCGCGCCAACACACTGGCTGATGGCGCCGATCGCGCCACCGGTGCGGTTGCCGCTTCCGACGCGTTCTTCCCGTTCGCCGATGGCGCTCAGGTGCTTATCGATGCGGGTGTCAAGGCCATCGTGCAGCCCGGCGGTTCCATCCGCGATGAGGAGGTCATCGAAGCGGCCGAGCAGGCCGGCGTGACCATGTACCTCACCGGTACCCGCCATTTCTTCCACTGATCGGTACTTCTGGCTCCCGCTGGCGGGAGCTGTCTCGTGAAACGAGACTGGGGGTAGTCCACCGTGAACCATCCCCAGTCAGCTCCCGCTGGCAGCTCCCGTTAGCGGGAGCCATAGTATTAAGAGAACCAACACATATAAGAAAGCCACCGCAATGCGCAATCATCCATATGTTTCCGAAGATCACGAGGGTAAGCCCTGGTTTGAGTGGATTGTGCTTGGCGTCGTCGTTGTCGCCACGGTGGTTGCCGCTTTCGGATACACAATGGCCGCCACAGTAATCGTTGCTGTGACGGCCATCATTACCGGGCTCATTCGCTTGACATTGCGAGAGAAGAGCCCCTGGAAAGTACGCTCAGTCGCGTTCGATTCCTTCATCGGCATTGCTCTCGGCATCGGCCTGCTGATCACGTACTTCAGCTTCTACGGCCTGCTCGGCAACGCCATCTTCGGCTGAGTCCTCTGCAGCCTGCTCATCGGCAGCTTCGAGATCAGCCATGTCGCCCTCGTCAGTCGGCTCAGCCTTGGGCTTGGCGGTGGTGGCCATCTGCACGATGATCATCACCAAAGCCACAACCGCAGCAGCCAGCACCGGAGCGATCCAGAACACCCACAGCTGCTGCAGCGGGTTCTGCGTCAGACCCTCATTCACGGCGGCCACGGCGATACCGGTGGAACGGGCCGGATTCAGACCGGCGCCGGTCACCGGGTAGCTGATGGCCACGGCAATGGCGTAGGCAATGCCCATCGTGGCTGTATAACGATCGGAGCCTTCACCGTTCTTGCCCATGGTGGACATGGCGGCAGCCACCACAATCAGCGAGGCAACGACTTCGACGACAATCGCCAAGGTGATGGAGAACGTGATGCCATACTGGGTGAGCAGCGAGTAAGACACGGAGCCCTTCTCGAATCCGTTGACAGCGGGGGAGAGCCAGACGGTCGAAGTCACCTGCTCGGAAGTCGGCAGCAGCTTGACCACGGCAAAGCCTGCGGCGATGGCGCCGATGACCTGGGCAATCACATACAGGATGCCGTCAACCAGCTTGGTCTTGGAAGCCAGTACGGCGGCCACAGTCACGGCCGGGTTGAACTGTCCGCCGGAAATGCGGGAGAAGATGGCGGTGACTACCGCGTAGGCCAGGCCAGTGGCCACAGCCATGAATACCACGTTGACGCCGTACACGGCGGAGCCCCAGGTGGAGAACGCATAAATAGCAAAGCACAGCAGGAAACTTCCGGCCAGTTCAGCGCACACGCGCAGGCCCAGCGGCTGTTGCTTGGTTTCTTCCATGATTCAATATCCTTTTCATCGATATACGAAAGGCGGCGAACCGCACAAACGTTTGCAAGTCTAGCAGTAGTCCGCCGCTGCGGTATGATATATAGGTTGGAATTGGCTGAGAAAATCGGCCAGCCAATCAAATATCACCATCAGAATTGACAGTAACGTTCAAACTGTCCGGCCACGTTGGGAGAACGATGCCAAACGCATATTCCCGCGCCAGAAGCGCGTATGATGATTCCAATGCCATTCGACTGCAGAAGCTGCTTGCTCAAGCGGGCTTCGGTTCCCGCCGCAAGTGCGAGGATATGATCACCGAAGGTCGTGTTGAGGTCGATGGCGAACTTGTTACCGAACTCGGCACCCGCGTCGACCCGCATAAGCAGCAGGTTCGCGTGGATGGTTCCCGAGTCCGGGTCAACCCAAATCACGTTACCTTGGCTCTGAACAAGCCCCGTAAGGTGCTTTCCGCCATGGATGACCCGAAAGGTCGCTACACGCTGCGTGACATTGTGGGCGACAAGTATGAACGCATTTTCCACATGGGCCGTCTGGATTACGATTCCGAAGGCCTTATTCTCATGACAAATGACGGCGAATTGTCGCAGCACGTCATGCACCCCAAGTACGAGGTGGAAAAGACTTATATCGCCACGCTGGAAGGCCGCATCTCCGGCACGGTGTGCCGCAGGCTCGTGACCACCGGTGTACAGCTCGATGATGGATGGATTAAGCTCGACCACTGCGCGATCATTGATTCCTCCCGTGACTTCACCATGGTCAAAGTGGTGCTGCATTCCGGCAAGAACCGTATCGTGCGTCGTATCTTCGGTTCCATCGGCTTCCCGGTCAAGCGTCTGGTACGCACCCAAATCGGCCCGATCAAGCTTGGTGAGTTAAAGCCCGGCTCATACCGCGTGTTGTCTCAGGCCGAGGTTCGTTCGCTGTCCAAGGAGGTCGGACTGTGATTCGCGTTGCCATCGACGGCCCCGCCGGCGTGGGCAAATCATCCACGTCCAAGGCGCTGGCCAAGTACTTCAACTATGCATACCTGGATACGGGCGCAATGTACCGCGCCTGCGCGTGGTGGTGCCTGAAAAGCGGCATCGACCTCGATGCCGAGACCGTGGATGAGCGTGTCATCACCGAAACGGTGGGGGAGTTCTTCACCGGAGACCATTTCGATATTTCCGTGGATCCTGACGATCCCCGCGTGTACGCCGATGGCGAGGACATCTCCGAGGCGATTCGTTCCACTGAGGTGTCCACGCACGTGTCCAAAGTGTCGAACGTCATTCCGGTCAGGAACGTGCTCATTGCGGCGCAGCGCGCGTACATCGCACGCGAGGCGTCGCTCGATTCCTTCTCTGGTGGACTGGGTGTTGTGGCCGAGGGCCGTGACATCACCACCGTGGTGGCTCCTGATGCCGAAGTGCGTATTCTACTGACCGCCCGTGAGGAGGTCCGTCAGGCTCGCCGCACCGGTCAGGCCGTCAAGGGCGTGGGAGCCGAGGATGTTGCCGCACGAGATAAAGCCGATGCCAAGGTCACCAGCTTCCTGAGCGCCGCCGACGGTGTGACCACCATCGACAACTCGGACATGGACTTCGAACACACACTGGATGTGATGATCAAGCTGATCGAAGATGCCATCGAGAATCAGGAATATGAGCGCTATGCCGCCAATCTTGAAGGCTACGATCTCGATGAAGGCGACGAGGAGCTGATTTCCGGCCGTGGCTTTGAAGACGGAGCCCGCAAGTCCGGCCCCAAGCCGGTCGGCGTGCTGGCTATTGTCGGCCGCCCGAACGTGGGCAAGTCCTCTCTGGTCAATCGCATTCTTGGCCGCCGTGCAGCCGTGGTGGAGGACACCCCCGGCGTGACTCGTGACCGTGTGAGCTATGACGCGGAATGGGCCGGAACCGATTTCAAGCTCGTGGATACTGGCGGCTGGGAAGCCGATGTCGAAGGCATCGAATCGGCCATCGCCTCACAGGCTCAGGTCGCCGTGACTTTGGCCGATGCCGTGGTGTTCGTGGTCGATGGCCAGGTCGGTATGACCACCACCGACGAGCGTATCGTCAAGATGCTGCGCGCCTCGGGCAAGCCGGTCGTGCTGGCCGTCAACAAAATCGACGACAACGCCAGCGAATACCTTGCCGCTGAGTTCTGGAAGCTCGGTCTCGGCGAACCGTACTCCATTTCTGCCATGCACGGCAGGGGAGTGGGCGACCTGTTGGACGTGGCCCTTGGCAAGCTGAAGGAAGCGGAGAAGGCTTCCGGTTATCTCACGCCGTCCGGTCTGCGCCGCGTGGCTCTAGTGGGCCGCCCAAATGTGGGCAAGTCCTCCCTGCTGAACCAACTGGCTCATTCGGAACGTGCCGTGGTCAACGATTTGGCCGGCACCACGCGTGACCCGGTCGATGAGATCGTCGACATCGACGGTGAAGACTGGCTGTTTATCGACACCGCTGGTATCAAGCGTCGCCAGCACAAGCTCACCGGCGCGGAATACTATTCGTCCCTGCGCACGCAGGCCGCCATCGAGCGTTCCGAACTGGCATTGATTCTGTTCGACGCCTCGCAACCCATCTCCGATCAGGATTTGAAGGTCATGTCCACCGCCGTGGACGCTGGCCGTGCCATCGTGCTCGTGTTCAACAAGTGGGATGCGATGGATGAGTTCGACAAACAGCGTCTGGAACGTTTGTGGAACACCGAATTCGACCGCGTGATGTGGGCCGAGCGTGTGAACTTGTCCGCCAAGACCGGTTGGCACACCAACCGTCTGGCTCGCGCGATGAACACTGCTTTGGAATCCTGGGATCAGCGTATTCCCACCGGCAAGCTCAACGCGTTCCTCGGCAGGATTCAAGCCGCCCACCCGCACCCGCTGCGTGGCGGCAAGCAGCCGCGCATCCTGTTCGCCACGCAGGCGTCCACGCGCCCGCCGCGCTTCGTGATCTTTGCCACCGGCTTCCTTGAGCACGGTTACCGCCGTTACATCGAGCGTCAGCTGCGCGAGGAGTTCGGCTTTGAAGGCACTCCGATTCAGATCTCGGTGAATATTCGAGAGAAGAAGCGCAAGTAGTGGTTATCCCTTGCGGTGTTGTCTCCGTTAACCCATGGGCGCAGCACCGCAGGACACGCAAGACGTACGATGATTTGCCAAATCGTATCCATGTGGTAAATTATCTACTCGGTGCTTTTGCACCATCGGGCCGTAGCGCAGTTTGGTAGCGCACTTGACTGGGGGTCAAGGGGTCGCGGGTTCAAATCCCGCCGGCCCGACTTTCTAAGTCCGGAATCTTAATGATTCCGGACTTTTCCTTTTCTCTGACAAGGAGTACGCGATGTTGGCAAATTTCACCGAGGACAAGGATCTGGGCCAAATCAGGGTCATTGCCAGTGATATGGACTGCACGTTGTTGGCTGACGACGGCTCCATGCCACCCCACATGGATGCTCTCATCCGCAAGCTCGATGCGGCAGGCATTACGTTCTGTGCGGCAAGCGGCCGTCCGAACTACACATTGGCCGAGATGTTCCCGGAAATCCAGAACCAGATGGCGCTGATGTCGGACAATGGCGCGGCCATCTACTGCCGCGGCAAGCTCATCTATGAGAGCCTCATTCCCGTTGAACAGTACCAGGACATGATTCGTTACACGCTGGCCGACGGACGCGGATGCCCAACCGTCTGCGGCATCGAAGCCTGCTATATCCGCTCATGCGACGAGCGATACGACAACTATTTCCGCACGTTCTACAAAAAAATCGTCTACATGGACGACCTCACCGAACTTGACCGCGATGTAAACAAATACACGGTATTCTTCCCTGATAACAATTCCGAAGAGGTCTACCGCGAGACCTATCGCGATGCGTGGTCAGACCGTTACACGGTAACGAACGCCGGCAAAATGTGGATCGACATGATGAATCCCGGTGTGGATAAGGGCTCGGCGCTTGCTCGCCTGTGCGAATACCTAGGCGTGGATATCGCGGATTCCTGCGCGCTCGGCGATACCTACAACGATATTCAGATGCTTGAGGCGGCCGGTCACGGCTGCGTAGTGGCCAATGCCGAAGAGCACATGCACGCGCATGCCGACTGGCTGGCACCGAGCAACAACGATAGGGGCGTCGTCACCGTGATTGATACCATTCTGCAAGCCCAGAAAGCCGCCTAATTCATGGATTATTCACTGGTGAACACGCACCTTGTGTACTGTCCTGAGCCATACGGGGTTACACTTGTTCCTTGGAATATGACGAAAGGGACCTGAATTGACCGAACTGAACAATGAAGCCCAGCTCAGCGTAAACGATGATGCCACCGCCGAGAACACCGCGGAAGCCCACATCGAAGAGGTTTTCTCACATTCCGCCGCCAAGATGCGCGAGAAAGGCATGAGCGAAACCGCCATCAATCAATTCCATCATCTCTATAGCGTATGGCAGCACGAAGAGGCATCAAACTGGATCCGAGAGGACGATGTGGAGCCGCTTGAGCAGGTTCCCAGCTTCCGCGATGTTTACGAGACCATCAATCACGACAAGGCCGTGGACGCGTTTGCAAAAACCGCGTTCCTCAAGCTTAACGGCGGTCTCGGCACCTCCATGGGTCTGGAATGCGCCAAGTCCCTGCTGCCTGTGCGCCGCCACAAGGCCAGGCAAATGCGCTTCATCGACATCATCATCGGTCAGGTGCTGACCGCCCGTACCCGTCTGAACGTCGAGCTGCCGCTGACCTTCATGAACTCCTTCCGCACTTCGGCTGACACCGTGAAGGTGCTCAAGCACAACCGCAAGTTCACGCAGCACGAAATCCCGATGGAAATCATCCAGCATCAGGAGCCAAAGCTGGTCGCCGCCACCGGCGAGCCCGTCAGCTTCCCGGAAAACCCGGATTTGGAATGGTGCCCGCCGGGTCACGGTGACCTATTCTCCACCATCTGGGAATCCGGTCTGCTCGATGTGCTCGAAGAGCATGGCTTTAAGTACCTGTTCATCTCCAATTCCGATAATCTCGGTGCTCGCCCCTCCCGCACACTGGCCCAGCATTTCGAGAACACCGGCGCACCGTTCATGGCGGAGGTCGCCACCCGCACCAAGGCCGACCGCAAGGGCGGCCACATCGTGCGGGACAAGTCCACCGGTCGACTGATGCTGCGCGAGATGAGCCAGGTGCATCCTGACGATAAGGCAGCGGCTCAGGACATCAAGAAGCACCCGTACTTCAATACGAACTCCATCTGGATTCGCATTGACGCACTCAAGGCCAAGCTCGCTGAATACAATGGAGTGCTGCCGTTGCCGGTGATTCGCAACAAGAAGACCGTTAATCCCACCAACCCGGATACCGAGCAGGTCATTCAGCTCGAAACCGCGATGGGCGCGGCCATCGCCCTGTTCAATGGTGCCATCTGCGTGCAGGTGGATCGTATGCGCTTTCTTCCGGTGAAGACCACCAACGATCTGTTCATCATGCGTTCCGATCGCTTCCATCTGACGGACAACTACGAAATGGAAGACGGCAACTACGTCTTCCCGAATGTGGAACTTGATCCGCGCTATTACAAGAACATCCATGACTTCGACGAACGCTTCCCATACGCCGTGCCATCATTGGCCGCAGCCAACTCGGTAACCATCCAAGGCGACTGGACGTTCGGCCGTGATGTGACCATGTTCGCTGATGCCAAACTCGACGATCAGGGCGAGCCGCGCTACGTGCCGAATGGCGCATACGTAGGCCCGCAAGGCATTGAACCGGACGATTGGGTCTGATTTCAGCAAGCATCTTGGAAGAAAAACGACGTTATTTTCGTGAAATGGTGTGCAGTCGCGGAAAAAGCCTCTAAGATGGAGGGAGTATGAGACAAACTCATGCACACTTATAACGAAACAGTAACTACACGTGAGGACTAATGGCAGAGGGCACAAGCGGACGTCGTCGTTTTTCCGACAAATGGGGCAAGCACGAGCTGGATGTACTGGCCGTACTCTCATCCGCATTCCCGCAATGGCTTACTTCCCGCCAAATCGCACAGCGAGTCAAGGCTTACGCCGATTCCTATGGGGAGCTGGCCGATCAGGCAGCTAAGGCGGCATTCGCCAAGCAATTCCAACGCGATCGCGCCAAGCTCGCCGCCATGGGCATTGCCATCGAATCGCGCCAGCCTGAATATTCCTCCAAGTCCGAAGGTCAGGATTTCGCCTCGTACCGCCTGCAATTGGGCGATGAACCTCGCATCCGTCTGATGTTCGAAGCCGAAGATATGCCGGTATTGGCCGCCGCCAACTATCTGGCCCGTTCCATGTCTATCTCCTCCGAGCCCGATCAGGCTCAGGTTGCGGCACGTACTTCACGCACCACACCTCGCGTGCCTCAGACCCCGATTCCGGGTCTTGGTCTCGATTCCATCGCCCCAGGCCTCGGCACCCAGCATATTCCGGACACCTTGGTCAAGGTCATTGATTCGCGTCGATTCGCTGCGACCATCGATGTGGACGGCGAACACCTGAACGTGGCATACACCGATTCCGATGATCTGGCCATGTTCGTACTCGAACACCCAGGTGCCACCATCGTCAGCCCGCAGGAAGCCGTGGATGCCTATCATCGTCGTCTGCACGCAGCCAGTCAGTTCACGCTTGCCGACGAGTCCGCAAGCCCGGTCAGCGCTTCGGTGGTCTCTCCCGCAATCAGCCGTGACATCAGCGAACCGGGTGACCCCGAATCCATCAAGGCCCAGAACAAGAAAAACGGTTCCGCATTCCAGACCGGCAGCGAGGTCGACCGTCGACTGCGTCTGATGCTGTTCCTGTCCGCCCATCTTGGCGAAGAGTTCTCCATGGGGGAGCTGGCCGAACGCTTTATCGGCAAGCCGAAGAACGACGATGAACTCAAGAAGTTCGTCAACATCATTCATAAGGACATCAACACACTGACCACGGTGTCCGATGATGGGGAGATGGCCGGCAGCCAGTTCTTCGACATCGACTGGCCACTGTTGGATGCCGAAGGCATCGTGTCCGCCACCAACTCGCTGGGTCTTGAGCGTCTTGCCGGTATCTCACCGCAGTACCTGAGCATGCTCACCGCATCGGTGAGCTATCTGGCACATTCCCCGCTGCTGCCTGACAAGCAGCGCGCCCAGGCCGAAGACCTTTACGAGCGTCTGCGTCAGCATGTGAGCCCCGGCCAGACCCCGTGGCTGAGCCTTACCGGTTATGAGCTTGAACCGCGCAGTTTCTCCGTGGTCAAGCGCGCTATCAACACCGACTCGCTGCTGGATATGGAATACACCGACGGCACCGGACGCACCCGCCGCAAGCTGGTGGCTCCCTCCAAGATTTTCATCGACGAGGGTGTCTATTACGCGGCTGTCTACACCGATGTCGGTTCCGCGGCGCCCAAGGACAAGAAGGCCTACGTCTCCAAAGACAAGACCATCGACAAGGCCAACGGCAAACCCCGCACCTGGCAGGTGCTGCGTCTAGCACGCATCGAAAAGGCCGAACTGGTCAAGCCGACCAAGAAAATTGACGTACCGAACATGCCGGTCAGCGAGCTGCGCAAGTGGAGCTTTGACAACGGCACCGAAGCGGTGTTCATCACCGATCAGCGTGAGTTGCCGTTCATCAAGACCCTTTCCGGTGCCACTGTGGAGCAGTGCGGTGCGGGGGAGAAGGTGCATCTGACTGTGTCCTCCGATTCCTGGTTCGTGGCATTCTGTATCGCCCATGCGCGCCACATCACCGCAGTCGCCCCCGAAACGCTGCGCACGATGATTATCGCCCGTGCCGAGCGAGAGCTCAGCATCAGCGAAAACAAGTAAGGAGCAGACGTCATGCCTTGGTGGATATGGCCGATTCTGGTTCTGTTCATGTTGGCCATGATTGCGGCCGGACTAGTATATGCGGGACTACATGGATTCCATGCCGTGCAGGATATCGCGGAGATTGGCGGTAGACTTGGCGAGCGCGTCTCCAAAATGGGGGAGCCCGGCGATTCCACAGAGGAGAGCGAACCGCCGCTGTTCACGCAGCCGCTGAATGTGGCGCAGGAACGCTATGTCGACGCCCATGCAGAAGTGATACAGCGCAAGAACGTCACTCGCGAACGCCATATCGCGGCTTGGAACAGGTGGAAGCAGTTCAACAAGTAGACGACTAGTCGGAAAGCATCATGGCACGTCACCCTCACCATCAGGAAGGCGATTCTTCCCGAACGCTTAGTCCTGCCCAGCGATACGCATCATTCCAGAAAGCCAATAAACACAGAGCATCGGTCGCGGCTCGTTTTGCCGCTACACTGCCGTTCGATCTTGACGATTTCCAGACCGAAGCCAACGACGCATTGGAGGCCGGCAGCAATGTGCTGGTCGCCGCACCGACCGGCGCAGGCAAAACCGTGGTAGCCGATTTTGCCATCTATCTGGCTCAGGAACGCAACGTCAAAGCGTTTTATACCACTCCTATCAAGGCTCTCAGCAATCAGAAATACCATGATCTGGTAGACGTATACGGCCCGGATAAGGTAGGCCTGCTCACCGGTGACACCTCGATCAATTCCGAGGCGGACATCGTGGTGATGACCACCGAAGTACTGCGCAATATGCTCTACGAGCATTCCACCACGCTCACCGCACTGCGGTATGTGATTCTGGACGAGGTGCATTACCTTGCCGACCGCTTCCGCGGTCCGGTTTGGGAAGAGGTCATCATTCACCTGCCCAAGACGGTGAAAATCGTGGGATTGTCTGCCACGGTGTCCAATGTGGAGGATTTCTCCAACTGGATCGCATCCGTGCGCGGCGAGACCAAGCTGGTCATCAGCGAGCATCGCCCGGTGCCGCTTGAACAGCACGTCATTGTGCAGGCGGATGAACAAACCGAGCCGGAGGTGCTGGATCTGTATCGCAGGGACGGCAACGGCAACAAGACCACGAAGCTCAACGCCGAGTTGATCAACCGACTCGACCAACTGGACCGCAAGGCGGCACGCCGCCGTGGTGAGGAACGGCCCGACAAGCGCAGGGGATTCAAAGGCAAGGGCGGAAAGGGGCACAAGGATCGCGTACCACGCCCGGAGCGACACACGCCTCGCCGTTGGGCCGTGGTCGACGAGCTGAACTTTCTGGGCATGCTACCCGGCATCTACTTCATCTTCTCGCGCAACGGCTGTGATCAGGCGGTCGAGCAGTGCATCAATGCCGGACTGGAACTGACCACCGATGAGGAAGTGACCAGGATTCGCCGCATCGTGGACGAGATGATGGAAGGTCAGCTCACCCAAGAGGATCTGAAGGCGTTGCAGTTCTCCAAGTTCCGATTCGCTTTGGAAGAAGGATTCGCCTCACATCATGCCGGCATGATCGCCCTGTTCCGCCAAATTGTCGAGCGCCTGTTTGAAGAGGGCCTCGTCAAAATGGTGTTCGCCACGGAAACGCTGGCGCTGGGCATCAATATGCCGGCACGCTGCGTGGTGGTTGAGAAGCTGGAGAAGTTCGACGGCACCGGTCACGTGGGTTTGACTCCCGGCGAGTTCACACAGCTGACCGGACGTGCCGGCCGACGCGGCATCGACACCATCGGCCATGCCATCGTGGTCGACCATCATGGATTCGTGCCCGCCACGGCCGCGGCATTGTCTTCCAAGCGTGTGTATCCGTTGCATTCCAGCTTCCGTCCGACGTTCAATATGGCGGTGAATCTGCTTAATTCCAGCGACTATGGGACCGCACGAATCACCTTGGATCAGTCTTTTGCCCAATGGGAAGCCAATGAATCCGCCTGGCAGCTGGAATCGCAGATCAACACGCTCACCAATGCATTGACCGGATACGAACAGGCGTTCGCCTGCAATCATGGCGATTTCAAGCAGTTCATGACGTTGCGTATGGAGCTCAGCGACATCGAGAAGGATGGCCGCCGCAAACTCAAGCACGAGGTGTTCCTGACCGATCAGGACAGATCTCGCGCTTTCCAGGACCTCGACAAGCGCATCCAGAAGCTGCGCAAGGCCGAGCACGCGCATCCATGCCGCAATTGCCCCGACCTCCAGCAGCACCTCAAATGGGGGCACCGCTGGGCCCGTGAGACCCGGGAACTCAATCGGGTGAAGTATCGTTATGACTCGCGTACCGGCTCTGTGGCACGTCAGTTCGACCGTATCTGCGACATCCTTACCCAGCTCGGCTATCTGGAGCGGCATGATGACGGCAACGGCCGTATCGACGTGACCCTGACCGAAAAAGGCCTGCTGTTGCGCCGTATTTACAGCGAGCATGATCTGGAACTCTGCGAGGCGCTGCTTGCCGGCACTTTCGACAAGCTCGATGCCAACGGGCTGGCCGCGGTACTTTCCTCGCTGGTGTACGAGGCCAGGCGTGGCTCGGACGGCGAACCACGGCATTATCCGGGCGGCATTTCCGGCCCTATCGCCATCGCATCGTCCAAACTGCAAGGCATCTGCGCGGATATCAACATCCTGTGCGAGGATCACAGCCTGGAAGAAATGCACCAGCCGGACTTCGGCATCGTCGACATCATGTACGAATGGGCCGACGGCGGTTCGCTGGGTGCATGCCTGTACGGCACGGACATGACCGGCGGCGACTTTGTGCGCACCGCCAAACGACTGGCCGACGTACTGCAGCAAATCGCCGTGGCGCAGCCATTGCCGTTCGATGGGGGAGAACGGTTGGCGGATATCGCCCATGAAGCGGCTGATCGTGTGAACCGCGGAGTCGTGGCCTATTCCGGCGTCGATTAACCTTTGCTTGGCCGGCTACACCGGTCAGTCACTAGCGAACAGCGGAATAGAAGCCAAGTCCGAACTGTTGCGTAAATTAGTACGGTCGAAGATTTTTCAAGGAGGATGCCAATATGGCAGAACGTAGCCTCAGGGGCATGAGCATCGGCGCGAAATCGCTGGAGTCCGATGACAACGTGGATTTCGCCGCGCGAAACGATGTGGCGTATGTGTGCCCTAAGGGTCACCGCACTATTCTGCCGTTTGCGGAAGGTGCCGAGATTCCTGACGAGTGGGAATGCCGCTGCGGTTCCGTGGCCCATCGCGAAGGCGATGACGACCGTGAGGCCGATGAGATCACCAAGCCGACCCGTACGCACTGGGACATGCTGCTGGAGCGTCGTAGCGAGGAGGAGCTCGCCACGCTGCTCGAGAAGCGTCTGCAGATGCACCGCGACGGTTGGATTCCCGATTACGAGTGAGCCAACAACACGTGAACTTGATGCCCAGTCAAACCGACTGGGCATAATCATTGCTGAAGCAATCTTGCGAACATGAACACCATAGTGAAACAGGGGAGTGGACCTCATATGGCACAGCATCCGAGGAACGTGGTCCTGCTGGACCTCGACGGCACGCTTACCAAGTCCGACGGCGGCATCATCGCATCCGTCATCAAGACGTTCGAGGAATTGGGTCGCCCGGTTCCCGACGATGCCGAGCTGCATCGTTTCATTGGTCCGGCCATCATCGAATCGCTGCGACGCAACCATGTGCCGGAGGAGGAGCTTGACCGGGCGGTCATCATCTACCGCAGCTACTATGCGGATCGCGCCGTGTTCGATGATCCGAACGAGCCCGGCAACAAAGTTCCCGGCCGCTTGGTGAACGTCGTGTTTCCCGGTATCCGCGAACAGCTGCTCAAGCTGCGTGCCGACGGCTATTATCTGGCGTTGGCCAGCTGCAAGCCCGAGTACCAATGCGTTCCGATCTGTGAGCATTTCCATCTGACCGAATTGCTGGATGGCATTTATGGCGCTTCCAAGGACAACTCTCGCTTGGATAAGGATCAGGTCATCCGTTATTGCTTTGACAAAATCGGTTTTGATGCTTCGGCAGGGGATAAGGCCGTGATGATCGGCGATCGCTACACCGACATCGATGGCGCACACGCCTGCGGGCTGGACACCATCGGCTGCCGTTGGGGTTACGCCCCGGCCGGCGAGATGGAAGAACACGGCGTTTACGAGATCATCGAGAAGCCCGAGCAGATCGAAGAAGCCGTAAACCGTTATTTTCAAACGCACTGAAACACAACGGCGAGGACTTCTTCATGATGGGATGCGATGAAGCCTGCGCCGCGGCCTTCGACATGGTTTTCATCGGTTTGCCGTTGCTGTCGCTGTATGAGATTCCCATGCTGATATGGTTCATTTGGCGAGCATTCCACTGGAAACGAAATGACAAGGATTGGCTGAAAGGCACGGCGATTCTTGCAATTGCGGTGGTCGCTCCGGTGCTCCTTTGGCTGTCGGCCTGGTATGCGTGGACTAGTTGATACAGGCGACTGAATCCTCGTCAAGGATAACTAATCTGACATAACGTACATTATCGGATTCCAGTGTCATCGTCGTTCTTACGTACAGAGGCACCAATACGCCGATCCATTGCAGTCTCCGAAGCGTTGCGCGCCTGGAAATACATGGCGACGTTCTCCAGCAAC
This sequence comes from Bifidobacterium breve DSM 20213 = JCM 1192, assembly GCF_001025175.1. Classification (NCBI taxonomy): domain Bacteria; kingdom Bacillati; phylum Actinomycetota; class Actinomycetes; order Bifidobacteriales; family Bifidobacteriaceae; genus Bifidobacterium; species Bifidobacterium breve. The sequence goes on from NZ_AP012324.1 coordinate 1,176,312, forward strand.
ACCAGAACGAATACGATGACAGCTGCGGGCAACTGCGCTGCGTCGCAGAAATCTCTCAGACGCACATCCATGGAATCCGCGAGAAAAACGAAGATAGGAAACGGTATCAGCGCCATTACAAACGACAGAAAATGCATTTTGACCATGGACCAGTCAACCGGCTCAGTCGCCGGACGCTTTGCCCGCGGCGTGAATATGTGGCCTCGACCTATCGTGAACGTGATAATGACGACGGCCATAATGACGGCGACGAGCCAGAGCACGATTGGCAGGAACCCAATGACTATACCCATTGCATCAATCCTTCAGCACTGTGTTCTGCAAGATTACTCGATCATTGCACGCCCATAATGAAAAAACGACCTGCCGGAAACCCGGCAAGTCGCCATCATACAAACCTGCTGCGAAATCAAGCGGCCTCACGCTGTAGACGCTGCGCCTCAAGCTTCTTGCGCATACGCATGGCGGTCAATTCGTCAATCGGACGATTCATGGAAACCGTCATCGGCTTGTCATCAAGATCGACGTAATCCTCATCCTCCAGAGCGGTTTCAATCTGATGCCACAGTGAGCCGACCGACACGGCGAACACGGCCTTGCCGCTTTGCAGCAGCTCAAGCATCTGCTCGCTGGTCGTGCATTCGTGCACGTTCTGGCCGTCGCACATGATGGTCACGTTGGCCAGCTGATCGGTGGTGTGCTGGGTAAGGAAGCCGATGGCTGCAGTCACGTTCTGCAGATTCACGCCGGCATCCAGCAGCTTCTTGGAGACGGCCAGAATCACCACGTCCTTGAACGAATACAAACGACGGGAACCGGATCCGTGCGATGGCGTGATGGACGGTTCGACAATCTGCTTGCGTGCCCAGTAATCGAGCTGACGATACGTGATGCCCGCAACCTTGGATGCCACGGTACCGCGATATCCACGCTTGATTTCCTCGGAATCGGCGTTGGCGAACAACTCCCCCTGGATAGCGCCATCATTGAGATCTTCACGCTCATCAAGCGGAATATGAAGATGCAGCTCGGTCCGGCTCATCTCGGCTCCCCTAACTCACACTGGTGTAATCACACGATTGCAATTCTTCACCAAGTGTAACCCCACATAATGTGTCGGTTATTGGGAGACAAAGGCAGATTTCGTGAAGAACACCAGACGGAACTTGCCAATCATGATTTCATCGCCGTTTTTAAGCACCGCCTGATCAACGCGCTGACGGTTCACATAAGTGCCATTGAGGCTTCCGGCATCGATAACGGAATACTGGCCATTGACCCGGCGGAACACGGCGTGCTGCCGGGATACGGTGGAATCGTCCAGCAGAATATCCGCTCGGGGATCGCGACCAACAGTGATTTCATCCTCATCAAGCAGATACCGCGAACCAGACACCGCTCCCCTGGTCGAGATAAGCAACGCCGTCCCCTCGGACAGGCGTGTAATGGTGTCCAAATCCTCCTGAGTCAGAGGACGGTCGCCGGTTGCGGTAACGGGCAATACGTTAATAGCAGGCAATCCAATGATGGTGGTTTCGCCTGCGCTAGGAATCGGATCAGTCATAGCTTCCTATTCTACCGTCTTTGCATACTTATTTTGCGTAGCTTCACGCACTTCATCAATAATGACGTTATCGGAGGCTTCGACATTAACATTAGCTCCATACTTGACCTGCAGCTGGGCGCCCACTCCCCCGGCGATGTCAACTGCGTTGGAAAGCTCCTGCGGATTGCCGATGGCCTTGACCACATACGGAGGTTTGATGGCCGTGCCATCGGAAATCAGCCCTTCGTCAGCATCTTGAATATAGGTCGATGTGACAACGCGAACCTCGTTGATGGCAATGACTTCGGCGCCGGCATTGCGCAGCTCCTCGATGAGGTTGAACATGATCGAAGCGTCGATTCTGGATGTCGAACCGCGGCTGACCGTAACCGTAATACCCTTGCCCTTGGCTGGGAGCCGGCCGGAAATCAGACCACTGGTTTCCTCGTTCTGCTTGGCGATCTTACGCGCCTGTTCCTGCTCGTTGGCAGCCGACTTCAACGAGTTCAGCTGGCTGGTCAGCTGGGTTTTGCGCTGCTCGAGGTTGGATATCTGCGTGTTCGACTCGTTGAGCAGACGAACCAGCTCGTTCTCATCCATCGTTTCATAGGTGGATTTGGTGTTGTTGATCTGACTCATGTAGGCAAAGCCCAGCAATGCGCACATCAGCATGATGAAGATCGACGATATCAGTCGGGAACGATCGGAATTCCGGTTCAGGTTCTTACGCGGCTTTTTGCGTATAGTGGGGAACGAACCAGTTTCCATGCGGTCGTTCGCCTTATCTTGGGCATGCTGGTCATGCATTTTGTCCAGCATGTTGTTTGATTTAGCCCTTCGTACCATATCAGCCTCGGAAGATGAACCGGCGAATGGCGGACACGTTGGAGAAGATACGGATGCCGAGCACTACAATGACGGCGGTCTGCAGCTGCGAGCCGACGCCAAGCTGATTGCCGAGGAACACCAGCAAAGTTGCCGTCAGCACGTTGGCCAGGAACGATATGACGAATACACGGTCAGAGAAGCTTCGTTCAAAGTACGCGCGTGCAGCGCCCAGCAGTGCGTCGATGGCGGCCACCACCATAATCGGCAGATAGGGTTGCAAGACGACCGGAATGTCCGGCTTGACAAACACACCGATTACCACGCCGATAATCAGACCTAGGACGGCTGCCATTATTCGTTCCTCTCTGCGTATTGGGTTTCGCCAGCCACTGCTGCCTCAAGTGTAATCGAATTGGACTTGTTTACCTGCGGATAAATACCTGCTTGTTTGAAGGAATCGTACAGGCTTGCCAGATTCTTTGATCCCATAGCTTCGGCCAACGTGTTCTTGTCTCCGATGGCTTCAATGGTGTACGGGCTTTCGATGGCATTCACGCCAATGAGAATATGTCCACCCGCCTTACGGATGGAGGTCTGTGCACCGAGCCTATTGCCGTTGATGGAGATGGCTTCGGCTCCATTTTGGAACATCAGCGATACCAGCTGCTGCAAATCAAGATCCGTGACGACGCGAATCTTGCTGGTGGTACCCACTCTGGTGGAGGTGGATTGGTCGGACTGGCTCGCCGCAATAGGATCGGCCAATGTCATGGTGATGCCTTCACCGGTGACGGCCACGGCACCGGTGACCAATTCATCCTGAATCAGCGTGTCGCTTTTGACCTTTCCGGAGACCTTCTTCGACTGCTCGTCAACTTGGGCCTTGACTGCATTCACATCTTTGGTGAGCTGTTCGATTTGCGCATTGCGGTTTTCGAGTTGGTCGGCCAACGTCTGACGCACCTGTTTGCGCGGATCGGACTGCAGCTGCTGGACGAACAGGCACCCCGCAAACCCGACACCGACGCAAATCAGGAAAACGATAATGCGATTGAACCAGATGGAAAATACAGATCGCTGCTCATGGACCAGTCTCGAATCGGAGAACATGGGATCCATCGGACGGTTCACGAGATCGTCGATGAGTTGCAGGGAATCATCGTTGGTTTTACGGCGACGGCGTCCGCGAACGGCCGTGGCATCATTGGGAGACAACGCATGGTGGGATTTCACAGACCGAAATGCACGGGAAAAAATGGCACGACGGCGTACTGGCTCATTCTCTTCTGGTACGGGGAATGAGACCGGCGCTGTGGAATCAGGCTCCATGCCGCTCCCCCAATTCCTTGCGCAACAAGCTCACACCTTGCTTGGTGTAGATATATCCGGCCAACCAGTACATGGCAATGCCCCAAATCCCTGCGGCAAGCGCGGCAAGATAGAGCAGGTGGAAGAAGGCGTTGGTGCCAAGATCAGCGAAAATCAGGCTGACGATGGAAATCATCAATAATGCGGTGCCCGCTTTGCCCACGAAATGCACCGGCAACGGACCATATCCATATTGGGCAAGCCACAGCACCTGAATTGCCATCCACAAGTCGCGCAAACCCACAATGATCAGCATCCACCAGGGGATGACGCCGGCGATGCCGAGAGCCAGAATCGAGCAAAAAATCAACAGGCGATCGGCTACCGGGTCAAGAATCTGCCCGATTTTGCTGACTTGGTTGAATCTGCGCGCGATGATGCCATCGAGTCCGTCAGAAGCGGAGGAGATGGCGATAAGCGCCAACGCCGCAATCATCTCATGCCGAGAGATCAGCGCGGAGATGAATGGAATCGAGATGATTCTCAACGCGCTGATCAGATTCGGCACAGTGAAATACAGGTCACGCGCCTCTGGACTGTATCTGCTGCTGAGTTTGTGGTCTGTCATATCGACAAATAGTCTACATGGTTTACATGCGAGAGGCTTGCAATGCGGTGACGATGATGCCTCGAGCACCGACTTCGTACAAATCGTCCATCAGCTGGTTGACCTTGGCCTTGGGCACCATGACGCGCACGGCGTTCCACTGCTTGTCGTGCAGCGGGGAGATAGTGGGGCTCTCAAAACCGGGGGTCACGGCCACGGCTGCAGACACCTTGCTTACGGGGATGTCGTAATCCATAAGCACGTACTGGTGTGCGGTCAGCACGCCTTGCAGACGGCGGGTGAGTACGGCGAGACGGGAGTCCTTCTCGTCCAGACGCGGAGAGCGAATCAGGCACGCTTCGGAGTGCATCAGCGGGTCGGAAAAAACGCGCAGACCGGCGTTGCGCAGCGTGGTACCGGTGGAGACCACGTCGGCGATGAGGTCGGCCACGCCCAGCTGCACGGAGGATTCCACGGCACCATCCAGGTGGATGGTTTCAGCTTCGATACCGTGTTCGACGAGGTATTCATGCACCAGCTTGTCGAAGGTGGTGGCCACGCGCTTGCCCTGAATGTCTTCCAGAGTGGTGATTGGGGATTCGTTCGGAGCAGCGAAGCGGAATGTGGAGGAGCCAAAGCCGAGCGGCATGTGCTCGAGTGCGGCGGTACCGGAATTCTTCAGCAGATCTTGTCCGGTGATGCCCACATCAATGGCACCGCGGCCCACGTACACCGCGATATCCAACGGACGCAGGTAGAACAGCTCGATGCCGTTGTCTTCATCCTGGACGACGAGCTGACGAGGATTAGTGCGCAGACGGTAGCCGGCCTCGGCCAGCATGTTCCACGCGGGTTCTGACAACATGCCCTTATTGGGCACTGCGATTCTCAGCATGAATGCTCCTCTCCCCTGTTGGGAGTTCGATGCGCTGCGGTTACTGCATTGTGCGGGGATTGCCAGCAGAATTGCCCGTGAATCCCTTGTGCTTGGTTCAGTGTTCTGCGGCCGCGGAACGGCGATCACAGGTGCTTGTAGACGTCCTCGAGGGTCAGGCCGTGCTTGATCATCATGACCTGAACATGGTAGAGCAGCTGGCTCATCTCTTCGGCGGTGCGATCCGCGCCCTCGTACTCGGCGGCCATCCAGGTTTCGCCGGCCTCTTCGATGATCTTCTTGCCGATGAAGTGGGTGCCCTTGTCGAGCTCATCGACAGTCAGGGAGCCTTCGGGACGGATCTTGGCCTTTTCGGACAGTTCGGCGAACAGGGATTCAAACGTCTTCATGATTATCTTTTCTTTGTTGCTTCTGCTGAGGTAATGGGCGCGCTGCGGCTCAGGCCTTAAACGCGGCCTCGGCCTTGGCACGGATGTCATCGACGGCCTGGGCGGGGTTCTCAGCGCCATATACGGCGGAACCGGCCACGAGCACGTCGGCGCCGGCTGCGGCCACGATGTGCGCGGTCTTGGGGCTCACGCCACCGTCGACCTGAATGCGGGTCTTCAGTCCGCGACGGGTGATTTCGTCGCGTAGACGGCGAACCTTGGCCATCTGGTTGTCGAGGAACTTCTGGCCGCCGAAGCCGGGCTCCACGGTCATGATGAGCACCATGTCGAACTCATCGAGGATGTCGAAAATCGGCTCGACCGGTTCGGCCGGACGCACGGCGAAGCTCGCCTTGCAGCCCATTTCGCGCAGCTGGCGTGCCAGACGTACCGGGGCATGGGTGGCACCCATGTGGAAGGAGACCGAAGCGGCACCGAGCTTGGCGTATTCGGGGGCCCAACGATCCGGATCCTCGATCATCAGGTGCACGTCGACGGGAAGGTCGGTGACCTCGCAGATGCGGCCAACGATGGGCTCGCCAAGGGTCAGGTTCGGCACGAAATGATGATCCATCACGTCGACGTGAACCAAATCGGCATTGGAGATGGCCTTGAGGTCACGTTCGAGGTTGCAGAAATCAGCGGACAGGATGCTGGGTGCGATTGCGATATTGCTCATGGTTTCCTACCTTATCTGTGCAATGGGACTTGGAGCCCCGTGTTTCGTGCTGTTTGGACGCTGTTCTTTCCAGTGTTACTTATTTTGCATATTGCCGCGCTGGGCTTTCTTCTGGCGCAGTCGTTCTTCTTCGATGCTCTGGCGTTCGAGTTCGTCGGCGGTGACCGCCGCAAGTTGCCGGGCCTGTACCTTGGAGTCAGGGCCATGCTGGTAGAGCACGACGAACAGGATGCAGCCGATCACGAAGACGATGATGGCGGTCCAGACGTTGGTGCGCAACCCCAGAATCACTGTGGAGTAGTTGATGCGCACGTTTTCGACCCAGGTGCGGCCCAGTCCGTACCACATCAGGTACATGGCGAACTGCTGGCCAGCCCTAAGGCGGTCGGCGAGCTTATGGCCAAGGTAGATGATGATCGCGGCGCCGATGAGGTTCCAGATCATCTCATACAGGAATGTGGGGTGGAACAGGGTGGTTTTGTAGTCGGGGCACTCAGCGCCGGAATAGCAGATTTCGGATTTGCCGATGGCGTCCGCGTCGTTGAGTTTCAGACCCCAAGGCAGGGTGGTGGGCCACCCGTAGAGTTCCTGGTTGAACCAGTTGCCGAGTCGGCCGATGGCCTGGGCCACGGGCAGCGCGGGGGCGATGGCGTCGGCGAAGATCGCGAACGGGTAATGCTTGTGGCGGCACCATAGGAACGCCACCAGCGTGCCCACGGAGATACCGCCGAAGATGGCCATGCCGCCTTCCCACACCTTGAGGATGTTGATCAGGTTGCCGGTGGGCGGGAAGTAGTCGGCCGGCGTGGTGATGCAGTGGTAGAGGCGTGCGCCCACCAGAGCGCAGGGCACGGTGACGAGCGTGGTGTCGAGAATCTGGTCGAAGGTGCCGCCGTAGCGCTTCCAGCGCGTGGTGAGGATCCACACAGCCACGCAGATGCCAATCAGGATGCAGATTGCATACATGTGGATGGTAAACGGGCCGACCTGGAATTTAGAGAAGGTCGGCGAGGGGATATAGGCCAGATTCATCGTGCCTCACTTACTCGTATTCGCTAATGCCGCCTGCCATACTACCGCATGGAAACCGGGACTCGAGGAACGCCTCACGCTTTGGCAGCGTACTCGTTTCATATGTGTCGAGCCTCAGGGTCCAAGCTTTTCCTCGATGGCTTCGATGGCGGATAATCCCTTTACCAGGGCGCAGGCGGCAATCCATGACGGAAGCAGGTGCCGAATACGCCCTGATTCTAGGGGCGGCAGGTCTTAGCGTGCGTTGTGGATGCCTTCGGCCAGTTCCTCGCTCTTGGCGGCGAGCAGCTTCAAGCCTTCCTTCGGGTCGCGTGCGGTCTTGTTGTCGTCCGCGAGCAGGGTGTGCACGAGCGCGGAGCCGACGATGACGCCGTCCGCGTAGGAGCCGACCTTGGCGCCCTGTTCGGCGGTGGACACGCCGATGCCCACGCACACGTTCTCGGCACCGGCCTGACGGGTACGTTCCACGAGGAGTTCGGGCGAGGCGTCGATGGTGGCGCGTTCGCCGGTGACGCCCATGCGGGCGGCCGCGTACACGAAGCCGCGCGCGTTACGGGCCACGGTTTCGAGGCGCTCGGTGGACGAGTCCGGGGAGACCAGGAAGATGCGGTCGAGTCCGTGGCGGTCGGAGGCTTCGATCCACTCCCCCGCCTCGTCCGGGATAAGGTCCGGGGTGATGAGACCGGCGCCGCCGGCGTTCTCGAAGTCGCGGGCGAAGCGCTCGACGCCGTAGTGGTACACGAGGTTCCAGTAGCTCATGATGAGCGGCACGCCGCCGGCGTTGGCCACGGTTTCGACGGCCTCGAACACGCGCTTGATGGTCTCGCCGTTGTTCAGGGCGATGGAGGCGGCAGCCTGGATGACCGGGCCGTCCATGACCGGGTCGGAGTACGGCAGGCCGATTTCCACGGCGTCGACGCCGTGCTCGACCATCGTTTTGAAGGCGTCAAGCGAGACGTCTGGGTTGGGGAAGCCATAGGGCAGGTAGCCGATGAAGGCGGGCTTGTTCTCGGCCTTGAACTTGGTGAACATAGCGCCCGACTTGCTGGGCTTGTGGCTGATGCCCAGCGGCTGGCCGGACGGCGTGGTTGCTTCGTTGGTCATAATCAACAATCTCCTCTTCTTGTCAGGCGACGGTGTCGCCGTGGGCGCCGGCCACATCGAGCGCGGCGGCCTGATCGTCGGTCAGGTAGCCAAACCACTTGCCGGCGGTGGCCATGTCCTTGTCGCCCCGGCCGGAGATGTTCACGATCATCACGGCCTTGTTATAGCCCTTGGCCTTCAGATCCGCGGCGGCCTTGTACGCGCCGGCCACGGCGTGCGAGCTTTCGATGGCGGGGATGATGCCCTCGCTCTGGCTTAGGTCGCGGAAGGCGTTCATGGCCTCCTCATCGGTGGCCCAGCTGTAGTTCACGCGGCCGATGTCCTTGAGCCATGCATGCTCTGGCCCCACGGAAGCGTAGTCAAGGCCTGCAGAGATCGAGTAGGTATCGAGCGTCTGGCCTTCGTCGGTTTCCAGCAGGTAGCTCTTGGCACCCTGGAACATGCCGAGCTGGCCGGTGCCGGGGGCGAAGCGGATGGCGTGCTGGCCGGATTCGGGGCCGTTGCCGCCGGCTTCGTAGCCGTAGAGGTTCACGCGGTCATCGTCCAGGAAGGCGTTCATCACGCCGATGGCGTTGGAGCCGCCGCCCACGCAAGCGCAAATCGCGTCCGGATGGTCGATGCCGTACCAGTCCTGAAGCTGCTGCTTGGCTTCCTCGCCGATGATCTTCTGGAAGTCGCGCACCATGGCCGGGAACGGGTGCGGGCCTGCGACGGTGCCGAGCAGGTAGTGCGTGTCCTTGACGTTGGTGACCCAGTCACGCAGGGCCTCGTTGATGGCATCCTTCAGAATCTTGTCGCCGAGGGTCACCTCGACCACTTCGGCGCCGAGCATACGCATGCGGGCCACGTTCAGGGCCTGGCGGCGGGCGTCGATCTGGCCCATGTAGATGCGGCACTTGAGGCCAAGCATGGCGCACACGGTAGCGGTGGCCACGCCGTGCTGGCCGGCACCGGTTTCGGCAATCACGCGTGTCTTGCCCATGCGCTTGACGAGCAAGGCCTGTCCGAGCGCGTTGTTGATCTTGTGCGCACCGGTGTGGTTCAAATCCTCGCGCTTGAGGAAGATACGGGCGTCGAGGCCGGTCTTCTCCTTGACGAGTGCGGCGAAGCGCGGGGCTTCGGTCAGCGGGCTCGGGCGGCCCACGTAACGCTGCTGGAGCGTCATGAATTCCTTGTGGAATTCGGGGTCGGCTTTGGCTTGCGTGTAGACGCGCTCAAGCTCGTCGAGGGCGGTGATGAGGGCCTCGGGCACATAGCGGCCGCCGAACTGACCCCAATACGGTCCCTGATGTTCGCTGAGCGGGGTTGTTTCGGATGCTTTCACTTGTGCTCCTGCCTTTACTAGTCGTTCCACTGCAAGTTCATGATCGTCGGCGGTGGCCACGCCCTCGCCGACCAGTACCGCGTCCGCTCCCGCGCGGGCGTAGTCTTCGACCTCGACCGCGCCGAATACGCCGGATTCCGCCACCTTGATGACGTCATCGGGCAGATCGGCCGCGAGTTCGTTGTATTTGTTCACGTCCACCTTGAGGTTCTTCAGGTTGCGCGCGTTGATGCCGATCACCTTGGCGCCGGCCTGACATGCGCGTTCGATCTCCTCGCGGGTGTGCGTTTCGACCAGCACGGTCATGCTCAACTCGTGCGCCAAATCCAGCAGATGTTTGAGCTGGGCGTCGTCCAATGCGGCGACGATGAGCAGCACCAAATCGGCACCGTGGGCGCGGGCTTCGTAGATCTGGTAGTCGGTGACGATGAAGTCCTTGCGCAGCACCGGAATATGCACGGCGGCGCGAACCTTGTCGAAATCATCGAGGCTACCGAGGAATCTGCGGCCTTCGGTGAGCACGGAAATGGCGCTTGCGCCGCCCTTCTCGTACTCGCGGGCCAACGCGGCCGGGTCCGGGATGTCGGAGAGGTGGCCCTTGGACGGGGACGCGCGCTTGATTTCGGCGATCACCGGGATGCCATCGGCGCGCTTGAGCCATCGTGTCGCATCGATTGGAGCCGGGGCCGCCAGCGCGGCCTTCTTCACATCCTCAAGAGACACGGTGAGCTCGCGGGTTTGCTGGTCCTCCAGTGCGCCCGCCACCAATTCGTCCAAAACCGACATGGTCCTCCCTTTGTTGGTATGCGATCATGCGTCACTCTAGGTCACGCCCTGCCCTTATTGCCTTGTGCGTCCTACATTCTGGGCTATTCCTCGTTGGTTCGTATCGCTACGGAACCAGAGCGGCCAACAAAAAGGAAAATCGCCATGAATATCGGTCATACGGCCTGGGATTGATTCCATTGATGGCATAGACTGGGCGCATGTGCAGGAGATTCGCGCTTGATTTGGATTGGGATGCCGTGGCCTCACAGTTCGCGGTAGACGAGGATGACGTGCGCGTTGACACTCTGCCACAGCCTTCCTACAACATCGCACCCACGCAGAACATTGGCGTGGTGGCACAGGGCAAGGATGGCCGCCGTCATCTGACCGGTGCCTATTGGTCGCTGGTGCCGCGATGGAGCGCCAGCAAAGTGCTGAGCTACCCCACATATAATGCGCGTGTGGAGTCTGCGCATGTCAAGCCGGCGTTCGCCGAATCCACAAAATCCATGCGAGCCATCATCCCCGCTTCCGGCTACTACGAATGGAAAGGTCGCAGGCCGTTCTATTTTCACGCGCCACATGATGAACTATTGTCTTTGGCCGGCCTGTACTCATGGTGGAGGTCGTCTCCCGCATCGCCATGGCAGCTGACCGCAACCATCATCACCTGTCCTGCCGCGGACGAGTTCGTCAAGGTGCATGATCGCATGCCCCTGCTGGTTCCTCGGAATATGGTTGCCTCATGGCTGGACCGCTCCGTTGACGGAGCCGCACTGTTAGATTCCATGCGGGAAGCGGGTACCATGCTTTCCCGGCGTCTGCAATTTCACGAAGTCGCGCCACTGAACAGCGATGGCAAACGTCTTATTCAGCCATTGGATTCCACCGAACCCATGCGTCTGTTTTGAGCTCTTGCAGCTGGAACCGGCTATGCAGCTGTATATGAAGACGGATCAATCAACGCCCCGCTGATAGCTAACCTCGTATGGCCCTCAGTCAAAAACAGGTCTCTTCTGCTCGACATTGGTCGACTACGACTACTTTTGCACCAATCCGCGCAACAACTCGATCTCGTCGCGATGCGTGGCGGGCGTCTGCTCCTTGGTTTCGAGGATCATCGGGAGCTTGGCCATGATCGGGTCGTTGACCAGTCGCGTGAAAAACGGGATGCCGAGCTGGCCCTCGCCGATATTGGCGTGACGATCCTTATGCGAGTCGAGGCCGAACTGCGAATCGTTCACGTGAATCGCCTTGACCTTGGCCAAGCCGATCACCTCATCCAACTGGCGCATCACACCGTCGTAGTCGTTCACCAAGTCGTATCCGGCATCCAGCACATGGCAGGTGTCGAATGTGACGCCGACGTTCGCCTTGTTCTCCACGCCGTTCATGATCGTGGCGAGCTCCTCGAAGTTGCGCCCGCATTCCGTGCCTTTGCCGGCCATGGTCTCCAGCAGCACCATGACGCCGGTCGTACGTTCGAACACCTGATTCAGTCCCTCGCTAATCAGCCGGCAGCCGGTCTCGGCGCCTTGGCCCACATGCGCGCCGGGATGAATGTTGATATACACCTCCTGGCCGGTCTCGCGGATGGCGGTCAGCAGCTTGATATCCTCGGCCAGCGCCTCGATGGCAAATGCGCGCTTGGCCTCATCCTTGCCGGCCAGATTGTAGACGTACGGCGCATGGACGACCAACGGCCCATAGCCTTCGGCCCTGAGCTGTGCGCCGAACACCGCCGCGCCGGCCAGGTCGAGCGCCTTGGAACGTTTGCCATACGGAGATCGCGGAAAGAACGCGAACGCGGTGCCGCCCTCCTCATGGGAGCGTTTCAGCAGCTCGTTCCAGCCGCCAGCCGTCGACAAATGCGATCCGATAAGCAAACCCGTCATTTCACTTCCGCCTTTCGTGAGCCGTTTCATCTACCGCTATCATATGGTAGGCAGCATCGAGTGCAGCCCGCACAACCGACATGAGGCACAACCCTCTGACCATCCGACCATCTGACCGAAGGAGACTTAAGCATGGCGTCAGCCGGCAATCCCAAGGACGACACCGGCCTCGAACGGAAAATGGAGTCGCGCCACCTGACGATGATCTCCCTGGGCGGCGTAATCGGTACCGGCCTGTTCGTCAGCTCCGGTTACACGATTCATCAGGCCGGACCTTTGGGCGCGATCCTCGCCTACGCGGTCGGTTCCTTGCTCGTCTACTGTGTAATGGTCTCGCTGGGCGAGCTGTCCGTGGCCATGCCGTATGCCGGCAGCTTCCACATGTATGCGAAGCGATTCATCGGACCCGGCACCGCATTCACCATCGCCATCCTGTATTGGCTGAACTGGGCGGTGGCACTCGCCTCGGAGTTCACGGCGGCAGGGCTGTTGATGCAACGGTGGTTTCCTCATTCGCCGTCCTGGGTGTGGTCGGCCGTGTTCATTGCGGTGGTGTTCGCGCTCAACATCATGTCCGTGCGGCTATATGGTGAGGCGGAGTTCTGGTTCGCGTCAATCAAAGTGTTCGCCATCATCGCGTTCATTGTGATCGGCCTGCTGGCAATCTTCGGCTCTATACCGATTGCCGGCCATGCTTCCGCGCCGTTGCTGGGCAACTTCGTGGCCGATGGCTGGTTCCCGAGCGGCATCGCACCTATTTTCTCGACTTTGCTGACCGTGGTGTTCGCGTTCTCCGGCACCGAAGTGGTGGGCGTGGCGGCCGGCGAAACCAAAAATCCATCGCGCGCGATTCCCAAAGCCGTGCACACCACGGTGCTGCGTCTGGCAATTTTCTTCATCGGCTCGATTCTGGTGATGGCGGCCTTGATCCCCTGGCATCAGGCCGGCGTGGACACGAGCCCGTTCGTGCTGGTGTTCCAGTCGATCGGTATGCCGTTCGCCGGCGACATCATGAACTTCGTGGTGCTGACGGCTGTGCTTTCCGCCGCGAACTCCGGCCTGTACGTGTGCTCGCGCATGGTGTGGTCGCTGGCCAAGGAGCGGCTGATCCCGGCGCGCTTCGCCAAGACGAATTTCCGCGGCGTGCCGGTGTGGGCCGTACTGTTCAGCATGGCGGGTTCGCTGCTGGCGCTGCTGTCTTCCGTGATCGCCGCTTCGACTGTGTATCTGGTGTTGGTCGCCGTATCCGGCTTGGCGACGCTGGTGGTGTGGTTCTCCGTGTGCGTGTGCCATATCCGGTTTAGGCGTGAATGGACGCGGGACGGGCACAGCGCCGACGAACTCGGCTATCGCGCTCCCGGTTTCCCGGTGCTGCCGTGGCTGGCCATCGTGATGTGCATCGGCGCGCTGGTGCTCGTGGTGCTCGATGAGACGCAGCGTTCGACCCTGTATTGCATGATTCCGTTCGTTGCCTGCTGCTACGCGGCCTATTACGCCCTCGAACGGCAGCGTAAACGCGAAAATAACGCCTAGCTCGGTTTCGAGGGGCTGATTTGGCGCTTACCGGAGATCTATCTCCGTTTCAAGGGGCTGATGCCCAAGTAGACAAGGCTCCACAATGGCGTCATGTCGTTGCCACAAAGCCGTTTATACTCGCGGTTTGGCGTTTGAACAGCCCCTCGAAAGCCAAGTAGATGTCCCCACCGGACGAAATCAGCCCCTCGAAGCCGAGAAACCATTGATAGCCGATTATGTTGCGCCCAGTGACGTGCCTGGTTCCGTGCTCGAACTGGTACAATAATCGGAGTTTGTTTTTTGCAAAGGTGCATTGTTATGTACAAGGTGTTGGTGTCGTTCGCAGACAGCTAATGCGCGTTGACTCGTCGTGCTAAGCCGTGGTCACCGTTTGGGCCCACGGCGCTTCTGTTGTGCCATTTCCCTAACCTGTACATTTCGTCATATTCGAGTTTCACTTGTCTTCACGTGTCGCGTTGCCGCCGCCGTGCTTGCGCTCCCGACCGTGATCGGCTGGCTGCTGCAACAGCCGGGTCTTGGCTTCACGGCGGTGATGGGCATGGCTGTGGTCTGTGCCATGGCTGAACTGGTCGTTGCATTGATTGGTCCGCTGCGTCGGATCTCGACCCCCGACCGGTGGAGCGAATCCGAGCTGTGAATGCAGCGAACGCATACTCCGCGCCCGGATGTCGGTGCGGAACGTACTCAACCGTCAGCCAGACGGACACACTCCTGCTGACTGACGGTCATATTATTGGCATACGGTGGTTGAGTCATCCACTAGCATGATTCATACCACTGCTGGATGGTATGGAATTCACAGTACGAATTATCAGCCATGTCAAATCAGGTCGTACGGCATCTGATGCTTGACCAGCCAGAAGATGCCGAGGCCGATGAACACCAGCAGATTGAATCCGCCGCTATGCCATGGCAGCACGATGATTAGCGTCGCCATACGCGCCACATAGGACGCCGCACGCCGCCAGCCTTCTCGCGGCCGGGTTTCCACTGTCATATGCGTGAAACTGCCGCCGAAAGTGCAGCCGCCGCGCAACCATGGCACCACGCCCTCGAAGAGGATGAGCGCCGCCAGGAAGAGGATCGAACCGGTCCAGTCGAACGGTTCCATCGACTGCCATGAGCCATTGGAGCCCGAGGGCAGGTTCGAGCGGACGATCATGACGAACAGATGCGTCGGCATCACGGCGAACGCAATCAGCGTCATGTCGATGATGAACGTGATCAGCCGCCTCATGAAGCCTGGTGTGGTGGTCGGCGTCATATCGGCGACCCGCGCCGGAATCAGGCGCAGCGAAAGCATGGCCAGCGCGAATCCGATCAGCGCGCCGGTCGTGTTCCACAGGAGATCGTCCACGTCGAACAGACGGTAGGCGCACGGGAACACGCCCATGAGGCCGGTCAGCTGCATCGTCTCCAGAAACAGCGACGTGGCGAATGACAGTACTGCGGTAACCGGCAGCGGCCAACGCCAGATACGGCCCATGATGAAGCCCAACGGCAGGAAGAACACGATATTAAACGCGATTTGCAGTACGGCGGTGAGACCATCGGTACGGATGTCACCGATGAACTGCAATGGATTGAGCTGTGGCGTCAGATGGTGCGCGGCGCAATAGGCCGCCGCATCGGCCGGCATCGGATACAGTGTGAAGCACAGCAGGCCGAGCAGGTACAGCACCGTGCCATACGCCACTATGGCCGACGACAGTCGGATGCGATTGTCGCGATGATATAGCAACGCCAGCACCGGCACCGTCAGCAGCATGGACACAAACGGCCACAATGCCAGCGCGAACGCAAACGGTTCGGAAAAGTTCTTGAGAAATCCCATCTTCAATGCTCCCTGCTTCGGTCCGCTCCATTCGGTTTCGGACCATATCTCTCGACTTCTGATTCCAAGGTACGGAACATGACGGCACGCGGGTATCGGCCACGAGAGCGAAATCATTGGGATGAAAGGCGATTCGTATCATTCGCATGGATGAGGAAGATGCACCAGTTACCATTGACGCCGACGAGGATGGCGTGGTCGACGCCGTGACCGCGCAGATGAGCGAGCATACGTCGTTCATCGTGTTGGACCAGATTATTTCCGCCACCGCTATGCTGTTTACGGCCCAGCGCATCGCCGCCGAAGCCCATCGCCGCGGCATCCGCTTTTTGGTTGATGGCGCGCACGCTCCCGCCCAACTGGCCGATCCGGTCGGCGGACTGCAGCCCGATTGGTGGGTCGGCAATTTTCATAAGTTCCCGTGTGCGCCGCGTGGCACGGCATTGCTGGTGATTCCGCCCGAAGGCGGTCAGGATGGTCAGGATTTGTGGCCGCTGATCGACTCGTGGGGTTTCGCCGACCCGTTCCCGGAGCGATTCGACGAGCAAGGCACCCAGGATTTATGCGGTCCGATCGCCGCGCCCGAGTCCTTGCGCGATATCGAGCGCCTGTGGGGCTGGGATGTCGTGCGCCGGTACATGTCCGATCTTGCCGATTACGCGGAGCGTCGGGTATCCGAGGCGGCCAGCGAGGTCGGCGGCGAGGACTGCTCGTCGCCGGTGCGCATTCCCTCCCCCGCCATGCGCCTGGTGAAGCTGCCCCACGGAAACCGCACGCCGCAGGAACTGGACGCCCTATGCCCGGTATTCCGTGACCGAATCCTCAACGAACTGCACGCCGAAGTCGCGGTCACCCAGTTTGACGGCGAACTGTACCTGCGCCTCACCGCCCACGCCTACGTCACCGCCGACGCCATAGACCGCTTCGCCGAACAATCTATCCCAACCATCGTCGGATGGCTGCGTGGGTAAGCGAATCGTATGTTGCATTGGTGCCTTAACTATGGATGATTAAGGCGCCAATGCAACATTATTAGAGTTTTGCGGGTTGTAGAGCTGCTTACAGGAAATTTGCGGTCGAACGGCAGCCCCAATCTTCCGTCACAGTGGCTTGACGAAATCTTCGCCATTGAAGTCGCCGGCGATGGTATCCGTGGATTATCCGCGCCTATCTGCTGAGCAAAACCGCGGCGCAGGGCGTGGAACTGACGCCGTTCACGGCGCTACGCGGAAATCCGCACGATTATTGGTTCCTCGACGGCGACTTTATCGACCGAGGCGAAATCGATTAAAACCGATTGATAATCGGCCATTTACACGCAAGAGGCGCCGTCAATCGCCTCGCGCATAGAGGCCATCGCTCTCCGTGCAGGTGGCGATGCGTGTGTAGTATTCCGTCTTGTCCTCATGGTCGATACGTGCGCCGCAATGCTGCTGCACCGCAAGACTTGCCGGATTGGTTTTGTGGACACTCAGGTAAGCCTCCTTGATGCCGAGCTCGCGGGCCTTGGCAAGCGTGAGCTTGAGCCCGGCGGTTGCGTAGCCGTGACCGCGGTATTCGCGGGCGACACCGTAGCCGATGTGGCCCGGACCGTTGCGCAGGAAGTCGGTGAGCCGGTGACGCAGGTTGAAGATGCCCACATAGTCGCCCTCATCGTTGACGAGAATGTATTTGGTGGCTGGCACCCAGCCGTCCGGCAAGCCGACGCCAAGCGACTCATCACGCAACCCTCGCACATATGCGGCGAACCGTTCACGATTCATGCCGGCCGCTGGGTTCTCGAATCCCGTCTCCTCCGCCGGGAATTTCGCGAACAAGTCAAACGCGCGTTCCTGGTCCGCCAGCCATGTCTCAATCAGCCGCATTGGTCACACTCCTCCTGTTGACACAGCAGACCACACTACTACTGTGCTCGGCCAACGGCCGCAAGCCTTATCTAGGGTGTGTTTACAGATAGGCAGCAAGTGTCTGCCAATGCGTTTATCGCAGGATATACCAGGTTACTTTCCCCGATACACGGCAGCGACGCCGAAGACAAATTGTATGATGAACAATCCCAGCAGGAAGATCAGAGCTCCTGGCCGGTACATGCGGTA
This sequence comes from Bifidobacterium breve DSM 20213 = JCM 1192, assembly GCF_001025175.1. NCBI lineage: Bacteria > Bacillati > Actinomycetota > Actinomycetes > Bifidobacteriales > Bifidobacteriaceae > Bifidobacterium > Bifidobacterium breve. Next base: position 1,194,192 of record NZ_AP012324.1, read on the forward strand.
GAAGTCGACCATATCCGGCTGCGCCAAAGGCGCTGCCATGATATACACCAGCGCAGCGAACACGGCGCCGAGCGCGGAAACAACCAAGAACGCGCCTACGGCAAAACGCAGCAGGCCACGATCCGAGGTCCTCCGGCGCAGGCCACGGCATCCCACGAAGACGAATACCGAGATCAGCAGGTAGAACAGCAGCCCGTACGTGGGCAGCATGTCGATAATCAGCAGATCGTTCATGGCATATCCTTTCGTGGCGCAATCCCATTCAACCTGCGCATGGCCGCAAGCGCAACATCGTGTCAAGTAATCGCATGATAGCAGGTTTTGTCCGGCTGCGACCGTGGCCACGATGAGCGGCATGGGACATGATGACATGACCGGGGCTGCGGCGCGGTCGATCCGTATCGCCCGTATTGGACAATGATCCGTTCGCCCTGGATGCGATGTGCGCGATGATCTCGGCCGTATCCAAGGACTTCCATGTCATGCGGGGGCACGGGTTCGCCCGCAGTGGCGATCGAGCACTGCCATAACCCGCATACCAGGCCGGACGTGCCGGTGTCGGATCCTAAGGAATCTGTTGGTGTCGCTGCAGCTCATTGCCATTCCCACTGAAGAGATGATTGGCGAAAACGATACTCACTACCTATTCATTAGGCTTCAGCTCGTGTTCGAGCACAAGTTTCATCTTGCTGTTATCCATCAACCATGCGTGTAGGTCTCGGTCCAGGATCATCGCCAGAGCGAAGCACGCCTGCGTCGCATTCTCCAATGCAATCCGTCGATTCTCACCCGGCAGAGGTATGCCGTTGACAAGCGGCTCATGGTGAGCGACCCGATTACGCAGGGCATGCACTGTTTTTACGATATCCAGCGCGTACTTTCTCGTCCAGCGTTCTTCCACTGCACGGGCATACTGGCGCCCATTGGAGAATGTCTTATCGAGTCCTTTGCGCCATAAATCGTTCTCATAATCTGCACGGCGCTGGTCTGGCCACTTCGTGTGGATTGTTCCGCCGTCTTCCAAGAGATTGCGCCAAAATCCGAATGTCAATGACGCTATGAGATGGCCATGCGTATGATTTTTTCGCTGGTGCGGGGTGAGATGGTTCCACGCTTCACGAATCTGGTACTGGGTTCGGTCATCGAATTGTAGCCCTGCCATATACCAGTCTTCAGTGCCATTCTGCTCCAGAGCGAGGAGGGAGAGTTGCCGGTCCATGCGGTTGCGCAGAGCGACCTCGAGGATGGCGATGTCGCCCATACAGGCGCTGGCCATGTCGTGATCCCACAGGTACAGCTCTAGCGCTGGGCATGAACGTCTTTGAGCCTCATAATTGTAGGTGGCAAGCCGTTCATCGGTAATGCACGCGCGCAGCGCCTTCTCCCGCGGACTTCCTTTCCTTGGAGTCCGTGAGAGGAAATCAGTTGTTGAATTTGACTGTCGGCTCATGGCTCATTATGATATATCAAGAATTCCCCCAAAGGGCCTCTCCGGACGGTCTTCGACTCAGCCGTGATGCACTGGGGGTTTCTTTTTATCTGGATAATCGGGGCTTGGTTGGTCTGGGCTCTTCTTCAGGACAATCGCATATGTTTCGGGAGTGCTCAGCTTTCAGACGAGGCATTCGAAGAAATGCCATTCCGAGGAATCGGCATCATGGATGATGATCAGCGTGCCGCCCTCGTTGGTTATCTCCTTATGAGGCCGGTCGTAGAGCGCATCGAGCTGTGTTCCCAGGTTCAATCGCAGGGTCGCATCCGCTTCCTTGATTATGCGGATGTTCTCCTGGGGCAGTTGGCCACTGGAGTAATCCCTGCCGTCCAGAATGGTGCCGTCGACTTGTTCTGGGTCAGCGGCGACCTTCACGTACCGGTATCCGTCCCCATGAAAGCTTTCCTCGTCCTTGCTGACGATTGCCCGCGCATCCTCGGAAAATGAGATCGAGAACGTCTGCGACAGATTCGAAACCGGACTATAGCCCTAGTATCGAGTCCATCCGAACCATACTCCCGCCACTACCAACGCCGCGATGCCCAAAGCGATGATCGTTCCGGCCCGGCCACCGGCGGAAGATTCACCTTTCCATACGCGGTTTCCCATCGTCGGCCTCCTAGCCTTAGCCGTAGGGTCTGCTAGATCAAAGTGTGTATTACTGATTAGCGTGAGGTCGCCGCCACTACGTGAGCGGTCGAAAACCTCATGCCACCCGGCAAATCCGAGAAGCGGTCGGAGAACTATTCGAAGCCGTCAGCTAATCCAGTGTTGAACGTACGCGACGACACCCAGAAACGCTCCTATACCCGCTCCGAGGAAGACGAATCCCCATCCCAACCAGTCAGCAAATCGATTGACCGGGGATTTCGCAAAGCCCTCCATCACCGAATTCGTTCCAGTCGAGCCCTCCCCTGATTCATGGTTGTCCTCCTCGGCATCCCTACATAAAACCCGTTAGTCCAATTCAATCCGTTCGCGCCCGCAAGCGCAACATCGTGTCAAGTAATCGCATGATAGCAGGTTTTGTCCGGCTGCGACCGTGGCCACGATGAGCGGCATGGGACATGATGACATGACCGGGGCTGCGGCGCGGTCGATCCGTATCGCCCGTATTGGACAATGATCCGTTCGCCCTGGATGCGATGTGCGCGATGATCTCGGCCGTATCCAAGGACTTCCATGTCATGCGGGGGCACGGGTTCGCCCGCAGTGGCGATCGAGCATTGCCATAACCCGCATACCAGGCCGGATGCACTGGTGTTGGATATGGCGTTGTGGGGGGAAAAAAAAACACGGGCGCTGACGTGTGCCGGCGCATCCGTCGCAGGAGCGGCGGGACGGGCAGCGTGTTCACGTACGTGCACCGCGTGGCCGACAAGCTGGGAGTCGCCAGCCGCAAGGAGGTGCTGGACGCATGCGCCAGATACGATCTGCTCTGCCCCGGCTTTCCGACCGGCTTGGCCTGCGGCATGCCGGGCATCCGGTGATCGCGGCGTCCTGCGCCGTATTGTCCGTGGCGGTGCTCGCGGAGTACGTGTTCTCGATGGCGGCACGGGTCCCCGGCACCGCGACCGTGCGCGATATCATGTTGGCTCTGGCTGTGCTTGCCGGCCTGGTCGGCGGCATGTTCCGCCCGGACCGGTTCCTGTGGCCGGCGCTTGTCACGGGCGTAATCCTCATGCTGGATGTCCCGATGGTCACGCCGGGACCGACGGCATGCCCGCCGACGAACACGAATACCAGCAACAGCTCGACGAATTGCGCGACGCCGCCAGCCGGGCCATGGGCCACACGCACGAGGTCATCGACTCGCTCGAAGAACACACACCAGCGCAAGCCAGCCGGACACCGAACAAGCCCACTGGCAGCTGGAGGCCGTCATTCCCTTTACCGGCGTGTTACAGACAATGGAATGGTGATGTTCGCGTTCCAGTTGTCGGAATCATCGGTGATGTCGAACGTCCCGGACATGGATTCGATAACGGTTCGGTATCTCTTGAGGCCGCTGCCGAGTCCGAGCCGTACCGCTTCGTCCTTTAGTACGTCGCTTGCCGAAATGATGACGTGCCGCCGGTCGAAGGAGATCGTGACGGCGTACCATTCGTGCGGGGCGGCGTGCTTGGCGATGTTCGCGTACAGTTCGTTGAGCAGTCCTTCGAGAAGGTCGAGGATGTCGTCCGCCAGTGGATGGTCGAACGTCCCGAGGATGTCGTCACCTTGGAATCCGAGGCCGCCAAGGCGACGTCGTTGCGATTGAATGATGCCGTCAAGCCGTTCACGCTGCTGTTCGATTTTCCTGTCGGTTTTGTCGTCGTTATTTGTTTTGACGATGCGGCTGCGATCGTCTGGTTTGTCGGTGCGTTCAAGTTGTCGTATCACCTGGTGGGTGTGGTCGAGCGCCATTTCGGCGATGGCGCGCAGATCGGTGAGTTGGCGCTGATATTGCTCCCGATCGGCGGGGCAATCACTGCGGCTTGCCTGGTCGATGCGCAGGATCATGTAGGCGAGGTCGTTGCTGATGGTGTCGTGCAGGTGACGCGCCGTGTGTTCGCGGTCGAGTCGTTGCCTGAGTGTCGCGGTCGCCTGCCGTTGGGCGAACAGCAGGTTGAGACTGAACCCCAGCGACAATGGGCATAGGCACATGATGATCATGCCTACGATGTTCGACGAGGTGAGGTTGTTCTGCATGTTGTTCGCGGCGAGGGCGGCGAGGGCCGCCAGTGCGGAAGCGGCTCCAAGGCGGGGTTTGACGAACGAGAGGACCGCTATGGAGGTCAGTGCGGCGATCATGATGGTCGTCAACGGCGAGAACAGCCACAGCAACGCGTATCCTGAGACCGCGAACAGCAGACAGGCGGCCCATACCGGTGCCGCTCCGAGCATGGCGCACAGGACGGCGACGAGCAGCGATATGCGTATGGTCGACCATGACAGCAGGTTCTGGGATGAGTACACGCCCATCTCTACGGGGATCGCCACTGCGAGGACCAGCCCCGCGGCCAGTATGGCTGGGTGGTGTATACGGTTCAGAGCAGATCGTATCGGGCGCATATGGCGAGGGCCTCCTTGCGGTCGGCGGCATGGAGCTTGCGGCATGCCCTGTTGACGTAGGTGAAGACGCTGCCCTTGCTGACATTCAGGAGCGCGGCTATCTCGTCGGTGGATGATCCATGCGCGTAGAGGCGCAGTACGTCCCGTTCCCTGGAGGACAGCGATGGCTTGTCGTTTTCCGGCAGCCGGCCCTCGGTCGCGTGTCCTTCGTTGAGTTTGCGATTGGCTTCCCGTGCGGTGGGGAATCCGGTGCCGGGGACGGGCTCGCCCTGTGCCGCGCATCGTATGGCCTGCGGGAGCTCTTTGACGATGTCATCTTTGGCTATCAGGCATTGTGCGCCCGCCTCGACCGCGTCTTGCCGATATGGATCAAGGTCATAGGAGGTGACGCACACCAAGCCGATCGTCGGAGTGCGCCGACGGATTCTGGCGCATATGTCCGCGCCGGTGATGCCTCCCAAGGCCATGTCGACGACCAGCACGTCGGGTCGCGCGCCGTGGGTCATGCAGCGCTGCAATGCCATCGCCGGGGACGTGGTGCTCCAGATGATGTGGAACCGCGGGGAGAGACGGCTCGTCATCACGGCTATGGCGTTGAGGGCGAGCGAATCGTTGTCCAGCACCCCGATGGAGATGGTATGCGAGTCCGATAGGTCTGTCATGCCGCCCATCGTATGCGCATCCCATGCTCCTCGACGTATCGTTGTCATGCGCGCGCATGACAGTCTTTTGCTCCCGGATCGCCGTCTGTGGGCTAATGGTTGGCGACAGTTGTGCAATCGTCCGAAGGAGCATGATGATGAAATCGGGAACACGACGCAGGGCCGCCATTCTGACCGCAGTGATGCTGCTGTCCGGTTGCGGGACGACTCCGAACGGCGGCACCTCGGGAAGTGGCGGCATGCTGACCTGGCAGCAGGCGAACGAGGAATACAAGGCGACCGTCGAGGATTTCCCCTTTGAACTGATGAACGGCGATGCGTTTCCAGCGAATATACCCAAGGCGCAGGCCGCGTCCTCGCTGTATGCCAAGGGAAGTGGGGAAGGACAGGCGTATGTCTACTGGCAGTGCTCGGTGGAACGCGACATTCTCGACAACAGCCAGACCAACGCGGAAGCAGCCCGAGGCGCCCTCCAGCAGCTGCGCAAGCTGCTGGATACCGACTGGTTCAAGAACTACTACGAGGACAAGGATGGCATATACGAGAACGATGTGATCGGCAAATCCGAACTCGGCGACTATTCGACCATGCGGGACTTCTA